>NZ_CP062501.1:0-672989 GCF_014879975.1 Vibrio bathopelagicus | reverse complement strand
GTACTGCGGAATTTTTTTTCATCATGAATCAAGCGGTTTGGAGTTAGCACTATGATGTCATCAACCTTTGTCTTGTTATTTAAAGTGGTTCTCGTTGTTCTGTTGCTGGTTATTGTTTTCAATCTAATGAAAGCGCTTATCCAAATCGCGTCAGGTAAGCACAATGGAAAGCGACTGAGTCACTTCTTGGGTCGCCGAGTCATGCTATCAGCCATTGTCGTGTTGTTACTTCTGCTTGCTTTGGCTTCTGGGGTCATCACTCCTAACCCTCGCCCTTATTGATTCGGTTTATGCTCAAGTGATTACCAAATTCGGGTTCTCACTACAGCACGTACACAAACACGAACAAACCTAACCAAACCACATCAACAAAGTGCCAATACCAACTCCCTGCCTGAAATGCAAAATGGTCTTTCGGAGAAAAGTGGTCTTTAGCGACCCTCGCCAATAGCACAATCAAAAATATGGTACCTAAACACACATGCAGACCGTGGAAACCCGTCAGTAAGAAGAAGGTATTGCCATAAATCCCAGACTGGAGTGTTAGCCCCATCTCTTGATAAGCATGAACATACTCTTCCACTTGGAAGAATAGGAAGAACCCAGCCAGCACAATGGTGATTTCTAGCCATACGATCAATGCCATGCGTTTATTTTGTTCAAGACTGATATGTGCCATGTGTAGCGTCACAGAGGAAAGCAACAGAATAATGGTGTTCTTTAACGGAATGCCTTGCCAAGACATCGCCTCCGTCGTTACGCCATCAGGTGTGGTTGTTAGCGGCCACATTGATTGGAACATCGGCCACAATACCTCATGGGTCATTTCATTATTGCCCGCACCACCAATCCAAGGCACAGAAATCATCCGAGCATAGAAAAGCGCGCCAAAGAAAGCACCGAAGAACATGATTTCAGAAAAGATAAACCAACTCATTCCTTGTCTAAAAGAGCGAGATATTTGCTCGGAATAGAGACCGCTTAACGATTCCGTGATGACGTTGCTAAACCAACCGGCAAGCATATACAGCAGCACAGCAAAGCCAACGAACAGCACTGCTTTCCCAAACACACCACCAGCCGCGTCGGTACCCATGTTTTGTACCGTCAAGCCAGCGCCAACCGCGACAAGAAACAGAGCAATAGCTCCGACTAGAGGCCAGTGGCTTTGATGTGGAACGAAATAAACTTCCTTTTTAGAACTCATCGCTCAACTCCTTATGTTGATACTGGTTCTGTAAATCCCTAGTTACTTGCGAGTGTTTCAGCTTGAGGTTGACTCTTGTTCAAGCCAACATCACTCGTGATATTAAACAAGGTGTAAGAGAGAGTAAGCGTATGAATCGATTCTGGGATCTCAGGTTCAATGTAGAAGATCAGCCCCATCTCTGCGCTTTTGTGTCCATCCAGAGGCTGCTGATTGAAGCAAAAGCACTCCATTTTATTAAAATATGTCGCTCCATTTCCGGGAGATACCGATGGCACAGCTTGCCCAACTAGCGAAAGACCCGATAAGTTTTTCGCAATGTAATTCGTTTGAACCACTTCCCCAGGGTGAACCTCTAACACTCGAGTTTCAGGCACAAACTGCCAAGGCATATCTGGCTTGATGTGCGACATGAACTCCACTCGAACCGTGCGAGAATAATCAGGTTGCATTCCTTGAGGCTGAACCGCTGAAACCGTGTTGGTTTTCCCGTTGATCCCCAAGGCTTCACACATCACGTCATACAGAGGAACCAGAGCGAAACCAAAGCCAAACATACCAATCACACTCAGCACCAAGTAGCCCGTCAACGTCTTTGTCGAACGTTTGGGTGACGGCTGGTTATCGGCGTCTTGTTGATGGTTTTTGTTATCGCTCATACTCCTTCCCCTTAATCAATTTTAGGTGGATGGGTAAACGTGTGATGAGGCGCTGGGCTTGGAACCGTCCACTCAAGGCCTTCAGCTCTGTCCCATGGCTTGCTTGGTGCAGGGTCTCCGCCTCTGACACACTTGATAACTAACCATAAGAAAATCAATTGCGATAAACCAAAGGCGAAGCCACCAATCGACACCACTTGGTTAACGTCAGCAAACTGAATCGCGTAGTCAGGGATTCGGCGAGGCATGCCCGCTAAGCCTAAAAAGTGCATTGGGAAGAAAAGTACATTGACCGATATGACTGATGTCCAGAAATGCCACAAGCTGAGTTTGTGGTCGTACATATGCCCCGTCCATTTCGGCAGCCAATAATAAGCCGCAGCCATGATGGAGAACACAGCACCCGTCACCAACACATAGTGGAAGTGAGCAACCACAAAATAGGTATCGTGATATTGGAAATCAGCAGGCACTATCGCCAACATCAACCCAGATAAACCACCAATCGTAAATAGGACAATAAACGCGATGGCAAACAGCATTGGTGTTTCGAACGTCAAAGCCCCCCGCCACATCGTCGCTACCCAGTTGAATACTTTCACCCCAGTGGGCACCGCGATCAACATGGTGCAATACATGAAGAACAACTCAGCAAATACGGGCATTCCGGTGGTAAACATGTGGTGCGCCCAAACCAAGAATGACAGCAATGCGATACTACAAGTCGCGTACACCATCGAGTGGTAGCCAAACAAACGCTTGCCACTGAATGCAGGAATGATCGCAGAGATAATACCGAAGGATGGCAATATCATGATGTACACTTCGGGGTGCCCAAAGAACCAGAATATGTGCTGGAACATCACCGGATCCCCACCACCCGCAGCATCAAAGAAGCTTGTTCCAAAATATTTGTCGGTTAATACCATAGTGACCGCGCCAGCCAGCACGGGCATGACGGCGATAAGCAAGAAAGCCGTAATCAACCAAGTCCAAACAAACATAGGAAGCTTGAACCAAGTCATTCCCGGCGCGCGCATATTCACGATGGTGACGATCACGTTAATCGCCCCCATGATCGAACTGATCCCCATAATATGCACAGAGAAAACAAAGAGAGCGGTGCTATCTGGGCCGTAAGTTGTAGAAAGCGGCGCGTAGAATGTCCAACCAAAGTTCGGCCCACCACCTTCTGTAAACAAAGAGCCAATCAAGATCAAAAACGCAAAAGGTAGGATCCAAAAACTCAGGTTGTTCATACGGGGTAACGCCATATCCGGCGCGCCAATCATCATCGGAATCATCCAGTTCGCCAAACCCGTAAATGCAGGCATCACGGCACCAAATACCATGATCAAACCGTGTACTGTGGTCATTTGATTAAAGAAGTCTGGCTCAACAAGCTGCAATCCCGGTTGGAATAGCTCAGCTCGGATCACCATCGCCATAGCGCCGCCCGTTAAGAACATCGCAAAACTGAACCACAGGTAAAGGGTGCCTATGTCTTTGTGATTGGTAGAGTACAACCAGCGAGCCCAGCCCTTGGGTGCCGCGTGAGAGTCATGATCATCAATGATGGTATCGGTGTCACCTAAAACGCCTTCGCTTACATGACTCAACGTTTGCTCGTCAGCGGGAGCCGATTTTACAGGTTTATCGATTGGTGAACTCATAACTGCTCCTTAACATCACTTTGTGCTTCATCCGTTGAGCTTTCTGATCCGCCTGACTGTTTAACCTTGTAAGCGTTAATATCTGAAGCCTGAACAACATCACCAGTATCATTACCCCAAGCATTTCTTTGGTACGTCACAACCGCCGCAATCTCTTTCTCTGTTAACTGGTTATCGAATGCTTGCATCGCCGTGCCTCCACGACCATAGACGATGGTATCGATATGAACGCCAACATCACCAAGCGCAACTGGGCTTCCTTTGATGGCAGGAAATGCCCCTGGGATACCTTCACCGTTCACTTGGTGACAAACCGCGCATCGAGTTTTATAAACGTCTTCACCTAAAACATTCAACTCGTCCAAAGAAAGTGACGCGTCTAATGCATCTTTCGCCACCTGCTGTGCGGTTAATTGCAATTCTTTCTGCTCAGCTAACCATGAATCAAATTCTTGCTCTTCCATTGCATGTACCACTATCGGCATAAATCCGTGCGCCCGACCACACAACTCCGCACACTGACCTCTGTATACACCCGGTTCATCTATTTTGGTCCACGCTTCATTAATGAATCCGGGAACCGTATCTTTCTTAACCGCAAACGCTGGCACCCACCACGAGTGAATTACATCGTCTGATGTCATCAAGAAGCGAACTTTGCGATTAATCGGCAATACCAATGGCTTATCCACTTCAAGCAGGTAATGAGCGCCTTTGGTCTCTATCCCTTCAATCTCTTTATCGCTGGTTGCAAGTAAGCTAAAAAACTCAACATCTTCACCAAAATAGTTGTAATGCCATTTCCATTGTGAGCCGGTAATTTTGATTGTTAGATCTGATTGAGAGGTGTCTTCCATCGCGATCAAGGTTTTCGTTGCCGGAATGGCCATAGCGATAAGAATAATGATGGGGATGACGGTCCAAAGGATTTCTACTTTCGTACTTTCGTGGAAATGGGCAGCAACCGCGCCCTTCGACTTTCGATGCCTAAGAATGGAATAGAACATGACGCCAAATACAATGAACGCTATCGCGCAACAGATGTAGAAGATCAACATATGAAGTTCATACACCTGACCGCTGATATTTGTCACCCCACGCGTCATGTTGTATTCGCTACTTGCGCTTACTAAAGGGGAAACAAAAGCCATAACAAAACTATTCAACAGCCACGCTAGCCTGACCAGTAATCTCTTCAAAAGATCTCTCCTCACCCATCCTAATTGGATACTTGCGACCTATATGTCGTTGTTTATCTAACGACACTCATTGTTAATCCGACTACACATGAAAGGCTGAATCCGAAGCTACACATCACATAGCGTTTAACCTTAATTCGCCGGTTCGTATCAAAAAACCATACGAACTTATACGGTTCAAAAACGTTTAAGGTTTTAACCAAAGATTCAAATACGACGAAATTGTTAGTTTTTGTTATATTTATGTAAAAGGCTAGTTAGTGATATCCAATTGTTCAAGGTAAGTTTACTTACTAAACAGTCAATTATTTGAAGTCGCTTGACCTATAAGCCCTTCCTCTTCCCTTGCAGTTGGAATTTATTTTAAATTGAGTTTTACGATTGCCTTAATAGAAATAATAATCAATATCATTTAAATTAAATCAACAGTAAGTCATCCCGACATTAAAAGGTTTAGTGATTATGCAAGATGCTATGAACTGGTTAGCGAGAGACCCAGATCCAAGAACTCGCGAAGAGCTTCAACATCTCATCGATAAGAAAATGCATGCCGAGCTAGAAGATCGTTTTACACAGCGATTGGAGTTCGGTACTGCTGGCCTGCGCGGCAAAGTAGGATGTGGCCCAAATAGAATGAACCGCTTGGTGATACAAGAAACGGCGACAGGACTTGGCCATTACTTAATTGAACATATCGCCAATGCAACTATTCGTGGTGTGGTTGTTGGTTATGACGGACGTCTTGATTCTAAACAATTCGCCATCGATACCGCTTCGGTACTGACGGCTTTAGGTATTAAGGTTTATTTAACTGCAAACGTCGCAGCAACACCCATTGTTGCCTTTGGTATCGAACACTTCAACGCAGCAGCCGCTGTCGTTGTGACAGCCAGCCACAACCCACCTGAATATAATGGGTTTAAGGTCTATTGGGAGAATGGTGCTCAAATCATTCCACCACACGATGCAGGCATCGCCGATGAGATTGACGTCGCGTCAACCAAACCAATCCCACTAATCAGCCTCAGTGACGCAGAAAAGCAAGGAAGCTTAGTTTGGTTAACCGAGGGTTACTATCAAACCTACCGCGCTGCGATAAATCAAAGCCCTTATGTGCGCAACGACATCGATTCAGCGCATACAACTGTGACCTACACAGCAATGCATGGTGTCGGTGCACAAATGGCAGAAGATCTTCTGCACGATGTTGGATTCCATAAAGTATTCAGCGTTGCGGAACAAAGAGAGCCCGATGGTCACTTCCCGACGGTTAACTTCCCCAACCCAGAAGAAAAAGGGGCGATGGATCTCGTCGTCAATCTGGCGAAAAGTGTCGATGCCGACATCGCTTGCGCCAACGATCCGGATGCAGACCGATTTGCCGTTGCCGTTAGAACTGACGATACAGCTAGAACCAATGATGCTTCCTATAAGATGCTTACCGGTGATCAAGTCGGTGTGTTGTTTGCTCATTACTTACTATCGAAGCCTCATACCAAAAACCAATTAGTCGGCAACAGTATTGTCTCTTCGACCTTGCTCGAAAAAGTCGCCAACTCTCATGGCGCTACCTATTTCCAAACACTGACTGGCTTTAAATGGTTAGCGAATATCGGGATGCAGCTGGAAGATGAACAGAATGAATTCTTGTTTGCCTATGAAGAAGCGCTGGGCTATACGATTGGTACTCAAGTTCGCGACAAAGACGGACTTTCTGCATTGGTAGTATTTGCTCAACTGGTTGAAGAGTTGAAGTCTCAAGGTCGAACTGTTTGGGATCTTCTTGCTCAAATTTCGTTGGAACATGGTGTACATACCAACGCTCAACGCAGTATCGCGCTTGATCCGGATTCACCGTCGATAGGTTCAAAACTTAGATCGGCACAACCTAAAACTATTAGTGGCGTAACTGTCTCGGTAATTGAAGATCTGCAATCTTCTTTACGATACATCGTTGGTGGAGATACTGAAACCATTAACTTACCAACGAGTGACGTATTAATTTATCACTTGGAGGATGGATCTCGAATTATCGTTCGACCTTCTGGCACAGAACCGAAAGTAAAAGTCTATTATGAGACGGTGACAAAGTTTGAGGGTTCAGAAACGTACGATGAAGCTCGTCAACGTGGAGAAGAGTATACAAATAACTTGATTGAACAACACCAGCAAGAACTCAGTGCTTAAGCGTGCAGTTCAGTTCAGTGTGAAGCTTATATCTGATGAGATAAAGTAGCCAGTTGAACATACAAACCATCAAAACAAAAATGGACGCTAATGAGCGTCCATTTTTCGTCTTATTTACAATGCAACTAACCGATGAAGGAAGATAGCATCCAAATCGCTAAAACGATGAACACAGCGCCCATCACTTTCTGTTGATAGGTACGAAACTTTGCGTTTTCAACAAGAGACTTACCAACCGTACCCACTAAAGCAACCAACAAGAAATTGAATGTCAAACCAAGAACATTCAATAATAAGCCCAGCATCAACATCTGCTCACCCGAAGTCGCTTCAATATTCGTAGACACAAACTGAGGTAAGAACATAACGAAGAAAATCAGAGCCTTCGGATTAAGTAAGTTACTAATCAATGCTCTTTGGTAGTAGGTTTTCGCGGCAGAATTATCGCTGAGTTCAGGCGCATTCCCCTGCTCAGTTCGCAGGCAATCCCAACCCATCTTTAATAGATAAGCGCCACCCAACAAATTCAGGGCTTTTAAGGCAACAGGACTCATGGCGATCAACGCCGATACACCCATGGCTGCCAATACCGTCAGAATAATCCCAGAGGTTGCATTGCCTAGGCTTGCAAATACACCGACTTTTCGGCCATAACTCATACTAGAACTGGCAATAAGTAACATATCTGGGCCAGGTAAAAGAAGAAGTGCAACAACGGCAGTAAGGTAGACGGGTAATATAGCTAAATCGATCATGGGTTTCAGTATTGATAAAAACGGAGGCGGATTTTATATCAATTACCTACACCCTTCCAGATGCAATCAGTTGTCATGAGTTAATTATTTCGAATTAAACACCACAATCAGTCAACAAAGCCAACTTATTAACTATAAAAATTAGGCTAACTAGCTCGCTACCCACTCGATCTCAATCAATGTAGCTTCACCGCACTTTAGACGACCAAGGAATATGTCACCTCGGTGTACGGATCCAACCCCTTTTGGAGTGCCCGTCATCACCACATCACCGTCTAGCAGCGTGGTATAAGACGAGAGTTCTTCCAAGATAGTCGAAGGTGAGTACAGCATTTGCTCTACGTGTCCTTTTTGGACTCGAACGCAATTAATGAAGAGTTCTAGATTTAGATCCGACAAATCCAACCCATCAGTCGGTACGAAACGGCTCAAGACAGCCGAACCATCAAATGCTTTTGCGCGTTCCCAAGGCAAGCCCTTCGCTTTTAAATGGCTTTGTAACTCTCGCTTAGTGAGATCTAAACCTAACCCTACTGCAGAGTATTCACCGTTTTCAACAATGAAGCAGATCTCAGCTTCGTAATGCAGGGCTTCTTGGTGGAAGGAACTTAGAGAGGAGGTAACGCTGGTACTCGGCTTGTTGAAAACAACCATAGCGTCAGGGATAGCATTGTTGAGTTCTTCAATATGATCCACGTAATTGCGCCCAACACATAAGACTTTTGTTGGTACTGCCGTTCGTTTGGAGTTCATCAACTGTTCTTGATCTACAACGCTGCTCATAGTTTATCCCTGAACTATTTTTAGGAGTTCAGAGTTTAACGCATCATAAAGACAGAATCTTTGACAAGATGGTGGCGAAGTTCAAATTTCTGATCTTGAGCTCAATTTGTTGATTTGGCTAATTTTAGACGGTTATCGATGTCAAGGGACATCTAATATTCGAGGGGAGAAACCATTAGTTTCGAACAACTCGATAAATTGAGAGGTCTAATCACAGGGTTACATTTTACGTAGAACAGAACGAAAAATGCCCTCTCCAATCAAAAGATCAGAGAGGGCTTAGCATTGTGCCTAGGACAGTATCCTAAAAGGTAAGTTTAAGGAGTAAACACTATGCTAAATTAGTTTTCGGCTTACAGGTAGTAACGAGCACCAAGTAGCCATTGGTCGTCAGCTTTTTCTTTGTAAACGCCAGAACCTTGTAGGTCGAACTGGTAACCAGCAAAGCCTACGAACTGAGATGTGAAGTTGTATTCAGCTTGTAGAGCAGTAGTGCTGTACACAGTTTCGCTCTTCTTATCATCTTCTACAGCTTCATAGTTAACGCTTAGGTTAAGGCTGTTAGAAAGTGCGTAAGACGCTAGTAATTCAATAGCAACTGACTCTTCAAGAATCTGGCTGTTGCCAGAGTTCATGTAGTTGTTCATTGCGTAAACACCCGCAAGGTATAGACCTTCAGCGCCGTATGAACCGTATGTTGCACTCAGTACATGAGAATCAGCAGTTTTTGAACCAGCAACGCCAACGTAGTCAACATCACCTGTGTTGTACGCGTAGTTTGCAGTGAAATCAGCAATTGCGTAGTTCAATGCAACTTGACCACGGTTACCGTAATCATTTACATCAGCTTTACGACCTTGCCATGCAACAGCTGCGCTTAGAGAACCTGCGTTTCCGAAGTCGATAGCGTTACCGTAGCTCACCATCTCTTCACCACGACCAGTACCTAGGTTACCATGATCTTCGTAGATGAAGTCATTCGCGAATGCGATTGGCATATCTGCTACACCAGCAACGTTGTAGTAAGGTGCCCATTGAGTACCAACAACACCACGACCGAAGTCTTCGTGAGTTAGACCAATGTAGCCAAGACGAGTTGTGAATGACTCATCACCGCCGTCAAGCATGTTTAGCGCCCATTCACCTTTAGCATCAGCAGTAAAGCCGTTACCAAGATCATGAGTTGCACCGAAGTTGATACGTGGAGAAACAGACTCAACACCAATATCATCACTACCTAGACGGTCATCGCTGTTAACATCACCAACCGCAACTGACACGTGACCGCCAACAGAGAATGTTGTGCCGTCTTCGTTATAAAGTTCTACTGCAACTGCCTGTGTACCAAATACCGCACCAGAAATTGCTAGCGCTAAAAGTTTCTTATTCATTGTCATATCCATTATGTAACTGGGTGAGTTATTCACTAACAACCTCCGTGCTTTAGGGAGAAGTTGTTACCTGCGTTTAACAAGTAGGAAAACACTAATCTATGAATGTCGAAAAAGTTGCATTAAAATATATAAAATAACAAAAACAATACTATAAAAAACAAAAAAGACATTTCAAACAAGCACTTATATTATTCAAAACGGTGATTTTTGTGTTTTATTTACATCCATCAAAATGATTTTTTGTTTTTAAAGTCATAATAAGAGCATTAAAAGTCAAATTAAAAATAGACTCATCAGACCATCAAATAAGCCATGGTAGAAAATGAAACATCTTGTAACACTTAGAGCCCACTAGAAATCTTTAAAGGCGTGAAATAAGCCCCCTACTTCTAATGCAAAGTAGACCTTTAAGTACCCAGACAAATACTGGATATAAAAAAGGGTAATCAGCCAAAGACCAATTACCCTAATGAATCACTTAACTTATTGTTTTATTAAACGGATTTATTTAAAGCAAACCTCAGCCCAACGCGCCAAACCTGCCGTTACCGAACCAAAATAGTTTCCACTTACGATTGGAACATTCGGCACCGCTTGCTCTACAGCTTCACGCAGTATTGGAGAACGAGCAGAACCACCCGTCATATAGATAACGTCTGGTTTTTTCTGGCCTTGTTGGATTGCTTCTTTTACCAACTCAATCATTTTTGATTTCGGAGTTTCGATAGCATCCACCATCTGCTCAACTGAGATGTCTACTTCAACTAGCTCAGAAGCGACATTAATCGCAGCTCGATACTGAGCGCACTCTGCCAACGCAATCTTAGCTTCTTCCGCTCTGCGCACAATGCTGTAGCCTAGCGTGTCGTGATAAACCTTCATCAAGCGATCCAACTTTTGTGGCTCAGCTGCTTCTTTACGAAGTAGCTTCAAAGCCGCAAGGTTTTCTCGAGAATAGAAATTCTTCTGAGCTTCGACGTTATTGATTGCGATCGGGTTCCAGAACTGGGTCAACGGCATATCGATACCAGAAGTCCCTTTACTGCCAATACCAAAAGGTGACATCAATTGTTTGAAAGCAAGATAGATATCGAGGTCATTACCACCAACTCGCTGGCCACTGTGTGCCAGTAGACTTTGAGTTCGATCCGATTTACCCGACCAGGTCGGTCCCATTTCAAGTAATGAGCAATCTGTCGTACCACCACCAATATCGACAACTAATACGGTTTGGTCTCGAGTCAGTGTACTTTCATAGTCAAGTCCCGCAGCAACGGGTTCAAACTGAAACGCAATATCTTGGAAGCCAGCACGCTTAGCTGCGCGAGACAAAATATGTTCAGCTTGTCTGTTTGCTTCTTCCCCACCACGCCCGTGGAAGTTGATTGGTCGGCCGATAACGGCTTGTTTGATCTGCTCTTGAGTCGTCAGCTCGGCTTGATTTTTAATATTCGCCATCATGGCGCACACTAAATCTTCGAAGAAGCTCACCTGAACATCATGTAAACCACTAGCACCAAGGAAAGACTTAGGAGACTTAACATAATAAACGTCACGTGGATCTTCTAAATAGAGGTTCAACGCAGCCTGACCAAATGCCATGTCTTCCGGCACCAGATCGATACTCTCTTCACGGTTCAATGCAATAGCGCGTCGCAACACCTGTTCACCGATAGCATCACTGGGCTTGATGTTTAAGTGACGAAATAGATGCTCAGAAACACTTTCTCGGGTCGGTGCAAACACGGTTGAGGGAATATAATGACTCTTACCTTCTAACTGCAACAAGCTTGGCTCTCCATTAACCATAGCTGCAACGGAACAGTTAGCTGTTCCATAATCAAATCCAATAAACATAATATCCCCCACTCAACAAAAGGGGCGAGATGCTACATGAAAAGCCTAAAAATTACGAGGTCATTTCTAAATTTACCTGAGTAATTTCTTAGCTTTCTGGCTCTTCAAGAAGAAACAAATATGCTACATTTCAGCACAAATGAATGACGGGTCAGATAGATGAAAACACCTTGCTTAGCGGCTTGTAAAAATAATGGTGGCATATGCAGCGGCTGCCACAGAACGATGGATGAGATTATAAGTTGGAAAGACTTAACTGAAAGCGAAAGAGGTTCAGTGATGGATAGCCTTAGCGGTTCGAATTCAACTCATCAGTGCCCACAGTGTAATGCGCCTGCTCATTGTGATATCAGCGCGGGTAAAGAAACCTGCTGGTGCTTCGAGCTAGAGAAACGTGATACTAGCAGTATCCCTAAAGGCAGTGTTTGTATGTGTCGCAAGTGCTTGTCTGCATTGCCTATTCAATAGAGAGTAAACCTGTCTCAACACCTAAAACATAAAAGAAGCGAGATGCCATTTCTCGCTTCAGATAGTAATGCTTCAGAATACGAATGTTCGCCTGGTCAGTGTTTACTTCGCTTTTACCGTCAGTGCAGATTGAGAAAACTGTACACCACTCCAACCATGAATCATAAAATTACGAATGTTTTGATGGTCGGTATTCTCAGGAAAACCTAATACATCGTTGCGATAAAACTGCCCAAAACAAGCCAGTGTTTGTTCGGGAGAAAGATCTTGAGCTAAACCAAAAGCAAAAATCTTACACGAACCATTGTTCTGTCCCGCCATATTCACTACATCACCATTGCGAAACTCACTCTCAGAAAAGTCATAGTTCGCCTCGATCACCTGCATCGTATCTTCAAATTGAATGCTTTCTGGGGTTTGCGTCAGCGTGTTTAGTAAAGTTTCCAGTTCCATTTAATATTTCTCCATCAGTACATGATTAACGACATCAGTGTATCGTGTTTTGAGGTAAGAGTAAGCTGAGTTTTAGTTTTGGAAAGCCATTCACTTTTTGACTCAACTTTTACAATTACTTAAATGAAACTAATGACATACATTTATCAGGACGTTATATTATTTGAACAGATGATTAACATTGTTCATTGAAGAATATGCATAAAGATAAAAACTTAGAACTGTTCAGATACCTAAAACCCGGTACAAGAACAGCAGGTGTGTTGGAATTTGGCCCGGATGACTCAATTCAGATAAGTACGCTTTACATCGGACACAAGCAAGATCAGTACTTGATTCTTGAGCTTTCACAAAAAGCCACGGAAGCACTAACGCTAAGAAAGCTTAATAATGTCCATATCATTGTTCGTGCTATTACCGATACTGAACTTGGTCACATTGTCGCATTTAAGACCAATGTACTGGCTCACATCACATCGCCTGCACACCTTATATTCCTTCGTCCACCCTCAAGCTTTGCAACAAAACCTATTCGCGAGCATGAAAGATACAAGGTACGACTCGAATGTGAAGTCACCTTTGACACCTTGTCATTAGATGCAACCTTAGTGGATTTTTCTGCATCAGGCTGCGGTATCTATCTTACCCAGCAATCGGATATAGATATCGGCTGGAAGATTAAGGCCAACTCGATCTTGAGTGAGTACTTAAATAGCGAACTTGTCTACAAGGTAGTGAGTAAAAAAAGACAAGACCAAGGTTGGTTGTTGGGAATACAGTTCCCTGAACACATAGAGATGAATGACGAATTGAGAACGTTACTGTTGGAGCAAGCCTTTACTGCTGGTTCTTTATAAAAACAAGAACGCTCTATTCGCTCCTGTCTTTATCACAATCTCACTTTCATCGTAATGAGAAACGCAACTTTGCTTAGGTTGGTTAGCTTCATTGATTAGATCGGTTGTTCCATGTCACCCGAGTATACATTTTTGAAATGTACAAAAGCTTGGTGCAACGATTCCTCTTTGATCGGCTTAACTATTACATAGTTGGCACCAGCTGCCATAAAGCTGTCTCGGGTCGACTGTTGTGCATCGGCTGTACAGGCATAAATCGGTGTTGATATTCCAATTTCGCTTCTTAATTGCTGAGTCGTTTCTACGCCACCTAAGTTAGGCAGCTGGTTATCCATCAAGATAAGATCAAACGTCTCTGCTTTCGCCAACTCTATCGCTTCTAAACCATCTTTAGCCCAAGTCACGGCCATCCCATACTTCTTACAGAAAGCTTGTGCGATAAACGCGTTCGTGTGATTGTCTTCCACCAGCAATACTTTAAGGGAGTGGCTAAACAGCGCTTGAGGATCAATGTGAGGTTGCTGCGAAGAACCTAGTAAGGGTTGTGAAGATAACTCTACAGGGATCTCGATAACAAACTCGGAACCTTCTCCTTTAACACTTCGAACTTGAATATCACCTTCCAGCATCTCGACAAGGTTCTTAACAATAGTAAGCCCTAAACCTGTGCCGCCATACTCTCGAGTCGTCGTCTCATCTTCTTGAACAAACGGTTCAAAAACAGCATCAATTTTACTGCCATCAATTCCAATACCGGTATCTTTAACCCGAACAATCAAGCTGGCTTGGTCTGAATTAAAAATGCTTTCAAGTTCGAAACTCACCGAAATACGTCCTTGATGAGTAAACTTAAGGGCATTACTCAACAAGTTAAACATGATCTGATTAAGGCGCACTTGGTCTGTGCTTATTTCGATATCACTCGCCAAATGATTATCGATGGCAAAAACGACCGACTTATCTTCACACAACGGACGATAAATGCTGTCTAGCGTGTTAACGAGCTCAACCAAACGGAAGTTTTTCTTTTGAATATTGAACTGTCCCTGCTCTATTTTTGAGAAATCCAAAATATCGTTAAGTACCGCAAGTAGGTGTTCCGCACTGTTACAAAGTACATCGATCTGGTCTCGATTGTCTTCACTCTGTATAGAGCGTTTCATTAGCTGAGAGACGCCGAGAATACCGTTTAACGGTGTACGGATCTCGTGGCTCATCTTAGCTAAGAAATCTGCGCGCACATTCGCAAGGTGTTCAGCTTCCTCACGGGCACGATCGGCTTGTCGCTCCGCTTCGATAAGCTTGGTAATATCTTGCCCTTGAACGACCACTCCCGTAATGCCGTGCTCAACTCTGATTGCCGATATGTTCCAACGAAACACTTTATCTCCGATTGGCACGTTAATACCCGTCAGCTTTGACCCTTGAACCACCATTTGAATATTAGGTAGCATTCGTTGCTCAAATTCCTGAGCAATCACACCATAGTTATCATTTTCATCAAACAAAGCCATTCGAGCTGCCGGGTTCATCTGGATCAAATCGCCTTTGTCAGACCAAACCAATATAGGTGAATGAGCAAAGTTAAACAGGTCTTGGAATTTTTGATTTTGTTCAGACAATCGTTCAAAAGTATCTTCTAACGTACAGCCAATATGGTGGAATTCGAAGATGTTGGAGCCATCAAATTTGTTGTAGTCTTCGTTGCCACTTGCTGAGCGAGTAAAGTCCATTAACTTATCGAGTTCAGCCGCGACCTTTCTCTGAATCCAAGCTTTTGCAAAGAAGGATACGAGTATGATCACGACAACGACGACAATGATCGCGCGTTCATAGTTTTCTTCTAACGCAATAAAGTTAGTGTTCTTTTGCACGGCGCGGATAATGAGTGGCGTATCGACCGCATTAATCTTAATCGTCGCAATGGTCACAAAGTGACTTAGTAGTTGATCATGCTGTTTGTAATTGAGGATATCCGTGATCGTGTAACTTTCATCCCCACTGAATGTAGAGGTAACAGGCGTACCGTGCGCCTCTATTACAATGTTTTCGCAGTTGCTTCCCTGTTGAATCGATTCCGCGAGAGAGAAGTTATTATCCAGCACTATGGCGATATACAGCTGGCCCAGAACCTCACCCGTTTCGTTATCAACAACTGGCGTGCGTCGAGCTAATAGATGACGCTCTCCAATCTCCGTCGTCAACTTTAAAAAATGCCAATTACTGCTGAATGCGACCTCATTAGAAATTTTTTCCAGATTGGTGTAATCCAAACCGTAAAACTGACCATTACCATCGTCCCAAACGACACCATCGTGAGTCGCGACAAAGCGCATATCTGGGGCGTGATTAGGTTCACGCTGGTCAACACCAAAGAAAAAATAACTCAGCGCTTCTTCGTCATTGGTATCAAAGTACTGTCTCAACACCGCACTGTGCGAACTGCTATCTTGGTGAATCTGTAATACCGATAAACGGTAATCAAACATGTTCTGTATCAAGCTAGAAGTCTGCTGAACCGTCCGATTCGTTTCTTGCTTTACAATGCGACTACTGGTTTCATAATTATGAATAAGCACGCCAAGCGCCATAACCCCTATAACTAAAATAACGATACGGGTAATTAATTTGGCTAGAGTGTTTCTTGGTGTACTGGCGTAACTTTTCTTCATTATTGACCTGAGTATCTAAATGCCCGCTGTTTGAGTTCAGAAATACGTTCGGGAGAATCTTCTTTGGTGACCAATTCAAAATCACCAGAATACACGGTAGGCACTTCTAAACCAGCCAGATCCCATTTAATGGCTTCTGCCATCGCAATGCCAGTGTCATCATTCATCCGCATCACAGTCACGTCTAGATCACCTTTTTCGATAGCTTCAAGTTCGGCAGAGCCTCCGCCCCATCCGTTAAGAAGAATATCTCTGCCTGATTCACGAATCGCATCTGCAGCACCCAGTGCCACATCAGTTGCACATGCATAAATAAAGTCTAGGTCTTTATCCTTCTCTATGCTGATTTTCGCCGCTTGATAGGCGCTTTCTTTGTCAGACTTAGTATAAAAGGAGGACTTGAGTGCAAAGTTCGTATCGGTGTTCACTTCGTGGATAAAAGTATCACCGCGAGCATCACTGATATAGCCTTCTGAACGGTACAAAACCGAATATTGGCTGTCTGATTTACTGTTATTTTTAAAGTACTCCGCCAATTTTAAGCTGCCTGTCGCATGGTCAAAACCCACGTACATGAATGGCTGTCTATCAGCCCACGCTCGAACTGGTGTAGTGATATTCTGAAGAATCAACTTGGTATCCGTTGACGTCAAAACATGTTCAATAAATTTACGATGACGAGTGGTATCAAGAGTAAAAATTAAGTAGTCCGTTTTGTTTTCGATAGCTTCTTGTAATGAAATACTTTGCTGGGTGATATCCGCATTAACTCGTGTAAAGACCTGATTGATCTGATAATTAATTCTTAGCCTATCGAGCCTTTTTTCAAAAGCCTCAATATTGCGAACCCAGTAATCGGAGATCTGTTGCCCTGGATACACCACAGAGATTGTAATGGGTTCATCTTGGATTTTTCTTAACGGAACCGGGTGGTTTTGCACTGCTTCAACCATTTTATCGGTCAGTGCTTTTTGCTCTGGAAATTTAGAAAGGTAATCTTGGTATTCCCAGTAACCATTGAGGACATGGGTACCATGGGAGAGAGCGGACGCAGAAAATACGGCAAGTCCCAACAACATAAGTAAACGTTTCATATTTTTCTCGTTTTATATGAGCTACTTTGGCTCATTTTTTAACCTAGCATGACACCATATCTTTGTATGGCTACGAGATATTATGTAGGACAACGATGATAAATGATAGCGTCTAGCACTAATTAGAACGACATTCTAAATGTGCAATATGTCAATTTGGAAGAGAGATTGTAATCAGTGAGTTCTTTGATGCGCTTAGGTCAATCCGAAACCAACAAATTACACTTTACGTTCAATAACTTAATGAGCATTCACAAGAAGAAATACATTATTAACATTTAATCAATAACGAACGTTTTTGCTATGAATTATGAGACTTCGATATATTGAATTTGGTCTTCTTGCCACTCAATAATTAGTTTGAGTGATACCAGTTTTTCTTTGCGAGGCTTCGGTAATTGTTTGATCGCGTATTCGGTTTTCAATGCCTCACTTTTTGATCTAACATCAAAACTCCAAACCAGCTCAAGTGGGCCTTTGCCTTTAAGGGCTTTTGCACCTTTACCGGTTTGATGTTGTTCAAATCGACGTTCTAAATTGTTCGTTACACCGCAATAAAGGGCATTGTGTCGATTGCGGATCAAGTACACCACCCAACCCGCATTGTTATCTAAGGTAGACATCTAAAGTAGTGATTCAACCATTTCTTTAAGTTCTGCAACTTCCGCCTTTAGGCTCGCGACTTCGGTTTCCAGCTCTTCAAGTCTTCCGCTATTCGCGGTTGGTTGAGAAGCTCCTACAGACGCAGTTGCCAATGACTCAACATCCACTTCACCACTCAGTAAATGTTGGTAACGAGATTCACGTTTACCCGCTTCACGTGGCAGCTTCACCACTAAAGCACCCGCTTCTCTTACAGCTAATTTATCTAGTGTTGCTTCCACTTCCTTAACATCACTGAAATTTGCAAGACGACCTGTTCTTGTGCGCAGTTCGCCAGGTGTTTGTGCGCCGCGAAGAAGCATACAGCAGATGATCGCGCGCTCTTGTTCAGTGAATTGTAAGTCACCAAATTCAGTATTGCAGAAGCGGTGTTGATACTTATTCACGCGGCTATTAAAGCTGCTTTCGTCACTCACTAGACGACGTGCTATTAATCCATCAACGGCATCTAATACTTCAGATTCAGAAAGAGAGAGCACAGGCTCACGGTTACTCTTTTGATTACATGCCGTCGTTAAGCTGTTTAACGTTAACGGATAATGATCAGGAGTGGTGACTTCTTTCTCGATCAAACAACCGATAATTCTCGCTTCAATTAGGGAAAGTACTGTGTTCATCATTTTTCCTTTTTATTATTTTGATTGCTCCGTCTCAACACTGAAGAATGCAGCCAATGATGGCTAGTGCTCAGACAAAATAGGTACTCTTTTCTTTCGGCCTTGTTCATCAATCATTATGATTTTAGAACGGTTTAGCTCTATTTCCACGACTTCAAGGTAAGTACGCTCTTTCACATACGCCTTACGAAGCTTGCTCTGTTCTGCTGAAGATTCGGTAACACTCTCTACCAGATCGTCTGTTTCTAATTGTTGTTGATTCATTTCACATTTCGTATCAATGAAGTATCTATACTGGATACTAACTTGAACTCTTAGATAAAAACAATCGCACTTAAGCGAGAGTGCCGAATAATTATACAACCTTACTTTTGCTTTGATCTAAAGACTGTTACAACACCAACTGATGTGCTTTAATCAGAACCAGACAACGTATTTGACGATTAGGAAAAGGAATCTATGAGCAGCGTATTTGAAATTGTTAACCAAGCACGACGTAAGAACAAACTTAAGCGTGAACTTTTAGACAACGAAAAGAAAGTTCGTGACAACCGTAAGCGTGTCGACCTTCTTGATAACCTACTTGACTACGTCAAGCCAGAAATGACTCATGACGAGATCCTAGGCATTATCAAAAATATGAAAGCTGACTACGAAGACCGTGTTGATGACCACATCATCAAGAGCGCAGAGATTTCTAAAGCTCGCCGTGACATCAGCCGTCGCATTCGTGAACTGACAGAAGAAGATAAGCAAATCCAAGGTAAGAAGTAATCTAACCTCGCGAATTTACTTGTAACAATGTTAGTAACCCACTCTTAGTAGTGGGTTTTTTTATACCCAAATTCTAGCGTCTATACTTAAGCGAACGTAAGACTGAGCATCTGTAAAACTAACTAGGTGAACCTAAGCAATGGAGTGACCTATGTACGCAAGTATTCTGATTACCTTAGCGCTATCAACGACTCAACCCTATCCAGAAGAATTTGAAAGACTGTATACCGAAGAAACAGAAATCACTTACGACGACCTCGTGGTGGACGTTCATGGTTACAAGGTTCCGACTCGTTCAGCATTTCGTGGCTGGATGCTGCTCAACCGCGCAGAAGAGAGAGTAAGAGAGATAGGGCAGCAACTAAAAGATGCGGGCATAACCCAGAGCATGCCCTTACATCTGGTGCTGTTGCAAGGAACGGACTGGGCAATGAGTAACACAACTTTATTTACCCTTCCGGACAAAAAGAATGTATCGAATATGATCAACACCTTGAAATACATTCAACAATACATTGAGCCTGAAATCGGTGTCGTGATTCCTGTATCTGGTGAAAGAACTCAGATTTATAACCAACAAGCTGGCGGTGCACTGCGAAGTAAGCACTTAGAATTTTGTGCCTTAGACCTTGTTCCTGCCAACGGTATTTCTCGAGAAGACCTACACGCTAAACTCAAAAAAGTTCATGCCGAATTTGGACAAAAACATAACGTCGGACTGGGCTTATACGCTGGCGTGCGATTCCATATCGACACTTGTGGCTTTAGACAATGGTAAGAACAAAAGGACACCAAAGAGTCAATTGGACGCCATAAATCAACACGTCTTTTTGACTCAAAACCACGGGGAAATAAACTAAGCCACTGTAAGATAATAATAAATAAAACTGGAACGCTAATTGCTATTAATAACTAATCAGCATAATTATTAATAGGAATACAACATGAAGAACATGACTCAACGCTTCCAGACTCTACTTTCTGTTTCAAACTTCAGTTTAGCAATAACCGCTCTGGTTATGCTCCTCAGCATCATAGTGGCTTATCCTATGGCCGATCATTTTTCACTGCCAATCCAAATTGTTGCGCACATCAGCACAATATTGGTGGCAGCCTTATTAAAGATAAGCTACGTCGGACGCTGTCTTGCTCAATATAATCTTGGGCTAGAAGTTAGATAGGAATAAAACAACAACTAGGGCGTGTTGCTCTTTCGCGGTTAAATTTTGTTCGAGATAAAAGCGTTTGCTGGTCATTCCTACTACGTTATCGGCTTCTCATGTAGGCTAGCTACACATCGAAGCCTCTGCCTTGTATAAGTACCCAGCAACTCGCTGCAAAAATCAGCTCGAAAGATCAACACGCCCTAGTAACAGCACAAGTCAAATTCCACGTACCTCTTTGATGAAGTACGCTCAACGACTTCATCAAAGAGGTGTAAGTTGGCTTATACGATATCTAAGCTACTAAAAAGATCATACAGTTGGTGGGATTTATAAGGTTTAGGCAAGTAAGCATTCATACCAGCTTCAAAGCAATCTTTAATGTCCTCGTCCAACACGCTGGCTGTCAGGGCAATAATCGGTAGCGGCGTAACGCCCTGCTCTGTTTCCCAATCTCGGATAGCTCGAGTCGCGGTAATGCCATCCATGACAGGCATCATGCAGTCCATTAGAATCGCATCAAACTGAGCGCCTTGAGTAATCACATCGACCGCTTCTTGGCCATTGCTGGCAATCAGATATTCATAACCCGCTTTCTCAAGAAAGAAACTCGCTATCTTTTGGTTCATCAAGTTATCTTCGACGATCAATATACGTCGATTTAACGACCGAACCTCTTCCGTTTCAAACTCCTCTTGCTCAACCTCTTCTTCGCCAATGTCGAGCGACAATAGGCTATTTAAAAATCGCTTACCTAAGAAGGGTAAAGTATGCGTGAAATGAACTGGCTCCGTGATCAAGTTGGTCTTAAATAGGTGGTGTTGGCACACGATCACACGAGAAAGAGGATAGAGCTCCTTAAGCGCAGCAAGATCTTTGTCCATAGAGTGGTGTAACGTGTGGCAATAGAATATTAGGTCACTCTCAGTGATACTCGCATCTAGCTCAGAGATGGATGGAACCACCTGCGCTCGAATACTAAAACGGTCACACTCTTTGACCAACTGATCTAAATAGCTGAAAGAATTTGAGACTATCGTTGCATGGCTTAGGTTCTCAAAGGTTTGAACATGGCATTCTATAGTATCGACGTACAAACAAAACGAGAACGTAGACCCCTCGCCTTTCACCGATTGTGCGCTGATATATCCACCCATCAAATCAACAAGCTGGCGACAAATCGCAAGCCCTAAACCTGTGCCTCCAAACTGTCGAGTAATACTGCCATCTTCTTGTGTGAAAGGTTCGAAGATCGATTCTAGTTTCTCTGGTTCAATCCCGATACCGGTGTCAGTCACGGTGCAATCAAGCTTTCCTCGACCTAGTGACATGGGCGTATAAGCAATATCGGTAGTGATTGAGCCTTTAGACGTAAACTTAATCGCATTCGATAATAGGTTAGTAAGCACCTGCCTAACACGATACTCATCAAAGAAGAGTTGTGGTGGAGTTTGTGGGTCAATATTAATATCGAGTTCAATATCTTTGCTCATCGCTTTCGACAAAATCACGCTCACAGAGTCATACACCGCTTCTCTAAGGTCAGCGTTATGTGGCGACAGCATCAAGTTACCCGACTCTATTTTAGAAAGGTCGAGAATGTCATTTAGTAGAACTAACAAGGAGTGGGAAGACGACTCGATATCGCCCAGCACTTCTTGTTGATTAGCACTCAGTTGGCTCTGAGATAATATCTCGGCCATACCGATAATCCCATTGAGCGGCGTACGTATTTCATGGGACATGTTCGCTAGAAAGGCACTTTTGGCTTTATTGGCCGAAATCGCATCTTCTTTGGCTTTTATTAACTCTTTGTTGTGATGATAGTTACGTTCCATCACTCGATTTAGAGTTTCAGTAAATTCAGCGAGCTCATCGTTCCCTTGAATGTGAATCACCTTGGGCTTTCCATAGCTAACTGCACATTCCGACACCCCTTTTAGGATCGATGATAGATTTCGATTTAAGCGCAGAGAGGTGGCGATACTGAGCCATAACAGAGCGCCTGAAGCGACCAGAATTAATAGTGTTATGACCAAGGTTTGTCGTTTTTGTAACGCGATGTTCTTTGTCAGATCAGATTGTAATTGCTTGGTATAAGCACCAATCGCTTGTGAAATAGCACGTTTTTTCAGCTCTAAGTCATTCAAATGTTGATAGATTTCTGGCGATGAAAAGTCACCTTTGAGGATTCGCGATGTAAATTTGTCTTGAAATTCATCTTTGGAGACAGTGTCTAACAATTGTCTAATATTTGAAGAGCGAGTGGCCGAACGAAAAAACGTGTCTAATAACTGCTGTTGTCTTTCCAAAGCACCAACATAGCTCAATAGATATTGACTCTTCAACTCTGGAGAACGATACAAACTGTAGCTTAACCACGCTTCCCTCTGAGTCCAAAACACGTAATGAGTAAGATTGATAAACATCGCATCCGCTTGACCAATATTTTCATCAACTAAAGCCATGCGATATTCAGACAGCTCCATTAAAACGTCTTTTAATAAGTCGAAAGCGCGTTCTGTCAATTGCTTGCTGTCTGTGGTTTCCGGTGTACTAGCAAGACCCATCAACAGCTTTTTCAATTCAGCTAACTGAGGATCAATACTCCAATTACTGTCGAATTGTTGAAGTCGCATTCCATACTGAGTAAGTCTATCCAGTTCTGATTGCAACGTTAAAAGCAGCTGACCTTTCTCAGGGGAGTCATTAGACAGCACCAACCATCGATAAGCACCACTTGAAACCGTATTAAAAGATTGAAGCGCTTCGACCTTAATACGCGTTGTTTCAAGGTGATTCATCTTCTCATTATTCTTAAGCACTTCATTGACTGTGACCCCAAACATAATGAGAACAGAAACCGTGGAAAGAAAAATAAGACGCCATCTAATTGACATATTTATCATTTTTATAACGACTCCCTTCCCGAAAGTAATTTTACCTAGCCCAAGTTAAGGATAGGACATTAACAGAGGTTATTGATCAAATTGGATATGAGCTGACGATACTCTGAGCCCAAAATAGACATTTATATCAACTGACATCGCTTTCGGTACTTTAAGAGTGGGAGGCATTTATTTGAGTAAATGAGATGTAAACCCATGAGGTTTAGGTAAGAGAGGTTTATACAAGTGAAATGAAATAAGACTTATCAAGTTATTATCGGTCGCATAACAAGTGAAAAAGACAGCTTATCGGCTCTACAAGGCAGCAAGTAACAACTCTAGACATTAATAAAGTCGACAATTAGGTGAAATTTGTGAGATCTAATCGTTTGCGTCATGCACTTTTCGCACTCAACCTTAGCTTATACCGAGGTCGAACAGGAAAAACGGTCAATTTGCTTATCTGTTGTTTACCATTTACGTGTAACTTGAGTTAATGATCACATCTTTAATGATCATTATGACCTGTATTACATATTATATTTTGAGTTGAGTATTTTTTGGCGAAAATTAAGTGCTACAGATTATTAAAGTCAATAGCCTTTATTGACGCTAAAACCTTGGTTTATGACTAATATAGAGCCAAGTTTCAGATAATTTACCTGCATTTATTTTTCCTAGCAGAATAACCCGTCGTACCTTACAATCCTGCCACATAAAAATTACAAGTTACACACAAGGCATATCAAGCGCATTTTAAGTGGCATTAAAGACCACCAAAGCTTAGATAGCTCAACTCCCCCATGCTCTCATGGCTACCCTACATTCGCTATGATTGCAGAAATTAACGTGAAAGGTCCCGAGTAAAGATGAGTCCCGAAAAGCACCTCCTAGACTGGCAAACTAGTCAAACTATTGCTGAATCAATCGCTCCTACTTTAGGTCAGTTGTACCGCCAAAAAGGCGTTGAAGTTATCCTGTTCGGTAAAACACTGGTTAACGCGACAACTATCGACATCATCAAAGCTCACCGCATCGCAAAACGTTACACAGGTTCTCCGCTTACAGCAGAACAGACTCAACCAATCATTCAACACCTTCTCTCTATGGACTTGTCTCCATGTCGTATCGATGTTGGTCGCCTTGCTCATACATTCTGGCAAGATCGCGAAGACACAAACGGGTTGGATGATTTCCTACAGACTGCACTTTTAGAATCGCTTGAAGGCGATGCGATGACAGAACCTCGCGATGTTGTCTTGTACGGTTTTGGTCGTATTGGCCGCCTGCTGACTCGTCTATTGATCGAAAAAAGTGGCCCAGGTTACCCACTACGTTTACGTGCAATTGTTGTTCGTGGCGGTAAAGACGGTGACTTAGAAAAACGTGCAAGTTTGCTACGTCGTGACTCAGTTCATGGCCAATTCAACGGCAGCATTGTTGTAGACCAAGAACGTAAAGCGATCATTGTTAATGGTAACTTCATCCAAGTTATCTACGCAAACAAGCCAGCAGAAGTGGATTACACCGCTTACGGTATCGAGAATGCACTTGTAGTTGATAACACAGGTGTGTGGCGTGACGCTGAAGGCCTAAGCCAACACGTTGCGTGTAATGGTGCGAAGAAGGTTCTACTGACTGCGCCAGGTAAAGGTGAGATCAAGAACGTCGTATTTGGTGTGAATCAAAATGACATTAAACCAGAAGATACGATCATCTCTGCTGCAAGCTGTACAACAAACGCAATTACGCCAGTATTAAAAGCGGTTCACGACAAATTTGGTGTCCTGTCGGGTCACATCGAAACGGTTCACTCATTTACCAATGACCAAAACCTGATCGACAACTTCCACTCAGGTGATCGTCGTGGTCGTGCTGCTTCATTGAACATGGTACTGACATCAACTGGTGCTGCAAAAGCAGTATCAAAAGCGATGCCAGAAATGGAAGGTAAGTTAACGGGTAATGCGATTCGCGTGCCGACGCCAAACGTTTCAATGGCGGTAGCAAACCTAAACCTTGAGAAAGGCACAAACAAAGAAGAGTTGAACGAATACCTGCGTGAAATGGCGCTATCTTCGACTTTATCTGCACAGATTGATTACACCGACTCAACTGAGATTGTATCTACAGACTTAGTTGGCTCTCGTCACCCTGGTGTGGTTGACGGTGTTGCAACTATCGCGCAAGACAACCGCGCTGTTCTCTACATTTGGTACGACAACGAATTTGGCTACAGCTGCCAAGTTGTTCACTGTATGGAACAGATGATGGGTGTTCGTTACAAGACATACCCTGAAGTTTAAACGACTTCGATCTTGTAACTAATTCAGCGTAACCAGCTCCACAACATAATAACTATATCTGCGAAGTCTATTATGGGCTTCGCAACCCCTTTTGTTTTGCTCCCCCGTATAAACAATAGGGTTGCCACTTAGGTCTGCTCTCTCTAACGATCTAAGTGGCCTTTTTATATCTGTCACGGGTTATATCCGTCACACGCTATTTCGTCTAAACGCTGTACCTTCCACACATTGCATCTTCCACACGAACGAACCTCGTTCCCATCGTGCTTCATTCTTCTTGTATAAGACGGCTACAACTCAACCTCAACATCTGACTGAATCGTGCTTGAACACGCCAACACGTATCCCTGCTCAATTTCTTCAGTTGTCAGTGTCTCTTGGCTGCTTGATTCCACCGAACCTTTGGTCACTTTGCATTTACACGAACCACAAATACCGCTACGACAAGCAATGATGATGGGAACGCCTGCGCTTTCTAATGAATCCACCAATGGCGTGCCCACGTCAGCTTCCACTTCTTTACCAAATGCAGGAACAAACACCTTAACAGCACCATTTGAATCCGCAGACGCTTCTGCCTGTGATTCTTCTGATGAAGTATTGCTCAGGGTCGCTGGGGTGAAGCTCTCTTGATAGAAGTTATCCATGTTGAACTCAAGTTCTTTCAGATAGCTTTCTATGTCTTGCATAAACCCAACCGGTCCACAAAGATAAACGGTTCTGTCTAAAATATCTGGGCTCAGTTTCACCAACCAATTCTTATCCAATCGGCCTTCAGGCGCGGTTGTTCCTTCATTATCTTTCAGCAACAGTTTTAGGTTGAAATTAGCGTGTGTTTCGTCGAGCTGATGAAGTTCTTGAAAGTAGATTGTCTCGAGCTTATTACGTGCCATATGAACGAAATCTATTTCCATCTCGCTATCTTGAGACAACCAATATTTCACCATCGCCATGACCGGTGTGATCCCACAGCCCGCACTGACTAATGTCACTTTTTTACTAGTAGTAGGCATACAATCAATGCAGTTAAAGCCACCAGCCGGTTTTAAAACAACAACCTCATCACCTTCATCAAGCTCGTCGACAATAAAGTTAGAAACCAACCCACCTTCCACACGCTTTACTGTCAGCTTTATGCGGTTGTCTTCAGGGCAAGAGGCTACAGAGTATGCGCGGTAATCGGTTTTTGTCGGCATATCCAAACCCAGCGTAATGAACTGGCCGGGCTTAAAGTTGAAATGTAGGTCTTGTGGAATACTGCCAAGCTCAAAGCTGACCGTATCTGGCGTCTCGTGCCATTTCTTTAAACACACTAAATTGATTGAATCGCTATCCGACCATGCATACATAGTTCACACACCTTGCTGATGACTAAAGATTAAAATCTAAAAAGCCCCGACGTTACCAACTCTAAAAGAACAGCAACAAAGGGGCTTAGGAGTGGGCTTAAATTAAGCCGCTAAGATTGTTTTAAGATCTTGTTCTGGCGTTGAGATAGAACGCATGTCGAACTCGTCTTGCATAATCTTAAGTAGGTTCTCAGTTAGGAACGCAGGTGCTGTTGGGCCTGTGTAAATACCTTTCACACCTAGAGCAAACAGAGTAAGCAGGATAACGATCGCTTTTTGCTCGAACCAAGATAGAACCAGCGTTAACGGAAGTTCGTTGATGCCACAATCAAACTCTTGAGACAGTGCGATAGCAAGCTGAATCGCAGAGTAAGCATCGTTACATTGGCCAACATCTAGCAGACGTGGGATACCGTTAATATCGCCAAATTGGTTCTTATTGAAACGGAATTTACCACATGCAAGAGTCAGGATAACTGAATCTTCTGGCGCTTGAGCTGTGAAGTCTGTGTAGTAGCTACGCTCAGATTTGTCACCGTCACAGCCACCGACTAGGAAGAAGTGTTTGATGTTGCCTTCTTTCACTTGCTCAATAACCGCAGGTGCCGCTTCCATCAGTGCGTTACGACCAAAGCCAACAGTGATCATTTGCTCGATCTCGTCGTGTTTGAAGCCTTCTTGCGCTAGTGCACAATCGATTACTGCGCTGAAATCGTCACCTTCAAGGTGATCAACGCCCGGCCAGCCCACGATGCTGCGTGTAAATAGACGGTCTGCGTAAGAACCTACATCTGGGTTAAGCAGGCAGTTAGACGTCATTACAATTGCGCCAGGGAAGTTAGCGAATTCTTTCTGTTGGTTCTGCCAAGCGCTACCGTAGTTACCCGCAAGGTGTGGGTACTTGTTTAACTCAGGGTAACCGTGTGCAGGTAACATCTCACCGTTAGTGTAAACATTGATGCCCTTGCCTTCGGTTTGTTGAAGGATCTTTTCTAGATCATGCAAGTCGTGGCCAGAAACAAGGATACAGTGACCTTGCTTAGTCTTCACATTGACCGTTGTTGGTTGCGGGTGACCGAATGTATCTGTCTCGCCTTTGTCTAGCATTTCCATTACTTTGTAGTTCATCAAGCCAATCTGCATTGATGTATCAAGTAACTGTTTTAGATCTGATGGGTCTGTACCTAGAAACGCCATGATTTCATGGTATTCAGCGAAAATAGCGTTATCAGTTTGACCAAGAACACGAGCGTGCTCCATGTAAGCTGCAGCGCCTTTTAGACCGTATAGGCAAAGAAGACGAAGGCCAATCACATCTTCATGTTGAGAATCGTGACCACGGTTAACCGCGGCTTGTGGTGCAAGTGCCAATAGCTCTGAAGAATCAGTTGGAAGATCGAACTGCGCTGCTGCAGAAAGCGTTGGGATTTCAAAGCCAATCAAAGTCGCTGCTGCGCGAACTTGTTGCTCTAAACGCTGTTTGAATTCGTGAGATTGTTGTCCAAATTCGATGATACGAGCAGGGTCGAAGTTAACGTTGGTGAGAGTTGCGAAAAACGCTTTTGGCGCCCACTCATCAATTTCAGTATCAATAACATCGCAAGTGCGACCTAAATTTGCCCAAAAAGAGACACCTTGAAGAGAATGCACCAACACGTCTTGAAGGTCAGATACTTCTGACGTTTTGCCACACATGCCTTGTGCGAAAGAACAGCCTTTTACGGTTGGGGTTTGAATTGTTTGTTCACATTGAATACAGAACATATAAGGGGCTCCAGTAATTTTTTATTAGCTGTAAGTACTTTGCTTACAGTGACTTATTCCAAACCCTATAGAGCATCAAGCGTGCCAACTTTTAAGCTGTTGATTTTTATAAACTTAAATAAACTCCATGTTTTTAGTGCGTGAATATGACTACATATAAACTCTCAATCCACACACGCCTGTGTCATAGTGACTCTCTGATATTTATTAACGGTGTTCATGTTTCGTTCAGAATAGAAGCGATATAGTGACAACATAGAAAAAGAGGAATGAATATGAAAAATATATTAGTTACGATTGTTGCGTTGTTTACTGGCCTATTGGCGTTATTCACGAGCTTGATTCTTGCTATTCCTTTAGCTATTGCAGCTTTAATCACTGGCAAGCGCATTCAGAATCAAATGAAAAAACAGGGTTTCGCAGCTCACATGAACACACGTCAATCATCTACCAGTGATGCCGGTGTTATTGAAGGTGAATACGAAGACCTTTCAAGCAAAAAATAACCTAAACTTTAGTTTCAGACCTAGTGAACGCACAACAGAGACAACATTACATAATGCAAAGAAAGCTCCTCCTAGCACTGCTGGCCATAACGACTTTAAGTCTCGTTGGTTGCTCCAACGAGACCATTGCACCCGCTTACGAAACTTCTCCAGATTTGCCTAGCTATCAGCAAGACAGCTTTGACGCCTACGTGAACGACACTCAAGATTGGTTACTGAAAAACCGTGTGTTCATGACCAAAGACAAGCAGCTAGAGATTCAACTCAATTCACCTACCGAATATCAACCTGCGACACCGAACGGTAAGGCAGTTCTACTGGTTCATGGATTGGGGGATTCACCCTACTCATTTAAAGACATCGCGACACATTTAGCAGAACAAGGTTACCTAGTGAGAACGGTGTTACTACCCGGTCACGGCAGTCGTGTTGGTGACTTAATGCAGCCAAACTTAGAAGATTGGCAGGGTGTGGTGGCTCACCACACTAAGTTACTAGAACAAGAATATGATTCGGTGTGGCTTGGCGGTTATTCAACAGGTGCGAACCTCGTGACTTCACAGGCGATGAACGATCCTAAGATCTCTGGATTACTTCTGTTCTCTCCTGCGTTCCAACCGAGTTCGTCTGCAGTTCAATATGCAGGGCTAGCAAGCTACTTTGTTACGTGGGCGGATCAAGATCCTGAAGACAATGTACTTCGCTACAACTCACTACCAATGAATGGCGCCTCGGTTTACTACGAGACATCAGAAGTGGTTCGCGAAGACTTACAAGATCAACACTTCGATAAGCCGGTGTTTATTATGATGAGTGAAGGCGACAGTGTCATTGACACCAACTTCGTGCAACAAGCGTTTACTGAGTCTATGCCAAACCCAAACAATGTGTTGGTTTGGCAAGGGGAAGCCACACTTGACGATCCTCGCGCGGTTCAATACAGCATGAAGATCCCAGAGCAACGAATCTCGAATGGCTCTCACATGGGCTTGTTGTTCTCGCCAAGCAATCCGTATTACGGAATCAATGGTAGCGAGAAGATATGCTCTAATGGTCAGGCTGAAGGCTTTGAAGCCGAGTGTAACGCGACAAGTGAAGTTTGGTACTCGGCGTGGGGATATCGTGAAGAAGGTAAAAACCATGCGCGCTTGACCTACAATCCATATTTTTCCGACTCGATGAAAAAGCTCGATACTGTACTGAATTCGGAAGGTTAAAAAGCCGCTTCGACGAAAAACAAAAAAGGCTCACTAGATAACGTCTAGTGAGCCTTTTTAGTGGATATCGTTTCTTACCAGTATATGGACTGCCGCTATATCGTCCACACCACACGAACGGCAAGCAGGATTAAAACCACACCTGACAATCGATCGATCAACTGCGCTTTTGCTCGAATGCGCTCTACGATAAGCGGGCTAGAGAGCACCAAAGTAATAAAGGTATACCAAAGGCCATCAACAATCAGTGGCGTTGAGACAATGATCACTCGATTACTAAGTTCATTACCTAAAGCCACAAATTGGCTAAATAGAGCGATAAAGAACAGCGCGATCTTAGGGCTCAAGATAGAGATCAAAAAGGCCTCGCGAGCAGACTGCATGTAGCTCATCTGTTCACCCGCTTCCAATTTCGCAGCAACCCCACCTTTTGAGCGTAACGCATTCACTCCAAGGTAAAGTAGATATGCTGCACCCGCCAAACTGATCCCTTTAAATATCATTGGCGATTGCTCAAGTAACACCGCTAAACCGACAATAGTTGCGAACGCGTAAATACCTATGCCAGCCGCATGTGACCAAGCCGCGATAAGCCCGTTCATACGACCACCAGCCAAACTATGCTTAGCGATCATCGCCAAGCTTGGGCCCGGAGACATTGCACCCAACAAGCAAATAGCTAATAAAGAAAACCAAATTGTTACTGTCATTATTCCATTCCTAATAAAACCATGCGTTCCGAGTGAACGCCTTGTACTTGCTGCTTACAATAATTCGCTATAGGTATTATTTGAAATCAAAGATTATCATCATGCCTATGATTTTAAGTCATACCAATATTGTAACTCGACTTCTGCATCGCTTGGAATGCTTTCTCTCGCGCCCATTTGTGAGCAGAATCGTTGTCATACTTAGGGTGCCACATTAACCAATAGGTGTGCATCTCCGTTTCAAATGGCAAAGAAAAGTAGGTCGTTTCAAGGTGTCTACCTAAGTTATAGGCGATATGTTCAGGAACGATCATCAGATAATCGTCTTGCATTAACACGGTACCAGCGGATGAAAAGAACGGAACCTGCAAAGCAACTCTGCGCTTATGCCCCAACTTCTTTAACGCAATATCCGAATAACTGTCTTTGTCTCCCCCACCTGTCACTTTGATGTGTGAGTAACTGACGATATCTTCTGTACTCAAAGTCGATTGCAGAGCTAATGGATGAGATTTGCGCATCAAACACACCGACTTATCTTCGCCAAGTCTGGTACTAGAAACATGTTCTGGTTTCTTAGGGAAAATACTCGAAGCCAAGTGAATACCTGACTCGTTCAGAGCTTCAAGGTAGTTTGGCTGCCACAAACGATACGCTAAATTGATATTCGGCGCTTCGGCAGACACCTCTGCAACAATCACTGGCAGAATATACTGAGCCACATAGTCACTCGAAGACAACACCAACTCACCTTGCCAATCTTTCGGTTCGAACGGCTTATCATCTAATAGGTGGTCAAACTCCCCAAGCAAGTCATCGAGCTTGTCTGTAAGCTGCAGAGCACGATTGGTAGGTACCAGTTTGTTGCCATCGCGAACCAACAGAGGATCGCCACACAAGTCTCGTAGTTGACTGAGCTGGCGACTGACAGCCGATTGCGTGATATGAAGGCGCTGTGCTGCGCGGCTTACATGGCATTCTTCAAGAAGCACATGCAGCGAGCGCAGCAGATTTAAATTAATATTCCCTAGCAAAATTTAAGCTCCTACCAAAACTTAGGCTTCTAGCGAGGTTGAAGCTCTTAGCCAAATTGACGCCCCTAGCGAAATTGATCGCTCCTAACATGAACGACCTGATGAATTTTGTTTGTTAAAAAACTCAGTCAATACTGTATGAGTCACTAGGTGGCGCAGATCTGGATAGCTTTGCAGTTGATCGCGAACTTGGTTTAAATGCTCCATGCTTTCCACTTCAACGTACAACATCATATCTGTCTCACCGCTGATAGAGTGACACCATTGCACACCATCAATGCTCTGGATTCGTTTCGCATAAGACTCACAGCTATGGTCGCTGCTCGACATGTCGAACTTCAACAAGATGTAAGCGCACACATTCTTCGTTTGGTTAGGCTCCGCCACTTGAGCGCAATAACCCGTAATCACTTTGTCGCTTTCCAGTTTCTTGATTCTGGCATTCACCGCCGAGCGCGAAAGGCTGACATCTCGGGCGATATCGCTCACTGAGCAACGTGCATTGGTTTTGAGAATATCCAAAATCTGGCGATCAAATTTATCCATGCTTCTGATTCTTTCCACTTATTGTTCTATTTATAGTACCTAATTTGACACAACTTCCCTGCTTATAACAGTCGACGTTTATAACAGCCGACACTTTCACGTTTAATCAGATTAATACCGTTAAATTGGCGGCGTCTTAAGACGTTTCGCTAGCTGTATTATTGATGTCGACAATGTATGCTTTCAGTCTCAGTCTCAGTCTCAGTCTCAGTCTCGCAAGACGGCACGATAAAACCGACAGCACAGCCAATAGCTAGGAGAGCGAATGTCACAACTCAAACAAGAAATCACGCTAATGTCCGGAATTGGACAACTCTCTACGACCTTGCTTGGTACTGGGCTCTTTATGATTCCCGCTATTGCGGCTGGTATCGCAGGGCAGTTGTCATTACTCGCGTGGTTAATCCTGTTTATCGCTATTTGCCCGATCGCCCTAACCTTTGCTGCATTGGGAAAACGCTACCCGAATGCAGGCGGCACTGCCTATTTTGTGCGCCAAGCGTTCAGCGAGCGATTAGAAACGAGCGTTGCTTGGTTGTTTGTTAGTGTTATTCCTGTCGGCATTCCCGCTGCGATTGCATTAGCAGGCGGCTTTGCTCAACAGCTGTTACCGGCACCACTCGACACACCTCTGGGTGCTCAGTCCTTTACCGTAGCTCTGCTTATTGCCGTCAATCTGATGGGCAGTAAGTCTTCTGGCCGACTGCAAACCGTGATTGCTTTGTCTATCTTTGCCTTAGTTAGCGCTTTTGTTTGGAAAGCAGACATCACGGTAGCAGATGTCGCGATTCCCGCTATTTCATCCGATTCAATGTGGTCTATTGGTGCTGCACTGGCAGTCATGTTTTGGTGCTTTGTCGGAATAGAAGCCTTTGCTCACATGGGAGAGGAATTTAAAAATCCACAGCGTGACTTCCCAATCGCCATCATTGCAGGGTGTTTCGTCGCAGGCTTGGTGTACTGGGCTTGTTCGGTGGTTATAATCAAGCTAGGGGCTTATGGTTCACCAGAATTTGATGCTGCCTCTATCCCGTGGGTGACAGAGCAACTGTTTGGCAATGGCTTTAAAACCGTCATCAGTGTGCTTGGCTTCTTCGCTTGTTTTGCTAGCCTAAATCTTTATACCCAAAGCTTATCTCGCATGATTTGGGCTCAGGCTCGCCAACACACTCCGACAAGTAAAATGGCGCAACTTAATAGCCGTGGCGTACCACTTTATCCAACCTTGGCTATTGGCTTTATTGCGCTTATCTCGTGTGTAATCGGCGAGCTGTCTAATTTGGATCTCGAATTCTTTCTTAAACTCGCCAATGGTATTTTTGTTTTGGTTTATCTACTGGCGATGTTAGCAGCCTGCCGATTACTGACTGGCGCATCTAGATACACAGCCATGATCTCATTGGTCATCTGTACCCTGGTGTTCATCTGCCTAAGTTTGTCAATGCTCTATGCTGTGACTGTGTTTGTGACATTGTCACTCCCTTGGCGAAAATGGTTAGGTAAACCCACCGTCTCTATCGACAAATTGTAAGCCAGACCATAAACATTATTGATAGAAAAGCCGAGCGATCTGTTTGATCTTCGGCTTTATGTCAACCAATCGGATATTGCCAAAGCCGAGTATCACGCCATTCCAATCGCGAATATTGGTTGATCCATACTCGTAGAAATCAAAAGGCCTGATTACGATATTTTCCAGCTCAGCCCGTCGGCTCCACTCGTGTTCAGATATCCCTTGGTACCACTTCACCGTCACATGTAATCCTGCGGCTTGGCTTATCACTTCAAGATCACCGTTAAACTCACTTTCAATGGCGTCAATCATCGCTTCATATTTGAGTTTGTATGAACGACGCATCTTTCTGATATGTCGCAGCAAGTCGCCTTCATGGACGAAATCAGCCAGCGCTTCTTGTGTATGGGACGCCGTGTCTCCGGTGAGCGCGTCTTTAATCTCGAGACACCTTGCGACCAAATGTTCAGGCACGACCAAGTATCCCAAGCGTAAGCCGTTAAACATGACTTTACTCAGTGAGCCGACATAGATAATTCGGTCGTCAAAACCTAGCTTGCCCGCCAATCCTTGCATGCTGGTATAAGGGCGATGAGCAAACTGAAACTCACTGTCGTAGTCATCCTCAATGATCCAAGACTGATGTTTGTTGGCCCAATCAATCAGTTTCAGGCGTTGCTCAGTGTTGAGTGTTGTCCCCATTGGATATTGATTACTTGGAGTCACATACAAAGCTTTGGCATCACTTGCGAGAATTTTTCCAATATCCAGCCCCACTTTTTCACGCACACTAACACCATCAAGATCGAGCTTTAACATATCGACAATTTTATGGACCTGTCGATAACCAGGTTCCTCCATGAGAATTTGGTCACCCATCACCAACGTGGCCATTAAGCCAATTGAGATCGCTTGCTGCGCGCCTGCCGTGATGATGATTCTGTCTGCATGACACAGAACTGAACGGCTACTCGCGAGGTAACCACTTAGTGCTTCTCTCAAGGCAAAACTGCCTTGAACGTCTTGATTACCCGCGATGTTCTGACGCGTTCCGTGTCGCTGCAGCAACCTTTGCCACTTAGCAAAAGGGAATGCATCCAGATCGGGGACACCCGGAGCAAAACTTCGGTTGATATCATTGAGGGTCACTCGCGCGCTACTTAGTGTATCAACCTCTGCGCTCAAATCATGTGAACTCTGAATACTGCTCGATTGAGATAAACTCAAGAAATGCTCTGGCTGCTCAACCGACACATAAAAGCCTGAACCTTTCTTACTCTCGATATAGCCTTCGGTGACCAGTTGCTCATACGCGTAAATCACTGTATTTCGGCTTACTGACAATTCCACAGCCAACTTGCGTGTTGAGGGTAACTTACTGCCTTTACTCCATAAATCTTGGACAATCTTTTCTCTTATCGCATGAAACAAAGCGGTTTGACGCGTGTCGTGTTGATCGTCTAACTGTAGGTCACCGACATCAATAGGCTGCATAACTGGATCCAAATAGTGTTTTAAAGTGGCTCTATTTAATAGACCAGTTAATCGCTACATTGACCAAAAGGCAATGATTAAGGAGCGATTATGTTATCTAACACGAAAAGAACCACGATTAAGAAAGGGGCTCACAAGGCCGAATTTGAACCAGAAAAACTGCATCAAATCATTGATGAAAGCTTGATCGCACACATTGCACTAGAAGGTGAGCAAGGCCCGATGGTTATCCCAATGCTCGCATGGCGAGTGGATGACATGGTCTATATCCATGGCGCTAAAAACAGTCGTCTTCTGAAAGGCTTAAAAAAGGGAAACCCTACCTGCCTAACATTTACTTTATTTGATGGATGGGTGTTAGCACGTTCTGCTTTTCATCATAGTGCTCATTACCGTTCAGCAGTGGTATTTGGGTCTTTCTCTGTAATTGATGATAACCAAGAAAAAGATCGCTTATTGAACATCTTCATTGAGCAAATCGCACCGGGCAGAACCGATGAAGTCAGGCTCAGTAATGAGAAGGAGCTCACCGCGACCGAGTTATTAGCAATACCGTTAACGGAAGCGTCTGTAAAAATTGGTAAGCATGGTGTGAATGATGATAAGGCCGACATGGATACCCCTGTTTGGGCTGGCGTATTACCTTATCGCACCGTTGTTGGGCCATTAGAGACAGTTCCAGAACAAGAAGGCCTTGTCGATAAGCCGGACTATCAAGCAGCCTATGGCGAACGTTGGTATCAGAATTAGTATTCTATAATGGTCAACGCGATAAAATTGTATACAATCTGACGTATCAAAAATTTAACATAGTCAGAAAATGCAAAAGAATAAGGACATTCTCCCTCTTCAAGGCTTGCTCAATGGTATTGGGCAAGTCTATTTCACGTCATCTGTCGTGACTTCCCTTCTGCTATTGCTCGCTATTTCAATTGACTCTCTGCCACTGGCTTTTCTTACCTTATTCGGTGCGAGTTGCAGCTACAGTTTTGCCCTGTATACCAATAAACCGTCTCAAGATATTGATAATGGTATGTATGGGTTAAATGGCGCGCTGATTGCTTTATTCATCGGAAGTTTTTTTGATGTGAATGCGTGGCTGATTTCAGTCGTCGCTCTCGGTTCGCTGATTACCGTACCCATCGCCAAGATTGTGTTTAGCTTTAAAAAGTATCGCGGTTACACAAGTGCCTTTATTGTCACCTCTTGGTTTATCTACATGTTTCAATCAGGCTTGAACCTCCCTTTTTTCAGCCCCTCAAACACTACGCTGCAGTCGACAGCGTTTTTAGCATTCAACGATTGGTTGAACCTACCAAGCATTGCCATAACGTTGTTAAAAGGCATCAGCCAAGTCAGCTTCATCAACAATGAGTTATCGGGGTTGGTTATCTTGGCTGCGATTGCATTTAACAATATCAAACATGCGTTATGGGTCGTGCTTGCGGTGATTGTCAGCACGGCTTTCAGCTATTTAATCGGTGTCTCCGACGAACTGATCCAACAAGGCCTGTATGGCTACAATGCTGTACTTGCGACCTTAGCGCTTGTGCTTTACCAACGTATCCCTTGGCCGCTCATTATCCTATCTATGTTACTAAGCTGCTTGGTCACTTTGGGCTTTCACAAGTTGCAGCTCGTTCCCCTTACCGCACCATTCATTTTAAGCACGTGGGGCATGGTTTATTTTGCCAGCCTGCTTAGAAAGAAAGGGGCGGCCAATACAAGATCGACTCCAGCTAAATAATCATGCTTATGGTCATATTTATAGTTAACGACTTGATTTACTGGCAATGAAGCTAACTATCTAACTGAAAGCGCTCTGTATATTGCTTGGGCGTCAAACCTCGATGCTTTTTGAACATACGATTGAAGCTCGCCACGTTGGTATAACCTAAACGTTTTGCTACCTCTTCAATGGGCAATGAATACCTCAACAACTCAACCGCTATATTGCTGAGTACGTAGCCAGTGATGGTTGAAAAGTTAACGCCTAGGTCGTGTAACCGACGCTGAAACTGCTGCTCAGACAAACCCAATAAACTGGATACCTTACTTAAGGTGGGCAAGCCAAAGTGACGGCTATAATTGATCATTTCATAGGTGACTTTATGGTCATCGGCGGCATCAGGCATATTCAGATAGTTATCCAAATCATGAAAATTCATAGCCAGACTCATTTTGCTGACCGACGGAGATTGATTGGTTGAAAGCCTTAACTTACTTGGCAACCACACCTCGGTTCTCGGTTTGTCCCACTGGATATTGCAACCAAAGTACTCCTGATAAAGTGCAACATTTTCTCGACGCCCTGCAATTGTCACTGCTGCTGGCTTAAAGTCCTCGCCTAGGTAACAACGCAATATCTTCATCATGAAGATAGCGACTCGAACCGAATCATGAACCTTCCCCGCCTCCGAGTAAGATGGGTTGTGATAGCACCACTTGATAAGGTTCCCCACTTGAGCCCCATACAAGTAAGCACCCGACTGTAAGCAATGTAGACCGGTGTTCACTCGGCGGATCGTCGAGGCCAAATCGTGTCCTGAGAAAATCCAATTCGATAACGGACCAAGCTTTTCAATTTCTACACGGTCAGCAAGCTTTAATATGATGTCAGGATCGTTGGTTTGTTGCTCAAGGCCCACAAACCAACGGTCTACTTCACGTACGGGAATGAGGTTCATCGGGTTCTTGAATACCGAGTTTGGAATACCCAATTGTTCGGCATCAACACCATCGTAAGCAACTGCGTACTGGTATATTCCCCAAATACCTAATGCTCTTAGGAAGTTAGAATTATTCATATGAGCGTCTTTCCTTACACCACAAATACTAATCACGTCATTTAATATCGATTATTAACGTAATCTGTGAAATTACAACCTGTAAATTTGCATTCCATCACACTCGGCGTTCAAATTTTACTTAGGGTTGATCAATGAGTTTACTAAGTGTCCCATTTGTTGGAACAGGCGCAGACACCGCATTACACGTTGTAGCAGGTGTTGTGTTGGTCGCAACAATCGCAGCAGCATGTTACGGCTTTTGGCGTGTTCATGAATTACCAATCAATAAAGCTCACAGTAAAGAGCATCACCAGCTCGGTTTAATCACCGCTTTAACGTGGATTGGCTTCATATGGCACTGGGTGTGGGTACTCGCAGTAATCGTATCGTTTGTTGATATGGAAAAAGCCATTATCAACCTTAGGGATACATGGCGTGCGCCAAGCAACACCAGCACAGATAGTACGAGTAATAATAATGCGAATACTGTCGGCGACGTAAACAGCACCCAATCGGTTGATAATAAGGAGAACCCAGCATGTTAGAAGGTTTGGCTGTATGGGCACTCTTTATTTATTTGCTGCGCTTAGTGGGCATGCCGTGGAACAAAGGTACTAAGGCGTTTGCTTACTTAGGTGGTACGTCTTGGTTACTGTTCGTCTGGGTTGGATTGGTCAACTTTACCCCAATGGATCTGTCTGGCGGGTCGGTTGTACAGTCTCCGCATATTCAGCTGCGTCCAGACTCAACATCGGTCACCGGCAAAACCACCAAGGTTTACATCAGTCCAAACCAAGATGTGACGAAAGGTGAGCTAATCTACGAGATTGATGACACCAAATATGTCATCGCGAGAGATAAAGCGAGCGTTCAACTTGAATCTGCTCACGTTGCCTTAGATACCGCTCGCCAAGAAGTCAACATCGCAAAGGTCAGCCATCAGTCTGCGCTTGAAGACATCAAAGCGTCTATCGCACAAATTGAATCAGCAAAAACAGACTTAGTCCTTCAATCGAAGACACTCTCTCGTTACCAGAGACAAAACAGTGTTGTTGAGCATACGATTACAGAGTCAGACATTGATCAACAAACTGCAGCAGTAGATTTAGCGACTCATAATGTCACGACGTTAGAATCTCAACTGAGTAAGAAAGAAGTTGATGCCGAGAACGCAAAGTTAAACATTCACAAAGCAGAAACAAACGTCAGTAAAAAGCAAACTGAAGTCGACTCTGCAAAGGCAACATTAGCCCAAGCGCAATGGGACCTTAACAGCACCAAAGTCACCGCCCCAACAGATGGCTTTGTGACTAACTTTATTCTTCGTGAAGGGCAACGAGTCTCAATGATGCCTCGTATCCAGATGTATACAGAAGAGAAGTACGTGCTAATGCGGGTTAATCACCAAGCAATTCGTAACGTAAAAGTGGGCCAGCCTGCTGAGTTTGCAACACCTGTTTATCCAGGAAAGGTTTTCTCTGCAACCGTCGAAGGTATTGTCGAAGCGACAGGTGAGGCACAAGCCAGTTTGCTTGGTATTGATGAACAGGTTCGCGTCACAACCGGACGGAACCTTCAAAACAAACACCACTTCGTGAGACTGAAGATCGAAGAAACAGAAGGCTATGATATCCCCGTAGGCTCTGTTGGACTGGCATGGGTGAGCGGCGAAAAACCAATCAGCTTTATGGCATTCTTAGATGTTATCCGTGGAATCATTATCAGAATGAAGTCGCAACTCTACTTCTTCTATTCGATATAACACGACTTCAATAAATTAAAACCAATCGTAAGCCCACATAGACCGATGTCATGCGGGCTTTTTGTTTTAGTGCTTGCCTTAGTTTTAGTCTCTGTTTTAGTTTTAGTTTTAGTATCAAACTGGCTTCTTGTCTTTATCGCTTACTTACAACATTACAACATTACAACATTACAACATTACAACATTACAACATTACAACATTACAACATTACAACACTTGAAAATACTCAAATTTCCTTACTGACAAAATGTAAAATTGGTTGCAGAGCATCAACAATTCGCAAAATGCATTTTCATAATGCAAAAACACCATTCAAATACGCACCAAATTGCTGTAAAACAGCCCAATTCGCAGGTTTAAAAGTTGGCACGCTATCTGCAATGTATATATTGACCCTTCTTAAGCCGAGGGTCACCTAGCCAACTGACGTTGTTAGTGAACCTTTCTTGTTCACGATATATATAGGCCAATTGCGAATATTGCGATTGGCCATTTTTTTGCCTGCAATTTAAGAAACATCGTCCATCTAATATACAGACACCCATTCACGATCATAATCGCTAGGATTCATAGTGAAGCTAAGTCCTGACTCATCATCAACGCCATAGAAAACGTTTTCTAATTATTTTTAAAAAATAAATACAAAAAGTAACCTCATGTTTTAAATGTCTATTTTCAACAAAGCTGTCTTAATGGCGGACTTATTGACAAAACTAGCATTGACTATGTGATTTATATCACCATAATGCGCACGTTTGCCTGCAATACGGCGACCGTTAATTTTAATTTTGATCATTTGCGGAGGTAAAAAATGGCTGCTGATAATAACTACAGTCTAGGGCCGGTTCCTACATCGGCTAGGAAAGGAGTTGCTTCACTCACCATGGTAATGCTTGGACTCACTTTCTTCTCTGCAAGTATGTGGACCGGTGGTTCACTCGGGACAGGTCTTTCATTCAACGATTTCTTCCTCGCCGTTCTCATCGGTAACCTAATCCTCGGTATTTACACTTCTTTTCTTGGCTACATCGGCGCATCTACTGGCCTCTCTACTCACCTCCTTGCTCGTTTCTCTTTCGGTACTAAAGGCTCATGGCTTCCCTCTGCTCTACTTGGTGGTACACAAGTCGGTTGGTTTGGTGTAGGCGTTGCCATGTTTGCGATTCCGGTACAGAAAGCCACGGGCATTGATACCAACACCTTAATTGTTGTATCAGGCTTGTTGATGACCGGTACGGTGTACTTCGGTATTAAAGCGCTAATGGTACTCTCAGCTATTGCTGTTCCTGCAATTGCAATTCTGGGTGGTTACTCTGTACTGACTGCGGTAGACAGTGTTGGCGGGCTAGAACAGTTACAACTCATCGAGCCAGAAACACCAATGGACTTCTCAATGGCGCTTGCCATGGTTGTCGGTTCGTTCGTTAGTGCGGGTACGTTGACTGCCGATTTCGTCCGCTTTGGTAAAAAGCCAGCGAGCGCAGTGTTAATTACAATGGTCGCATTCTTCATCGGTAACTCACTGATGTTTATCTTTGGCGCGGCAGGTGCAGCAGCGACGGGTCTCTCTGACATTTCAGATGTGATGATTGCGCAAGGACTACTTCTTCCTGCCATCATCGTTCTAGGCTTGAACATCTGGACAACCAATGAAAACGCACTTTATGCGTCAGGTCTTGGTTTATCCAACATCACTGGTCGCTCAAGTACTACAATGTCTATCATTAACGGTATCGTAGGTACGATTTTCGCGCTTTGGTTGTACAACAACTTCGTCGGCTGGTTAACCTTCCTTTCGTTGGCAATTCCACCAATTGGTGGCGTAATCATCGCCGATTTCTTTGCGAACCGTAAACGTTACAAAGATTTTGCAAAAGCAGAGTTCCAAACCGTTAACTGGGCTGGCATTATCGCGGTAGCAACAGGCGTAGCCGCTGGTCACTTCCTTCCTGGCATCGTTCCTTTGAACGCCGTGTTTGGTGGTGCGATCAGTTACCTCGTGCTTAACCCTCTATTGAATAAAAACGCTCTGAAATCTCAGGCCGCTTAAGGACACACTATGACAACCTTATTAATCAAGAACGCGAAGCTTCAAGACCAAGATGGCTTGAAACAAATCCTGATTGAAAATGGTCAATTTTCTCGCATTCTCGATAATGACGCGCCAATCGATCATCAAGGTGAGATCCTTGATGCTGAAGGTGGCATTGCAGTTTCTCCTTTCTGTGAACCGCATATTCACCTAGATACGACGCAAACAGCTGGAGAACCTAACTGGAACATCTCTGGCACTTTGTTTGAAGGTATTGAGCGTTGGGCTGAGCGTAAAGAATTGTTATCAATCGAAGACGTAAAGTCTCGTGCGAAACAAACACTGAAATGGCAGATTGCTAACGGTGTTCAACACGTGCGTACTCACGTTGATGTATCTGATCCAACGTTAGTTGCATTACGAGCGATGGTTGAAGTTCGTGAAGAGATGAAAGAGTGGGTCGACATCCAGATCGTTGCATTCCCTCAGGAAGGCATTCTTTCATACCCTAACGGCAAAGAATTGCTTGAAGAAGCTGTGAAGATCGGCGCTGACGTTATTGGTGCTATCCCTCACTTCGAATTCACTCGTGAGTACGGAATTGAATCTCTGCACTATGCGTTCGAGCTTGCACGCAAGTACGACTGCCTGATCGACGTTCACTGTGATGAAATCGATGACGAGCAATCTCGCTTCGTTGAAACACTAGCGGCTCTTGCTCATAAATTCGACATGGGTGAAAAGGTAACGGCAAGCCATACCACAGCTATGGGTTCTTACAATGGTGCTTACGCATCTCGCCTATTCCGCTTGCTAAAAATGTCGGGCATTAACTTCGTCGCGAACCCGTTAGTAAACATTCACTTACAAGGCCGTTTCGATGACTACCCGAAGCGTCGTGGCGTGACTCGTGTTAAAGAGATGCTAGCGGCTAATATCAACGTGTGTTTCGGCCATGATGATGTGTTTGACCCATGGTACCCACTGGGTACAGCGAATATGCTTCAAGTTCTGCACATGGGGCTGCATGTAACACAAGTTATGGGCTACGACCAAATCAACACCTCGCTTGATTTGATCAGCAAGAACTCAGCTCGCACTCTGAACATTCAAGACAACTACGGTATTGAAGAAGGGAAGCCTGGTAGCCTATTGATCCTGCCTGCAGACAATGGTTTTGACGCAGTACGTCGCCAAGTGCCAGTTCAATACTCGGTACGACACGGCAAGGTGATCGCTGAAACGCAACCTGCGAAAACAAAAATTAACTTAGATCAGACAGAAGATATCAACTTCAAGCGTTAATATCGTCTATACTGATGAAGAAAAGGAAGCTACAGGCTTCCTTTTTACTTTGTCATGGCGCGTGACTTTATAAAACTATCAGCTATTAAGGGTAGTTTTGTTAACGAGCACAACATGACAAAAAAACTCGCTGATTTCTCAATCAATGAGTGTACAACCGGAAAGACTGTGTTAACATGCACTCGCTCTGTTAGCCGGAGTTATTTAAGTTAGATAAATAGTAAAAAATGACATGTAAAATCGTTACCCGTTTTTGTAAGTAGTTTTTCCTTATTTCTTAGCAATATTAAATAATTCAATTATCAGCGCATTGCAGTAATGCAATCAACAATTTAGAAAATTTATGAATAAGGGACAAATTATGTCTAACACAAATACTGGCACTGTAAAATGGTTTAACGAAGAGAAAGGTTTCGGTTTCATTTCTCAAGACAACGGCGGTGCTGACGTATTCGTTCACTTCCGTGCAATCGCTTCAGAAGGTTTCAAAACTCTGAAAGAAGGCCAAAAGGTTTCTTTCGAAGTTGAAAACGGTCAAAAAGGCCTACAAGCAGCAAACGTTGTTGCTCAATAATTAGCTTTTAGCTAAAAAGAATTTTAAAGCGCTGATTTTTATCGGCGCTTTTTTATGCCTGAAACAAAACTTCCAGCTATCCTTTTCCTCCTACTCTCTCAACTTACCTATCAAAGCTCATCTTCTACTGACTCTTAAAGCACCGAGAAGACAGCCAATCAATCTATCAAAAACATAGCGATTCTTCTTGGCAGTTGCCAACTTTTCACTGAACCCAAACCAATCGACTTAATGAAACGCCAAGTCTGGCCTTCTCCTTTTGGTCAAAGAACACTCTATTTAATGTTCGATATAAATATGCAATCGATGTCCATAATAAAAATGATTGATTTATCCAACCCTTATCCATTAATTATATAATTTTTAAAGCAAATACATGCAAAATCCGCTAACCTTGTTCGCAAGTGGCTTTAGTTGGTTTGGTATCTGTAGTAAAAATAATGAACAAAGATGAATTTCAGAAATCCACCGCTAATTTGAAAAAAGCGGTGCCTCTTATGATGAAGAATAGAGTGTCGACAACACCTGCAAATTACGCACTTTGGTACACCTATGTCGACAACGCTATTCCGCAGCTCACTAAAGATATGGATGGTGTGTTAGAACACTACGGTATCTGCCCTCCTGCGGTAGGTGAACAGCTCTACAACAACTACGTTGCAAGCAAATCCGAAACCAATATCAATGACTTACGAGCAAACCTAGAACTGTTAGTTTCTGAGGTTTCTAACTCGATGAACGATACTCTCACCGACACTTCAGCTTTCTCTGAGATGATCGATAAGAGCTTCGAAGACTTGTCTCGAGTCGACAATGAAAGTTTGTCTATCGATGAAGTGATGTCGTTGGTTCGTCAGCTGGTTTCAGAATCTCGCAATATTCGACATTCGACTCAATTCTTAAGCTCTCAACTGAACTCTGCAACGTCAGAAATCAGCAAGCTTAAAACACAGCTTGTCGAAGTGCAGAAAGACGCACTATTTGATAGCACAACCACACTTTACAATCGACGCTCTCTGGACCGCGATTTGGAAACATTGTGCGAAGCCAAACAGTCGTTATGTCTGATCCTTCTCGATATCGACCATTTTAAAAACTTCAACGACACCTATGGCCACTTATTTGGCGATATGGTTCTTAAAGGCATTGCGCGTAAGTTAAAACAAATGTGTCGCGAAGGTATTTCTGCTTACCGATTCGGTGGTGAAGAGTTCGCGCTCATCGTTCCAAACAAGTCATTACGCATCGCACGTCAACTTGCTGATACCAATAGACGCTCTCTGGAAAAACTGTCGATCAAAGATCGTCGCAGTGGACAACAGGTCGGTAGCATCACCGCATCATTTGGCGTTGCAGAGCTTGAACCTGGTGAAACAGCAGAATCACTGATCGAGCGTGCTGATAAGCTACTCTACGAGGCGAAATCTCTAGGCCGAAATAGAGTAATGCCGCTGTAGTCTGTAATTATCTAAACAGGTTACCGTTAAGCGGCCTGCTTTCTAAGCTCTAAGCTCTAAAATAGACTCGCAGTTACCATCGAAAAGCAAAAAGCCCCAATCAATAACCAATAGGTTAATCATTGGGGCTTTGTCGTTTATGGGCAGTCGTCAGTGTTTAATGCTAAATAAAATCAGAGTGTCTACCCCATGACTCTGCATCTTTCATAAATACCAAAGGGGTAGCTGCAGAACTAAAGGGCGTAACAGTAGTTAAGACAGTAATCCTCACCACTCTTAGCTCTGAACTCTTTGTCTTCGCTGCATGCTTTTGGTTTACCCTTCTCATCACCTTGAACTAGGCTGATCCAGTGACGTATTGCTGTAGTGATTCCTTCACGCTCAGTATTCGTTTGTACCGCTTCCATTGGTGACTGGCCAAAAGTAGTGCACGACTCTAACTGAATATCATCGATATCGACCAATTCAATGCAACCCGTCCCTTTGTGACAACCAAACATCACTTCTAAGTGGCTTCCACTGCTATCTCGGAACAAGATTGAGTCTGGGTCACACTTCTCCCCCATATAAGCCACAAACTGCTTAGGATGCTTTAGGCCGCTGTGTTGGCCATCTTTGAAGTAAGCCATGATATGGCGGTAATCAACTACGTAGCTCGTTACATCTTGATGTGAGCCGTTCTCTAGTGGGAACAATCGGTCTAGCAGTTGCTTCGCTTTGATTTGCTTCTCAGTTTGCTGTTTGGCACTGATAGTCTCCACGGCAAAGACAGCTTCAGCGATAAATGGTTTTGTTTGTTTTTGGATTTCTGTTTTATCGAATGTAAGCATATTCATAGTCTTTCCCTCTTGACTAACCCGGTGAACATTCACCGATTTTTAAAGCAAAAATGTGTCCTAGAGCAATTATTCCAAACTAACGTTTAATTTATTTGTCATTTTGTGAATTGCTTAGTTTGTAGATTAGCGCTTTTTTACATACAATTTCACAACAAAAATTTTACAATGTGAATTTTACAAATATGGCCTTGTCAAAAAGTTTAGTTCGTCAGTCACATTTCCTAGGTACTAAGATCCGTAACCTAAGGAAGCGTAACCATTTAACCATGGAAGATCTGTCTGCGCGTTGTATTAGAATCAACCCAGAGTACGCACCTTCCGTTTCTTACCTTTCAATGATTGAACGTGGAAAGCGGGTTCCAAGCATCGATATGCTGGAAGTCATTGCGCAGGTCTTTCAGAAGAACCCCACATGGTTCCTCGACGATGAATCAGAACAACAAGCCATCGCTCCTGACAAAGGGAATCGTGGTGGGATAAGTGGCATGGCGCTTGAGCCTAGCTTTCTCTTCTCCAACGACATCCTGCAAATTGCGATACCAGAGATGTTGTCGCAAACCGGTATTTCTGGCCGTCAGTTCGCCCACCTCTTGATTCGAGCTCACCAAGAGAGCAATCAAAACCACTTCCCTGATCTAGAGCGAGCAGCAGAAGAAGTTGGCTTGAAACGCCTCAACCTTGGCGTCGAAGACCTTATCGACATCGCGAGAAACTTAGGCATTCAAATTCGCTGGGTAACACGCACGCCCCAAGACGTGGTAGATGAACTAGGAATCAATGCCAAGCAATTGGTGACTTCGTTCTTCGAACCACCGGGTACAATTTTCTTGAACGAAATTCTCAAAGAGTACCCAACTCGACTGAAATACGATTTATCGGTTTATATTGGCCATTGCATTTTGCACAGCAAGGAAGGGCTTAAGAGTGTGTTGTCGGTCGGTAACAACAATACATGGGACGATAACCAAATATCGGGCTCTTCTCAGCTGAACTCTCAAGACATTCTTCAGGCATGGCGAGACTTCGAATCCAGCTTCTTTGCTGGCGCATTACTGTGTCCTAAAGTTCCATTTAGACAGCTGCTTGATCGTACTGGTTATGAAATCGACGTTCATAAAAGAGCGGGGGTTTCCCCCTCTGTTGCGATGCGCCGAATGACGGTAGTATCGCCCTACCCTCACTGGCACTACTTTGATGCTTATGGGCCGGGGAAACTCAAGGCGGTATACCGCGGGAACGGGATTCCACTGCCTTGGGGGAATATGAGAACGGTCGCCGACCCATGTCAACATTGGGCTGTGTTCCGTCGATTATCAGAGCCTCGAGCGGGTAGCTCAGCTCAGATCTCCATTTTAAATGTGGGAGATGAGCCAAGAATCTACTGCTGTGAATCCATCAATATGACGGATCCTGCGGGTAACAATCGTGTGTTGTGTGCTGGTATAGACTTAAACCCGGCGATTGATGCTCAAGGTGGTAATTCGAGAGACATCGCAGAGCAGCTTAAGGCGTCATGCGTCAGCAATGGTGGCTCGGTAGCAATACCGCGTAACATCAAGAAAGATCTCACGACAGTAGCCAAGATTCTAAATATAAATTGGATTGAACGTGGGATCGAAACAGAGGCGAGGCTTATCTGCTCCAGAGGTGGAGAATGCCCACGCCAACCAAGCTGCTATTCAAAGTGTGGTGGGGATTAGCGAGTCTAATGCAGCAAAGCAACAACACGCTCTCAAATAAGAACATAGTGAATTCGTTTGCTATGTTCGATTCATGAGCTTGGTAAAAATAACCAATAGAACTCAAAATTCAGGCAAAAAAAAACCAATCACAATAAAGGCGATTGGTCATATATTTTGTGTGAACAATATGGGTTCACTAACAACGTCAGTTGGCTAGGTGACCCTCGGCTTAAGAAGGGTCACCATTACTAATGCAGCATACGTGCCAACTTCTCACCTACGTATTTACTACGCATCTGAACACGTATTAGACACGAATTGCTGTTTATTTTGCAAAGTGGAATTGCAAATTGCAAAATAAAACAAAAACGCTAGTGATTATGTTGTTATTAAATAATGATTAACGTTCGATTAATCCTCTCAGAGCCTGCCATCTCCCATTTACTCAGCCTATTTCCAACCTAACAACCCATAAAATCCTTATATGACACACATAAAAAAACGCGAACATTGAGTATCAACATTCGCGTTTCATCGGGTTCGATTCAAAGCTTCTAACGTAAAGCTGCTAGTTTCTAACTGCTCATTGCAGAAGGTGGCTTTCTCAAAAAGCGACCTTCGCGGTAATCAACTTCAACTGAACTCGTCTTTACTTTTGAGCAGCAGGCTTAGAACGATTTCTAGATGGCTTACTACCTGACGGTTTGTTCGTCGAAGGTTTGTTGCCAGAAGGCTTGTTAGACGTTGATTGGTTTGATGAACGGCCAGGGCGGCCATAACTACCACCGTAACCTGATTTCTTCGGCTTACCAGCACCGTTTTGAGCGCCTGAATTGGTGTTCTTCTCAGCACCCCCGGCAGCATTACCACGCTTGTAGTTGCTGCCATTGTTTCTTACAGACTTATCATCACCAGCAACTGCAGAGTTGCTGTCAGAGCCTTTGTTACCTGAGTTAGGCTTGTTCGCATTTGGCTTACGCTTAGGAGCAGAACCTGAACCAGAAACATGGCGCTTGTTCTTACCTGCTGGTTTGTGCCCGCGAGCATTCTCACCAGAACGTTGACCATCAGAGTGTTCACGTGTCTTTTTCGGCTTCTTAGGCTTAATCGGGCGCGAATCCAAACGAGATTCAGGCAACTTGTTTACAGGTGCAAAACCTTCAAGTTCACGGCGCTCAAGCACTTGCTGGATAAGACGTTCGATACCAAACAGCTCACCCACTTCATCAGCACAAACCAATGAAATTGCTTTACCCACTTCACCAGCACGGCCAGTACGACCAATACGGTGAACGTAATCTTCTGATACGTTTGGAAGGTCGAAGTTCACTACTTGAGGCAGTTGCGGAATATCAATACCACGAGCTGCGATATCTGTCGCCACTAATACTCGTACTTTACCCGTTTTGAAGTTCTCTAGGGCTTTAGTACGCGCGCCTTGGCTCTTATTACCATGAATAGGTGCCGCTGAGATACCTTGCTCGTCAAGGAAGTGAGAAAGCTTGTTGGCACCATGTTTCGTTTTGCTGAACACGAGCACTTGTCGCCAATCATTATCTTTGATCAGCTTAGCTAGCATTGGTGCTTTTTTCTTTTTATCTACTGGATAAATGCTTTGTTCAACAGTTGGTGCCGTTGAGTTTGCAGGGCTTACCGAGATTTCAACTGGGTTGTTTACTAACCCCTTAGCCAAGCCACGAATATCATCAGAGAACGTTGCCGAGAACAGTAGGTTCTGACGTTTCTTAGGCAAGAAAGCCAAGATCTTACGGATGTCGCGAATGAAACCCATGTCTAACATACGGTCGGCTTCATCTAACACTAGGATTTCTAGTTGATCAAAGCGCACTGCATTTTGGTTGTATAGGTCAAGCAGACGACCCGGTGTTGCCACCAGCACATCACTACCTTTACGCAGTTTTTGCATCTGAGGATTAATTTTCACACCACCAAATACAACCGTAGAAGTCAGAGGTAGATTGATACCGTACTTAACTACGCTACCATTCACCTGCGCAGCAAGCTCACGGGTTGGCGTTAACACTAGCGCACGAACTTGATTCTGACGTACGCGAGGACCTTTCGATAACATTTCAAGAATAGGTAGTGTGAAGCCCGCAGTTTTACCTGTACCGGTTTGAGCAGCGGCCATAACATCTTTGCCTGTTAAGACAGCAGGTACGGCTTTCTCTTGAATTGGTGATGGCTTATCGTAACCTTGCGCTTCAATAGCTTTAAGGATAGGTTCAGAAAGGCCAAGGGAGGTAAAACTCATAGATTATTTTCTCAGTTGAATAACATTTAGTATGAGCAATACCTCATGAAGACGCATTGCTACTGCTTTTGCTTATCAATTAGATTGATACGGAGCAAAGCGCGGTATTCTGAGGCTTTTCCCCACATTCAGCAACTAAATTCTAATCGTAACTAAGATTCTGTCTAGGTAATCTGGCGCTTCTGTTGGTACATTCTTTCATCCGCGGCTTTTAATAGACCGTCCACATCATGGTAGCTGTTGTTATAAATGACCCAACCGACACTGATTCTGATGTCAATAGAATGCGATTCATAGACAATCGGCGTATCACAGATCGCACATTGCAGCTTATTAGTAATCGAGGCCACATGCTGCTCATCGATAATGCGTGGCAGTAAAACCAAGAATTCATCCCCACCAATTCTCGCCACAATATCAGAAGTACGTAACTTATTTTTTATTCGCTTAGCACACTCAATTAGGACTTTATCACCCGCAGCATGACCATAAGTATCGTTGACCACCTTAAAACCATCGAGGTCGAGGTTAACCACAGCAAAGGTCTTTGTTTTCTGTTTTTGTACAGTTTTGAACGCTTGCTTAAGGCTATACATGAAGTAGCGGCGATTTGGCAACATCGTCAGTTCATCGTGCATGGAGCGACTGTCTGCTATGCGATACAACCGATAAGTTATGATGTAAGCGCTCGCAAGGATAAGCATTAGAGTATAACCCACTAGCCTTACGCCATGGACACGATACCAAGGCACATCCATAAGCACATGTTCATTCCCTGACAACGCAAGGTACCACCCACCATAAGGGAAATTTACTTGTTCAGTGGCAAACGCATTCGTAAATACATGTTGTTCACCGTGGAAGATAGGCCCCTCTTTACCTGAACTGTTCGCGCCACGAATCGCGAGTTCATATTTGTTTTCAATCTTGCCAACACCCACGTCTTCAAGCAGCGCATTTAGATCAATCACTGCACTCGACACCCCCCAATAATCTTGATTGAAGGGAGGATCTCTAAAGATTGGTGTGCGCGTAATCAAGGCTTGGCCACCTTGAAACAACTCGAATGGGCCTGCGATAAATGTATTGCCGATATTACGAGCGATCTCAACCGACTCCCATTGATTTGGGTAATCACGATAATCAATACCCAGGATCTGCTCATTGCCTTCCATTGGGTAAACGAAATTAAGAACGTCATTTTCTGCTAAGCCAATCAGTCGAATATGGAAACCATCTCGAATAATATTTTGCGCAATCTGATCCCACCCTTTTTGATCGCCATCAGGGTTGATGGTCACCAGAGTAGAGAAGTTATTGAGGATATACATATCTGATACGATCGCAGCTTCTATGCGAGATCGAATGATGGAAAGCTGCTTTTTTGCCTCAGAGTATGATTCATTTTTGAGGAAGGTTAATTGCTTGGCATGAAAAACCTCTATGGCGGTTACCACCACCAAGAACAACAACAAAGATAATAATTTGGCAGGCCACTGCTTGCTAGAACGACTTGGCATTTACGAACCTCTAACACATTTGTTCTGTTTACTGCCTTAAATCGGCTCATTTCTGGCTAATTCGTTCAGTATGCCGACAAGCAATTAAAAATCCATACTTTGCGTCGGGTCTCATTTCATTATTGAGCGATTCATCACTTCACCGTGAGTTCACTACACTGATTATTAAATCAAAAAACCTTAATGAACCTTATAAAGCTTACATTGTATTGACCCAAACCTTACATTAAAGGATTCATCAGTGTTATTTTATACTCACCATTAATCAGCTTGGTACCTTACGAACATGAAGCTAAAAACGCTAACTCTGTGCACATTGTTATCAGCCTCCGTTGCAGTTGCGGTTCACGCTCAAGCAACGTCTGATGCGCAAACGGCCTTTGACACACAACAGCCGGCTAACATACAAGAGAACAAACAAGCAACAAGCGTACCAAATGTTCCGTCCCCCGCTGATTCTCTCGACTCTCAAGAACAATCTTTCAAGCAATCTGCCAATCTGATTCGCACAACCTACGAAAGCCAACTTTATACTCTACCTGCCTTCAAAGAGGGTCACTATGGTTTGCGTATGTATCGACAAACATTAGACGATAAATATTCTGCCGCGGTATGGAGTGACATGGCGCGTGTATCAAGCAAGCTTAGCCGTCTATCTAATGATGTTCAAACCATGGAACAGATCGTACTCTACTCAGAAAAGCGCGTGGCTTCGTATGTGGGCGATGACGATGAACGCAGTGTTCGACGCTACAACATCACCAAGCACATGCCGGAATATCTCTACCTTGGCGTTGACCTTCTTGGCTCTATGGCGCGTGCCAATGAGTACGGTTTAGAACACAAGAACGATGCCAAACTACGCGAAATCATTCGTCGTTATGACTTTTCACGATACGTGACTAATGAAGACATGATAAAAGCCTGGGCGGCTCAATTAGCTAATCAGGTCTACTGGCTGCGCCAACTGGGTGAGCAAGATGTCGTAGATGAGTTCGTCGACACCTTCAAAAAAGCGTACCCAGACGACAAAGACAAGAAGCTTTCAAGCCAGCAATACGGCAATAAGATCTATGGTATGACACATGTGATCTTTGGTGATTCGGAATATTACCAACACCAAGTCAGCGAGCAAGAACATCAATGGATCTACGATTACTTCAGAGAGAACATCGATACCATTCTGTTGCGCGCTAAAGAAGATGTGATTGCAGAGGTTGGGTTGACCTTCTTACTTGCGGGCTTAGAAGATGACCCCGTTGTAGAGAAAACTCGACTCGCGATCCAAGCCTCTATCGATGAGAAGTACGGGATGATTCCTTCAATTACTGGCGATTTTGACCTTGAGTACGGTGAACACCGCAACGTGCTGGCGATCATGCTACTCGATTGGCAACAAGTGAACGAAGCACCGACGTTAAAAGGCAACCCTAAAGTGTTTACTACGATTCCGTATGGGCTAATTGAGAACCAGCCATTGAGCAAATAGAAACTCCGAGGTTCGTCTACAGAATCTAAAAAGCCGCATACCTCTCTAGGCCTGCGGCTTTTTACTGCTTGCTACATCGGGACTCGTATCAAGAGTTGTTAATATCAAAACCTGCGTAAATATAAAAAGAAAGACGACATCAAGCTCCTGGCACGACTTTGTTCATCACTATCGTGAAATCCCCTTCAGCATAGCCTTCTATCAGAGAGACATCGTCACACAGCGTTTTACAGAAGCGATAGACACCTTGAGGGTGATAACTCATTAAAGTATTACGCGAAGGATATTGGCTTGAATTGAGAAGATTAAAAATCACAGTTTGATTCGCCAACTCAAACATACGGGTAATCATGTTGGTCAGATAATCAGAATCTCGAGAGATGTAATTCAACGACCCACTTGCGATAACTACATCGTGCGCTTCGAGGCTCATCTTACTCATATCACCCGATAAAAACTGGCAACGAGCTTCGGTGTAATTTTGCTTGGCCTTTTTTAGGAAATCTGCGTGTTGATCAACGCCCGTGTACGATTGAATTCGATAGATACTGTCGAGCAGTTCAAACAACTCCCCGTAGCCACACCCTAAATCCAAAACACTTTTTTTCTCAAAGTCGGCCGAGCGAGCAATCACTTCAAAGCGACATAATTGACTCTCTTCGTTAGTCCAGCCTAAAGACTTAGCCCTATCGCCATTCGAGCGGTTAGTCTGCTTTCGGTGATACCAATACACCTTAAAACGATCACGCCAGTGCATTTAGGGTATCTCTCATAACAGCAATAGCATTGACTCACTCATAAACTTGATGATTTAGACAAAGTGCCACCAATTTTATAACCAATCGCATAACAAACCACCGCGATAGTCACAAACACCAGTGCCGAGAAGAAGTAAGCCACCGATGCCGCTACGCCAGTGCCCCATACAACGCTGAAGACTAAACCGAGATAAGCCTCTTGCGGCCACTGAGAGATAGGAAACTGAGTACCACCAGCAATAAGATAAACCATCGCAAACAAGCCGATAAAGGCGGTGATAAGACCGAAGAGAACGCGCATGTTCATGGGGAGACCTTTGAATTATTGGACTTGGTTGCCACTATCTCTTAATCGAAACCGAATATTCTTAATCGAAATCAAATGTTCTTAATCGCAACCTAATGATATTCAAGTATATCGGATAAAACAGGCTTGCTCTATTACTCTTCCGAGTGAGCCAAGCACACAACAGAGCAATGAAAGTGATGATTTGAATCTGAATCAACCTAACGAGCAGGCACAAAAAAGCGGACACCCTTCTCACGTTAACTCCGTAAGCAAGATATCCGCTTTTACTCAATTTAGGCGCTTGAACTGAATCTAGCTTAAAGCAGGATGAAGATACCCGCTAAACATGCACTCATTAGGTTGGCTAGTGTACCAGCAGCAACGGCTTTCAGACCTAAGTTTGCTACTTCAGCACGACGCTCTGGTGCCATAACACCAATCGAACCTAGTTGAATCGCAATAGAGCCAATGTTAGCAAAGCCACATAGAGCAAAAGTCACGATGACTTGGCTGTGTTCAGATAGCAGCGCTTTATTCTCAACGAAGTCGATGAAAGCAACAAACTCGTTCATTACGATCTTCTGACCGATGTAAGAACCCGCCATTAATACTTCATCACTCGGGATGCCAATCAGCCATGCTAATGGTGAGAACAGGTAACCGAAGATAGCTTGTAGCGTAATGCCCGCAAAACCGAACGTTTCACCTAAGCTTTCTAAGCCGGTGTTAACCATTGCAATCACACTCACGAATGCAATCAACATAGTACCAACGGCTACCGCCACCTTCATACCGTTCATCGCACCACTTGCCAATGCATCGATTACATTGCTTTGGTCAGCTTTATCTAGCTCAATGTGCTCGTAGTCACTTGGCGTACTGCGCTCAGGAACAATGATCTTCGCCATCAGTAAGCTACCTGGAGCCGCCATGAAGCTTGCTGCAATAAGGTATTTAAGTTCAACACCTAATCCTGCATAGCCACCAAGCACACTACCCGCAACAGACGCCATACCACCAGCCATTACAGCAAACAGTTCAGAACGAGTCATAGATTTTAAAAACGGACGAATAAGAAGAGGAGACTCACCCTGAGAAAGGAAGATGTTGCCCGTAGCGACCAAAGATTCAGCTTTACTGGTGCCCAGCAGTTTCTGCACGGCTCCACCAAGAACTTGAATCACTTTTTGCATGATGCCTAAGTAATAAAGTGCCGAGATCAAAGCGCTAAAGAAGATGATAATAGGAAGAACGCGAATCGCGAAAATGAAACCATCAGTAGCAAGGTCACCGAAAAGGAAAGCGATACCAGCGTCCGCAAAACCAAGCAGGCTTGAAACACCATTACTCATGCTCGTTAGCGCCAATTGTCCCCATGGGAAATACAACACTAAGGCTGCAAAACCAATTTGAAGTAACAATGCACGAGACACGGTTTTCCAGTTAATAGAAGAGCGACTCTCAGATAGCAGACATGCGCAAGCAATCAGTGCAATAACACCGACAAGACCAAATAGAATATTCATAATGTGTCCTAGTAATCCTTAAAGAGTGAACATGAGCCAAACAAATGACATCAAAGGAATAGGACAAAGAACCGCAAGCAAAACGCTACGCGATGAAGGAGCTAACAACGTTAGCGAGTGTGACAACGAGTTGTTCATGTAAAAATTCACCTTATACAAGCAGTGGAACGTAGCTGGTCCGGTCCGTGGGGTCATTCACATATCCATGTGACGGCTTGTATTGGCTAAGCACCGGCTTAAAACCGGAAAAGAAGTATAAACAGTTAAGTGAGACTTTCATCACATTTCTTGACGCAAACGATCGCGCGGTCAAGGATTAAACAAAACGCGGTGTTTATCATCATTTACGTGCTTCAAATGCTGTAAACAATCTGTATGAGCTTGATTTTGGAATGTTAAATCTTTAAGAGTATTCGAGTAATCACTCGGTTAATTCTATGTCATTATTTAAGCTTTTCTGTGCTCTACCTCATTTCCGAACACTTCAATATTCATCTTGAGTTTAGATACGTATATACTTTGTTTGATCTCACAAAATAATTATCTATAAAATTCCAATAGAGCTGATTAGATATAACGGGCTTCGAGACTAAGAGAGGAAACACGTGAAGAAAATGGACGCTCCACACGACATGACGAACGGAGCTAAATTCAAAACAAATAGACACGGCTATGTGACAGTAGTTGAATATTATAATACCCATACTGTTATTGTCGCGTTTGAAAACACCGGAAATATCCGCGCTATCAGTGCGGCGAAATTACGTACAGGTCAACTTACCGATCGTTCTGTTGCGCCTGAATCAATTATGATTGGTGAAAAAGTTGAATCCGTTAAACATGGTATTCTTACTATTACTCAAGTTGAATCTGAAAACATTGTCGTTCTCACTAATGCTAATAACGAAGAAATTAGAATGTTATTACCAGCTGTGCAAAAAATGAAAGACAAGGTAGAAGAAATCGACAGTGAACAAACCGAGACTCCAAAACCAACCTCTCTGAGTCAATTAACCAAAAGAAATAAAAAGACCAAAGACGTTAATAATATGCTTAAGAAGATGCTTACCGACTATGGTCGATACGATTAGTGCATTAATTCCGCTATAAACTCCACAATATTCACATTCCGATAGACAAATAAAATAAGCCCTGCCTTTCTCAATAAAATACGTTGCATATTCGAGTGAAAAGTTAAATTTGATCAAAGTCTCACTCTGGATCTTTGCCATAAATTAACGAGATCTACATCACAATCTCATTTTGACTTTGTGATGTGGATCTTATTGAAATCTGAATATTTCCATTACTATGCTCTCACACAATAAGAGAACGAAGTTTCTCAACCCTTAAAATCCAATTGAGACAAATATTATGAAAAAGATTCTTGTAGTTTGCGGTAACGGCCTTGGTACTTCACTTATGATGGAAATGGCAGTAAAAGAAGTGGCTAAAAAAATCGGTTTCGAAGCAGAAGTTGATCACGAAGATCTATCATCTGCAGCATCAAGCAATGCTGATATTTGGGTAGCAGCAACAGACGTTGCAAACCAACTAAAAGAAGGCGGAAAAGAGAACATCATCAGCCTTAAAAATATTTTTGACAAAGCATCAATCGAAGAACAACTAAAAACTTTCATGTAAGGTCAAAATTATGCAAAACTTTTTCGAGTTCATGCTCGGCTTATTAAAAGAGCCAGCAATCATGGTGGGTTTAATTGCTTTCATTGGCCTTGTTGCACAAAAAGCCGATATTTCTACCATTCTAAAAGGCACAATTAAAACCGTAATGGGTTTCCTAATTTTAGGTTTTGGTGCTGGTGCTCTTGTTGGCGCTCTAAATAACTTCTCAGTTGTATTTACAGAAGCATTCGGTGTACATGGTGTTATTCCAAATAACGAAGCGATTGTGGCATTAGCACAAGAAGCATTCGGTTATGAAATGGCTCTAATCATGTTCTTTGCATTCGTTGTGAATATTTTATTGGCTCGTTTAACTCCTTTAAAATATATTTTCTTAACGGGTCATCACACCATGTTTATGTCGATGCTAGTGGCAGTAATTCTGTCTTCAGCAGGCATCGAAGGAACCGTTTTAGTGGCTATTGGTGCAATTCTTGTCGGCACACTGATGGTTGTGATGCCAGCACTGGGCCAGAAGTACACTGAAAAAGTAATGGGTACAGACCAACTGGCTATCGGTCACTTCTCTACCCTTTCTTACATCGTATCGGGTTTCATTGGCAGCAAGTTCGGTGACACTTCAAAAACAACAGAAGACATCCAAGTTCCAAAAAGCCTGATGTTCTTGCGTGATACGCCAGTTGCAGTAGCAACAACAATGGCTATCTTCTTCATGCTTGCGTCTATTATCGCTGGCGGTGAGTTTGTAGAAACGGTATCAAGCGGTCAAAACTGGGTTGTCTTCACCTTCATGCAATCTCTAATCTTTGCGGGTGGTGTTTACATCGTGCTGCAAGGTGTGAAGATGCTGATTGCTGAAATCGTACCTGCGTTTAAAGGCATTTCTGACAAACTGGTACCGGGTGCGAAACCTGCTCTTGATTGCCCTATGGTATTCCCAGTAGCTCCAAATGCAGTACTTATCGGCTTTCTATGTTCTTTCGGTGCTGGTCTACTCGCAATGGCAGTACAAGGTGCTCTTGGTTGGACAATCATTGTAGCGGGCGTTGTTCCTCACTTCTTCGTTGGTGGCGCGGCTGGTGTTTACGGTAACGCAACAGGCGGTTTACGCGGTGCAATCCTAGGTTCATTTACGCAAGGTCTGTGTATCTCTTTCCTACCGATGCTGCTACTTCCAGTACTGGGTGGCCTGGGTCTTGAAGCAACAACGTTTGCTGACTTCGACTTCGGTGTGGTTGGTCTGATTCTAGGGTGGATTGTTTCATGAGCCTGTTTGATTTAGTTGGTAACCAAGGCGTTATCATCAACTCTGAAGAAAACCTAACGGTTGATGCGGCGATTGATGTGACATGTTCAACACTGCTCGCAAGCAACAAAATCGAAGCAAGCTATGTTGAAGCTATCAAGCAAAAACACAACGACATTGGCGCGTACTATGTTCTAGCACCAAAGATTGCCATGCCGCATGCTCGTCCTGAAGATGGCGTTAACGAAGCATCACTGCAAGTGACTGTATTCAAGAAGGGTGTTGATTTAGAGTCGGAAGACAACGGTAACGTTTATCTTTCAATTACTCTGGCGGCCATGGATTCAGATAGCCATATCCATACTATTATGGCGCTGTCTGAACTGTTCCAAAATGATGATGACATTGATGCTATTATCGCTGCAGAAACAGAGCAAGCGATCATCGAGATCTTAAAGCGATACTAGCTTCAATTTTTAGGTCTTAGCCCTTAGCTCCTGCTGATGTTTATCTCCTGAAAGCCCCCATTAAAAAAGCGATAGCCTCGGCTATCGCTTTTCTGTTTCTGGTGCTTAGTCATTTCTCATCGAGTATGAGTTAAGACATCACACTTCGAAAGCAATCATGGCGTTAAAACGCGTACATTCTTTTATCGGTCGATAATTCAAAGCAGTACTGTGCGTGTTTTTCAAGACATTCAAACACTTCTCGATCTAACTTATAGTTTTCAACATGGTCTCTCAAAATCGCCATCGTCTGTTCTAACGTCATACCAGCACGATACGGACGTGACTGAGATAATGCTTGGAACACGTCAACTACTGCAACGATCCGACTCGGTTGATCTAACTCTTCCGCAGTTTTACCCATCGGGTAGCCTGAGCCATCTAACCTTTCATGATGATTGGATGCCCACTGGCAAACCTGAGGAGAACTAAACAACTCTTGCAGTGCAAACCGAGTATCCGTTGCATGACGCTTAATACAACAATACTCCTCTTCGGTTAGCAAATCCGGCTTATGAAGAATGTCATTAGGTGTTTGCAGTTTGCCGATGTCATGGACTAACCCTGCTAAATAGAGTTTGCGCTGAGTTGTGTATGAGTAACCCAACTGCTTGGCAAGATATTCTGAGAGTTGCCCAACCTTCAAAGAGTGCTTAAAGGTAAACGAACTCTTGGTATCAACCACATTGGCAATAAATTCGGCAAAAGCCACGGTCTCATCCAGCGACATTTGTTGAGAGAAGAACGGCACAGGTTCAAAGTTATCCCTCATGTTTTCAATGTAAGGGATCTCCATCGAGAACCAAAAATCATCCAGATCGACGAGCTCACACATATGTTGTACAAGGTTGGTTTCGAACATCTCGTCTGCTTGTTCAGTCAAACGTTCAATGATGCTCGCTTTACCATCTGGTGTCAGGTTTCCATACCGATCTGAAGAAGTGATGCCGTATAGGTAGTCCACTCGATCCGCGAGCATGACAATCGCAGCCAACTCCTTCTCTAACTCACTGATCGGCATCGCCTTAAGTTCAACCCAAGAGGTATGGTGATAAAGCACCGGCTTAGCGAATATAGAAAGAACTGGGCATTCTTTTAGTATTTGGTAGCCCTTTTGACAATGGTGATAGCTCGCATCGGGAACAAACCCTGAAGTCAGACTAAGTTGCTCATCAATTTGCGATACACCGCAGTCGTGAATTAACCCCAATGAGAACGCAAGTTGCGCCTGCTCTTCTTCCCACCCGACACTTAGAGCACATCGATACGCGATGTAACCCACCCTCTGTCCATGATTTTTGCTTTCAAAACCGACGTTATCAAGCGCCTTCGCAATACCAAATAGAGCCTTTCTAAGATCTACGGTTACATTCTGGCAATGTTGAATCATTATTTAAGCCTAGCATTTTTATAGTTTTTATATATTTAGGCTGCCAATACTAATGCATAGCTAATAATTATATACACAACTATTGTAAGGTTTAACGAGTTTCGTGATAGAACTAACGTATCACGTAATATTCGTGCTACAAGTTGTTGCATATTGTTTATTATGCGACATTATATCCTGCTGTTAATCCTACATTTTCAAACCAACCGAGGACTAAAACACATATGTTCGAAACTGTTATAGACGAAGAACTCTCCATCGCATTGGTCGAAGAAAGCTTCGCTACCCACTACGCTGACTATTCACAAAGCCAAAATGAGTATCTTAGCCAGTGGCTAGCATGGCCACCGCACTGTAAAACAGAGCAAGACTTTAGGATTTTTATCCAGCGCTCGTTACACGATTATGCTGAAGGGAAAAGCATGACATGTGCCATCGTGTATCAAGGGAAAATCGTCGGTAACTGCAGTTTCAATACCATCGACCACAATACCAAGAAGGTAACGATTGGCTATTGGTTGTCACAGACTCAACAAGGCAAAGGCATCATCACTCGTGTAGTTCAAAAACTGATTGGTATTGCTTTCAATGAGTTAGGTATGGAAAAGATTGAAATATCAGCCGCCACTGAGAACATGAGCAGCCGTAAAGTTTGTGAGCGCTTACATTTCACATTGGAAGGCATCATCACTTGTAACGAGAACTTGAATGGTCGCATCATCGACCACGCTATTTATGGCCTGCATCGTTTAAAGTGATAAACACATGTATATTAAAAACAGCAAAGCCACAGCATTCGACTGTGGCTTTGTTGTTTTACGAACCTAGAACCTAGAACCTAGAACCTAGAACCTAGAACCTAGAACCTAAGTAGAGCTTAAAGCGCCCAGCTATACGACCTTAGGAATCACGATACTAAATTTAGCGCCACCGTGATTACTGTCATCTATTTTGATATCCCAAGCTAGCTTCTTAGCGGCCGAAATGGCAATCGCAAGCCCCAATCCTGAGCCTCCCGTGGCCGACGTTCTGCTTGAGTCTAGGCGAGAAAACGGCAGAAAGACTTCATCTCGTCTATCCTCTGGAATCCCAGAACCATTGTCTTCAATAACCACCAACCAACTCTCTGAGTTTTCGTCCAGAGTCATCCAAATTTTATCTTGCGTGTAGTTACCCGCATTCTTGAGAATATTATCGAACACCAAACGAGCCATCATGCAGTCGCACTTAATATCGAAATCTCGCGTTATCTTAGATTCAAAACGGATGTTGTCTAATTCCGAATAACGAATCCTATCCAAGCAATACTCAGCAAGATCCGCTCTCACTTTCACCAGCTCAAAGAAAGAGTTATCCATCACGTTCAACTTCGACAGCATGATAATCTCCGAGGTCAGCTCGTTGATGTCTTCAATATAACCATCAATGTCATCAAACAACGCTTGATGATGAATTGGCGCCCCTCTCCTTAAGAGATCCGTCGCTAGCTGAATGCGGCTCAGCGGCGTACGAACTTCATGTGGGATCGCTTGGGCAAATATATGGCTTTGCTTAACTTTGCTTTCGATCTCTTCAGCCATAACGTTAAAGCTGCTGGCAAGGTCAGACACTGGATGTATCTCATCCATACTAGAGCGGGTACTTAACTTACCTCGACCAAACTGCTTCTGTTTCTCAACGAGTAACTCGATTCTTTCCTGGAAACGTCTCACAGGTAAGTAAACGCTAGCACCAATTGCCACAATAACCGCCAACAATAGTCCTATTAAAAAATGCCTTTCAGAGTCTTCATACCATTCAATATCAGGAGAGAAAAAATCGCCTACCTCACTGAATACGAAGCTAAATTTTGAGTTTGGAAGTTGAAATACCGCCGAATAGAGATTGTTGTCACTGAGATAAATCGGCACACCATTTAATGTTGTATATAACTCGCATTTTTGGCAGGGAAGTTCTCCCGACCAATTTTCTAACAGGCGTAAATTGAAGATATAAAATTGTTGGTAGCCTGTTTTATCGAGTTCTTGGTATAGCGAGTTCACTTGATTATGCTGACGGATATATTGTTCAACAAAGTAAGAACCATCGTTAAGAAACGTTTCGATCTCGGTTCTTCGCATGTGCCCTTCACCAAGGTTCAAGAACAAGAAGATCGTCGCCGACATCCCAGTCACAATGCCAAGGTATAGACGGGCGAACATAGAAACTGAACGTAACTTAGTAACAATAAACTTACGCAACCAGCATATACCCCTTGTTGCGAACCGTGCGGATCAACTGTTTGTCTTTTGCGTGCATACGCAGCTTACGGCGTAAACCTGAAACTCGCATGTCAATCGAGCGGTCATTAAACGCGTAATCAATCCCTCTAAATAACTGACAGCACTGATCTCGAGTCACGACCTGACAGACGTTATTAACAAGAAGGTTTAGAATTTCAAATTCAGCCGAGGTCAGCTTGAGATTTTGCCCATATAACGTGGCACTTTGCGCCGTATTATTAATGACAATATCACACTGTTTTTCAGTGCCAGTATCCGTTATACCAACCGTAGGTGACGCTCTGCGCAACAAAGCCTCAATGCGAGCTAAAAGTGCGTGGCCGCGAATAGGCTTAGTAACGTAGTCGTCTGCACCAAATTTAAATAGGCTAACTTCGCTCATCTCGTCCGCTGAAGCGGTAAGCACCAAGATGATTCCGTTGTAGAACTCACGAGCCTGGCGGCAAATTTGAGCACCACTCAAGCCGGGTAGCATCAGATCTAACAGAACAAGATCAGGTTCAGTATTACGAATCGCTTCAAGCGCTAAATTCCCATCATGAACAACGCTGACATTGTAACCTTCCGCTTCAAGATAAAGCGTCGTTAAACGAGCGATCTCTTGGTCATCTTCGACAATGAGCACTTTGGTTTTCGACATTCCTATCACCAGTATTTATTAAAAGCGAGGGCAGTATATATACTGGTCATATATCATCAATGTTGTTATTAGAGCCTTGAGTTTACCGTACGCAAAACATTGTAATCACTTTTGTACATACACGTTTACAAAATACGTCGCTCAGCGACCCGTGTGCCTGAGTTTAGGTAGGTTCTACCAAACGGGGGAAATCACTTTGGGGCTTTACAGAATTACCCAATGCTTACATTTGCTTTATTTTCTTACGCGCACTTACATTTAAGGCGTTTACAAATTCCCATCAAACAAACCATCCGCGCACTAAACTCACACCAGTGAATAACACTATAAAGTAACAACTTATCAGCCTAATAAACCAACGATCTGATGAGTAAATCAAAAGAAATCGATTACTTATTTAATGCTCCAGTATTTTCCATTATTGAGCACACGATAAACCCTGTTAAGAGATAAGTTCTTAACGTAACATTCGCCCAACTAATGGATTGACTCATTATTAGACAACCACCACTTCGACACAGGGCCCTCTTTAAGATGAATAAATCGCTTTCACTGTTAATTACAACTGCAGCTTTAGTCTCAACACCGCTTATTGCTGACACCAATAAACATGACACAGTGAACAAGATTCAAGAACAAGTCAGTGCTTGGATAGACATTCAAGTCACACCACAAAGCAGCATTATTCAGAAGATGGTCTTTAGCTGTGAATTCTACAGTGCCACGCCTTCAATCAAGTCACCGGATGGCAGTGAGAGTAGCAGTGGCTCATACCTCTTTTACTCACACAACGGTGTATTGGGTACCGTGACAGAACCTTACACAACCCAACCATTGCCAGAGTTAACCTTGTGTCTTAAAGAAAACTTCGTGGTCACTAACCAAGATGAAGCTCAGCTGTTGTTCGAAGCCATCGAAACTGTCTATCCAAATTATTCGATGTTCGATAAGGACTTCCCTAAAGAGATAACAGAGCAACCGAATGGATGGCAGTTTATCGATGGTGAGATATTTGATGATAAGAAAGGCTATGTCATCGAAACCACGCCGGAAGGTAAGGTGACGAAAATCATCCGCTCACTGAACCTGTAAAAGATAAAGATAAAGATAAAGATAAAGATAAACAGCTTACTGACTACATGAGTTCAGTAGGCTTCGTTCGCCCAAAATATCTGTTTACCGAGTTTAATATGATGACAAGTTATCAACCTTTCGAGTATCTCCAGTGTCCAATTTGGATATATGACATTGATAAGAAGAGAATAACTTGGGCAAACAGCAGCGCCCTTCCTCTTTGGGAGTCTGAATCTTTATTTGAGCTGACATCACGTGACTTTAGTGTCGAAATGTCAAAGGCGATAGAAGCCACACTTGAAGAATACCAAAGACAGTTTCAGCGAAACCAAAGCATCAAGACATGGTGGAACTTCACGCCCAAGTACATTGCTAAGCGGGCTCTGTGTTTGTTTTCTGGGATCCCATTGCCAGACGGCCGAACTGGAATGCTGGTACAAGTCATCGCAGAAGAAGATAGCCTAAAGCACGACCTCGCTTGTTCTGATGGCTCTAACCTATCCCTGTTGTTTGATAGATCGGGAGCAGTAGTAAGTGCTAACTCTGCATTTTCCCAAAACTATGGTTCGCCGTTTACCACCCTCTCCGATTTCGTTTCAAGTGAAGAGATAGCCGCCCAGTGGTTGTTTTCAGCACGCAAAGGTCGAGAGATTTTAGAAGAAGTCAGCTGCCATATTGGTGATAAAGCTCATCACTTCGATGTGCAGGGAAAATGGCTATTTGATAAGAGTGAGCTGCTGTTAAACCTGACTTGCACAACCAAACAGAAAGAGAAGCTAATAAAGGCCAGATACAACGCGGAACACGACTGCTTAACTGAGCTTTACAATCGCCGTGGCATCACCAACCTTCTGGAAACCAGTATCGCCTATCGCTCACCTTTTGAGTTGATGTTCGTTGATCTTGATGGCTTCAAACTGGTTAATGACACCTATGGCCACAGTGTCGGTGACCAACTGCTCAAACAAGTAGGTGAGCGTCTCAAACAACTCGTTGATGAAACCTGCATGATAGGTCGATTTGGTGGCGACGAATTCATTGTGATTGCCCACATCTGTCGAAACCACAACATCCCGTTACTTTGCTCGCGTATTATTGACGCACTAAATAGAAGCTTCCATATCAGTGGCATTGGCACCTTGTCTGTTGGTTGTAGCATTGGTACGGCACATTTCCCTGATAACGCCGTGGATCAAGAGTCATTGTTGAAGCAAGCAGGTATGGCAATGCACATTGCTAAAGCGAATGGTCGAAACCGCTTCCAGACTTTCACGCCGAACTTAGCGCAGGTTCTGCATCGGAAAGTAGAAATCCGCCATCGATTGACTCAAGCCTTAGAAAACGACGACCTTAATCTGCATTATCAGCCGATCATGAACATCAATCACGGCAAGGTGAAAGGGTTTGAAGCGCTACTTCGATGGTCAGACAAAGAGCTCGGTAACATTGGCCCTGATGAATTCATCACTGTGGCGGAAGAAACAGGTCAGATCGTACCGCTAGGAAAGTGGGTGCTCAATTCAGCCCTTAAGCAGCTATCTATATGGCATAGAGAGTTTGATAGTGAACTGATGATGAGCATTAATATCTCGAGTATTCAGATGCACGCGTCCTTTGCTGAACAACTGTCGGCCATGCTTAACTTCTATAATATCCACCCTCAAAGCATCGCCCTTGAAATCACCGAATCTTCAATGATTTTCAAACACGGTGAAGTTAGGCAGTCGCTGAACGATATATCCAAACTGGGTGTTGAGCTTCATCTTGACGATTTCGGCACTGGTTATTCCTCTCTATCCATGTTGCACGACCTACCAATTAGCACTGTTAAGCTCGATAAAAGCTTTGTCCACGGTTCGCACAAAGGAAGTAAAGCGATTGTCCAAGCGACCCATGCTATCTGTGACAAATTGGGGTTAAAGGTGATAGCTGAAGGCGTCGAGACCAAAACGCAGAAAGAGTTCTTAATCGACTGCGGATACCAGTATCTTCAAGGATTCTTGTTCAGTAAGCCTATTCCCTCAAATGAAGTCGAAATTCAATTTTTATCCGCTTGATAAATAGAAAACTAAAGATTTATTTATCAATAAGTTAGGCTCTTGATTACTTAGCAAACAACATGACGATGTCTTTGTTAACGCTTACGCAGGCTTACATTGTACCAACCAAGAAGAAAATAAACCTAACCCATTGTTTATTAAAATTTTTTATAGAGAAAGCAGTTCATATGTCAATAAACATTTATACCTACTCATTGTAATGACTTTAGCAGATCGATTACTCTCCAAAAGTACCGTCATCAGATTCAATAATTGGTAAACATGAGCAAACAAAACGGCTTCACTCTCTTAGAACTTATCGTCGCTTTATTAATCTTAGCGGTGGTTTCTGCCACGGCCATCGTCAAGTTCTTAGACATTCAAGGAAATGCTCGTGCGAGTAAAATACACGATGTGGCAGGCAACCTACGCACAGGCATAGATATGATCTACGCTAAATCTGCAATCGGTGGTGTCGAAGGGCAATGTAACTATGTCGAGAAAACCGAGGTTGAAACCTATTACGTTTGTCATGGTTACCCAATCGCTTATGTCGATGCCTTAAGGCGTCTGTTGAACATTGATGAAACTGAACTTCACGTCATCAACAAGGAAGTCATACCTGACAGCAATGCAGAGCGAGTAGCCGCTATCTCTTTTGACACTGACAGCTACACCTATTTACCTGAAGGTGATTTTTGTCAGGTGCTGTATCAGCCAGAAAAAGAGCCACAAATCGTCGTCCTTGATGGTGCATGTTAATCAACATTCACCGCTTATCAGCTATACATAAAACCCTACCTTCATCTTCATGTTCGAGTTAGTTTTATTCACTTTATGTCAGTTCTTGTTCAGCTCATTCGTGATTGTATCGCGACTCATATTTGAGCCTCGTTATTTCGTACACTTTTTCCATCCTTACAAAATGAGAAAGAGAATCATGAACAAGAACACCTTCGTTTTACCAGCTATCGTAATTTCAACGGTATGTATGTCACTGTCTGCATTTGCAAATAGCCGTGACAACTCTATCGAAGCTGGTGTGACTTTCATCGGAAATCAAGAACTGGCAAGCTTCGGCTACAGTAAAGAGTTATCGAACAACATCGTTGTCGGTGGCGGTTTCTCATTAGGTACGGAAGCAGTAGATTTAGATGAGCCAAACTCACAAGATGCATGGGGCTTATACTCCAACGTTGGCTATAAATTTGAAATCGCCGAGTTCGATATTATCCCAAAGATCGGTATTAACTATTTGAATGCGGATGTGAAATCTGACAATGCTTCATTTAACGACATCAATATCGATAACGTCTATGGCTCAATAGGCACAACGGTTAACTGGCGCATGATTGGCTTAACGGTGGATTACGGTAAGATCAATGATTCGGCAATGGTGCCAGATGGTTCAGGTGGGACAACACCATTTGAAGAAGATGTAGTACGTGTTACCGCAAGCTTCAATTTCTAGCTTTAGCTTTCAATTGCTAAACCCTTAATTCTCTATTTCTTACCAAAAGAAAGCTGTAGAGAGAGAAAGTATCGAGAGCTCCTATTAGTCAGCCTAATTAGGAGCTTTCTTCTTCATTATGTACTGAAAGTGACACCTATTCACCTTTTGTCAGATGTTGGATCAGCAAGACAAAGAGCCTCAAATCGTCGTTCTTGATGGCGCATGCTAGATGGATTTCGCTCCCACCCTTCTATACAACAGCCCTACCATCGACGTTAAAGTACATCTCGAGGATATTCGTATTAGAACTAGATTTACTATGTTGAGGTAAATAACCAGTTGTGATGAGTAACAATCAGATTATATCGAAGAACAATTGAGAAAGAGTTGAGAAAAATACTTACGACGTGCAGTGTTCACAGTAACCCTGAACAATTTCACCTTGAATGCTCGTATAAAAAATTACTTATTTAAAATGACTCTCGCCTAGAAGCGCACATCCTCACTGCCTTAGCCCCCGCTTGAAAATAATATGTCCTTCAATAACAAATAAGTCATATTAAAATAACAGACACTGATAAAAACACACAATCAACCTTTTAACAAATAAGGTTAATCGAAAACAAGCTCACTACTGATATTTCTATCACTTCACTGTGGATAATTTATCACCTAAATACAAGATTGAATTAACGCTATATAAATCTTCATAATTAATCTTTATCCGTAAAAACCATAATAAATCCTCGAGTTAAATAAGTACAATGAATACCTCCACCACCTAAATTAGCACTTGCTAATCAACTAAGTAAAGCCTATAAAACTGAGTGTTGTAAATGGATAAATACCAGAACAAATGGATTAATCTCCTTTACCTCTTGTAAATCAATGGCATTGATTTATAAATTCAAGTTTTGAATGAACCTCTCTACATCCTTTCATTAAACCCAAATTTATGGGATTAACATCAACATATTGATAGAAAGCCGTGACATTTTAGTTATGTTTTTTAGAAAGGAATCTTTGATTGAATAGAATTTCAATCACCACATATCAATCACACAAATACAATAATGACTGCTTAGGAGTTGAGCCATGCACTGTTCTTTCAACATAAATAACAATAATGAGAGCTTGCAACTAATTTATAATGAAGAAAAAATATATATCAAAAGGGACAGTAATAAAATATCAGAAGAAACCCTTAATAGTAAAGAGAGTTTTGTTCTAAAATTTTTATTAGAACATTCATCAATATCAAACCCTCAATCGGCTAGAGATGTTGAGGAGTCATTTAAATTACATTTTGATGAGGAGTTCAGTTTGTACGCATTAAAAAACATTATCGCGTCGATAAGAAAGAAATATCGTAGCCTATGTAAAAAGGCCAACGTAAATAATAAAAATGAACTGATATCGAATCTCTATAAAGTCGGTTACTTCATCGACCTTGATAAAAGTTCTACCAATCGAATTGCACCGAAGTACAACATCAACCAATTCAAACCCAGCCACAAAGACGTGTTAAAGCTGATGTTCAACGCTTACCAAAAAGAGTTGATAAGATCTTTGATACTTGTGTTCACTGTTTCTTCAATTATCTTATTCGTTGTCTACTTTTTCCAAATCCTTTATACGACGAAAATCGCAGATGAATACAGTCAAAACACCAAAGAAATTGCTGAAGAAGTCATGAGTTACGGCTGCAACAACGAAGGCACAGTCCATGCGTTAAGGCACTCACTCAATCTGGATTCTGTAGTGATGACGACTCCTTTGGGTTCATGTTATGTATCCAAAACACGGTCAAAGATGGTAGAACTCGATCAGATTGATGATTTTTACGATAGCGCTGATTTTGCTTACTCACGATTCACCGACCCTGAGCATGACATTGACCTTACTGTGCGGATCTCCAAAGGCTCAATTGAAGCTCGATACCGAAACTCGTTACTGCCTTTGTTAGTTGACTCTGTCTCCATCCAAAAGAATGGTTACTACATTCTAAACCTTGGAGAAAACAGTAAATCTATCTATCAAGCCCCACTACCAAGCGGTGCGTCCATCACCTTCTACAGTAACGACATTGCCGCGTTGTGGGTTACGTTGGCTCTGCTATTAGCCACCCTGCTCTATCACTCTTATATTTTAGGTTTTGTGGTCTATATACTTCGCTGGAAAAACATATCTTTTGAAGAAGAGCCCATCATCAACACAGAAGATAGTAGCGTGCTGTATTACGAACTGTTGTCTAGGGTACGAAATGTCGGTGTGTTGGACTTTATCAACACCATGAGACGCATCAACCTACTCACTTTCCATACGATTTTACTGATTGAAACCGTCAAAAATGCTAAGGCCAATAACAGCCACGAGATTTATGGTGTGAATGTTTGCCCAAGTGCATTAGTGGGAACGAATTTCGAGAAAATTCGACATCACTTAGCCGCAATGGAAGCAAATGAGTTTGTGGTTGAGATAACCGAATACTCAAATATCGGTTATGGATGTGAAGTGATCGATAACATCAGAGACATTAAAAAGCTGGGCATTACTATCGCGCTGGATGATTTTGGGACCGGAAACAATAACATCGAAATCATCAGTATCATTTCCCCGACTTACCTCAAATTGGACCGTTGTTTTGTCAAAGACATCGAGTCTGGGGAGCATCACCAGGCCGTGCTGCTCAACATCTCTGAAATTGGACGCTTGTCCAACATTACAATGATTTACGAAGGCGTAGAGACTCGCAGGCAACAATATATCTTGTGCCAACTAGGCTACAACCTGCATCAAGGCTACTTGTATAGCAGACCCAGTAACTCAGAAGAGTAAAGCCTCACCCTATTTGAAATGTAGATAAACAATGGTTTCCATTTCAAATAACCACCTTTGATACAACTGCTTGAGAGCCGGCAAGGAAGCTGGCTTCAGGCTCCCTTCCAGCTAAACACTATCCATTCAACCATAAAAACATTCTATCTATTGCTATAAAACCCTTGCCAATTCGAATAAAAAGGTTAGTGTTATACACATGTATATCACCATGCAGTTTTGAATATGACCGAATGGAAAGACGACCAGCCGATCTTTAGGCAGCTTGCCGCAAAGATCAGTGACCAAATTCTTCAAGGTGTTTGGTTAGAACAACAAGCATTACCCTCTGTGCGTGCGGTTGCCGCCGATCTCAAAATCAACCACCTGACTGTCATGAAAAGCTATCAGTTACTGGTTGATGAAGGTCTAGTAGAGAAAAAACGCGGCCAGGGCATGTATGTCGCGGAAGGTGCACTTCAAAAATTGAAAGACTCGGCACACCAAACTTTCATTAACACACAGATCCCAGCCATCGCTGAGACGCTAGGCATCATTGATATGAGTGTCGAAGAACTCGTGAAACAGCTAGAACAACATATAAAGGACAAGTCATGAGTACTTTACTTTCAGTGAAAAACGTAACCAAAACCTATTCAAACCAAGTGGGTGTTGAGAACATCAGCTTTGAGTTAAAGCCGGGGCAAGTGCTTGGGCTGCTTGGACACAATGGCGCGGGTAAATCGACACTGATCAAATCACTGCTTGGTGGGCACAGCTATCAAGGTGAGATTGAGGTGAATGGTTACCATCCTATCCACCAGCACGCAGAACTCATGCAGCACTTATCGTACATTTCAGATGTAAACGTGTTACCTGAGTGGATGACAGTGAAACAACTGCTTCGCTACACCCAAGGTGTACACCCAAGCTTCAACAAGCAAAAAGCCGAACAGACGTTAAGCAGCACCAACATTAAGCTCTCTTCAACGATTAAGCAGCTTTCTAAAGGGATGAAGGTACAACTTCACCTTGCGATCATCATTGCAACCGACACTCAGGTGTTGATCTTAGATGAGCCAACGCTGGGGCTTGATCTACTCTACCGCGATACTTTTTATCGTCACCTCCTAGAGTGGTTCCATGACGGCGAACGCGCCATGATCATTGCTAGCCATGAGGTTTCAGAGATTGAACACCTACTAACGGACGTGTTGATTCTGAAGCAAGGCCACTGTGTGTTGAAAAAGAGCATGGAAGACATCGAGAACGACTATTTCATTATCGATGTCGCAAACAACCATTCAAGCGAGATCCAGAAGCTCAACCCACTGACCTCACAGCCTGGGTTAGGAAGTACTAAGTGGTTACTGGAAGGCCAATATAAAGCGCAAGTTGAGTCATTGGGTAACATCTACAACGTGGGTCTCGCGGACCTATTCCTTGCAACACAGACGGAGAAGGCATAATGCATCCAAGTTTTTACATGCTAGAAAAAGAGCTTATCGAGCACAAAATCAACACTCGATTGCCTCTGTTTGTCGGGTTGTGTGGCTTCTTGCTGTTCGTTAGTCTGTTCTTTAGCGGTCAGGCACAACACGAGTTTTTCTTCCAAATGGAAGTCAACGGCGACGTGAGCGACATCCACAGAGAGTTCGCACAAGATCTTAACTCAGTGATCTACTTTGGCGCAGGCTTGATTTCACTGCTGCTTTCGACGCTTTACATCCCTAAAACGCTGCGTAAAGAGCGCCAAGAAGGCAGCTCAATGTTTTGGAGAAGTATGCCCGTATCGAACGCCATGACTCACTGTGTGAAGCTAGGTTTCGGTTTAGTGGTGATTCCCGCTATCTGCGCTCTGTTGGTTCTATTCGCTGATTCTCTGTTTTGGATTCTGAACGTTTCAAGCGAACAGCAATTAGCACTGATAGTAGAGCAACAATCGCTATTCTATGTGCTAACCAATTGGGTGGTTTTCTTTGGTCGAATGCTGCTGGTTGCGTTAGTTCTATTGCCATTAGCAACGGTTACTCTGGCGATTTCGCAACTGGTTAACTCTCCGCTGCTTGTTATTTTCATCTCAAGCTTTGCGATTAAGTGGTTAGCTATCGCGCTATTCGGATTCTATGGCATCAATGATTTCTTTTCTGTCATCGCATCGCTGCCGATGAAAGTGCTGACGACCAGCAATCCATTCAGTGCGCTTTCAGAAGTCTCTATTCTGTCGTTAAGTATTTACGTACTGCTCGGTATTGGTGGTTACCTACTGAGCCTTAAGTTAAACAGAACCGATGATGTAAGCTTGAAGACGCTGTTCCAACGCTAGAGTCACTGCCTGAACCTAAGCCCTGATCCCTGAGCGGCTAACGTCGTCAGATATCAAAATCTAAATCAAAGCTTCTGAGAAATCGGGAGCTTTTTTATTGGCTGCTGTTTTATTTTTTGGTGTTTTGAATCCTAACAACGGTTTTAGTGATAGAGGCAAAGATACGGATTGGTGATCAGTTTTGGTTTAGTTTTGGTTCAAAGTACTGAGTGAGGTAAAGATAAACTAGGAGGTATTAATGAGCTGACATTGAATTGCATTATTGTTAATGCCTGCCAGCTCTTTGGGGGATGATTTCTTTAGTCGCCGACCAGATGAAGGTCCTTGAGAGTGCTATTGAAATCGGTTTGTTGCGTTTACAGATCTTGTAATCAGTTCTGCTTCTAAGCTTTTAATTCATCATGTTAACTTCAAGCTCTTTCGCTTTTCAGTTATCGATATAAAGCTTATTTCTTTGAAGCTTCTTTCGCTGTGTCTTTCCAGTATTGGATACGAACGCGATGAAGCTGTGCTCTTCTCATTTTTTTCATAAGGGATATTTCCTTTTCTTTAACTGCTCTTCATGAGCTATTTTTATTGCCAACTATTCGAATCTAACGGTGTTTGACGGCCAGATCAATGATACATATCACAAAATATATAGAGTTTTGAGTACCATTTACATCAAAGTATGACCTAGTTATCAACTATGCCTCAATTCAATCTCTTAAGCCGTTGTTCGAAATTTAGATTAGTTATCTCAGATGACAAATTCATTTCAGTATCAATACAGTTCAGTGATACGTATTTAATAGACCGGACCAACATGGATTTAGTTCCCAATAACTCACCTTTCCTGCCATTAACTAGCCTTTCTCGCCTACTACTATCTTCTCCACAACTCATGTTACAGGGTAACTCCTGTTTTTTTGAGCTGGCTATTTTTTATTCACATAAGCCTATACGACACAAACTCAAAATGGGATTATGTTTGTAACGGAAGCGCTTTTAATAGAAAAAGACAGTAATGGATAAAATTAAATGGACGTGATTATGAGTAAAGTAATTCTACAAGGGCATATTCTTGTGCCAGACAACGACCTAGAAGCTGTCACACAAGCGCTGGTTGTTCATAAAGAACTCACACTCTCAGAACCCGGTTGTATCGTATTTCGAGTCAGTCAAAGTTCACTTCAGCCTAATCGATTTGAAGTTTATGAAGAGTTCACTAGTAGAGAAGCATTCGAAGCCCACCAGCAGCGAGTAAAAGCCTCTGAATGGGGTCACATCTCAAAGAACGTAACTCGTCATTATCAAATAACCGACGTTACGACCTCATAAATGTCCGAACCATTAGCCAAGCGCGTCACCAGGTTGATCAAACAAGATCCCTTACGAATGCAAGTTTTAGGTTGTGTCTCTCAACTGGGTTTACCGCAATGCTATGTGGCTGCGGGCTTTGTGCGAAATCGAGTGTGGGACCACCTACATGACTTTGATTCCCCTACGCCACTCAACGACATTGATGTGATCTACTTTGATCGCAGTGATACCTCTTACGAGTCGGCTATTCGATACGAAGCTCAGCTTCAACAGTGGTTACCTGAGTTGGATTGGCAAGTTCGCAATCAAGCCAATATGCACACCCGAAATGGCGACAAACCTTATCAAAGCGCATTAGATGCGATGAATTACTGGCCTGAGAAAGAGACTGCGGTCGCCCTAAAACAAAGTCCAACAGGGGAAATCGAGTGTATTTCTGCTTTTGGCTTAGAGAGCTTGTTTGATTTGAAAATCACACCGAACCCCAATCGCAGTCGCGACGTGTTTGATCAACGAGTCCAATCCAAAAACTGGCTATCCCATTGGCCAAGATTGAATATTGAATAGAGCCGCTGGTAAATCGGTCGAGTTCAAAACTAAACCATTGACTAAAAGCCCAATCAGATCGAACATGCTCCACTTGTTAGCTTAATTAACTTATTAGCTTAGTAACTAATCAACCCATCAACCGCGCGCGGCCACTAACAACTGCACCTTCTCGTCATACTGAGTAACGACCATGAACCAACAATACATGCTGCAAGCTCTTGAAGCTTCGCGCCAAGCCCTGCCTGATTGCCAACCAAACCCGCCAGTGGGCTGTGTTTTGGTCAAAAACGGTGAGGTCGTGTCGGTCGGATACACACAGAAGGTCGGTGGAAATCACGCAGAAGTCGAAGCGCTGAATAGCTATGACGACGGAATGGACGGAGAAATGGAAGGTGTTACGGCTTATGTAACATTAGAGCCCTGCTCTTTTGTTGGCAGAACACCTGCTTGTGCCCACACACTGGTTAAGGCTGGCGTCAAACACGTAGTTATCGCCATGTTAGACCCAGATCCTCGCAATAACGGTCGTGGTGTGGCGATACTCGAATCACACGGCGTGAAAGTCGATGTGGGGCTATCCCAAGCACAAGTGAGTGCCTTTTTAACCCCGTACCTTGGCAAGTCCTAGATCTTAAGCAGTCAGTGTTAATTCAATTTCACACGGTAAAGCGGATTGACTGGCTTATCGACAAAATACGACCAGATATGCTCGTAGACCGCATGTTGGTTAGGAAACGGTGCTAACGCTTTCGCCTCTTCTAAATTGCACCAACGGTACTCAGTATGTTCATCATTCAGTTCAATCGCTTGGTTGGGTGGACATAACACAGCAAACACAGGAATTAGCTGAATCACATTAACGTGTGCCTCGTAAAACTGCTCCAGAAACTGCGCGTTGTACAAGGCTTTCACTTCAATTTTGGTCTCTTCTTCAAACTCACGAACAATAGCCTGCCAGCCTGTTTCGCCCGCTTCAATCGATCCTGCTACATGGCACCAAAATTCGCCTTTCACACGCTTCATTAATAGCATTTTCGTTTGTCCGTCGATCTCTGAAAGAGCGACGCCAGCTACGATGGAAGTATTGAGTGGAATCATAACGTTACCTTAGGTTGAATAAGAGGGCGGCAAAGCTGCCACCCTTCATTTATGAAGTTACCTTCTCTGATTAGAAACGAGAAGTCACTCATCAATTTATGACTATCAAGCGAGACTCCTAAGTTTTGCATGCAAAATGACAACTCATGTATCCCATCATTGATCCATTTCTTATTTGAGGCGCTTTTCGATAAAGAGTAGAATCCCCGCCTTGTACTGTGTTTCTTCACTTTTTATTATTAGAACGTCGGTTTCTAGAAGCCTTGTTTTTAAAGGCCCCTGTTTTAGTCGCTCTGTTTCTAGGCTCTATAATCATACACAGTAGACTCACAACCATTTATCACCAAGATATAAGTACTAAGACGACAATATGCACTCATCCAAACCAACGCACGACTCAGAAAACAGCCACACACCTGAGCATTGCTTCACTCGCTTTCAACAGCCGATCGAGTCATATTCGTTGCCTGAGCGTTTCACCTTCCCGTTCTATTACGAACCACACGCACTGTGTGAAATCGCTTCTCATCAGCTTCAACAATACCTAGAAACACAAACCGATTGGCAACATGACTTCGGGCTAGATTCTGACGCAGGCCGCGGCAAAATGTTTGGCGTATTACTGGTGAAAAGCCCTGAAGGTGAACTTGGTTACTTCTCTGCTTTCTCCGGAAAAATCGCTGACCAAAACTTATTACCTCACTTTGTGCCGCCAGTCTTCGACATGCTCAGCAGCGACAGTTTTTTCCATCAAGACACAGCCGACATGATGGCTGTTAATGCGAAATTTAAAGCGCTGCAAGCGAACGCTGAATACCTTGAACTGTGTGAACAATTAGCACAACAGAAAGCACAGGCAGAGCAAGAGATTGAAGCTCAGCGTTTGTTAATTATAGAAGGTCGAAAAACACGCAAAGAACAACGCGAACAAGGTAAAGAAGACCTTGATGAGCAAGCCTTCGAGCAACTGAATAACGAGTTAAACAGAGCCAGTGTTGCCGACAAAAATCAGCAGAAATATCTTAAACTCAACTGGGAACAGACCCTGAATGAGCTTCAAAGCAAAGTTGACGTGTTTACGACTCAATTGGCTGAACTCAAAGAGCAAAGAGCACACCTTTCTCATCAGCTTCAGCACAAACTGTTTTCACAATACGCTTTCCAAAATGCGGAAGGAAACATTGAGGATCTGAACCAGATCTTTGAAGACACCCCAAACAAGATACCACCAGCAGGTTCTGGTGAATGCGCCGCACCCAAGCTTCTGCAGTACGCGTATTTGAACGGTTACACACCGTTGGCATTGGCTGAATTCTGGTGGGGTCGTTCACCGAAATCGGAAATCCGTAAACACAAGAAATACTACGCTTCTTGTCAGAGTAAGTGTGTGCCGATCCTTGGCCATATGATGAAAGGCCTAGAGGTGGATCCAAACCCATTGCTAGAGAACCCAGCAGAAGGCAAAGACCTCGACATTCTGTATCAAGATGATCACATCGTGGTGGTACACAAGCCAGCAGGTTTCCTATCTGTGCCGGGCAAAACGATTAAAGACTCGGCCTACACTCGCGTTCAAGAAATGCATCAAGATGTTGAAGGGCCATTTGTTATCCACCGCTTAGATATGGCTACCTCTGGCATTCTGATATTTGCTCTTACACGACGTGCGAACAAAAGCCTGCAGAAGCAATTCATTACTCGTGAAGTTGAGAAGCGTTACGTGGCAATGATCGAAGGCGTTCTAGAGCAAGATGAAGGTTATGTTCGCTTACCGCTGCGTGGTGACTTATACGATCGTCCACGTCAGATTGTCTGCTTCGAACACGGCAAGCCAGCTGAAACCAAGTGGGAAGTGATTGAGCGAAACCAAGATACCACCAAGGTTTATCTGCACCCGAAAACTGGCCGCACTCACCAGTTACGTGTTCACTGTTCACACCAAGAAGGGCTAGATATGCCTATCTTGGGTGATGGTCTGTACGGCAACAAAGCCGATAGACTGCACTTACACGCTGAAAGGCTGGCGCTGCATCACCCAGTAACCAAAGAATGGATGGTGTTCCAATTCGACGCTGAATTCTAAGCGTTAAGCCTATTTTCTGCGCTAAGCCTAGGAGATAAACCAGAGTCGCAAAACGTTTGTGACTCTGACTACCTCTTCCTTCTACCCCTTTAGGATAATTCTCCACGCTTATTGCACTACATCAAGGTCCATTTTCTTGCGACGAGTAGCATGCGCCTCTTCTTCTTTCCTTGGGGCCTTTGATATGTCATCAGCTGCTTTGAATTTGCATACCAACACACCAACTTCTTCTGTGATTGCCTCACAAGCACTAAGTTTGAAACCACTCACAGACAAAAAGCCAGACCTAAATTCAGCAATGCTGAGCCTAATTGAAGAAGTTAAAAACGAACTCCCTCTTTACGAGTCGGAGACGTTTATCTGTGGACCGAAAGGAAACTGCTCTGGTTGTTCTAAGAAATTATTGGAGATGGTCGATAGTGAGTTGATGTACTGGGAACACAGTATTTCAATCGGCCAAGGACCCAACTTCGAAGAATTACGCCGTTTTGGTAAGCTGTGCAGCAGTGTTAGACGCGGCTTAGAACGCAATGGCTTGGTAGAAAAACGCCCAAAGAAAAGATAATCAGCTAATTCATAGCTGCCACAACCTTTCCATGAGCATCACAAACTATCGATCATCATTGCAATCCAGCTTGGCCACTAACAGGTTGAACCCGTTCACTATAAAAGTGATAATATTTTGTAATATAATAAGTGCCGAGACAAACCATTAGAGATTTCCCGCCAAGTTCTTGAGCGAATCCATCCTTCATCTCTAGCGTGTCTTAAACCTTCTGAAAACCAACATCACATCCATTAAAGGCCCTTTATTGGATAGCGGGGAAATACCTTGAAGAAACCACAACCAGTACTGGGTAAGACCGGTATGCTATTTTTCCTCGTCATCATCAGTGCGTTTCCTCCATTGACCATCGACTTGTATTTGCCAGCCCTTCCACAAATGGTTGAGGTGTTCAATACTGACCAATCAATGGTCAACCTTACCCTGAGCAGCTACTTCGTGACCTATGCGGTTGGCCTGTTGTTCTGGGGGCCGCTCAGCGAAAAGTTTGGGCGTAAGCCTATTCTACTCATTGGCATCGCAAGCTATATGGTGGCGAGCGTATTATGTGCTATGACCAATAGCATCGAGCAGTTGATTGGTGCTCGTATATTCCAAGCCTTTGCGGGCAGTGCCATCACCGTTATCGCAACCGCCATCGTGAAAGACCTTTATGACGGCCGAGAACGCGAAAAGATCATGGCGACCATCATGTCTCTGGTTATCATCGCACCAATGGTTGCACCAGTATTTGGCGCCTTTCTACTGAAGATTGCATCTTGGAGAATGATGTTCGTTACCCTCGCCGTTTTTGGTGCATTCGCATCAGTATTGGCGCTTTGCTACCGAGAGACACTCGAAAGCAAATACCAAGGCTCTATTTTCCGGTCATGGGGGAGGCTGGGCGTGGTCATGAAGAATCGCTCGTTCATAAAGCTGCTGGTTATTTTCTCCATCACACCAATGGCGCTAATGGGCTTTCTTGCCGCAGGGTCTTATATTTACATCAATGACTTCGGATTGACCGAACAGCAATTCAGTTACGCTTTCGCATTCAACGCATTGTGCGCCTCATTTGGGCCAACGCTTTATATGAAGTTGTCCTACCGAGTATCGGTTCAAAAAGTGATTTCAGGGTGTTTTACTCTATTAGCGATTGCCGGAATCTTTACGCTGACAGTCGGTGGTTTGTCACCTTGGTTCTTTATGTTTATCGCAGCACCAGCGACGCTGATGGTTATCATCATGCGAGTACCAGGCACTAACTTAATGTTGAACCAGCAAGACCAAGACACAGGATCTGCCGTTGCATTGATTCAGTTCTTTAGCATGATTTGTGGTTCACTGGGTATGGTCTTGGTTTCAATCCGCCCAGATTCTCTGATTGAAAACCTAGGCTTTATCCAATTATCGGTAGGTATTCTAGGCGGCTTGATGTGGCTAATGGTCAGAAACAAAGAATATGTAACTAAGAAACTGAGTTAAGCACATCCAAAATAGCTAAGTTTGTACTCAAACACGATTTAGGGCGTCCTCGATCGTATTTGAGGTCTCTCCCTCACTGGCTTTAGCGCATATTGGCTCCAATTACCTCAACTGGAGTCAATCTCATGAAATGGACACACTTACTGTTCGTATTCCTACTTTCCTTTTGTACTTCTGCCATCGCTTCCGATGTCGGATTCACTCAAATCACCTTAACTGACGATCCTAATCGCCCGCTAAACACTGCGATTTGGTATCCCACCCAAGATGTATCAGACACAACCTTGATTGGCGATAACCCAGCCTTCATCGGTACACAAATCATCAAAGATGCAGAAATTCAATCAGGTACTTTTCCAGTAATACTGCTATCACACGGCTACCGAGGAAACTGGCGCAACCAAAACTGGTTGGCAACAGCACTCGCACATCGTGGTTACATCGTAGCGGCGATCAATCACCCGGGAACCACATCTTTTGACCAATCTCCAGAGCAAGCAGCCAAGTGGTGGGAAAGACCGCGAGATATCACACGAACTCTCGATTACCTGTTAAGCGAAGTTCTATGGAAGCAATCTGTTAACGCCAACAATATCACTGCAATCGGACATTCATTAGGAGGCTGGACAGTGATGCAATTGGCAGGAGCGAAAATCGATAGGGCGATCTTCGAAGCTGAGTGTCTTATATACCCTAACCCACGTACCTGTGGACTTTCTGAAGAATTAGGGCTATCGCAAGTCCAAACGGCTGAACCAAACGATAAAGGCCTTTCAGACCCTCGAATACAGCGCGTGGTTAGCCTTGATTTAGGGCTTGCTCGTAGCTTTTCGGTACAAAGCTTCAATAAGATCAATGTACCCACTTTAATACTGGCTGCTGGGATTGATATTGGCGACTTACCTCAGGCATTAGAGTCTGGCTACATGGCAGAGCATATTCCTCTTAGTTCGAGACAATACAAAGTCTACGAAAACGCCACTCATTTCAGTTTCATTCAACCATGTAAATCAGGAGCCGAAGCAATGCTTGAAGAGGAAGTACCGGGCGATGGCATTATTTGTAAAGACGGCTTAGGCGCTTCACGCGGTGAGCTACATCAATTGATATTGAATGACATTTTTGGCTTTCTAAATCGATAAACTTAGAAGTAAACAAACTCAATCTAACACTTATGGCGAGCTTCGAAACTCACTCGGAGTTTGCCCAGTAATCCTTGAAAACTCACGATTGAAATTGGACTTGGTTTGAAAGCCTGATTTCAGGAAGATGTCAGTTATCGTGTCATCACTTTGCTTCAATAGAGTCTTGGCGTACTCAATTCGATAAGCGTTGATCACCTTCGAAATGTTCTCATTATGAGTTTGGTTAACCGCTGACGATATTTTCCGAGCTGGGATGCCTAGCTTTCTCGCCAATCGATTAAGGGACAAATCCGGATCTTTGAACACCTGTTGCTCTCTCATCAACGCGTCAAACTTAGCGACTATCTGCGTGACGTCTTTGTCTTCGCTTACCTTTGGTGTCAGTGCATCAGCTTCGTCAGGTAAGCTATTTAGTGTTGGAAGTTCGCTCTGTTGTTGATTTTGCTTCTGAATCGGAGACGTACTGGTGCTTACAACAATCACAGCCCCAACAATCGCGGGAATAAGAACTAAGTAGCTAATAGATAGGATCAAGTCGGTGTATTGTGCGTTAAGCAGCAAAATATCATACGAGATAATACCGTCCACGAGAGCTGAAAACAGCAAAGCAAAACCAGCAACACGTTCAGCAAGCAAAACATTCGATACATCACTCAGCCTGACTTGCTCTGGAAAGTTAAACGATGATTTCAACAACAAGCAACCATAGCCGAGATATAGCGAGATCAGTAATATATCTATCGCCCCGCCCCAAAGGTGCTCATAAGAAAATGAGCCAACCAGAACAGCGACTGGACCTAACCAATGCAAATGTGTGTTTGGTTTGCTTCGGTGAGCCCCCGCAAAACAGAGCCATGCTGTTACAGGTACGCTTGCCCCTAGAGCTGGCTGTAAGAAACGAAACAATGCAATATCCACCGTCCAACGTAACCCAACAACAGTAATCATCAACGCGCACAACATGATAAACCAAAATGGTTTTTGACTTGTTTGTGGGTAACGATATCGAAGCAAAACGGCCGTGATAAATAACAACAGAGCAGCAACAAATGGCAAGGGAATAGCGAGCATCAAAATTCCATTTATGTTCGAGAAAAGATCATTTCAATATCACGTCACATATTCCGTAAGTAAACCATTGAATCAGTGCGAGTGATAACTATTGAATATCAATCTATGGTAAGTCATTCCTCAGAGAGAAATCTAGAACGAAATCTCGATGGTGTTAAGCCAATGATTTTCATGAAGACTTTTCGAAAGCTGTTTACGTCCTCATAGCCAACTAGGTAGCTGATCTGCTCAACCGGTTTATGGGAGCTTTCCAATAACTCACATGCACTTTGAACACGCACATGTTGGATATAATTGATCGGCGTATAGCTGGTCGCTTTGGTAAATTGACGAATAAAGGTTCTTCGCGTCATAAACGCTTCTTCAGCCAATTGATCAAGAGACAACGAAAGGTGATGGTTCTTTTGAATAAAGCGCTGCACCGAGACAATCTTGTCATTGCTGTGAGCATAGTTTGGCACAAAGCTCTGATAGTAGCGTTGCTCTCTCAACCCCGTATCAAGCACAAGGTATTTACCTAGATTACGAGTATTGGTCGGTGTCGTGTATTTGGTCAGGATAAACAAAGCGAGATCCATCCACGACATCAAACCACCAGCGGTGATAATGTCAGCGTCATCGATCAAAATTTTGTCGACATCAACATCGACCTCAGCATATTGCTCCGAGAATTGTTGTTGTGCTTGCCAATGCGTTGTCACGGTTCGTCCCTGCAACAACCCCGTTTCCGCCAAAATAAACACGCCCGCGCAAGCAGAACACAGTATCGCCCCACGTTGATGAGATTGTACAAGGTAATCCAACAATCCTTCATCCGGCTCTAAATAGTAGCTGCCATCTAAGTTTGGCGGCACCAAAATGATGTCTGCTTTTGAGTTCTCGATTAATCCATCAACCGATTTAGACCAATCGTCGTAAGGCTTAATTTCAACATGAAACTGAACCTGCTCATTGGAAGGTTCGAGGCTATTAGCCAATTGAAGAAACTCTTTCACTCCAAACACGGCACTTTGCAGAGAGCCTGGATAGTCGATGATTTCGACCATTACTGATTTTGTCACTATTGCCATATAGTCTGTCATTTTTGACGTTCGATAAAAACTACAGAGTATTCATAATATCCCTACACCGCAACACACTAAATACAAAGGTATAGACTATGAAGAACACAGCCCTACTACTTATCGACTTTCAAAATGACTATTTCCCTTCATACGAAGGTGCAAAATGGCCTCTGTCTGAAACAGAAAAAGCAGCCGAAAAAGGTGCACAGCTATTATCAGCTTTCAGAGACAAGCAACTTCCTGTGGTTCATGTACGTCATGAGTTTCCGACGAATGATGCTCCGTTCTTCTTGCCAGAATCAGACGGTGCTCAAATCCACAGCAGCGTGACTCCGCTAGAAGGTGAGCCAGTCATCGTAAAGCATCAAATCAATAGCTTTAGAGACACAGAACTGAACAAGGTGCTAAAAGAGCAAGGCGTTGAAAAACTGATCATCGTTGGCGCAATGAGCCACATGTGTATTGATGCTGTGACTCGCGCAGCAACCGATTTAGGCTATGAATGCCACGTAGCGCATGATGCTTGCACAACCTTAGACATGGAGTTCAATGGCGTTAAGGTTCCAGCAGCGCATGTCCACGCCGCATTCATGGCTGCACTGAGCTTTGGTTATTGCAATGTCGCGACAGCAAACGAGCTTGAGAGCCTGCTTAAATAAAGCTCAAAATCAAAAGCCAGCTTCTGAACAATTCTTGTAGATACAAAAAAGGCGCCGATTACGGCGCCTTCTCATTAAAATCTATTTTTACTAAGCTTGAGCCACTTGGCGTGCTGGGTGTTTGATAAACACAGCAACAACAGCCACGATAGCAAGTGCAAAACAGTAGTACGAGTTAGAGACAATCTCTAGCGGCGATAGGTTGAACACAGAACCTAATAGCAATACCTGCGCACCGTAAGGCAATACGCCTTGAATCACACAAGAGAAGATATCCAACAAGCTTGCTGAGCGACGTGGAGATACATTGTTCTCTTCCGCCAATTGGCGAGCCACGCTACCAGACACAATAATCGCTACTGTGTTGTTTGCAGTACATAGGTTCACCATAGATACCAAGCCAGCAATGCCTAGCTCACTCGCACGGCCATTCGCTTGCTTAGAGTGTGAAGAGCCAAACGCACGAATCACACCACTCACTAAGTTAGTCAGGAACGCCAATCCACCTTGGCGACGCATTAGCTCACTCAAACCGCCAATCAGCATCGACAGTAAGAAGATCTCCTGCATGTTGCCAAAGCCTGCATAGATATCTTGAGCGTAATCAGTCATACCGTAGTTCTCAACAGAACCTAGGCTCACGCCACCCGCCAGTAAGATACCAATGGTCAACACGACAAAGACATTCATACCAGATACCGCAAGAATCAGGATGGTGATGTACGGCAGTACTTTCAGCCACTCGATTGGACCTGTTTCAGGAACTTGAGTTGCTGTGCTGTTGAACGCGAAGATAACAATCGCGATAAGAGCAGCAGGAAGTGCAATACGGATGTTCTCTTTAAACTTATCTCTCATCTCACAGCCTTGCGAACGTGTCGCGGCAATCGTGGTATCAGAGATGATAGACAGGTTGTCACCAAACATAGCACCACTCAAAACAACACCCGCTGTCAGTGGAATGCTCATGCCTGCTGAATCTGCAATGCCTAACGCAACCGGAGCAACTGCAGCGATGGTGCCCATCGACGTACCCATTGCTGTCGCAATGAAAGCTGAAATTAGGAAGATACCCGGCAGAATCATGCTCGTTGGAATCGCCGATAGACCAAGATTTACGGTCGCGTCAACGCCACCAGACGCTTTAGCCACGGCCGCAAAAGCACCCGCCAATAGGTAGATCATGCACATTGCAATAATGTCTTTGTGACCGACTCCACCCAGGAATTGTTCGATAGCACGATTCAATTTATCTTTGCTTAGCAACAACGCCAACATCACCGCAGGCAAAGCCGCAATTGGAGCTGGAAGCTGATAGAAAGCAAAATCGACGCCTTGTAATGACATGTACGTACCTACACCAATAAACAGCGCTAGGAACACAATCAGAGGGATAAGCGCCACTGCCGAAGGAGCAATAACCGCATTAGAATTTTTTGAATTGGACATGGAACGACAACACTATAGAACAGGAAGGAGAGCAGACTAATGTCACACTTAGGACTTGTCAACGTCTAGACGTCTAAACGCCCAATTTAATGCAAAGTAATAAGAACCCTATTGAACATCACATAATAGAAAAGGCTATTTACTCACCAGTAAATAGCCTTTCGAGAACAAATTGCCTATGCGTAAAGCAGAGTTTTAGAGAGCTACTCTCTTGATAAACAGAGCTTGCAAAGGACTTAGCGCTTTTGCTTAAAAGTCACTTGATACTCTCCGATATCATCATAAGCAACGGTTGTTAGCTCGTCGAAGTCAAGCTCAACCACACCACAGTAAGACCCTGTAATAATCGCCTCGCCCGCTTCAAAACTGACTCCACGCTTGGTCATCGTATCGATCAACCAGTAGATAGGGTTTTGAGCTAATGCGTTAGGGTGAGCGCCAGAAAATGCCTGAACCTTTCCAGCTTGAGTTATAGCCACTTCGACCTTAGCAGCCGCAAACGCTTTATCTTTCTCTATTTCAGGACCAAGAAATAGGCCTTGGTTTGCCAAGCAATCGGCTAAAACTTCGTAAAATTCTGCATCACTGTCATCAGCAAAGCGAGATTGAATCAACTCCAACGCCATACGACATGAACCAATTGCATCATTGATTTGTGCTTCACTGTAGCCATTTGGGTTCGCAGGCAATGACTTAGTCAGCACAAAAGCGATTTCTGGCTCAACTCGGGCTACCCCTTTGCCTGGCACAGACCCTGTGTCTGCGAACAGTTCACAAACATCTCCTTGCTGCACGTTGTCAGCGAAAATAGGCGCTACGATAAATTTATTTTCTGCAAGAGGTAATAGACACTTCCAGCCCCCCACTCTATCTGCGCGTATTTCAATCATTGATTCTTGAATGGCTAACGCATCATCTAAACTGGTTGGGCGATATTGTTCGATTAATCTTGGCGCTTTAGTTCCCGCGGTGCGACGGCTTAATAACTCTTTAGCCGCCTGCTCAAATACACTTGTCATAATATACCGTTTAAATTTAGAACGATTAGAAATAGGCTTGGACAATTGCATCACTCATACGATGGTTGCACCGTAAAGTGTTCAAAGGCTTATTGTCACATGTACCGCAAGTAAACACATACCTCTAAGTCAATATAACAAAAGAAAAGCCAGCACCTGATGATCAGTTTGCTGGCATTTTGAATATGTCATTGTCGAAGAAGCGCTGTTGATTGCTTATCTAAGCCATTGTCTTGTTTGATCTTCTCAACAATTGCGAACATATTTCTCTGTCTTCAATTTCAAGTTGTATGGTTTGAAGTTCGCAGTCTTCTTTAACGCTCAATTCTTCAATAGTGGTGCGGTAGTTATTGTGTTTGCCTGTGATTATTTGCATCGTCATTACTGTCTCCTAACTTGAATTTACGAACCGCTAAGTGATAATGTCAACTACAAGCACAATGGTTGATACTATCAACTGTATTCCTGAGGATCGTTCATGCCTGATAACACATCGCTAGAGTCTATCTTTCGCTTAGTACACTCTTTTAAACGCCAAATGCGTGAACAGATTGAGAGCTTAGATTCTGAGATCGCACCTATGAACATTCGTGTCATGAAGATCATTACTAAGAAATCTCCATGTACCGCTATCGATATCGCAAACTGCCTATGCCGTGATAAAGCACAAGTCACGAGACTAGTAAATACAACGATCAATCAAGAGCTTGTGAAGAAGTCTCCAAACCCTGAAGACAAGCGTAGCCAATTGTTGGTCCTGACTGATAAGGGTGAAGAGATCATGGGTAAAGTCTCTAATATTGATCGAGACATGCTACAACGAATGACCAAAGGCATGACCGAAGATGAATTAGAACAGTTCAGCAAAATAGCGAACAAAATGGCTAAGAACCTCGAAAGTTGCTCTAAGTAACAAGCAGCCCTTTCGAACAAGCCACTCTTTTCAAAAAGCAAAAACGCCACCGAATCGTAAGATCGGTGGCGTTTTGTGTATAAGCTGGGTTTATACAGATTAGCGGTTTAGCTACGTCTATTTGGATGACAGCTCTAATTCGATGCTAGTTTCCACCATGCTTGAACAGGTACTGGTTCTGAAATCACCAAACGTTCACCCATCATAGGGCTTACCATTTGCACGTCTCGCTCTTTGCTTATAGTGAGAGCTTGTTCCATTGGGTCTTGCCAATCGTGCATTGATAGGTCAAACGTACTGTTGTGGATTGGCATCATCACCTTACCTTGCAGGTCGATGTGCGCTTGAACGCTCTGTTCTGGGAACATATGAATATCAGCCCAAAGTGAGTTGTATGCGCCCGTTTCAACCATGGTTAAATCAAATGGCCCATAGCGCTCACCAATCTCTTTAAAGCCGTTGAAGTAACCGGAATCACCACTAAAGAAGACTTTCTTATCTGAAGCGTTAATAACCCAACTCCCCCACAGTGTTTGGTCACGGTCAAGTAAGCCACGCCCAGAGAAGTGCTGTGTTGGAGTCAAAGTAAACTCGATGTCGGCAGCTATTGCTGATTCCCACCAGTTCAGCTCAATGATCTTTGCTTTATCCACGCCCCACTTTTCCAGTAGCGCACCGACTCTAAGTGGCACCAAAAACGTACCTACTTTATCGGCAAGCACCTTAACCGCACCTTTGTCTAAATGGTCGTAGTGATCGTGGCTGATCACCACCACATCAATATCGGGTAGATCTTGCAGTGTGATTGGTGTTGGATGAAAACGCTTTGGCCCCATCCATTGCACTGGCGATGCACGATCACTGAACACGGGGTCAGTCATCACTAACTTACCATCCAGTTTCATCATCACGCTTGAGTGACCTAAACGGTACGCAACGTCTTCTTGTTCTTCAATCAGCTGTTCTGCTGTCATCGGCATTAGAGGCAATGCAGCACGCGGCACCGGCTCATTCCTTTCCACTGTCACATAGGCTTTCAAGATTGAAAAAATATCAGACATACCCGATTTGTATTCCAGTTCACTGTTAACAAACTTCTTCGGAAGCTTATCTAGATTGTCATTTGATTGTGAACCTGTGCTTACGATAGCGACCACGGCAAGTACTCCTAAAATCGGTAATAGATATTTTTTCATTGGTATCTCTTCAACCGTTGGGAAAACCCAACTCAAAACTACACTGGTAAGTTTACATATCAAAAAACAAAAGTAAACCAATGAGTGTAATTTTTATTAATTGAATTTGGCTCCGAAAAAAGTCCTCAGTCAAAGCACAAGTAAATGCGACCGCCTCCAAACCTGTACAAATATCGCACAACACTCATTTCCAGGATTCATTTATTGACCAACAAGTCAGGTTTTAATTAACATTATATTTACAAATGAACATTGGAAGTTTTAGAAGGGACTCTAAATTGCAATTTACTATACGAACTAAGGCAATATTGGCGACGATCATCGCTGCTCTGGCCATTATTAGCGTGATGGGGATATATTCATTTCAATCAAGCCGAGCCATCTTGATTGATAGAACCTTTGAAAGAGAACTGCCCGCGTCACTTGGCGAGGTGAGCAATGAAATCAACCTTAAGTTGGAAACTCCTATTCTTGCATCAAAGATGATGACGCTTTCACCTTTAATGCAGCAAACCACACTCTCGGAAGAAGAGCTTCGGACCTATCTTCAATCTGTTAAAAATGAATTCAACGCGATCAGTGCCTATTACGTTTCCAACGAAGCGGGCACTTACTACACACATAATGGCGTACTAAAAACCATCTCAGCCAATGAACAAAATGACCAATGGTTCTACCGCTTCATCCAGTCAGATAAAGCATTTGAGCTCTCTTTAGATATTGATGCCGGCACTGGAATCCCAGCGCTATTTGTCAATTATGTAGTTACTCGAAACGGCGAACGTATCGGTGTGACTGGCATCGGCTTGACCTTGGAAAGTATTACCCAATTGATCAGCAATTACAGCGTAGGTAAAAGCGGTATTGTTTTCCTGGTCGATCAACAAGGGCTCATCAAGGTTCACCCAGATAAAAACCTAATTGGTCAGTCACTGGACTCTGTCGGGATTGAAAGTAGCCTACTGCTCGGTAGTCAGCAAACCATTGTTCATGAGGGTGTTGTTGACGGACAGCCTCAAATTCTAGGCTCCAAATCGATGCCGGGTATTGGTTGGACTTTGATTACTCAAATCCCCAAGCAAGAAGTATTAAGTGAATTAAACGGCTTCAGTCAAACCATTATCTTTATGGCTTTATTCATCGCTGCAATCTATACACCAATCGCAGCATGGGCGACCAACAAACTGTTGCTGCCTTTCGTTGAGGTTGCAGAACTATTGCAACAGATAGGAAAAGGCGGTGGCGATCTAACGCTTCGCTTGGATGACTCACGTCATGATGAAATAGGTCAGATTGCAAAAGGATATAACCAATTTGTTCAATACCTTAGCGACCTGCTTAAAGACGTTTCGAATACGGGTCAACAAATATCAGAATCCATTCAGAGCGTGGATGGAATGGCTCAATCAATGGAACAAGACATCAAACAACAAACTAGCCAGATAGAACAGGTCGCCACAGCCATTCACGAGATGGGAGCCAGCTCTGACGAAATAGCCCAAAACGCTAACGGTGCTGCCGATAGCGCGAGCAGAGCTTCAGGTGCGATAAGCATCGGTCAAAAATCAGTCACCGTCACCTCAGAAAGTATCGAACACATGAACCAACAACTCGACGACACCACGGCAATCGTTAATCAACTCGCTCAAGATGCGAACTCTATCGACACTGTGTTGGATGTAATCAGCGGTGTTTCTGAACAAACGAACTTGTTAGCATTGAATGCGGCAATCGAAGCCGCTCGGGCTGGAGAGCAAGGCCGTGGCTTTGCGGTGGTTGCTGACGAAGTAAGAACGCTCGCCTCACGAAGCCAAGCATCAACTGAAGAAATACGCGGCATTATCGAGAAGCTTCAGCATCGTACTCAACAAGCCGTGGCTGCGATTGAGACTAGCACCACTCTTGGGAGTAACTGTCAGGTTGAGGCTTCTAATTCAGAACAGCAGCTATCAAGCATTTCTCAGAGTGTCGATGAGATGAATGCAATAAACATGCAGATCGCCGCGGCGACTGGGCAGCAATCTAATGTGATCAACGAGATATCACCACACATCTCTGGCATTTCTGAAATAGCCAGAGAGAGCGACAATATGATAGAGAAAACGGCGCAAGAGTGTCAGCACCTACGCGCCAAAGCCATGCACTTGACCAGTCTGGTTTCTCAATTCAAATGTTAGCTTCAAAAGCACACGAAATAAGCTTAACTATTAACACTCAAATTAGTCAGCAGACCATACATTTTTGAAATCGGGCCATCCCCAGTTGGTGATGGCCACGTTTTTCAAAATCCCCTGGAAACGTACGGTTTGTAGGTGATGGAACATAGGCACTAGCCAATAATCAGAAATTAACGTGGATGCAACGGGCTCCAACTCTGCCAAGTAATTAGGCAGTTCAACCGATGCTTTGTGATGATCTAAGCGCTGTTTGAGCCAATCACTGTTCATCTCTCCTAGTGCCGAGTGCAAAACAGGGTCATTCATCAACCATGAGAACAATGAAGAAGGGGCATTGTCATCAAGGTTGAGGTTACACAACACTAAGTCTTCTTTTAAATCGCCACTTTGAGAGAGCTGTGCCAGTTCTCGAAAGCTGTAGGTATTCACCTCAACTTCCACACCATATCGTTTCAGTATGTCTGATACGCAAATAGCACATCGATAGAGCGCGTAATAGTTATAAACAGCGATGCTCATCTTTTTCGGCAATTGCGTCTCTTTCGGAGGCGTTCGATACAGTTTCTGCCAACTTGGCAATATGTTCTGAGCAAAAGAAACACTGAACAAGCCTTGGTTTTGTTCCAGTTGAGACAATACCGCTTGTGGGTTAGCTATCCCTGCGATGTACTTACGCTGCTCATCAGTTAACAGACTAGACGCTGAATTCTGATTGAATAGAATAAACAAACACCCATCCTCAACTCGGCTACGAAGGCCATCAGTTTCAGCCGACACCAGCTTCGCATCACTTTTCCCGAGTTGATGAAAACAAGACGAATCTTCATAAGGTGACACCTGCATTTGGCTGTCGTCGAAACGAGCACTGCCCGTCATCGACTCTTCAAACTGCCAGATGGTCACTTCATCAGTTAAAGAACGACAACCATAATAGTGTTCAAATGCGGCAAGCTTGATACGTTCATTATTGGTTTCAACCACTTTGAAGGGGCCAGTTCCAATCACGGCATGAGACACCGAATTTAATGGCGATGGCTCACGGGTCACTTGCGCAGCAGGTTGAATCGAATACTTAACGCCAGCAAGTAAGCCCGCGAAGCCGGTATCTGCTTTGGTCAGTTGAAAGCTGATCCTTAACGGCTGCTCACTGTAAACCGAAGCAACATGAGCTAACTCTGTCTGATAGAAAGGTAGCGGTTGTAAAGCGGTAAACAACGAAACTAGCTGTTTGGCGTCAACGGGTTGGCCATCGTGGAAAGTTAGGCCAGGGCGCAAATAGAAAGTCCAAACCAACTTTTCAGCATCATATTCCCAATGGTGCGCCAGTTCAGGCTTCAACTCGCCCTTGCCATTACAAGTGACGAGGCAACTGAACACTTGCCTGATCAAAAATCGTTCGCTACTACGGTGAATATGGTGTGGGAATAGGTCTTCAAACTTACGTTTATAGGTTAATTGAACGTGCAGTAGCCCTTCACGCATCGTCGCGCCAGAGGTTTCTTGGAGAAGAGATCCAAATACAGCGCGGTCATTGTCTAGAATTGAGAGTGCTTTTTCGTATTTGCCCTGCTCTATCAATTTACTGGCAACATGTTGAGTCAATTCTTGATGGCTAAAACGTAAGGTCAGACTAGAACGTTGATTCCTGCCGACTTTTGGTTCCCACACCACCCATTCAGCCTGATGCATCTTACCTAACAAGGTTCGAGCATGGCGCAAACTGGTGAACAGCTTGTCTGCGACCTCAGTCAAGGTAACCGAATGTGAGAGATTAGGCTCGAACGAATCTAGCCTTGTGTAGTAACGCATCATGTTTAAATCAGACAAATAATGAACCTTTTTAGAAACAACCCTTCCTCATAAGGCCCATTATAAAACACATTGGCCATAAAGTTACGATAAAAGACAAAAACAGGAACAACTTAACAAAAAACCATCTGTTTATTACTTCCTATTAAATGACCATAATTAATGGGTCAGCAAGGAACGACGAGTTCCTACCAAAGCCTAATACAAGAGAAGTAATCATCATGAGAAAATACTATCTTAATAAGTTAAAAAGCACCTGTAGCAAGCTCGAAAGAGAAGCACTACGAACACTTATAGAGCTATGTAACTGGCGTTATTAGTACACTTTTTGGCACCGAGTTAACGCGAGTTGAGTACAACCTAATATGCTCCTACCCCCAATATGAGTTAGGTCTCAACTCGCTTTTCCATTCCAAACACCCTCTCAACCCTGCTGTACCAATCACTCACACATTCGATAACTTTCTGTTGTCGACTCGACAAATTTAATTCGTTTTCTTAGTTAAACAAAAAGCCTTAAGGTTCGCCCCGAAGCAAGCAAGGAGCCTAAGAAAAACTGAAAGCTCAGCTAACAACTAATTTATTTGCAGTTACCAATCAGGTATTAACTAAGGAAACGCCATGCGTATCGCAATTCTTTCTCGCAACGAAAATCTATACTCTACTTCTCGCTTAAAAGCGGCAGGAGAAGCTCGTGGTCACCAGGTCGATGTTATCGACACGCTGCACTGTGATATAGATATCGCGAGTAACAATCCGAAGATTCGCTACATGGGTGAAGAGCTACCTCAATACGATGCTGTTATTCCACGTATTGGCGCTTCCATTACCTTTTACGGCACTGCGGTTGTTCGCCAATTCGAAATGATGGGCACTTTTTGTATCAATGAGTCAGTAGCAATCAGTCGTTCTCGCGACAAACTGCGCTCACTACAACTGTTGTCTCGTAAAGGTATTGGCTTACCAAAAACAGGCTTCGCTAGCCGCCCAGACAAGATCCAAGACTTGATCAAAAACGTAGGTGGCGCGCCACTGGTTATCAAGCTTCTTGAGGGCACTCAAGGTATCGGTGTGGTTCTAGCAGAAACAAACAAAGCCGCTGAAAGCGTTATCGAAGCATTCATGGGCCTAAAAGCGAACATCTTGGTTCAAGAGTTCATTGAAGAAGCTAATGGCGCAGACATCCGTTGTTTTGTTGTGGGTAATAAGGTTATTGCAGCAATGAAGCGCCAAGCTGGTGAGGGCGAATTCCGCTCTAACCTACACCGTGGCGGCACAGCTCAACTGGTTAAACTAACCAAAGAAGAGCGCGCTACAGCGATCAATGCAGCTAAAATCATGGGGTTAAACCTATGTGGTGTCGATATTCTACAATCTAAGAATGGCCCTGTTGTAATGGAAGTGAACTCTTCTCCAGGCCTAGAAGGTATCGAGAAAGCGACAGGTAAAGATGTAGCAGACATGATTTTCGGATTCATCGAGAAAAATGCAAAACCAAACGCTAACCGTACTCGTGGCAAAGGCTGATTAAACGCCGTTTACTCATGATTGGAAAAAACATGAACAATAAAATGATCATAGGGAATACAGAAGCACTTTGCTTACCAGAGTTAGGGATAACTGGACTACATACACGTGTTGATACAGGGGCTCAAACCTCTTCTCTGCACGTAGACAATCTACTATGTGTAAAAACAGACGGTGAAAACTTCGTTGAGTTCGATCTTCACCCAGACGTTTACCACCTAGAAGAGACAGTGCGCTGCAAGGCGAAGCTGAAAACAAGTAAAAGAATCAAATCATCGAACGGCGAAGTTGAGCACCGTTGTGTGATTGAAACCATGCTAAAAATTGGTGGTCAGGAATGGCCTATCGATATCACACTAAGCAACCGTCAAGATATGACTTATATGATGCTGCTTGGTCGTCAAGGCATGAGTGACAAAGTGATTGTTGACCCAGCGGGTGAATTTCTAATTTCTCACTAATTGAACTGCTCCACAGCTCAAATAGTGAGTCAACAACGCGTATTAATTAAGGCCAGTCTTTGAGACTGGCCTTAATTATTTGTGGCGATTTTTTTTGTCTTTAAAACCAAATCGCCAAACAGATTTAACCAAACCTTTAAGTTTGATTTTAGTCACTCGCCAATGTGTCACTGGCCTTCTTGGCGCACTCATCAGCAGATGTTCAAACGCCTGTTGATTAAGCTCAACTTGCCCACCATGTGCCACCAGCAAAGTGTCTATGTGCATGTCATAAATACGCGACACAGAATCACGATACTTATTAGGGTGGAAGATAGGGAAAGGAGGAATGAGCTTATTTTTAACCTCTACCATCAAGTCAGCCACATAGGCAACGCTGTGCGAAGGGGAATAAACAGAAAGATCTCTGTCGGTGTGCCCCGGCGTTTCCAAAACCAACCAATCATCAAAACCCGGAATGCTATCGCCATCCGATAGCTTGTAATCCGGCTTTAACTTCCTCGAATACCAAAGGTTTGCTTTGGGTTTACCTAAACGATTCGCCATCCATCGTGCCAATGCCAGATCGGTCAGGTGCATCAAGATGCCGTCGATACCGTGATACCAGTCTTTGTCTCGGTTTGCTGCGACCAAATGACAGTTCGTTAGCTTTCTGAGCTTATGCGCGGCCCCTGCGTGATCTGGATGCATGTGTGTAACCACAACCGTATGTAGATCAGCAAAATCACGCATAAGCTCTGTTTCGATGAAAGCTTTCAAATGCGGGATGTCGGCTCGACATGCGCCATCAAGTAACAGTAATTTGTCTGGGTACTCCACCAAGTACATATCTTGGATGTAACCTTTAATGGTATGCAGCTGCAAACCCACTCCTTGTAATAAACCAACTGGTCAGACCTATACCATAGCAAACTCACAGCGAATTGTGACTATTTTGTTAATTGAATTGCTTATAACCATGTTATTGACCTAGATTAGAAAGTTACCACCTCTTAAATATCACTTAAAATTCGATAAAATTCAGATACTAACAAACAAATTCTCATTATAGATAAATTCACAACAACATATATTTCGATAAATATCGAAATATATGTTGACGAGAAAATCTCGCGGGCGTATATTTCGAACATTCCAGAAATATAGAGAAACGAATTATGAATATTACACAAGATATGGTTATGGATACCTTAGGTATGTTCGGCTTCTTAGCGGTTGAATTGACCCTACTATTCCTATTGATCAGCTACATCGTAGGTGTGCTGCAAGAGTACATCCCACCAGAAAAAATACAAAGTATCCTGAGCGGCAAAAATGGTAAGGGTTACTTCGTTGCAGGCTTATTAGGTGCTATCACACCATTCTGCTCATGCTCAACGATTCCCTTTTTGAAAGGTCTATTACGTGCAAAAGCAGGCTTCGGAACCATGATGGTGTTTCTATTTGCTAGCCCACTATTGAACCCAATTATCATCGGTTTGTTTGCTGTGACCTTTGGTCTTAAAGTCACCGTGTTCTACTTTGTTGTCGCAATGGGCGTATCGGTTATTGCTGGCTACACCTTAGAGAAGCTTGGCTTTGAAAAATACGTAAAACCAGAAGCATACATTGCACCAGAAGCGAAAGGTTGTGCTTCTTCATGCGGCGCAAAAGCAAAACCTATCAACAAATGGGTAAGAATTTGGAACAGCACATGGGCAGACTTCAAGAAAGTGGTTCCTTACCTAGTCGGTGGTATAGCTCTTGGCTCAATGATTTACGGCTTCATGCCAACAGAATTTGTGGCAAGCGTAGCAAGTGAAAACAACCCATTTGCGATTCCAATTGCAGCAGTTATTGGTATCCCACTTTACATCCGAGCTGAAGCAGTGATCCCTTTAAGCGCAGCATTGGCAGCGAAAGGCATGGGACTTGGAGCAGTAATGGCGTTGATTATTGGTAGTGCTGGTGCGAGTTTGACTGAAGTAATTTTGCTTAAATCTATTTTCAAAAACAAAATGATTGCAGCGTTCTTGTTCGTAATCTTAAGCATGGCAATTGGCGCTGGTTTCTTGTACCAATTCATCTTCTAACCCTAAAAGCACACTCTTTTGAGTGTGCTTTCTCAATACCCAAGAATAGAGAAACGAGTAGATAAACAAACACATAAACGAATCACTCCAGAAATCAAAGAATCAGAGGTGCAACATGGTTGAACAAATCAGTGAAGCGCTCGTGTCAACGGTAAGTTAACTCGGCCTTCATTCTAATGATCCCTCGCAATCAACGCCTCTGCGCTCGTCAAAGATAGGTTAGCTCTGAGGCTCTCTGCCTCTTTCTCCCCCCAAATTTAGACACCCTTTTCGGTTTTATCGTGACGACAAAATACGTGATTTGTTGGCCTGAGTTATTAGGACTATATATGCGCCTCTAATTTATTGTCTGAGTGCTATACATGAACCAATTAATCGATGCTCTTTCTACCCAAGGCTATTTCGTTTGGGATGACTTCTTAACTCACGAAGAAGTAGTGGCATTGAGGGATTGCATTCCAGAGAACTGGAAAAAGGCTAGGATCGGCCGTAACGATGACGTAACACGAGAAGCAACGATTCGTAGTGACAAAATTCAGTGGGTACGCCGTGATATGGGCGAACCAGCATCTCTGTTCCTAGACAAAATGGAACAAATTCGTTTAGAGGCAAACCAAGCATTCTTTTTAGGTCTGTTCGAATACGAAGCGCACTTTGCGAAATACGAAAAAGGCGACTTCTACCAGAAGCATTTAGACTGCTTTAAAGGCAACGAAAACCGCCGCCTGACCACAGTGTTCTACATGAATGACGAATGGTCTGAGGAAGACGCAGGGGAGCTCGTGGTTTACGATCTAAAAGACAATCACATCGCGACCATTCCACCAAAGGGTGGTCGACTGTTGGTATTCTTGTCTGAACAGTTCCCACACGAGGTTCTGCCAACCAACACCGAGCGATTCAGTATCGCTGGTTGGTTCCGTATTAACGGCGTGAAAGACAACCAGTTGGACATCGCACACTAAGCCAATCTCTATCTTATCCAGAGCCTATTTCATCGAAAGCCTCTCCATCGAGAGGCTTTTTTGTAGATAAGAATCACAATAAGTGACCAGTCTAATCGACCGCTTTCATTAGCAGAGTCACAACACGGCTATTCGGCTTAACGATTGCTCTGGCGTAATAGAGAAAACTGATATTTAATAAATGTTTACGATGCGTCTTAAAGAAGGATTAATTATGTCGTCTATCATCGTAGGTCATCGTGGTGTGGCGGGTACTCACCCAGAAAACACCAAAGTAAGCATTGAGCAAGCCGCTAATCTTGGCTTGAAATGGGTCGAAGTCGATATTCAAGTGACTCTCGACGACCAACTTGTCGTTTGTCACGATCACACACTAGAACGCTGTAGTGATGGTAAAGGTCGTGTTGATGAACACACCTTGGCAGAGCTGCGCCTGTTAGATTTTGGTAATTGGAAATCAGAACAGTTCACCGGTGAAAAAATACTGACTCTCACTGAGTTGTTGAGCTTGGTTGAAACCCATGATCTGAGTGTTAATCTGGAAATTAAAGTCGATAGCAAACACCAAGCGCCTCATGTGGTCGATCTTCTGCACACTGAACTGATCCGCTCAACGCTGGATACCGACAGAATCTTACTTTCAAGCTTCAGTCACCAAGTCGTTGCTGAAATGGCTCGCCATCTACCGAGATACCGAGTTGGCGTGATCACCGAACAACTGACCCAAGCGGATCTCATGCTTATCGATAAGGTCAAAGCGTTCAGCTGTCACATGAACTATGAACATGTCGATCAGAACGATCTCGACACGTTAAAAGAAGCGAACATTCAAACATGGTGCTACACCGTCAATGATCCGTCTCAGTTCAAATTTCTCTCAAAAGTAGACGCTGTATTCACTGATTTTCCGAATCAATTTAGCTCTATAAATTGACCGAGCGAATACCGAAAAAACACGCCTCAAGAGACATTAAAATTAACCCCAATAAACCTGAAAATTAGGTAGCAAACGCAAGTGAGTAGGAGTACATTCCGCTACTCACTTGGTTTCATTAGCTCGCTCTATTTAGACAGCTTCATTGGTTACTTAATTTATGGATCTCATTTTTAGTCCAACTTACCCAATTTTGGGTGCAATCTTCATTTTCGCCGCTATTGTTCGTGGCTTTTCAGGTTTCGGTTTCACCTTAGTGGCATTGCCGTTAAGCGCATTATTCGTCCCTGTTATCGAACTTGTTCCTGTTTTCATGTTGATCGACCTACTCGGCAATATTCAATTGCTGCCTAAGGTTCGAAAGCACGTTAACTGGCGCTGGGTTTCAAAGGTGTTTATCCCTTGTTTGGCCTTCACTCCGGTCGGCTTACTCTTGCTCAAATCTGTTAGCCAAGACACGATCATCTTGATCATCAGCGCTTTTATCTTTGCGTCTGCACTTATGATCTACAAAGGCTTTCAATATCAAAGCGAACCTAGGTTTGCGCCTTATATTCTCGGAAGCCTTGCTGGGGTAATGAATGGTGCGGCTTCAATGTCTGGGCCTCCGGTCGGCACGCATGCATTAGCAAGCCCAGTTGAGCCTCACATTGCCAGAGCAGGTCTGATCGCGTTCTTTGTATTGGCTGATTCCAGTGCATTTGTTTCAGCATCGATAGCGGGATTAGTCGACCGTGATGTGGTCTGGCTTACGATTGTACTTTTGCCAAGCAGCATGTTTGGTGGCTATGTCGGGTCTAAATTGTTCGAGAGATTTGGCGGAGAGAAATTCAAGCCTGTCACTATTGCCCTGCTGGTGGTGATAGCCATATTCAGTGCAGGGCGAGTACTAGTCTAAGCTGAGTAAGTGGAAACCTAAACTCGACAAGTGGAAACTTAAGCTGGACGAGTAAAAACAATCTGGGTACTACCATTCGATATGGATAGGAGTGCCCATTTTGACTAGCTCAATAAACGCATCCATATCTTGATTGGTTAAAGCAATGCAACCATCCGTCCAATCAAAACTTTGAATGAAACCTGGCGAACGACGCTCACCATTTTTGATGCCGTGGATTTTGATATTTCCTCCAGGACTCACATCGTGTCTTTCGGCCCACTCTCTGTCGGCAGATTGTGGGTAGTTGATGTGTACTGAACGATAAAAATCAGACTCTTCCATAATATAATCAAGCTTATATTGCCCTTCGGGAGTTCGATTATCACCTTCAAATCGCTTATGCCCTTTTGGCTGCTTACCCAAGGCGATACGAAACTCCTGTACGACCTCATCGTCTTTAAATAAGTACATTCGACGCTTCGATTTATCGACCTTAACCAAAGTGACCACTTGAAGTAGCGGGTCTATCTCTGAAGCAATATTAGGTAAGTTGTAAAACTGTTGAGATGAACTTCGAGGTGGACGTTTCGATGAACCTTGAGAAAGCTGAGCAATCTTATTCTTATTGTCGTCAGAATTGTTGTCAGAGCCACTTTCAAGAACGTCATCCACAATAATCACATTCTTGGAATTCGAGTTCGCTGGAGACGTTGAGACACCTTGGGAGCGAGAAGGTGCTGACTCAAACACGATAGTTTCTATCGCCGTTGCATCCGAGACTATTTTCTCGACTACAAGCTTCTGTGCTGCTGGCGGCTTTACATATTGCGGCGCATCAGTAGCAGAGGAAGTCGCTGAATAAACCAGAGAACTAGCAAAGAGTAAGTACAGTGATAAAGGCAAAAACCACCTCACCTCTATATCCCCTCTAAGCTCATAGACATGGTTCGAGATTGAGTTTCCATTCCTAACGACTCATAGAAGCTTTGAGCTTGCTGATTAAACTCCATCACTTCCAAACGAAGCTCTATCGCTCCTCTGGCTTGTGACCATTGATTGAATGACTTCATCAACGCCTTACCGACACCTTGGCTTTGAATTTGATCATTGACCACTATCGTGTTCACCCGCGCAACCTTATGCGACTGAATAAAGCTCACCCCTTTGTTCTGCGTCACTTTACCGGCAAGGAAGCCAACGACCTCTTCGTCTTGAACCGCAACAAAGAAGGAACCAAGCGGGTCTATCATCAGCCCCAACCAATACTCTTCGCTGTCGCCAAGGCTTCGTGACGGTGGTGCAAACACCATAGGTGCGCCAAGATGATGTTGACGGTTTATCTGCTCAGAAAGCACTAAAATAGAGCGAATGTCAGTTACCTTTGCGGTACGGATTTGCATATCATCACCTTGTTTGAATTCCATAATACCTTAGCAAAAATGACTTACTTGTGCACCGTTGTCCTAGCCAACTCAGGTATGTTATTGAGGCCAAAAATGGATATTAGGCTGTATTTAAACGGGAATTGTTCCGCAAATCTAAGGCACATTGACAGCCTTTGAATGCTACTATCTCTGCAGAATCAAGACACTAACGACTACTAACGACTGGATACCTATATGATTAAGTTTGCTGTAATTGGAACCAATTGGATTACACAAAAGTTTGTTCAAGCTGCCCATGAAACTCAATCGATGCAACTTGCTGCGGTTTATTCACGAAACTTAGACAACGCGGCACAGTTCGCACAAGAGTTTGACGTTAAAACGACTTATGACTCTCTCGAAGCATTAGCCAGTGACAAAACAATCTCAGCGGTTTACATCGCGTCTCCAAACTCAATGCACTGTGAGCAATCGATTTTAATGATGAAGCACGGCAAGCATGTGATTTGTGAAAAGCCTGTCGCGTCGAATATTGATGAAGCCACTCGAATGTTTGAAGTCGCAGAGCAAAACGGCGTGGTGCTGTTTGAAGCGTATAAATCTCAGTTCCTACCGAACTTTAAGCAAATCCAACTTGGGTTAGAAAAAATAGGCAAAGTGCATAAAGCGCACATCAATTACTGCCAATATTCATCGCGCTACCAAAAGTACCTCAACGGTGAAAATCCAAATACGTTCAACCCTGCCTTCTCAAACGGCTCAATGGTCGACATTGGTTTCTATTGTGTAGCCGCTTCGGTGGCGCTGTTTGGCAAGCCTCAAGTTGCTCAAGCCTCTGCTAAGTTGCTTGATTCTGGCGTGGATGCTCATGGCTGTGCGATCTTCCAATACCCTGAATTTGATGTGACTCTCGCGCACTCTAAGGTCAGTGATTCCTATGCGCCTAGTGAGATCCAAGGTGAACTAGGGGCGATCATTATCGATCACATCGCTGAATGCACCGACGTTAAGATCCGCTATCGTGATGGCACGGTAGAAAACCTCACTCAACATCAAAGTGAAAACTCAATGAGTTATGAAGCGCAAGCCTTTGCCGATTGTATCCATGGCGATCAATCAACCAAAGCTCAAACAACACAGCGCGCTTTAACCGTTTGCAAACTAATTACAGAGATGCGTCAGCAAGTTGGTGTCGTTTACCCTGCAGACAAATAGACTCCACAAATACGCTAATGGTCTGATAACTAAGAAATAGTCATTTATACATAACCAAATTTAATCTTTACGATAAACAACTGGATTAGTTGATTAGAGAGTCATCTGTTTAAATCCGCGTTCGATATCTATCGTACTTATTTAATTTATTGAAGGTGTGTAAAGTGTTTTCAGTTGATGATCGCGTTGTAGCAACAAAGGGTGTTGAACTTGGTGAAATGGTAGTAACTGGCCTAAGCGCTGGTGGCGGCTACGTTCACGTTACAACTGTAGAAGGCGCAATGACGCTTACTTACCCAATGCAAGATCTTAAAAAAGCATAGTTTAACCACTTTGCTCTTTTAGTAGACCATCTGCTAAAAGTAACAAAATACAGGCTTTGGCTGATCTCACTCTTCTGCATTAGAGGGGATTGCCAGAGCCTTTTTTGTGCCTGCTATTTCCCACCAACCTTCCCATTAGTTTACTCGTTGCAGTAAAACCGAACCCAACGGACAATAAAATGAACCAAGAGTATTTATACCAAGTACTTATTGTCGGTTGATGATCACTGTTTATTGGTGCTTAGGATTTATTGATGCTTAATGTTTATTGATGCTTAATGTTCGTAATACTTTCTGGTATATTAGCATTAACTTATATTTATAATGACCTAAACTAAGGGAAGCTATGAAGCTTTATATTTACGACCACTGCCCTTTCTGTGCAAGAGTTGCCTACATCGCTCAATCTCTAGGCTTGAACATCGAGCTTGTTTCTGTGGATTATGATGACGCCCAAACCCTTATCGATTTGATCGGTAAAAAGATGGTGCCTGTCTTACAGAAAGACGATGGCTCTATCATGGCGGAAAGCTTAGATATCATCGCTTACTTCATGGACATGAAATCAAGTGATGAACAACGTGTACCATCAGAACAAGTCACCCTGTTCCAAAGCCGCGCATTCCCGCTAAGCCAACGCATCGGTTTACCACGTTGGTGGAAACTAGACCTTGCTGAATACCAATCAGAAGCAAGCAAAGCAGCGTGGCGCGCAGCCAAAGAAACCGAAGAACTCAACTTCGATAAGCTGATTGAACAAACACCACAGTTTGTAGAACAAATTAACCCATTACTGAAAGATGCTGAGCTTCTGCTGAACCTAGAGAATGGTGAGTCATCACTGCCTCTTATCGATCAAGCGGTGTATTTCTCTATGTTGCGTGGTTTCTGCGTCGAACCAAGCATCACATGGCCACCAGCGCTAGAACGTTGGTTAGAAAAGCAAAGTGAAGCACTAAAGCTGTCTTTACTCCGCTAGAACGCTTTTCCTGTGAGAAGCTAGAGGCTGCGGTCTGCTTTTAGCTTCTATTCCGTTCTATTTCCTACCTTAATCAATTCCAACAATATCATTCACAATTCATTCATACTGACACTCGTACGATATATGTATTCCTGTATTGCTAGAGCCCTATATGAGTACTTTAAAAACCACACTGCTAACCCTATTCGTATCACTGTCTATCTGGTTCATATTACCTGTCGAGCTCGAGCTGACTCGAAAAGTCCCTGCATTTTTTGCCGCAATCTCAATGCTAAGCATGGCGATGGCAATGTTTATTAGCTGTCGTACTAAATGGCTAGACCGCCTGATTGGGGGGATAGACAAGGCTTATGTTTGGCACAAATGGCTAGGAATTTCAGGTGTGCTGGGCGCTAGCTTTCACTGGTTATTGGTTCCAGGCCCCGCAGGTAATGGTATTGATCCAACCTTTGCTGATTTTGGAGAAGAAGTTGGGCAGTGGGCGATGTATGGCCTGATCTTATTAGGCGGTATTAGCATGATCCGCCAGATCCCGTACCGAATTTGGTATTACACCCATATGCTCATGGGGCCGATTTTTATCATCTCGGTTTACCATACGTTCTTTTCAGACGTGCCGTTCAGTCTAACCAGCGCAACAGGTATCACTCTGCTAATGGTTTCCGCTGTGGGCATTACAAGTTGGGTCTACAAAATCACCTTTAAGAAACAAAGTTTCTGCACCTACACGGTTAGCGATATCAAACCGATAGACAACGCTGTAGAGGTCACCCTTAAAGCTGAATCCAAAGCAATTGATTACCAAGTAGGACAATTTGCTTACCTGGACTTTAACTTAGATAAGGTATCCCACTTCCATCCTTTTACTATTACGTCTCATCCTTGTGAGCAACAGTTGAGCTTTATTATTCGAAACTTAGGCAAGCATACTCAGGCGCTACAAACACAATTAGTCGTCGGCCAAAAGGTCACCGTTGATGGTGGTTATGGACAGCTCATGCGTAAAAAGAAGCCAAGTCAGCCACAAGTATGGTTAGCTGGAGGTATAGGCATCACACCTTTTATTTCTTGGATAAAGGCAACGGCTAGCCCAGAACAAGAGGTTCACCTATTTTTTGTTGGCCGAGGGAAGTTTTACCGCCTAATGGTTCAAAAGGTGACGGATCTAATTGGAAGTAAGAACATTCAATTGCACACACAAGATAGTGAACAGGATCGCCTGTCTGCTGATGGTATTAGCGAGAAACTATCTTTGCCACTGTCCATGTATCAAGTGTTCGGTTGTGGGCCGACTCCAATGCTCAGCTCATTGAAAGAGCAACTGGTAAGTAAAGGATTAAAGCCTAGTCATTGGCACAATGAAAACTTTGTTATGAGGTGATACTCGCTAAGCAATAAGGCTCGTTGTTGGTCACAAGCTATAAAATCAACAACGAGCACTTCTCAGCGATTAGAATCAAAGCAACCTGCGTCTCAAACCTGTTCGCTCTAGGATGCGTGTAGAAATCTCTTCAACCGATAACGATGAGGTATTGATGTACGGCACAGCCTCTCTGCGGAACATCGCCTCTACGGTTTGCAGCTCATACAAACACTGTGAATCACTGGCGTATTCGCTGCCGGCTAAGCGGTTCTCTCGAATTTCCGTCAGCCTTTCTGCATCAATGGTTAAACCAAACAACTTATGACGGTAGATCTCAAACTCAGGCAACAACTTTAAGCGCGCCAAGTCATCATGGATGAATGGGTAATTTGCTACTCGCAAACCAAACTGCATTGCCATGTACAAGCTTGTTGGGGTTTTACCGCTTCGAGAAACACCCAACAAGATGATGTCGGCTTCTTCCAGCCCTTTCAGCGTGATGCCATCATCGTGCGCAAGCGTGTACTCAATAGCAGCAATACGATCAAAATACTTAACCGAATCCTTGTTCACACTGCGTGAACGTTGCAGCTTAGGTACAGGAGCCATTTGAGTATCATCCTGAACTTTCTGAACGATACTTTCTAGCACGTCATAGCAGTGCGCTGGAGCCTCTAGCAATTTTAGTTTTATCTCTGGAATCACAATCGAGAAAAATACCAAAGGTTCATGGCCTGTTGCACGATATGAAATCTCGATCTCTTTTAATAAATCAGAAAGTTTGTCCTCACTTTCTACAAATGGGAAGGTTTTCTCATTAGCTTTGAATGGAAATTGACCTAGAACAACATGCCCTAAAGTCTCACATGTTATGGCTGTTCCGTCAGAAACATAGAATACATCACGACTTTGAATATCAATTTGCATTTTTTATTTAATGTTTAAAATTATTTTGAGTAGGATGGGAACCATAATATATATAACGAAACCCTGCTGACTATTACGTCCCCCACAGCTTTTAAAAATAATTTACATTTTTTTAAACTGATACGTAATCGTTTGCCTTTAAATCCCTACAATGCTTGCTATGTTTCTGGAGAAATAAATGCAAAATAACACCCTATGGTTCAATGGCCTATCCATGGAAGATGTCGACAAAGTCGGCGGTAAGAACGCTTCACTTGGCGAAATGGTTTCTAACCTAGCCAACGCTGGCGTATCGGTACCTAATGGTTTTGCTACCACATCTTATGCGTTTAATAACTTTCTTGACTACAAAGGTCTTGATGAGCGCATTCACCAACTACTTGATGAACTTGATGTTGAAGACGTTGACGCACTGCGTAAGACAGGTGCAACGATTCGACAGTGGGTTCTAGATGCACCCTTCCCAGAATCACTAGAGCAAGACATCCGTGATAACTACCGCGAACTGATTGAAGGCAACGAAGAATTGTCTGTTGCGGTTCGTTCATCGGCAACGGCAGAAGACCTTCCAGATGCTTCTTTTGCAGGCCAGCAAGAAACCTTCCTTAACGTGAAAGGTATCGATGCGGTTATCGAAGCGACCAAACACGTCTTCGCTTCACTGTTTAACGACCGCGCTATCTCTTACCGAGTACACCAAGGTTTTGACCACCGAGGTATTTCATTGTCTGCGGGTATCCAGCGCATGGTTCGCTCAGACAAAGCCTCTTCAGGCGTCATGTTCACTCTTGATACTGAATCAGGCTTCGACCAAGTGGTGTTCATCACCTCTTCTTGGGGCCTAGGTGAAATGGTTGTACAGGGCGCTGTGAACCCAGATGAGTTCTACGTTCACAAGCCAATGCTAGAAGCGGGTCACTACCCTGTCGTTAAAAAAACGTTTGGTTCTAAGTTGATCAAGATGATCTACTCAACCAATCAAGAGATCGGCAAGCAAGTTGATATCATCGACACCGATACTCAAGAGCGTAACGAGTTCTCATTGAACGATGAAGAGATCAAAGAACTGGCAAAACAAGCGATGATCATCGAGAAGCACTACCAACGTCCGATGGACATTGAGTGGGCAAAAGATGGCATCGACGGCAAGCTTTACATCGTTCAAGCTCGACCAGAAACCGTATGTTCTCAAAGTGACCAAAACGTTATCGAGCGTTACGAGTTAAACAACAAGGCGGATGTCTTAGTTGAAGGCCGCGCTATCGGTCAACGTATCGGTTCTGGCCCTGTTCGCTTAGTTGACTCTCTAGACCAAATGTCACTGGTTCAAGAAGGTGATGTACTAGTAACCGACATGACAGACCCAGACTGGGAACCTGTGATGAAGAAAGCGTCTGCGATTGTGACAAACCGTGGTGGCCGTACTTGTCACGCGGCAATCATTGCTCGTGAACTCGGTATCCCTGCAATTGTTGGCTGTGGGACCGCGACAAGCAGCCTGAATGACGGCGACACCGTAACAGTGTCATGTTCAGAAGGCGAAACAGGCTACGTTTACAACGGCGAACTCGATTTTGAGATCAAACGTTCTGAGGTTGATGAGCTACCAATGCTACCAACTAAAGTAATGATGAATGTGGGTAACCCAGATCGCGCCTTCGACTTCGCTCAAATCCCGAACGAAGGTGTTGGCCTTGCTCGTCTTGAATTCATCATCAACAAGATGATCGGTATTCACCCTAAAGCTCTGTTGAACTTCGATGAGCAAACGGATGAGATCAAAGCAGAAATCAACCAGCGCATTCGTGGCTACAAAGATCCGATCGATTTCTACGTAAGCAAGCTAACTGAAGGCATCGCGACTATCGCTTCTGCATTCTGGCCTAAGCGTGTGATCGTACGTATGTCTGACTTCAAGTCGAACGAGTACAGCAACCTTGTTGGCGGTAAAACGTTTGAACCACATGAAGAGAACCCAATGCTGGGTTTCCGTGGTGCATCTCGTTACATCTCTCCAGTATTTGAAGACTGTTTCGAGCTTGAAACTCAAGCGCTAAAACGCGTTCGTAACGAGATGGGACTGAAGAACGTTGAAATCATGATCCCATTCGTTCGCACCCCGAGCGAAGCAGCATCGGTTATCGACATTCTGGCTAAGTTTAACCTACGCCGTGGCGACCAAGGTCTGAAAGTCATCATGATGTGTGAGCTGCCATCCAATGCGATTTTGGCTGATGAGTTCTTGAAGTACTTCGATGGCTTCTCTATCGGTTCAAACGACATGACACAGCTGACACTTGGCCTAGACCGAGATTCAGGTGACGTTGCGCACTTATTCGACGAGCGTAATCCTGCGGTTAAAGCGATGCTGAAAATGGCAATCGATGCAGCAGCTAAAGCAGGTAAGTACGTGGGTATTTGTGGCCAAGGCCCATCTGACCACGACGACCTAGCTGAGTGGTTAATGGAGCAAGGCATCAGCTCTGTTTCGTTGAACCCAGATACGGTTATCGACACGTGGTTGAAGCTTGGTAACGTTGCGAACAAGTAACACTTTGCTCGACAAGTAAATACAACGAAAAGTAAACACTACAAAGCCAGTCATTCCGACTGGCTTTTTTTATTTCCACCTACTCTAATAAAGCTCTGGCGTTATCACCCTGCTCATAGATATAGAGGCTGACACGAGACAGTATGGTTATCTCTTCTAAACTGACTTGAAGTGAGTTCTGCCCTCTTCCTAGGTTCGCTCTTAAGCGATCGACTAACTGCTGTACGGCCATCAAATCATCTCTTGCTTTTGGTACTCGAGTGTTCATAAAGGTGAACCACTTTTCACTCATGTTACGGCTGATCTTAGCGAGCACTTCTGTATTGGTGATTGTAAATGCCTTATCAAGATTGCCTCCGTCTCGAAGGATGTCATAGATGATGTGACCGTTCTTCTTCGCCACCATCATGTTCTTGGTATTGAGCTGCAATTCACCAATATGCCCATTGGCCATTTTTAAGAAGAACTTAATGTCTTTGTAGCCAGCATCGGTTGCGCCACAGTTGAATTTAGCATTGTCACCTTGGCTGGTGCCGTAGCGATCTTTCATCGCAGATTGGTGATGTTTCAACTCGACAAACTCTTTGGTCAAAATGATCATCGCTTTGGCAACGATCATATCTTCCATACTCTCAAACACGATCGTCATGCGCGCTGCATCTTTGAGATCGCCAATATCATAATGACGTTTTCGGTTGGTGATTTTATCTAGTGCACCATGGAAATCTTTGACACCTAGATAAGCACCGGGAGGCTGTTTGAGTGTCCCGTTACACACCGAAGCAACTTTCACAGCAAACTCTCTGAGTGCCTCTTGCGCTTCAACTGTCTCCATAAACATCAGAAACAGCTGCTTTTTCTTGAGCGTGGCATTCGCGACTTGATTTCGAGAACCAAAATCTAGGTTGCCGTTCGCTAACTTCTGACTCGATGATTCATCCAGATAGTTATGGATCTTTTCCTTCTGGGTCATGATGTCGAGAATGACCTGATCTTGCTGCTTGTTAGCGGCATTCATGTAATCGAAGTTTTCGACTTTCTGTTTTAGAGCTTGTAGCTTCTGTTGGTAGTCTTTGACGTTAACCAAGCGAAAGCCCTGAGACATGATGCCTTGTTGGTTTATCTTGGCGAGTACCTTCGCCTTGTTCTTTCTAACTTGTTCTTGGCTGATCTGAATTTCTTCTGTGGTCGGCATATTTTGGCTCCCTCTCCAATATGCTGTTAAAACTGTGCTTGCTGACTCGCAATTCCTTTTCTCTCCAACGATATTAGTTTATGGATTTGATAATTACATTAACCAACAACGATAAGCCTATAAAATAAATAAGGTTTGAGAGATGCTTCCCTAAAGTCACAACCCACAATGCGCCAACACCGCCAAATTCGAAGTTAAGTAATATGCTTAGATCTGGTAACAATTATTGGTATCGAGCTGACCTTACGTTATCCTTTACGCAATTCTTCATTGAGAGGTTTGTCACCACAACAAGCCTAACTTCAAGACCGATAAGAGTGTTATGAATTCTACTACCGCAACTCCCTTGCCTTCTCTTGGCCAACAACTCTATACAATGACATGGCCAATGCTGTTTGGGGTGCTTTCCCTAATGAGCTTCCAGCTTGTAGACAGTGCTTTTATTGGCCAACTGGGCGTGCTACCGCTGGCTGTTCAAGGTTTCACACTTCCGATACAGATGATCATCATTGGTATTCAGGTCGGGCTAGGAATCGCGACGACCGCGGTAATCGCTAGAGCCATTGGCGCGAATGAAACACGCTACGCTAAGCAGCTTGGTGGATTAGTGATTGCGATGGGCAGCGTGAGTGTCGCGCTTTTCTCCATCATCATCTATCTACTGCGTGGGCCAATTTTACAGTTGTTGGATGCGCCACCGACGGTATTGCCAATCATTGATTCTTATTGGATCTATTGGCTAGTCAGCTCTTGGACAGGTGCACTGCTCTACTTCTTCTACAGTGTGTGTCGTGCCAATGGTAATACCATGCTGCCCGGTTCAATGATGATCGCGACCAGTATCATCAACTTAATATTGGACCCGATTTTCATATTTACTCTCGACATGGGCATCAATGGAGCCGCCATTGCGACCATCTTGGCTTTCGGTGTGGGTATCTTTATCGTTGCTCCTAAGGTGACTAAGAAGCATTGGATGACGTTCGATTGGCACGATCTCGATATTGGTAAGAGTGTTCGTTCCATTGGTAACATCATGGGGCCTGCGATGATCAGTCAGCTGCTGCCACCTGTTTCATCAATGTTCGCCACTAAGCTGCTTGCTGGCTATGGCACCGCTGCCGTTGCAGCTTGGGCATTGGGTTCACGTTTTGAATTCTTCTCGATTGTCGCCGTGCTAGCACTAACGATGTCGATGCCTCCGATGATTGGCCGCATGTTGGGAGAAAACAACCTCGAAAATATACGTAAACTCGTTAAGATTGCGGTGATGTTCGTATTGGGGTTCCAGTTGGTGATAGCGCTAGTGACTTGGCTATTCTCTGGCGGACTGGCAAACCTAATGACCAGTGAAAGCGAAGTCTCGACGATTTTAAACTATCACCTACTGATCGTGCCTATTAGCTTAGGGCCATTAGGAATCTGTATGCTGATGGTTTCTGTCTCTAACGCTCTGGGCAAGTCCTACACCGCCTTGACGATTTCAGCGCTGCGCCTGTTCGCCTTCTTCCTGCCTTGCTTGTGGGTTGGCTCTCAACTTGCTGGTATTGAGGGCCTATTCTGGGGCGCTATGGTAGGTAATGTGCTTGCCGGAACATGTGCATGGTTTATGTATCAACGCGCACTTGGGCAAGTCGAAGCCAAGCTTAATATTGCGACCTAATATTTAAGCGTTGATTTAAACCAGAAGCAAACAAGTAAATACATACTAAAAAGCAGCCGCTGAGGCTGCTTTTTTCGTTTAGTGGATTAGCGAGACTCGATTCAAGATTGCTCAAAGTGACTCAGAAATTCGCCACAATCTTTCTGAAACAGTGGCAATGCTTCAGCCAGTTTTTCATCATCCCAATGCCACCATTCAAGGCTTTCTAATCGCTCAGCATAGCTAGGTTCATCAAAGCGAGGACGCAATACCTTGGCAGGGTTACCAACCACAATTGAGTATGGCGGCACGTCTTTCGTAACCACACTTCCCGCACCGACTATCGAACCATTACCAATCGTGATACCCGGCAGCACAATCACGCCGTGGCCAATCCACACATCATGCCCAACATGCACTTTGTCTTCTTCACGCCATGAAAATACCTCATCATCCAATGAAGTGGGGTCTTCACCTAACTGATACTTTCCTGGGCGATAAGTGAAGTGATGCAGCGTTGGACGCCACCATGGGTGATTACTCGGGTTCAAACGAACGGCCGCTGCAATGGAGGTGAATTTACCAATCTCAGTAAACATCAAATTACAGTCATTTTGAATATAACTGTAATCTCCAACCAACACGTTGTTTAACACACAACGGTCGGCGATTTCAGTCCAACGCCCTAGCTCAACGTTATGTAGCTTACTGCTTTCAGCAACGCTAGGTTCGCTGTTTAAGGTTGGGGAAAGAGGTTGGCTCATAGGGTTATCTCCTCGCCATCGTTGAGAATACGCAATCGCTGCGAAAAGGCGTGTGGGTGTTGTTCTGCCCATCCAAGCATGTGGTGGCTAACATGAATCAGGCCAAGCTTTTTCGGACGACAGTTCTCATCAATACCAAGTATGTGGTGGAAGTCATTGTGATTAGAGCTCGCTCGAACTTGAGAGTCTTCAATCGGTGGGGAGTTGCAATCGGTGATCAACCAATCGACAGGAAACTCTTTCAACCAACGCTCAGTTTGCTTTGGCAGCCCCACCGTGTCAGTTAAATAAGCTAAGCGCTTCCCGGCAAATTCAAAACAATAACCAAGACAAAGTTTAGAGTGGTTGAGTGGCAATGGTGTGACGGTGATTCCCTGCCAATCGAACGGCTTAAACGCTTGAGCACGCGATGAAAAATCCAAGATACCTGGGTGTTTATAGAGATCATCACAACCAAGTGGATCATCAGGAGAAATTACTGAGATCTTATCGCCAGCGCCCCATCGAAGATCAAACAAACTATGAACATGATCCATGTGGTAATGCGTTAGTAAGATCTGGTCAATCGATCCTGCGGGGAATCGGCACATAAGATCAGGAGCATTGGCATCCAACAGTAGATACTTACCATTATGTTCAAGGAAAGCCGATGACTTTTCGCGCCTTAAGCTCGGATCTTCAAGGGCAGACACGCACACCGAACAGTCACAACCGTAAACTGGTACCATCGCGCTGCTGGCAGTGCCTAACATGGTCAACTTCATGCGACACCACCTGCTGGTTCTGCGAGCCTTTCAGCTTGCTCTTTTAATCGTGCAAACTGCGCAATGCTCTGTTCAAGCGTGCCACTGTTATCAATACACAGTGTGTTATTGAGAGTCGACACTCCCGACACAGAGTCCACACAATAGTCCGCTGCACGTTGTAATCGAAGGGCAATCTCAGCTTCACTTTCACGGCCACGAGCTCGTAAGCGTGCTTCTAACACTTCAGGCTTAACGCTCACTACAACGGGAACTAACCGCTCGTCAAACAAGTCTCTGGCTGCATCCAAATACGCACGCGAACCATTAACCACGACACTTAAGCCCGCATCCATCCATTGATGAACCTCCTGGCCGATGCCATAGCTCATGCCGTGAGCCTGCCAACTCATTGCAAACATGTTGCGCGAGTAGCGAATAAAGAATTCATCCTCACTGAGTTCTACATGGTTTTCTCCACCAGCATCGGCCGCACGTGTAATGTAGCGATGAGCAACCACTAAGTCTTTGACGAACTGCTCACGCAGCGCCGAGATAATCGAATCTTTCCCTGCTCCAGAAGGACCAATTACGTAATAAAGCTGACCCGGTTTGTCAGCTTTAGGGGCAGCGTTCACCCCCCCATTCACATCAAATGAGTAACCTTTAGACATGGATTAGAATACCTTCTTGCCTTCGCGCCACACACGAGAAACGAGCTGATGACCATCAACACGATGCGCGAGCACCAAGTCAGCACGTTTACCCTCTGCAATCACACCTCGGTCGTGTAAGCCAAGGGCTTGCGCTGGGTTCAACGTCGCCAGTTGCACCGCTTGTGCCATATCAAGGTGGTTACGTTCATCGTTGACCAGCGTAAACACTGCGTCTAACAAACTCACAGGGTAATAATCGGATGACAAGATATCCAACACGCCCAAGGACGCCAATTCATGTGCTGCAACATTACCGGAATGCGAACCGCCACGAATCACGTTTGGCGCTCCCATCATCACCTTCAAACCTAATTCGTGAGAGCGCTTCGCTGCTTCGACCGTGGTAGGGAATTCAGCAATCACCATACCCAACTCTTTAGATTCGGTCACATGTGCGCTAGTCGCATCATCATGACTTGCCGTTGGAATGTTCAAATCACGGCACTGACGAGTGATCTCATCACGATTCTGTTTCGACCAACGTTCAGACTGAGCAACTTGGTCTTTTTCATACACCGCCATCTCAGCATCCGTCATGTTGTATTTACCTTGATAGTAAGTGCGGTACTTATCTAGGTTCACAAACTGACGCTGGCCTGGAGCGTGATCCATTACGGAGACTAACTGCACTTCTGGCATGTTCACGTAACGCTCAAACAGACCAACCGTGGTGGAATGTGGCACTTCACAACGCAAGTGAATACGGTGCTCGGCGCGGGTTAAACCACGCTTCTGGCTCTCGGCCACAGTATTAATAAACTGGTCGAGGTTCTCTTGGCGATTGCCATCTCGGTAATCCCCTAAAGCGACTGCATCGAGCACTGTGGTGATGCCTGAACCTATCAGCTGCGTATCATGCGCGCTCATTGCGGAAAGCGGTGGCCAGTTCACCTTTGGTCTTGGCGTGAAGTACTTCTCTAGATTGTCTGTATGCAGCTCAATCAAACCCGGCATTAAAAAGCCATTCTCACCATCAAAGGCACCCGGAAGTTGGCTTGTAGAGTCAGACATGTTGGCGATCACGCCGTCTCGCAGTTCAACCGAGCCACGTACCACTTCATTTTCAAGCACCAGATTTACGTTGGTAATAATCATTTGCGTCAGCTCCCTTTACGCACACGCTGTAGTGAGTTGTTTTGGTGAAATGTCTTGTTGTAGCTTCACGTCATACAGGCGGTCAGCAACTAAATCTCGTGTTGCTTCATCATGGAAGATACCGATGATTGCAGCGCCGCCCGCTTTGGCTTCTTCAATCAAGCTCACGACTACCGCACTGTTGGTCGCATCGAGCGAAGCGGTTGGTTCATCAAGCAGTAGGATTGGGTAATCAACAATAAAACCGCGTGCGATGTTCACACGCTGCTGTTCACCACCAGAAAAGGTCGCAGGTGCTAAGTGCCATAAATGCTCTGGCACGTTTAGGCGAGTCAGCAGTAACTTGGCTCTCTCTTCAGCTTCTTGCACGCAGCCACCCATTTCCAACATAGGTTGCATCACCACTTCCAGCGCACTGATACGCGGAATCACACGCAAGAACTGGCTCACCCAACCTATGGTGTGTTTACGTACATTGATGATTTCTCTTGGTGTTGCTTTTGCAAGGTCTAGCGTGCAGCCCTGATGCACAATATTAATCGAGCCTGAGTCCACCAAGTAGTTGGCATAGAGCGCACGCAATAGCGTTGATTTACCTGAGCCAGAGTGACCGTGAAGGACCACACACTCGCCGCTGTTTACGGAAAAGTTAGCACCAGTAAGTACAGGCAGCTCAACGCCATTTTGGTTGTGCAGCACAAAGGTTTTGCTGACGTTGTTTACGGTTAGTTTGGTATTCATGTCATCGTCCTTAATTCTGCAATACAGAAGAAACCAGCAATTGTGTATATGGGTGTTGAGGATCATCAAGCACTTGATCGGTAAGGCCACTTTCTACGACTTCACTACGACGCATTACCATGAGTCGATGTGCAAGCAAGCGAGCCACAGCAAGATCGTGAGTTACGATAACCACAGCTAACTCAAGCTCCGTGACTAAGCGACGAAGAAGATCAAGCAACTTGGCTTGGACCGACACATCCAAGCCGCCAGTCGGCTCATCCATGAAGATCAACTTAGGGTGAGTCACGAGGTTGCGGGCGATCTGTAATCTTTGCTGCATACCACCAGAGAAAGTCGTCGGCATGTCGTCCATTCGATCCGTTGGGATCTCAACATCGCTAAGCCATTTCGCCGATTTCTCACGAATCTCGCCATAGTTACGTTCGCCTACTGCCATCAAACGCTCACCAATGTTGCCACCCGCCGATACTCGGCCACGTAGACCATCCATTGGATGTTGATGCACCACGCCCCACTCTGTGCGCAGCAAGTGACGGCGCTGGCTTTCCGCCATCTGATATAAGTCTTCCAATTGTGAAATTTGCTTATCCGCATCACCACGCAAGTAAATCACCTCACCGCTGTCTGGTGTTTGACGACCAGAAAGCGACTTCAATAAGGTACTTTTTCCTGAGCCAGACTCCCCGACAATTCCCAACACTTCACCGGGATAGAGATCGAAAGATACATTCTGAAAACCCTTACCTGGCGCATACAACTTCGTGAGATTAGAGACAGACAACAGAGGTTGCTCTGACTGATTCCATTCGTGTTTCATGTTCGTCACAGCGTTCATGCGTTACTCTCCTCTTTAACAATTCCATCAAGTTGTTGGCTGCTTTCTTGTTGCTCACGGCAGTAATCCGTATCTGAGCAAACAAACATATGTGAGCCTTGGTCATCCATAACGACCTCATCAAGGAAGGTATCCTTCGAACCACAAATTGCACACGGCTCGTCCCACTTCTGAATCTCAAACGGGTGATCTTCGAAATCTAAACTCTGAACCTTGGTGTAAGGAGGAACAGCATAGATGCGCTTCTCGCGACCCGCACCAAACAGTTGCAGTGCGGCCATGTTGTCCATTTTCGGGTTGTCGAACTTAGGAATTGGCGATGGGTCCATGATGTAGCGGTCATTGACTCGCACTGGGTAAGCGTAAGCCGTTGAGATATGGCCAAAACGTGCGATGTCTTCATACAATTTTACATGCATGATTCCGTATTCTTGCAGCGCATGCATTTTGCGAGTCTCGGTTTCACGTGGCTCAATAAAGCGCAGCGGCTCAGGGATCGGCACCTGATACACCAAGATCTGATCTTCTTGAAGATCGACTTCTGGGATACGGTGACGAGTCTGGATGATGCTCGCTTCTGTGGTTTTTTCAGTCGTTTGTGCACTGGCGATAGATTTAAAGAACTCACGAATCGACACCGCATTGGTGGTGTCATCTGCACCTTGGTCGATAACTTTTAGCGTGTCTGGTTGACCGATAATCGCAGCGGTGATCTGCACGCCACCAGTTCCCCATCCGTAAGGCATTGGCATTTCACGACCACCAAAAGGCACTTGGTAACCCGGAATAGACACCGCTTTAAGCAACGCACGGCGAATCATTCGCTTGGTTTGCTCGTCAAGGTAGCCATAGTTGTAACCCGTAGCCCCGACCGGGCTTTGAGATGCTTTATCTTCGGTATTTAACGTCGTTGAAGAGTTAAGTATCGGTGCATTAAGTGTTGCTGTGTTCATGACTGACCTCCGTGTTCGCCATTACCTTGTTCGTCATTACCTGGCTGAGCCATCAATTCATCGTGCTCTTTATGCATTTTTCTAAGCAGCTCTAGTTCCGCTTGGAAATCGACGTAGTGAGGAAGTTTTAGGTGAGACACAAAGCCAGCGGCTTCGACATTGTCTGAGTGAGAAAGCACAAACTCTTCATCTTGAGCTGGACCATCCACTGGCTCATCGTATTCTGCAGCTTGCAAAGAACGGTCAACCAAGGCCATCGACATCGCTTTACGCTCAGTCGCACCAAACGTTAAACCGTAGCCGCGAGTCAACTTGGCTTTCTGTTGTTTATTACCAACAAAGCCATTGATCATCTGACACTCTGTCAGCTCTATTTCACCAATGTCGATGCTAAAACCTAGCTCTTCAGGTTCAATAGATAGCGTTGAAAATCCGGTACGAATCTCGCCTGCGAATGGGTGGTTACGACCATAGCCACGTTGGGTTGAATAGCTCAATGCCAATAAGAAACCTTCATCGCCGCGCACCAAGTTTTGTAGGCGTGCACTACGGTTACACGGGTAGTTCACCGGATTCATGGTGATGTCTTCTGGTACTTGCTGGTCATCTTCTTCGGTCAACATCATGTCGAGGTTTTCAAGAATGCCTAATACCTGTGGGCAAGGTTCAGAGTCAACCACATCTTGAGTTGGGATCTGCGGTGCTTCGCCTTCAGCAAGTAGGCTGAAATCCAACAGGCGATGCGTGTAATCATAGGTTGGACCTAAAATCTGTCCTCCCGGCAAATCTTTATAAGTTGCAGAAATACGACGCTCGATTCGCATTGCACTCGTGTCGATAGGTTGCGCTGTGATCAAGCGAGGCAACGTGGTGCGGTAAGCGCGTAACAAGAAAATAGCTTCGACTAAATCGCCAGCCGCTTGTTTGATTGCCAATGCCGCAAGTTGTTTGTCATAAATACCACCTTCCGTCATCACTCGGTCCACCGACCCCGACAACTGCTCTTGAATCTGCTCTACAGTCAGCTCTGGAAGCTCTGGATTACCGCGACGCTTCTTGGCTTGCAGTTGGTGCGCCAAGCTAATGGCCTTTTCTCCACCCTTTACAGCAACGTACATGATGTCGCCTCCACTTTGGTTGTACGAGGCAGACACAGCACTTGCTGCTCTGCGGCAAAGATAAAATCAACACCTAATGGGAACTTCACCAAGGATTGACGTTCTTTAAGGTAAGCAATAAAGCCCGCAGGTAATCCGGTGAATGAACCTATTTTTTCACTTTGGATTCCTGGACCACTCAGTGACAGCTCAGTACCTGACGTTAAGCTATCCACTTCAATTACAATCGTTGTTGAAGTATCTGGATACTCTTCGTTGCCGAGATTAAATGTCAGTTCTGACCAATCAATCTCCAGTAAATCTTGCTCTGATATCACAGCAAAACTGGCCTGTTGAAGCTGTTCTACAATCGGCGCGCCAACATGAAACTTAATGTTTTCAGTGACGGTGTGGTCGGCCTTTAATGTCGCGGATAGCCAAATTGGCGTCGCATTGTCGGCCATTGAAAGCAGCGTTTGGGCAGCTGCACTCATCATGGAACCAAAGCCTTCACAACGGTTTAGCGTTACTACGGTGCCGGGTTCCGACATCGCCTTCAGCAGTAATCGAAAGCACTGCTGGCTGTCATGAACTGCATCTTGAAATGCAGGAGAAATCATACTCATTGAATTCGTTCTAACCTGTTTAGTTCGTTAATCTTGTTCTTGAATGACATGTGGTTCTTGGGCTTGTCTGCGAAGCTGTTCTTCTTTACAAAATAAGCTTCGCCGCGAAGCTTTTCTTCACTAAGCCAGTCTTCTCCGCGAACCTAGTCTTCTCCGCGAACCATGGTAAAAAAGTCCACTTTGCTTGAAGCCACTTCTTGGCCACGTTCACTGTCTCGTTCGTGTTTCATTGCAGCCAACGGCTCAATAACTTGCGCCTTGATCACCTCGGCTTGTTGCCCGTTTTGCATCAAGGCATCGACAACTGCTGCTAGTTCTGCATGAGGCTTACTTCGCCCCTGTAGATAGCTGTAACCAAGTTCTCCACTTGCTAGCTTGACCACGGCGCGCGTAACGGTGACATCACCCATGTTGAACTGACGGCCAGTTGAGCCCATACGAGCTCGCACTTGTGCTAAACCAATCTCTGGCTGACGAACCATGGCGTATTCCGCTTCTAGCCCTAATGCTTCCCAGCGCGTTTTTAGTTCTGAAAACTGGCTCTGCGCGAGTACTGACATCCACTTTTGTCGCTCTTTCAAAGCTGTCATTTAGTGCTCCATTACAATTTCGGTTGCGTCGGCACGGGTGTTGGAACTTGAAAATTCCGCTATCACTTGCGTACCTTTGATTACGTTGGTGGTTTTAATTTTGAGTAGCGGTGTGCTGGTGCTGATTTGCAATAAACGACACTCTTCATTGGTTGGGATTTTTGCCCCCACACGCGTTTCCTTTCGCTCTAAATCAGTATCCAAACCACGCTGAATAAACTGGTGCAAAGAACCGTTAGTGAAATTCTTGAGAATCGGCCACCACGCCAGATTCGCTAGGTAGTGGTCGATGATGGTTCTCGGTGTCTCTCCGGTTTTTCGCAGGGTACGGATGTGAATAACCTTGCTCCCCTCTTCAATCTTCAAGTAGCCCGCAATCTTGGGGGATACATTGATAAGGCGAGACTGAAGCACCTCACACCTTGGCATCGCACCTTGTTCAATCAGGTTCTTGGTGAAATGCGCCCCCGAATGAAGTCGATACTCACTTGGCTCACGAATTACCATATTGCCTTTGCCTTGATGACGTTGAATAAGCCCTGTTGATACGAGTTCATCGACAGCGCGACGAAGCGTGTGACGATTCACGGCAAAGCGCTCAGCTAATTTGGATTCCGGTGGTAAGTAATCACCTGGAACAAAGCGGTCTTTCACTTCCTGTTCAAGCTGTGAAGCAATATCTAAGTAAACCGGCATAAGATGTTCCTTCCCTATAATTGAATTACTTATCTAGATAAGTTCAGACAAATAGACATCTAAGATGCCTAGATAAACTTCTTACGGATGATTTGAGAAACGAAGTCGATAACGCTCACCGTCACGATAACGATCGACATGATTGCTGCGGTTTGTTGTAGCTGGAAACCTGAGATAGATTGCCAAAGCAGCACACCAATGCCGCCCGCGCCAACCATACCTACAACCGTTGCCGAGCGAATATTCGACTCTAAGCGGTACAGCGAATATGAAATCCAAAGTGGCATCACTTGTGGAATTACACCGTATAGAATTACCTCAAATGGGTTTGCGCCTGTCGCTTTCACGCCTTCCATCGGGCCGGGTTCAATCGCTTCAATGGCCTCAGCAAACAGTTTGGCAAGCACACCGGTAGTGTGAATAAACAGTGCCATCACACCAGCAAACGGTCCCAGCCCAACGACCACTACAAACAGCATCGCAAACACCATTTCGTTGATAGCGCGTAGACAATCCATCAGTCGGCGAATTGGAAATGTCACCCAGCTCGGCATCAGGTTTTCAGCACTCAGAATGCCAAATGGAATCGCTAACAGAATCGACAACACGGTTCCCCAGATCCCCACTTGAATCGTCACCAGCATTTCGCTGAAGTACACATTGCTTTCACTGAAGTCAGCTGGAAAAAAGTCTTTACCAAGCTGAACCATGTTCTCCGGGTGTTCAAAGAACATCATTGGTGCCATTTCTGCGCCTTGCCACGCCCAGCTAAGGACCAGTAGCGTTATCACAGCAATCACGCCGTTTTTAATCGACAGCTTCGATGAAGGCTCGTAACGTTGAGTTATTGCAGTCATTGTTCTCTTACTCTGTTGTTGCGCCACCCACAGCGGCGCAATAGTTGGGATTAACCTTTCAGCGCATCAATTTGAGTTTGTAGCTGATCGATTTCTGCTTGGTATTGCGCCATGCGCTTGGTTCTGTCCGTTTCGCTTAGGTTGCTGTTGTTTTCAGCTTCAACGAGCTTCTTAAACGCTTCCATTTGACGAATGGGAAGTAATTGATTGTTATCAGTTGCCGCAAATCCAGACCACGCCAATTGGTGTAGGTTCTCAAGTTGCTGTTTATTACCGCTCTTGCCGTAGTTGACAAAGAAATCACGTGCTTTCTTCTTCATATCTGCATCGAGATTCTTGCGATACGTCACCACGTCTGAAGGAATAAGCTCTGACTGCCAAACCACCTTTAGTTTTTTGAACAACTCAGGGTTGCTCTCTTCAATACGGATAAGGTTCATAGTGTGATTAGTTGCGACGTCCACTTGATTATTCGCAACCGCCATCACATTCGAGCCGTGACTTGCAATAACAGTACGGTCAAAGTCATTTGCAGAAATTCCGTTGTTTGCGAACGCCTCAAAGTTAGGGACTAAAAAACCAGACGTAGAATTTGGGTCACCATTACCAAGTTTGAGCGTTTCGTGCTGATCGAGAACGTCTTGCAGTGTGTTGATGTTGTCATTTTCCGCATTGACGATAAGCAAGCTGTAGTAGCCTTGAAGGCCATCTTCATCGATGTAACGCGCAAATATCTCGGCATCAGCACGGTCCACCGCTTCCATTGCTGCTTTGTTGCCGTAATAGGCAAAATCAACCTTGCCAAAACGTTGCGCTTGAATGATTCCCGCGTAATCAGGGGCAAAATAGGCCTTCACTGATACCCCTAACGCCTCACCAAGATCATCTAAGAGAGGCTCCCAACGCTGACGTAAGTTTTGCTGAGCGTCGGTCGCGATAATGCCGAAGTTAATCTCTTCTTTTGCAATTGCATGGCTTGCTGTCAGCGTTGCCATAAGTGCAGTTGCTAGCGTTATCGCCTTCTTAATTCCCGACTTCATTGAATAAAACATCTTACTTCCCTGATATTTAGAACGACGCAGCAAGCACGTCAGATGGTTGAATATTCTGCGTGTCGACTGATTTTTTCGAACGGTATAAACTTTCCAATTGTGGCTTGGTCAGCTCTGCACTTTTTCCTTCGTAAAACACTTGGCCATCTTTTAAAACCACAATGTTTTCGCAATATTTAAGTGCGTGGTCGACTTGATGAAGTGTGACGATGACTGGAATGCCCTCTTTCTGATTGATATCAGTGAGTAGCTCCATCACAACACGTGCAGACTCAGGATCGAGTGAGGCAATAGGCTCATCCGCAAATATGATTTTAGCTTTCTGCATCAAAGCTCTAGCAATCGCTACACGTTGCTGCTGACCACCTGATAGGTTGCCAACACGTTGGCCCGCGAAGTCTTCCATGCCTACTCGACGCAGTGCTTCAAGTGCTTGTTGCTGCTGCTCAACCGTAAACATACCCGTTAGCGTTCTCCATTTAGGAGTAGAGCTCAATGCGCCAATCAGTACGTTGGTCATCACTGATAAGCGGTTAACGAGATTGAATTGTTGGAAGATGTAACCCGCTTGTGCACGGCAGTTGCGAACATTGCTGTCTGCCTTGCCATTCGCCTGCACAGTTTGACCAAGCACGTTGATTTGAGAGTCCGCGTTCTTATCACCAATGATCAAACCACTTAAATGTCGAAGCAGTGTTGATTTTCCGGAGCCCGATGGCCCAAGTAGTGCCGTCATCTTACGGCTGGTAATAGTCAGATTGATTCCATTCAACGCTTGATTTGAGCCGAATGTCTTGTTGACCTTCTTAACTTCAATGATGTTATTCATCGTCAGTGTCCCTGTTTGATTTAAGGCCACTTTGACGTCTGATTATTAAAGTTACGTGTCGGTTTATTTGCAGAAATGAAATATTTCAAGCGGTTAACTAACTTGTCTAGACAAACTTAACTCGCTGTTTTAAATGTAAAAAGAAGGAGAGATTTGATGGGGAATATCAACTTATATACAGAGGTAATTCACAGTAATTTGACAATAAAAAGCTCAATAATGACGGCAACGTCTTATAGATCTTTGCTCGAGAGATAAACACCTCCAATAACTAATAAGCTCGCATATAAAAAAGCACCCCATTATGGAATGCTCGTTTCACCTCAATCATGAATTTGTTCTAGATCATTAAAGTGTTCAAAAATGCAATCTTTGATTTTAAATATTTAAACTTTGATGGGGTTTAAGAAATTAAACCATATTGAGGATGGTTTAGTGATCCTGTTCAAATTTCGCTCTTAATTTCAGTTGAATTTCCGTTATTTGTTGATGTTTTAGACGCTTTTTAACGGTTTACAGAAGTTTACTGCACCTTGCTCAAATACCTCCAAAGGAGTAGATTTCAGCCATCAAGTTCAAAAATGTAAACCGAAACTATGAATGTAAAACAAGTTAGATTCACCGATGAAGACAGAGAATGTTTAAGCAATTACTTCCGCTTAGCAGACACGCTCGCTGATTTGATTGGCCCCTACTGTGAAGTAGTCATTCATTCATTTGAAAGCTTAGAAAACTCGGTCGTGAAAATCGTCAACGGTCATCATACCGGTCGTGAAATCGGCTCTCCTATCACAGACTTAGGTTTACGTATGTGGAGTAAATTCGAGAAAACCGGCGAAGTTTCTCCAAAGAGTTATTTCACCAATGCAGCAGACGGCTCCCTACTTAAATCAACGACCTGTGTGCTAGCCGGACCACAGCAAAAGCCGATTGGAATGCTGTGTATCAACATGAACTTATCCTTCCCATTCCCTGAAATCGTTAAAACGTTGATGCCAACATGCAATGTGTCTCAGACACTAGTCAGTGAGACTTTCAGCAAAAGCGCAAATGACGTGATTCAACAAGCGCTGACCGCAGCAATAAAAGAAGTGGAACAAGACGAAACGATTTCCTGCAAAAGTCGTAACAAAGCCATCATTCGTTGTTTGTTTGATAACGGCGTATTTGAGCTAAAAGAGACGACGACACAAGTATCAGAACAACTTGGGATCAGCCGTCAGGCGGTTTACAAGTTTATCCGTGAATTTAAATCAGAATAAAACCAATAATTTAGGAGTTACATCGTGAAACAGATCATTACCACTGAACAAGCACCTGCAGCTATCGGCCCTTACTCACAAGGTACGTCTTACGGCGACATGGTTTATACCTCAGGTCAATTACCTCTTGTTCCAGAAACCATGCAGTTTGTTGAAGGTGGCGTTAAAGAGCAGGCTCGCCAGTCTCTTGAAAATTTGAAGGCTGTTTTAGAAGCAAGTGGAGCTAGTCTAGACACTGTATTGAAGACAACCTGCTTCCTTTCAGACATGGAAAACTTTATTGCGTTTAACGAAGTGTACACCGAAGTGTTTGGCACGGAGAACGCACCTGCTCGTTCTTGTGTTGAAGCCGCAAGACTACCAAAAGACGCACTGGTTGAAGTTGAAGCCATCGCATACAGAAAGTAACCGACTTAGGTATTAATGGGTATCATAGGAGATTCTCATGAGCGTTTCATTTATTGGATTAAGCATACTGTTTTTTGGATTTTACGCACTGCTGTCGAATTTTAAAAAGCAAAAGAAAAGTTTTAACTTCCGCGTACTGAGTGCGCTTGCTGCTGGCTTGTTGTTCGGTGGCGCAATTCAGCTTGTTTTCGGTGTCGGTAACGTTGCTACATCAGGCTTTGCTGAACTGATCTCAGTGTTCGGTAAAGGCTACATCAAGCTTCTACAAATGATCGTTATCCCGCTCGTGTTCGTGGCGATGATCTCTTCGATCATGAACGTTGAAGGTGGCGGCGCGTTATCTCGTATCGCACCAAAAATCATCGGTATTCTACTTTTCACTTGTGCAATCTCAGCGGCAGTTGGTATCGCAAGTATTTACCTATTTGGTATCGATGCAAACGCGCTAGTGAGCACCATTGGAACAAACAGTGCGATTGAAGCTCGTGGTGATTCACTGGTAGCAACACAAGATGCAATGGCGAGCAGTGGTCTTTCTGGTATGGCGCTGTCTATCATCCCAACCAACATCTTTGACATGCTAACAGGCTCTCAGCGTACCTCTACACTATCGACAGTATTGTTCGGTATGTTCCTTGGTTACTGTATCCTGCAAGTGAAAAACCGTAAGCCTGAAAAAGTGCAAAACTTCGTTGATTTCATAAACTCTGCAAAAGAAGTAGTGCTATCAATGGTACGTGAAATTTTGAAGCTAACGCCTTACGGTGTATTCGCTCTGATGACCACGTTCATGATGACCAACGACCTATTCGCACTTGCTGAGATGGGACGCTTCCTATTAGCGAGCTACGTGGCAATCGGCGTTATGTTCGGCATTCACTTCGTAATGGTGTCTATGTTCGGCCTTTCTCCAGCGAAGTTCATGAAGAAAATCTGGCCTGTATTGGTATTCGGCTTTGGTTCTCGCTCAAGTATGGCGGCTATCCCACTAAACGTTGAAACACAAACTCAGCGCCTAGGTGTGGACGAAGAAACAGCAAACATGTCAGCGACATTCGGTACCAGTATCGGTCAGAACGGTTGTGCAGGTATCTACCCAGCAATGCTAGCCATCATGGCAGCACAAGTTATGGGTATGCCCGTTGACTTAGGCTTCATCCTACAACTGATTGCTGTTATCGCGATTGCTTCATTCGGTATCGCAGGTGTTGGTGGCGGTGCAACATTCGCCGCAGTAGCGGTACTAACCATCATGGGTCTAGATATTACTGTGGTAGCGATTCTGGTTTCTATCGAAGCGCTAATCGACATGGCTCGTACCGCACTTAACATCTCAGGCTCTATGTTATCTGGTGTTCTAACGGCTAAGAAAAACGGCTCGTTAAACACAGAGCAATACGACGCTGATGTTGCTGCGACGGTTTCAAAAGAAGCAGCAGTATAATTCACACGCTTAATTAAGAGCACTCCTCATGAGTGCTCTTCTGTTTTTCCTGAGTTCAGGTTATTTAGGTAATAAATATGAAAGTTGTTGTTATAGGCGGTAGCGCCGCTGGTATGAGTTTCGCAGCAAAATACAAACGTAATCAGCCAACAGACGAAGTCATCGTTCTAGATAAGCGTAGTTACATCTCTTTTGGAGCATGTGGTTTACCCTACTTTGCGGGCGGCATGTTTGATGACACAGAACGCATGATTTCTCGTACGCCAGAACAAGCGATTAACTCTGGCTTAGACGTTCGTATTGAAACAGAAATGGTCTCACTAGACCGCATTGAAAAGCAGATTAAAGTTCGTCATAAAGGCGAAGAGAGCATCATCGATTACGATATGGTGGTGATTGCCACAGGCGCGCGACCAATCGTTCCTTCGTTCGGTGAATACAACTCAGAACACGTATATACACTGACAAGCATGGAAGATGGCTTAGCAGTAAAAGAAGCTTTGAAAGACAGTAATAAGCAACGAGTGTGTGTGATTGGTGCTGGCTTTATAGGTTTAGAAGTGTTCGACGCAGCACACGGCCTAGACAAACACGTAACGATCATCGAACGTGAACAGCACATCATGAGCCGCCAGTTCAGCCCAGAGATCATTGAAGTAGTTGAAAGGGCTATTAGAGAATCAGGTGCAGACCTTAAAACAAGTTGCAGCGTGTCTGCGATTCGCGATGCAGAGCAAGGCGGTTACATTGTAGAGACCGATAACGGTATTGTAGAAGCGGATGTCGTGATCCTGTCACTCGGCTTCAAACCAAACACAGAAGTATTCGAACTACCAAAAGCTACAAATGGTGCATTGTTAGTGAATGAATATGGCGCAACTGAAAACGCTTACATTCATGCTGTAGGCGACTGTGCAGTGGTTCATCACATGGCATTAGGCAAACCGGTATATGTGCCACTTGCAACCACAGCCAACAAACAAGCGCGCATGATGGCAGACAAACTTGCAGGTAAAGATACTTATATGTCAGGCTTCTTGGGGTCATCTTGTTTGAAAGTACTCTACTACGAACTGGCATGTACTGGCGTGAATGAACTTCTGGCGAAAGAACATAACTTAGATGTGAAAGTATCAACGATTTCAGACAAGAACCAGACGGATTACTACCCTGGTCAAGAGGACATCAAGGTTAAACTGGTTTATCACCCAGATACCAATGTTCTTCTAGGTAGCGAAATCGTTGGTAAGAAAGGGGCTGTAGGCCGAATCAACGCACTAGCTGTTGCTATCACTGCAAAAATGACCACACAGCAGCTAGGCTATATGGACTTCTGCTATGCGCCACCATTCGCACGGACTTGGGATGCTCTAAACGTAGCAGGTAACGTAGCAAAATAAGCGATGACTAGTTAGCTACATTCAAAAAACACTAAAGCAGAGCCTAAACGCTCTGCTCTTTGTTACCTCAACTCGAATAACCCTCTCACTAAGTAGATAACGATGTATCCAAGGTATTTTGGTTTTCTTTTAGCAAATTCAAAACGAAAAAAAGCCCGCTGATTTCTCAGCGGGCTTTCTAATGGTGGTGGAGGGATAGGGATTTGAACCCTAGAACCGCTATTAACGGTTGCCGGTTTTCAAGACCGGTGCTTTCGACCACTCAGCCATCCCTCCAGCAAATTGTCATCAACAGATTAGTACACTGTAGATGTTGTTACTTGCTATGCAAATAACGATACCTTTTGTCTTCACTTTTTAAAAAAGTGAAAATAAATAGGAGCCTGGCGATGTCCTACTCTCACATGGGGAAGCCCCACACTACCATCGGCGCTATTGTGTTTCACTTCTGAGTTCGGCATGGAATCAGGTGGGTCCACAATGCTATGGTCGCCAAGCAAATTTTAAAATTCGGAAAGCTATAATCTAAAAGTGTCTCTTCAAACTCATTCAAGGTCTGTCTTTGAGTCCACAAAACCCCTTGGGTGTTGTATGGTTAAGCCTCACGGGCAATTAGTACAGGTTAGCTCAATGCCTCGCAGCACTTACACACCCTGCCTATCAACGTCGTAGTCTACGACAACCCTTTAGGACGCTTATAGCGTCAGGGAAAACTCATCTCAAGGCTCGCTTCCCGCTTAGATGCTTTCAGCGGTTATCGATTCCGAACTTAGCTACCGGGCAATGCCATTGGCATGACAACCCGAACACCAGAGGTTCGTCCACTCCGGTCCTCTCGTACTAGGAGCAGCCCCTTTCAATTTTCCAACGCCCACGGCAGATAGGGACCGAACTGTCTCACGACGTTCTAAACCCAGCTCGCGTACCACTTTAAATGGCGAACAGCCATACCCTTGGGACCGACTTCAGCCCCAGGATGTGATGAGCCGACATCGAGGTGCCAAACACCGCCGTCGATATGAACTCTTGGGCGGTATCAGCCTGTTATCCCCGGAGTACCTTTTATCCGTTGAGCGATGGCCCTTCCATTCAGAACCACCGGATCACTATGACCTGCTTTCGCACCTGCTCGAATTGTCATTCTCGCAGTCAAGCGGGCTTATGCCATTGCACTAACCACACGATGTCCAACCGTGTTTAGCCCACCTTCGTGCTCCTCCGTTACTCTTTGGGAGGAGACCGCCCCAGTCAAACTACCCACCAGGCACTGTCCGTAACCCCGATTCAGGGGCCAACGTTAGAACATCAAAACTACAAGGGTGGTATTTCAAGGACGACTCCACCACATCTAGCGACGCGGTTTCATAGTCTCCCACCTATCCTACACATGTAGGTTCAATGTTCAGTGCCAAGCTGTAGTAAAGGTTCACGGGGTCTTTCCGTCTAGCCGCGGGTACACTGCATCTTCACAGCGATTTCAATTTCACTGAGTCTCGGGTGGAGACAGCGTGGCCATCATTACGCCATTCGTGCAGGTCGGAACTTACCCGACAAGGAATTTCGCTACCTTAGGACCGTTATAGTTACGGCCGCCGTTTACCGGGGCTTCGATCAAGAGCTTCGACCGAAGTCTAACCCCATCAATTAACCTTCCGGCACCGGGCAGGCGTCACACCGTATACGTCATCTTACGATTTTGCACAGTGCTGTGTTTTTAATAAACAGTTGCAGCCACCTGGTATCTGCGACTCTCGTCTGCTCCATCCGCAAGGGACTTCACTGATAAGAGCGTACCTTCTCCCGAAGTTACGGTACCATTTTGCCTAGTTCCTTCACCCGAGTTCTCTCAAGCGCCTTGGTATTCTCTACCCGACCACCTGTGTCGGTTTGGGGTACGATTCCTTACAATCTGAAGCTTAGAGGCTTTTCCTGGAAGCATGGCATCAATGACTTCACTACCGTAGTAGCTCGACATCGTATCTCAGCGTTAAAGAAAGTCCGGATTTACCTAAACTTTCCGCCTACATACTTGAACCTGGACAACCGTCGCCAGGCCCACCTAGCCTTCTCCGTCCCCCCATCGCAATTGTAAGAAGTACGGGAATATTAACCCGTTTCCCATCGACTACGCCTTTCGGCCTCGCCTTAGGAGTCGACTTACCCTGCCCCGATTAACGTTGGACAGGAACCCTTGGTCTTCCGGCGAGGGAGTTTTTCACTCCCTTTATCGTTACTCATGTCAGCATTCGCACTTCTGATACCTCCAGCAGCCCTTACAGACCACCTTCAACGGCTTACAGAACGCTCCCCTACCCCACATACCCTAAGGTACGTAGCCGCAGCTTCGGTGTATAGCTTAGCCCCGTTACATCTTCCGCGCAGGCCGACTCGACCAGTGAGCTATTACGCTTTCTTTAAATGATGGCTGCTTCTAAGCCAACATCCTGGCTGTCTGAGCCTTCCCACATCGTTTCCCACTTAGCTATACTTTGGGACCTTAGCTGGCGGTCTGGGTTGTTTCCCTCTCCACGACGGACGTTAGCACCCGCCGTGTGTCTCCCGGATAGTACTTACTGGTATTCGGAGTTTGCAAAGGGTTGGTAAGTCGGGATGACCCCCTAGCCTTAACAGTGCTCTACCCCCAGTAGTATTCGTCCGAGGCGCTACCTAAATAGCTTTCGGGGAGAACCAGCTATCTCCAGGTTTGATTGGCCTTTCACCCCTAGCCACAAGTCATCCGCTAATTTTTCAACATTAGTCGGTTCGGTCCTCCAGTTGATGTTACTCAACCTTCAACCTGCCCATGGCTAGATCACCTGGTTTCGGGTCTAATCCTAGCAACTGTACGCCCAGTTAAGACTCGGTTTCCCTACGGCTCCCCTAAACGGTTAACCTTGCTACTAAAATTAAGTCGCTGACCCATTATACAAAAGGTACGCAGTCACACCACGAAGGTGCTCCTACTGCTTGTACGTACACGGTTTCAGGTTCTATTTCACTCCCCTCACAGGGGTTCTTTTCGCCTTTCCCTCACGGTACTGGTTCACTATCGGTCAGTCAGTAGTATTTAGCCTTGGAGGATGGTCCCCCCATATTCAGACAGGATATCACGTGTCCCGCCCTACTCGATTTCACTGATTATGATGTGTCGGTTACGGGGCTATCACCCTTTATTGCGAGACTTTCCAGACTCTTCACCTGCATCATTAAAAGCTTAAGGGCTAATCCAATTTCGCTCGCCGCTACTTTCGGAATCTCGGTTGATTTCTCTTCCTCGGGGTACTTAGATGTTTCAGTTCCCCCGGTTTGCCTCCTGTTGCTATGTATTCACAACAGGATACGTGCTTATGCACGTGGGTTTCCCCATTCAGAAATCCCAGACTCAAAAGGTTATTACTACCTAATCTGGGCTTATCGCAAGTTATTACGTCTTTCATCGCCTCTGACTGCCAAGGCATCCACCGTGTACGCTTAGTCACTTAACCATACAACCCGAAAGGGTCTCTGTTTTACTTTCACTTTTGAAAAGTGAAAACAAACTTGTATGGCAACTAACCAAGGTTTTTGGTTGTCATCAAGAAGGGTTAATTCTCAATGACTGTTTGCCGGACTCAATTTACTTTTTGTTTCCACTTTTTAATAAAAAGTAGAGTCAAAAATGAACAATCATTTCTGATCGTTCGAATACAAGACACTTGAATGTGTTTGTTGTGTTTATACCGTCCCTATTAAATAAGAGCAGATAAACATTGAGAACTTTTAAATTTGATTTAAATAACTTCGTTATTTAAATCAGTCAGCTTTCCAAATTGTTAAAGAGCAAGAGTTATAAGTGTTAAACTTTTAAACCCATTTTTAAATACTCTCTTACGAGAATGCTTAAAGATGGTGGGCGATACCGGGCTCGAACCAGTGACCCCCTGCTTGTAAGGCAGGTGCTCTCCCAACTGAGCTAATCGCCCATGATAGTTTTAATTCCTTCATGGAGAAAGAATGGTGGAGCTATGCGGGATCGAACCGCAGACCTCCTGCGTGCAAGGCAGGCGCTCTCCCAGCTGAGCTATAGCCCCATATTTTTATTTCCTTGGGAGGAAATGGTGGGTCGTGCAGGATTCGAACCTGCGACCAATTGATTAAAAGTCAACTGCTCTACCAACTGAGCTAACGACCCAATGGTATCCCGTAGGGGAGTCGAACCCCTGTTACCGCCGTGAAAGGGCGGTGTCCTAGGCCTCTAGACGAACGGGACACTGCTAATTTATCTCCACTTTAAAAGTAGAAACAAACTTCGAAGAACCTTGGGAGTTCTTCTTCTCTTTGCTTTTCTAAACCTAATCAATCTGTGTGGACACTCATCGTAAGTATCTTCGTATAAGGAGGTGATCCAGCCCCAGGTTCCCCTAGGGCTACCTTGTTACGACTTCACCCCAGTCATGAACCACAAAGTGGTGAGCGTCCTCCCCGAAAGGTTAAACTACCCACTTCTTTTGCAGCCCACTCCCATGGTGTGACGGGCGGTGTGTACAAGGCCCGGGAACGTATTCACCGTGACATTCTGATTCACGATTACTAGCGATTCCGACTTCATGGAGTCGAGTTGCAGACTCCAATCCGGACTACGACGCACTTTTTGGGATTCGCTCACTATCGCTAGCTTGCTGCCCTCTGTATGCGCCATTGTAGCACGTGTGTAGCCCTACTCGTAAGGGCCATGATGACTTGACGTCGTCCCCACCTTCCTCCGGTTTATCACCGGCAGTCTCCCTGGAGTTCCCGACATTACTCGCTGGCAAACAAGGATAAGGGTTGCGCTCGTTGCGGGACTTAACCCAACATTTCACAACACGAGCTGACGACAGCCATGCAGCACCTGTCTCAGAGCTCCCGAAGGCACACCTGCGTCTCCGCTGGCTTCTCTGGATGTCAAGAGTAGGTAAGGTTCTTCGCGTTGCATCGAATTAAACCACATGCTCCACCGCTTGTGCGGGCCCCCGTCAATTCATTTGAGTTTTAATCTTGCGACCGTACTCCCCAGGCGGTCTACTTAACGCGTTAGCTCCGAAAGCCACGGCTCAAGGCCACAACCTCCAAGTAGACATCGTTTACGGCGTGGACTACCAGGGTATCTAATCCTGTTTGCTCCCCACGCTTTCGCATCTGAGTGTCAGTGTCTGTCCAGGGGGCCGCCTTCGCCACTGGTATTCCTTCAGATCTCTACGCATTTCACCGCTACACCTGAAATTCTACCCCCCTCTACAGCACTCTAGTTCACCAGTTTCAAATGCAGTTCCGAGGTTGAGCCCCGGGCTTTCACATCTGACTTAATGAACCACCTGCATGCGCTTTACGCCCAGTAATTCCGATTAACGCTCGCACCCTCCGTATTACCGCGGCTGCTGGCACGGAGTTAGCCGGTGCTTCTTCTGTTGCTAACGTCAAGAGATAGCGCTATTAACACTACCCCCTTCCTCACAACTGAAAGTACTTTACAACCCGAAGGCCTTCTTCATACACGCGGCATGGCTGCATCAGGCTTTCGCCCATTGTGCAATATTCCCCACTGCTGCCTCCCGTAGGAGTCTGGACCGTGTCTCAGTTCCAGTGTGGCTGATCATCCTCTCAGACCAGCTAGGGATCGTCGCCTTGGTGAGCCATTACCTCACCAACTAGCTAATCCCACCTAGGCATATCTTGACGCGAGAGGTCCGAAGATCCCCCTCTTTGGCCCGTAGGCATTATGCGGTATTAGCCATCGTTTCCAATGGTTATCCCCCACATCAAGGCAATTTCCTAGGCATTACTCACCCGTCCGCCGCTCGACGCCCATTAAATCCTCCGAAGAATCAATAATGTCGTTTCCGCTCGACTTGCATGTGTTAGGCCTGCCGCCAGCGTTCAATCTGAGCCATGATCAAACTCTTCAATTTAAAGTTTTGATTACCTAAATTAATAGGTGTGACTCAACGAATACTGACTTCAAAACTAATATTTACCGCTCTTTCAAAAAAGAACAGAAACATGTAATTCTAAAGCTATTACCATTCCAACAGAATGGTAATGAATTGACTGTGCCGATTAACTACAAGTAGTTAAACGTATTGGTCACTCAGTTCATTGAAATCATTTTGATTCCGAAGAATCTGTTTTATCTAACGATAAAACGTTTTGATATTCATCAACGAGTGCCCACACAGATTGATAGGTTTAAATTGTTAAAGAGCTTTGCTTATCGAAACTTTCTTTTTACAAAGAAACCCTTGAAAGCGGACGTGAATTCTAGCGATTTAATCTTAAGTGTCAAACACTTTTTAAAATTAATTTCTTTCGAACTTTCCGTCTTACTGATTACCGCTGAGGCCTTATGGCATCTGCCGTGTCAGTGAGGCGGCATTATAGAGTTCATCGAAAACATGGCAACCCCTTTTTTGATAAAAATTCAAAAAAGTTGCTTAAGCGTCTACTTTTACGTCAAAACCCTCTTTAACAGGCTAAAGCTCATACAATCAAGAGCATATAACCTAGAGTTTCGCGACTAGATCTTTCGAGAATGCCTCTATATCCAGTTCGATACTCCACTTTTCACTCAGCTCCACTATGTTATCTAGCGAGTGCTGAACCGTTTTTATCGTCAATGTATTGTTATCTAGGTCGTATACCTGTTTTTGCGTAGTGTAATAGAAGTAAAGGATAGTTAATGCTTCTCGATCGCCTTGCTCAGCTTTTGGTTGGATGCGCTTAAGCTTACGATAGATTTGATTGTGCATTTGTTTAAGGTTCCACACATAAAGCGCTTCTTTAAAGTAATCATGCCCTTTCAAACGGCTTACGATAAACGCATTCAATGCGACTGATAAAATTACCCCGAGCACATTCAAGTGAAAATTACCTGTCGCTTCCCCAGTAACGGATCCAGCTGAACCAAAAAGTTCAATCAGAATGCTACCAAATACGATAGCGAACAAGGCGAGTGACCCAACCAATGAAACCAACAGTAGGTTCATCTTCTTTCTATATTCTTCTTTATTAATCTTCTGTAACTTCATCGACTACTTCCTTATGTAAGTCACCTAATAATTTACGCATACTATCTATGTAAACCTTGGTTCTCTTCAACCTTTACCATCTTGTAATGTGGTCACTCTCTATTTAATACGTAGAGTTATTCCGCTCAGTACTATACATAACTCCATTTGACTTCATTAATAGAAAAGAGTTACATACCGCCATAATTTTGGTTATTCATCAATTCATGTTGATAAAGTCGGTTTCGCTTTATCACACACTGACAAGGTACATCCCATGCGTTCATTTGTATTACGCGCTCGCGCAGCCCCTACAGAGAGTAAACTTATCTTAGAAGGTGTTGGGCAAGACGCTCATACTGAGATTCTGGCTCATACTCTGATGAACACGATCTTCGTTGCTCAATCTCACCGTGAGAATGTCACCGTGCACCTTGTGCTAGAGAGTACTAAAGACTTTTCACGTACCATTACATTCGATTCAAATGAAATCACCAACATTGGTGGCTTTCATGAGTCTGCATTGTTATCAGCGGTAGTGCGTGCGGTTGATGCTTCTCAGGGTATGACGAAAGAGCAAACTCGTCAGGTTGAGCCAGGTATCACAGTTCGTACTATGAGCTTTGAAAAGTTGGTGAAAGAACTGGCTGAAGACCACCAGCTGTATATGATGGATAAGAAGGGCGATTTTATCCGTGATGCAGAGATTGCGGAAAACCCATGTTTCCTTCTAACGGACCATATCCCTATGCCGAAGAAAAGCTACAACAGCTTGAAGCGTTTAGGGACAGAGAAAATCAGCTTAGGTCCAAACATGCTGTTTGCTTCTCAGTGTGTTGTGTTAATCAACAATGAGCTTGATTTAAGAGACTTCTGATTCTCTGCCACCACTTATTAAGCTACATCCCTTAAAACCCAGCCTTCCGTTGGGTTTTTTATTGTCTTACCCTCCGCATAACAATCCTTTTTTAACACATTGTGACCTGTAATCATTTCGCTATTTTCAGCTTTATTGCATTAAACCTCGGAGCAATGCCTCTCTCTAACTCATTCAATCTTATAAATTTCTCATATCACTTCTATACTGATTCCAATCTTAATTAATCGTGTTAAAGGCAAAGGATGAGCGTATTAACCGTATTCTTCTGTGGCACAGGCTCAAACTCAGAAGACAACAATCACAAAAACTATGTTTCTGGAGAATTGATTTCGACGCTAGCGAAGAATGCAACGGGTAGAGACATGATTGACTACATTCAAGTGGATGGGGTTGGTAGTGGAAATCAGAACGAGTGGTTGAAGCAAGGTAAGGACGACACCTATTCTGGAGTTAAGGGAACATTGTTGGGCAAAGGCATCGACAGCAATATGCGCCATGTATTGAATATCTTGCGCGGAAGCCAACAAGATAAGAATGACTACATGAAGCGAGCTAAAGGGCTACTCAGTGAATCACGTCCAGAAAAGTCAGCTTGGCCTTTTGCGACTAACCAAAAATATCAAGATTGGTTGAAAGATTCACAAGCTCTAGCTGCAGACTTAAAACAAGGGATTGCCGCTCGCCAACAAAACATTGCAATTGAACGCCAAACTAAACCCATTAGCCAAGTTAACATCGTAGGTTGGAGCCGAGGTGGAGTCAGTTGCTTTGAATTGGCGAACCGAATGCTCAAAGATCCCAAGCTAAGCCATATTCCAGTCAACATTTTTGCGTGTGATCCCGTACCCGGAGGGATGAACGCATTCAAGGATTACAAATTACTGGGCAAAAACGTCAAACAGATCGTATGTGTTTTTGCTGAAGACGAACGCTCATTGGCTTTCAAAGCGAGAATGCCACGCTTGTCCCCTTCCACTAAATATTACACTACCTACATGCCAGGCCGACACGGCACTTTGGTAGGTAATGCAAATACCTCTGGCGGAAGTAAAGGTGCGGGTTTACTTACTGGCCCTGGGCTCGTTACCCGAGACTTCATGGAAAAGGTATTAACTGGTTGGGGAACGCAACTCAAGGCGAACTCGACGTTGAACTTTTCTAGGCAGCGCATCATCGAGTTATACGAGCAAATGCGCAGTAATGAAGCATACTTCAATAAAATGCACGGCATGACTTACACGGCAAAGAACCGACTGTTATGGACAAGCAAAGATAGAATCGGTCAGCAGAGAGAGCGCCGCTATGGTATTCCAATGTATCGCTTTCAGTTCCCCGGAATCACTAACAATTACGGCGATGCCATTAATCGTCATCACTGTGATGTATTAGCCACTAATGCTTTCGCTGCATACGGTACTTCGGCTGCGCTGCCAAACCCAGTCTGATAATCATGCTTTGTTAAACGCCTAAACAAAAAAAGAGCTCAACTATGTGAGCTCTTTTTTATTATCGATGTCTTGTTATCGATGGTGTTGTCTCGCAATCAGACCTGATTAACCAAAGATGAAGCTGTATAGGAAGCCTGCACCCATCGCCATGCTTAGAATAACGAATAGGAATGCTGCAATCATTTGGTTTTTGAAGATTGATTTAAGCAAGATAACTTCTGTCAAACTTGCACCCGCACTACCAATGATCAATGCCATTACCGAACCTAGCGCCATACCTTTCTGAACTAGAGCAGCACTTAATGGGATTACCGCTTCAGCACGAATGTACAGTGGAATACCAATCACAGCCGCTACAGGAATCGCATACCACATACCTTCACCAGCGTATTCAGCAATTAGGTCTGTTGGAATGAAACCGTAGATGAATGAACCAATCGCGATACCCATCATTAGGTAAGGGAAAACTTGTTTGAAATCTTTCCAAGTTGAGAACCAAATTCTCATCCAACGGCTAGGTTCTTTCTTCTCTACGACTTCCACAGTCGCGCTTCCATCCGTTGCGCAGCATGAAACCGTGACTTGTGGCTCTTCTTTTTTCGAATCACAGCAAGATGTCTCTTTCGCCATTACTGGTGCAGGTTCACCGCATGCACTTGTACTACATGAAGATTCTGCCTTCGTAGGTGCTGCTTTCTTAGGAGCAGAACCACCACAACTAGTGCCACAGCTTGAAGAAGAAGCTGTTGATTCATACGCTTCAGGTTTTACGTAACGCTCAAAGCCAAGTTTCTCAAGTGCGTAACCTGCCACTACTGATACCGTCATTGCTACTAAGAAGTAGAACACAGCCACTTGCCAGCCGAACGTAATCACGAACAAACCAATGATCACCGGGTTCAATAGTGGGCTACCGAATAGGAACACCATCATTGGACCAAAACCTGCTCGTGCACGCAGCAATCCTTTAAGAAAAGGAATCGTCGAACATGAACAGAAAGGCGTAATTGCACCCAATAGTGCTGCCACCACATAGCCCTTACCATTACGTGAGCTCAGGATAGATTGAATCTTTTCTGGTGTAAGAAACTCTTGAAGAATCCCAACAATGTAGCTGATCGCTAAGAAAAGGATGATTAGCTCTACTGCTAAGAAAGCGAACATATCAAGTGCGTCTTTTAGCATTGTTAACATTTCATTGCTCATAATTAACTCCAAACTGGATTTGAGGTCAGACTCTATGAGGAAAGTAACCAACCCTTAATTTCGAATATTCTCGAATTATAGAAATATTTCGTCACAGATCAAGCGTTATTTCGATAAAAATCGAATTGAATTTTAAAAGATCGGATTTTCAATAACTTACATAATCACGATTTTTAAATTTGTATTCAGAGTACATTTCGACTAATATCGAAATTAAATCTTGAGGAGTTAATATGAACTTAGAAGTCGTTGCGAAAGCACTTAAAGAGTTGGGTCACCCTATTCGCCTAACTATTTATAAGAGTGTCGTTAAAGCTGGCTACCAAGGCATTGCAGTTGGCGGCCTACAAGAAGAGCTAGGTATTCCTGGTTCTACCTTGTCTCACCACATTTCAAGCCTTGCATCGGCAGGCCTAATCAGCCAAAGACGTGAGGGAAGAACCCTATTCTGCGTAGCAGAGTATGAATGCCTAGAAGGCGTGATTGATTTCTTACAAGATGAGTGTTGCGTGAATGAACAGTGCAACTAAGGCATCTTTGAATAGGGCATCTTTGAATAGGGCATCTTTGAACTTGGAACAAGTTTGGGCTGAGTACCAGCAAGCGTTAAAGTCATTCTTGCATTCCAAGGTCAACAACACCGCTGATGTAGATGACTTACTGCAAGAGATCTTGATTAAGACCTATCAGAACTTAGATAAGGTGCAAGATGCTAGCAGTGTTAAGGCTTGGCTATTCCAACTAGCCAATCACACCATTATCGACTTCTATCGTAAGCATGCTCGACAACAGCGAGATAGCCAAATTGATGCTGAAGATCTGTGGTTCACCGATTTAGACCACAACTCTGAGTTCAAACAGAAGCTTTCATTATGTATTGAACCCTTTATTCAGGCACTGCCAGAACAAAGTTCATCACTACTGCTTGCTGTCGACATCAAAGGCCAAAGCCAGAAAGAGATCGCAGAAGCACAAAACGTCAGTTACTCAACGGTTAAGTCTCGCGTTCAGAAAAGTCGCGGGGATCTTAAAAACTTGTTTGAAGAGTGCTGTAACCTATCTCTTGATCAACAAGGCAATGTGATTGACTGCGAGCTCAAGCCGAACAACAATTGCAGCAACTGCTAATAGCTAATAGCTAATAGCTAACTCGAACCCGTTATTTAAATAGAACAAAGCCAGCAATTGATGCTGGCTTTGTTGTTTTTAGAATCTGCAAATCACTTTGCTTAAGCGGACCTAGTGCTTGAGCGAACCTAGTTACGCGGCTTCCGCTTTGACGACTGGTTGATAGCGCCCCGGCTTATGGTTCATCGCTAGAATCAAGTTGGTGACTATCGCGCCAAGCACAGACAGTAGAACCAGTGACACATCAACAATAAACAGTGAAAGCACAACAATCGTACAGTCTAATGCCATTTGAACCTTGCCCGCGCGAATCCCAAAACGTTCTTGTAAGAACAGTGCCAGAATATTGAAGCCACCTAAGCTCATCTTATGACGGAAGATCACCAGCATGCCGGTACCAATTAGACCACCACCAATTAACGCTGCATACAATGCATGAATTTCGGCAATCTGAATCACGTGATACAAATGATCCACTGCGAACGAAACAATCGAAACCGCGATAAACGTATTGATGGTGAAACGCCAACCCATACGAGCGACCGACAAAATATAGAAAGGTAAGTTAAGTGCGAAGAACACTTGGCCAAAACTTAAGTCTGTCACTTTAGTAATGAAAATCGCCAGACCAGCCGTGCCTCCGGTGAGTAAACCGACTTGATTGAAAAAGATAACGCCGAGTGACACCAGAGCGCTACCTAAGATCAGTGCCAGTAAGTTTTCGCGAAGATTATGATCTTTATCCATGTGAATGACTCTCCCTGAATCTTTTAACATCGCGTTTCAGTAGTTTTGAAACGATTTACGCCCAAATTTACGATGTTTGACAGATAAGTCGAGTGAACGGCCAATGTTGCTTAGTGATTAGTTTGTATATTAGTTTTTACAGTTTTGTGAAATCGTTAATTAAACAGACAGTTATAATCCTGTATTTAGACTTTCATTCTTAATTACATACTTCTATCTATTAACCAACAAGCTTCGAGTTTTCCTACTTATTGGTCACGTTTCGCCCTAATTCTAACGACGCATAAATCTATGCATAAAGCGCATAGACTAAATCACAAATGGTCATTTGATACATACCTCACTCGTCATTATGATGCGCGACTTCTTACAACATTGAGCGCATGTAAACACCTTATGTTTTCACAATCTCTTTTTGCCCAACTGGCCAGAATGACGCTATTTCTCGTCATTAGTTTGGTTATTGTGCATCACAGTCAGCCATTGATTGATCTCTTGGCTCAGCATGCCGTGAGCAGTGGATGTCATCAGCAATCAGCACATGAGTACTCTGGGCACGAGCATCACCATGATATGACTAACCAACACATGTCAGCGCAAGACCACTCACATCATCACCATTAATTTAAGAGTATTAGAATGAGCATTTTCCGTTTTCCTTTATTGGTATGGCTTGGGATCGGCACACTTATTATCAGTCTAGGGATCAGACAATCATTCGGCATTTTCATGATGCCAATTTCAGAGCATTTCGGCACGGGTCGAGAATTTTTCAGCTTCGCTATAGCTCTACAAAACCTGTTGTTCGGCGTGTTCCAACCTTTTGTGGGTATGGCCGCTGACAAATGGGGAGCAAGACGCATCATTATTGCAGGCGCATGTGCTTACGGTTTGGGTTTACTTCTTACCTCAATTTCTACCGAATCAAGCATGCTTTACGTTTCATTAGGCGCATTAGTTGGCCTTGGATTAAGTGCGACAAGCTATGTGATCGTGTTAGGCGCGGTAGCAAAAGTAGTACCTGCAGAGCACGCGGCTAAGGCATTTGGTTTAACCACTGCAGCAGGTTCGTTTGGTATGTTCGCGGTGATTCCGGGCGCGCAATACATGTTGAACGAATTCGACTGGCAGAGTGCGATGCAAGTATTTGCCGTGCTTTGTTGTTTCATGATCTCTTTTGCCCTGTTTATGCGAGCGCCGAAGTCAGCAACCAATAAACAAGTAGAAGACAACCAGACACTAAAAGAAGCGCTGTCTGAAGCGTTTGCGAACAGAAGTTATTGGTTAATTCACGCAGGCTTCTTCGTGTGTGGTTTCCATGTGATGTTCATTGCGACGCACTTACCGAGTTACTTAGCCGACAAAAACCTACCCGCGAGCAGCGCAGCAATGGCATTGGCTTATGTGGGTATCTTCAACATCTTCGGATCTTACTTCTGGGGTGTAATGGGCGATAAGTTCAGTAAGCGTCATGTAATGTCGGCTCTGTACTTAGTGCGTACTGTTGTTATCGGGGCGTTTGTCACTCTACCTGTGACTGAGTCAACCGCGGCTATCTTCGGCGGGGCAATTGGATTCTGTTGGTTAGGTACAGTACCGCTAACGTCTGGCTTAGTTCGTCAGATCTTTGGTGCTCGTTACCTGTCAACGTTGTACGGTTTGGTGTTTTTTACTCACCAAGTAGGCAGCTTCTTAGGCGCTTGGGTTGGTGGTCGTATTTACGATTACTATGGATCTTACGAGCCAATCTGGTGGTCAACGGTGGTACTGGCATTTGCGGCAGCACTTATCCACTTGCCTATCAATGACAAGCCGATTGCGCGACTGAAATTGGCAATGGCTTAACGTTTAACGCTGACTCCCCCATTAGCGTAAACAACAAGTCGTTCCAACTAAAGCGAGTGAGTATTGAAAGGAAGTATCCTGATATGCTCACTCACTTTTTTGTTGGTCGTTATAATCGAAATGATAATTAGGGGCTGTTGACCTTTCGAGCTGGCTTTTGCAGCACTTTGTGGGAAGTTTATACTAGGCAGAGGGTTTGACGTGTAGCTAGCCTACATGAAAAGCCGATAACGCAGTAGAAATGAACCACAAATGCTGCCCGAAGGGTTCGGCTAAAATCGTTTTATGCATTGTTGAAGAATATTTGCTTAGAATGACTAGGCCACATACTCTTCGCCGCGCATAAAACGATTTTATCTCGAACAAAATTCAACCACGAAAGATCAATAGCCCCTAGCGAAACTTGCATAAACCTCACTGAATAATAAAACTATTCCTGTCATTTTAATTTATAGTATTCGTTCGCTCCTTTAAAACTAATCCGCAGGCTTATGGAATACCTAGATCAGACCGCCCTTATCGCTATGGCACTCATTTTTGTCGGCTCATTTGTGCAAACAGCTATCGGCTTTGGTTTGGCTATTGTGGCTGCCCCACTGTTGTTCTTGGTCTCGCCAGAGTATGTACCCGCGCCTATCTGTCTCGTTGGCCTGTTCATTTCTATATTCAATGCGTTTAAACACCGAGCAAACATTTCTATCGGCGGATTAAAAATTGCACTGCTTGGCCGTATTCCAGGTTCGATTGCAGGTGGTGCTTTGTTAGTGATGGTTTCCACGAGCGTGCTGTCTCTGTGGTTAGGCTTGTTGGTGGTATTTGCGGTGATTGTCAGCTTGCTGCCGTTTAGGTTAGAGCCAACACCGACCAAGATGGGCATTGCTGGATTCTTCTCAGGATTCTTTGGCACCAGTTCAGGTATTGGTGGTCCACCGATGGCACTGCTGCTGCAACACCAAGATGCCAATCAACTTCGTGGTAACCTTTCTGCATTTTTCGTGTTTAGTTCTATCATTTCATTACTGGTACAGATCCCAATTGGCTTCTTCACGATGCACCATTTGATTATTACCATACCTTTGCTGCCTGCAGCTTGGTTGGGGTACAAAGTGGCGTTAATGACCACGCAAAGCATCCCTAAAGAGAAGATACGAATCGGTTCTTTGTTGTTATGTTCTATCAGTGGCTTTACTGCTATCTGGCAGGGCTTAGCTGGCTAATTAATAACGAAAACGCTAACAAGAAAATAAGCGCAGAGCCAACACCAAACTATTGAAAAGGACGTTCTATGACATACGACGAGTTCAATGCATTTTGTGAGTCACAACCTGCCACCAGCTATGTGATGCAATGGAATGACTCTCACGTTTGGAAAGTGGGGGGAAAGGTGTTTGCGATTGGTGGTTGGGGGCCGAACGACGAGCCTGCGTTTATCTTCAAGGCATCCGATCAAAATTTCGACTTTCTGAAAGAGGAGCCCGGTTATAAACCTGCTCCCTACTTTGCTTCACGTGGTATGAAGTGGATTCAGCTATTTGAGAGCACACCAGAAAGGGATGAGGATCTAAGATACTACCTCACTGAATCACACCGAATTGTCTCTTTAGGACTAACCAAAAAGAAACAAGCAGAACTCGGTCTCAACCAATAAAGAGGCAGTCTGCTTGTAATAGGTTATCCAATACTGTGTTAGCGCTTTAAAAATCAGGCAGCCCCTAGGAATTTAAGCGGATCTTAAAAGCTTAGGTCGCTCTCAAGAACTTAGGCAGTAAAGGCTCTATTTTTTGCGTTGGAACCACTGGCACCAATAAATAAATTAAACCCGCAAAGGCGATAGACGCCGCCAAATCTTCAGGACGATGCATGCCAAGCCAAACACGACTATAGGCAACGCCACCAGCCCAAACCAGTAAGCCACCCACTAAGTAAAAACGCTTCGCTTCAAGGAACAAGCCGCCAAAAAACGCCAGACACACGCCAACGAAAATCATGTGCCCAGATGGGAAAGAATAGTCCGTCTCACCCAACCAATGACGCGTTCGCCAATCACTGACCTTATCTTGCACAGATGCAATCGCTGCATTTTTTTCTACCAGTGGCAGTTCATAAAACACTTCTGGCATTTCAACGACTTCTTGCGTCACCAAATACTCAGAATAAGGACGAGGGCTTTCTGTTGAATGCTTTAAGAAGGTTTTCGCTGCAAAGCTAAGCACCAACAACAGACCAAGCTGCAGACAAAGGCTGACCAGCTTAGCTTTGGAAAACTTCATAGTGAGCAAGACTAAAGATAAAACCGCTAGCGTTACCAAGAATCCTTGATTACCCGCCGAGTAAGTCACGAACGTCATGACAGCACCGTAAAAAGGCAGAACCACACTTCCAAGGTCGAAGTCAGATCCAAGAATCAAGAATGGTACTAAGGAATAGAGGCTTAACACTAACAGCATTAAACCTTTGGATTTGTTAGAAAAGAGCGATGTCATAACAGAGGCTTATTTAACCAAAATTCGTATGCTAGACTAGTTTCTATTTAGAATATCAGGTTAATGTCAGAAGTATTAGCAGAGTGACAATTAACGTACTTTTTGTCGCCCGTTGTAACCCTCATCAGGCAAGTAAGTTTACTTTAACCTTCATCTAACGTGAGTCCTTGTTCTAACACGGTTTAACCACACAAACTTACCCCTCTCTATTTATTACCTCTACTTATTGAACTCCCAAAACAAGCAAGCCTGATGAAATAATTGTGCAGCCTCAAACAGTTCGGCAACGCCAAATAAGAAACTATTGGGACAATTCCAGCGACTGAAAGCAAGGTGACAAGTCCATGCTCAGCAGTAATATGATCAATCACGAAAGATGGAATGAAATACACCAGAGGCAATAGAATGAGAAAAGTATAAAATGCCACCCAATGACGGTTGGGTGGCGAATGCTTAAATTCACCACTCATTGTAATTAACCCTTTGCAAAGTAACTGTTCATGACATACCCATACTTAGTCGTATGGTCAGCCAATACGCGCCCAAGTGCTTCACCATAATCACTGCGCCAATCGTTCATCAACTCTGCCAATACCGAAGCCCAAGTTGTGACTTTAACTCCCGCTTGAGTCAGGCGCTGCACAGTGACTTCTTGAACCGTCTTGTTCCATGTGCCAGAAGCATCAATTACCGCGTAGACATCGTAGCCCTCTTCTACTGCAGAAAGTGCCGGAAAGAGTAAACATACATCCGTAACAATACCTGCCATGATGATTTTTTTGCGCCCTGTTTTTTCTATCGCTTGTTTGAATGCCAAGCTATCCCACGCATTAATTTGACCTTCTCGCTCTATGACCTCGCCACCAAGAATATCAACGATTTCCGGCATCACAGGGCCATTAGGACCTTCCGGTAAACTTGCCGTGATAACGGAAGGCAAACCAATCGCCTGAGCCGTGCGGGTTAAACCTAATATATTATTTTTTATGACTGTAGGGTGTTCATCCCCCAAACCAACCATCAATCCTGTTTGGTGATCAATCATCGCCAAAACAGCGTTATCTGGTGTTAGAAATTCGGAAAATTTAGTTGAAGTTGTCATAGTGTATCCCTCACATTTGATTTCATTGTATGTTGATATTTTGCTTTGCTACTCATCACTTTTTAGTTAAAGACAACGAGTTATTTCTAATTAATCGGTAAAAACGAGAATCAGTTGGCTTTGCTCGTTCGCAAAAAATTCAAGCTTATTTGTTCTAATCAGTGTTCCAGCACTTAACTCATGCCCATTGATCGTGGCACTTCCCGAACTTAAGTACGCTAACACCTCACCTTCATGCTGGGTTTGTTGCCCTTTAGTTGCGCTCAACACATCGATCATTGTCCTACTTGAAAACGGGCCAGATTCAGAAGCGGCTCCGCCATAAATACGAGTCCGTTCTCCTTCAACAGGCTCATAAACTTGATAACCTGCCACTTGACCCGCGACCTCAGGCAGAACCCAAAGCTGAATCATTTGGTTGGGTGTTTCATCTGGGTTTATCTCATTGTGTGCAAACCCCTCACCTCCTGCTCGCTGTACCTGAACACTCCCAGCTTCTAGGCTTTGTCCGTGCTCTAGTGAGCCTGCATGACTTATTCGGCCTTTAACCATCACACTGATTACATCTATTTCTCGGTGCGGATGCATACCCGTCTCACCGTAAGGCAGAAAGTTAGCGTCAGCCAAGTACACGAAGTTGCCTATCCCCTCGGAGGTAAGCGCATTTTTTCTACCACCAAATACACGTGAATCAGTCACAACTTGCTTTTCTTTTAGCCCTGCAAATCCACCCTGTGGTAGTTGTTCAAGAGTTAAAATATCCATAGCTCAATCCTTTATGTTGTCGATTTAAATCTTCAGATTCAGAGACCTTAATTTTTCTAAGCACTCTTACTGAAGCGATGAGTTGAGAATAGTTCGTCTCGATAATTTGATATATAAGCAAGTTGATATAACATTGTTCTATATTTGATAACAATTAAGTGGGTGTTAGATGAGTGATTTAAATGACATGTTGGTGTTTGCCACCGTTGTTGAGCAAGGTAGTTTCACCGCTGCGGCTGAAAGTATTGGTTTACCCAAATCAAATATCAGTCGTAAGATCAGTCGCTTAGAGGACAAGCTTGGTGTACGCCTACTCGAGCGTTCAACTCGAACGCAGCACTTAACGGAAGTCGGAAAACAGTACTACTCGTTTTGCCAAAGAATCAAAGAAGAGGTGTCAGCCGCGGAGCAAGCCGTAGAAACCTTGCTCGATAAACCACAAGGAAAACTGAGAATATGTACCTCAGTCGCGATTGGGCAAGGGTTGCTCGCTAAAGAAATGGCTGAATTCAATCGAAAATACCCTGATGTCCGTATCGAGTTAGCATTAACCAATAGGCGGGTAGACATCATCGAAGAAGGCTACGACTTGGTTCTTCGAGTTGGAGAACTAAGTGATTCCGCACTTATTGCTCGCAAAATTTGTCAACTACCACTTCGCCTCTATGCATCTCCTAAATACATGCTCAATAACCCCTTGAATAGCCCAAATGAGCTTGTCGGTCACCGATGTCTTTGGATGAACAAGAAAGAACAAAAGGCACAGTGGACTTTGAAATCCCAGGAGACGATTGAACGCATCAGTTTTGAGCCAGCCTTTACCTGTGATGATTTTTCAGTGCTACAACAGCTCACAAAGGATGGACTCGGAGTCTCTGAGTTACCGGAATACATGGCAAAAAGTGACGTCGAAAATGGACGTCTAGTCAACGTGCTACCTAATTGGCGATTTGAAAGTGTCGATATGTTTGCCATGTACCCTAGCCATCGTGGTGCCACACCGAAAGTAAGAGCCTTCCTTCAATTTCTTACCAATACCTTTCACTGTGAGTAACTCTAACAAGCTCACATATTGACCATAAACCAAACGATAGCTTGAAAGTTTGCAGCAAGCCCTTTAAATATCAGTGTGAAAGCATTACCATCTGGTCTGCTTTCAAAGCAAAACAGATTATTAATTTTTATTCTCAGGGCGGGGCGAAATTCCCCACCGGCGGTATGTCCTTAGCAAAATCTAAAGATAAGCCCGCGAGCGCTCGATTCGTCGAGGTCAGCAGATCTGGTGAGATGCCAGAGCCGACGGTCATAGTCCGGATGAGAGAGAATGAAAACACACTCGTTTAAGTTGGAAATGCGTACCTATTTATTGGGTTCATGCCTCCAACTTAGGCGGGTGCATTTCGTTTTGGATAAAACCATAATGAGCTAAGGCCAACTTGTAATGAGTCGGCTTTGTTGTGCTCGGTTGAGATCCCTCATACAGCCCTGATTCTGGTGATATTTTAGGAGTTTAACCATGAATCAGTCTTCACTACTTGCCGAATTTGGCGAACCAATCACTCGCGTTGAAAACGCACTGCAAGCCCTACGCGAAGGTCGTGGCGTACTTTTACTCGATGATGAAGATCGCGAGAACGAAGGCGACATCATCTACTCAGTAGAACACCTAACTAATGCTCAAATGGCGCTTATGATCCGCGAATGCAGCGGTATTGTGTGTCTGTGTCTCACAGACGAGCAAGCGAACCAACTTGAACTTCCACCTATGGTTGTTGATAACAACAGCGCAAACCAAACTGCGTTTACCGTAACCATCGAAGCAAAAGTGGGCGTTACAACAGGTGTTTCTGCCGCTGACCGTGTAACAACGATCAAGACAGCTGCAAACCCAACAGCTAAGCCTACTGACCTAGCTCGCCCTGGCCACGTATTCCCACTGCGTGCCCGTAAAGGTGGCGTACTTGCTCGCCGCGGTCACACAGAAGGCACTGTGGATCTGATGCAAATGGCAGGTCTTCAATCGGCAGGTGTACTGTGTGAAGTAACCAACCCAGACGGCACAATGGCAAAAGCACCAGAGATCGTGGCTTTCGGTAAATTGCACAACATGCCAGTACTGACCATCGAAGATATGGTGATGTACCGCAACGAGTTCGACCTTAAGCTTGCATAACGTTTAATCCTCAATGCTAAACACTTAGCATTGAAGGTAACTAAACTTAGAAATGAATATTGGAAGGCCTCACTCTTACTGCTTTTTCTAGCTAAAAGTATAAAGGGTGAGGCCTTTTTAATTTCCGTATTTTGAGACGAGCCAGCGATGGATCACCGAAATATGTCGAGTTATCGAAACCTACTCAGCCCAATCACTTAGAAAAGCGTAACCTCTCAAAAAATACTGCAAACATGAGAAATACTCACTCAAATAGTGAAGTTATGCACCAATGTTGATCATTCACAATCACCAACAAAACATAAGACACTGAAACATAAGATTTATTTATTCTGGCACAGTGCCTGCACTACCACTAAGTAGGTATTCAGATGTTAGGAGTAGAATATGTTTGTAGTTATTTCAATGGGTTTATCCCTATTAGTACTTGCGGCCCTGTTTCATTTATCAAGGAAGAGACAAACAGCGCTCTCACACAGGTTCGAAACCTTAGTTTTACTTAGAGAGTTATTGTCATTATCACGCAAACATCGTGCGGCAACGCATTATGCCCTGGCGTATAAGTTGTCTAGCGACTCGATTCGCAAAGTGAACGAGATTTACGACAACATACTTGAGGTATCTGAATTGCTTCAATCTCATGTTTCGTTTGATAGCCGTCCTATGTACCGCATTTATCACCTAAAGCTCATCGCTATGCACAGTGACTGGCAAAATCGGAGCTTGGCACGTAACCAATCGATTCATGGCAAAACGATTCGCCACAGCATGTTTTTAATGGATGAGGTGGTGATCATCTGGTTGATTCAGTCTGAAAGAGAAGACATGAGCCGTGAGTACCACATGAACTGGCAACAGATCTTGGATTGCATGGAAATCCTGACCAAGTTACGAATGTCTATCCCTGGAATAGAGAAGGCGGATATGGAGAAGCCTGAGGAGTATGCGAGATTCAAATTCTACGCATCTCAGACACACCGTAAACTCAACCAATTATCGATTATCTGCCCCATTAGCAGTGGGTCACCGGTATGCACACGAGCGATGCATGCACTTACCGAGATCGCATCAAGCACCGAAGCGACCCAACCAGTAGATAGCATGTATGAATTAACCAGTGATATCTCCAACGTCGTGTCGCAAGTCTACGACCAAGTATTATCCGACATTACTAGAAGCTTGTATCAGCCTTTACCAGACACTAACGAAAAGGTGATAAATACCCGATTATCCGTACATCATCACATGTAAAGACTTCGTGAGAGGAGAGCGTGCTGGAACTCTGAATTATTGAGTTCGAGTCTAACCATCCAAGACTTTCTGGATTGAAATCTGAAAGCTCATACTTTCAATAACTTATATAGCACCCTGACTTTCCAGATAATTTCCAGAAAAACTGGATATCTCATATTAAAAGGCACGGATTCAGGGTGTTTTCCAGAAAACAATGCCGATTGTTCATAGCAGATGCCCCTTAAGCTAAACCACTCATCTCTACACTTACATTCAAAAAACCAACCTTTCTAGCAACCCTAATAGCAGCGTCAGTTGTCTTGAATCCACGTAAATTCTCTGAACGTTGAAGTGTTAAGTAGTATAGATCAGATTTCTTCTTGCCTACGAACATTAAGTTCCAGTTGCCTCCAAACACCTCAAGCACCACAACAGCTTTAGTCAACTCTTAAAATATATATTAAAAACAACGATACGAGTTTTAACTCTGCCGAGAAATGCTTCACCCAGAACATAGAAACAACCCAACTTCATGGTGAAAAATATTAGATTATCATGGACTAAGAGCACTAGCATGCAACGATTTTGACAGTGTAATTCAAACCTTCAAGAAGTGCGTATCCCTGTTCAGTCACTGGATGAACAGAAGTTTAATTTGTACAACGGACTATACAACTTAGCAAAAGCAACTAAGGTAGAATCCTAATGAGACAAAGCCCTAAACACGGTTATGTTTAGCAAGCCATTACGCTTTAGTGGTGCTGCATCTAACCCCTAGCTTGTAAATAGGAATTAGTGGAAATCGAAGGTAAAAAGGGGTAAGTGACTTCACTTAACCCTTTGTTTTATTTGATACTTGGTGGTTATAGCTTTACCAATCTACGAATACTTTCAACAACAAGTGCACTTAATAAAGCTAGTTCGATTCTGTTTGTATAACAGAATACTGTGATATCAACAGAGATATTGGCTAGGAAGTGACAGGATTCGTATGCTCGCCTAAGCGAAATAACTTGATAAAAAACCTCTTTAAAAGCGGCAAAACGGATGTAGCTACAATCTAAAATTTTGTTTTCTCGATTAAAATCTTGCTTCTCAATTGCCGCTGCTGGTTTTAACAAAAAATACTGTTTGTAATACTTGAAATACAAGACTTCAATAAGATCTACCCTGAAAAAATTAGTGAAAATACCACTAGGTATGAAACCATTAAGCTTTAGCTCTTTCCCGTACTCACACTTATCTCCACGGGAGGATGTTACAGTCGATACGTTGATTATATTTTCTAATAGCTCCGCACCAAATAAGATCTCTAGTGCAGTTAGCTTGAACCATTTTAATCGACTTATAGATAGCCTATTGTCTTCATTTCTAATAAACACGGCTTTAAGTAAGCTTGAAGGTGGAAGTTTAGATTTATCTATGACTTTATAGTTCATATTGATGCTTTACTGAGGGGGGTGTTGTGGCTTGATTGATCTCAAAAAGAAATGGCTTAAACTTAGTATTAACCACTGCTCCGCCGTTTTCTTTGCCAAATGAACTGATAGTGTAGCTGTTGAGAGTAATCACTTTCATTTTGGTGTCGTTAGAGTTTGAAATCAATTTAAAGTCATCTAACGTAACTCTAAATCTTCGGGTAGACCAATCACCATAATCTGTAATTGGACTCGTTGTAGGTATTTCCTTGAGATAGACTCCATCGACATTAAACTCAACCCCCTCAATATTGACTATCGAATCCCTCCCAACAGTTAGAAACACAACAGAAGGCGATTTACTACTCCAGTCAAACCCCATAACATGCCACCCTTCACTTAGGCTGCTAGCTGCACTAACAGGAGCCTGCGAAATAATAGTGCTACCGTCAAATTGATCTTGTTCTACTTTTACTGAGGGGGTCAGGGCATCATTCATCGATGAACATCCAATTAAACCTATTATTAAGAAGGTGCATAGTAAATACTTCATGAAAATCCTTTTTATAAACAACATGATAGGTGGTAGTTAATCTTAATTAACTAAATGATATCGTTCAATAAACAATCTTACGTTTCTAATCTACTTCACAATGTTGAATCCTCCACACTTTTTGCATCGCAAAGATGAACCATTCCCCTTATTGCCACTGATCGAGTAGTTGACGTCTGTCCTAGAAGTGAAGCCTCTGTATTAAAGTTTACGCACGACAGGTTAGAGCATCGATTAACATCGATTCCCTCAATTGTTAATGGAATTCTTGGTTGAGAAGGTCGTTGGACAGATTTTTATCTCATAAAAGCCCCTAATAACTGGCTGGATAACCAGTATGTTAGGGCTTTTCTATTAGCAACTAATCCGCACCCTACTTAGGTTTACTAAATGGCAATACATTATTTGAGTGCTCGTATGCATCAACGATAAACTTAGGATCATCACAGCACTGAAACAAATTATACGTTAGCTCAGTTTGAGCAGCCAATAATGCTGCCTTTTCAAGCTTTAACTCGGCATTTGACTTAGTAAGTCTCGCATTCTTAGTTGCCGTGGTTAATGCCGACTTGGTTGGCAACTTTACCTCTTTACGCTTAGGGGCAACACGCGCTTTTGCCTCCTTAATTCTCTTAATTAAGTCTGGGTAGTGGTATGCAGACCCATCTCCCATCCCTGCTTCAATTTCTACATTCTTGATGTTCAATCTTGCATTTGAAGGGAGAACTTCCACATTGCCACTCAATAATCTCTCTAATGCAGACTCCAGTAGCTCCAAACCAGATTTCTTAACTTGCATAATCACCCCTTATACTCTTCAAATTCAACTCCAAAGGCTCGCATGACATGTTCCGCAGCTTTAATCTGACTCATGAAGTGAGAGTAAGAAACGGGCGAAATTGACCCACAATCACTTGCGAACTCAAGATGCGAAGTACAACGCTCGTGTAGTTTTATCCATTTATCCTTCAGCTCTTCTGGTATCAGTGTATGGTCACACTCCGATGCACAGAACGCCGCATTTACACTGCCATCTTGGTCGCAACGGTAGCCATTAGTGCAATATGTAAGTCCTGAGTAATTTAACTGGATATCCCCACGTTCTATCAAGGCTTTAATGGATGAACGTGTACTGTAGATCTCTGGAACTTTGCCACTTTCTTTAAGCTTAGATATTTTCGCTGAGAAGCCACCCATAAGCACCTTATCAGTGTTATAAGCATCAAAAAGTACATCTGCTGACATGTCGTTCTGAATCTCATTTACCAAGGTGTTAAGCTTAGTATCAACACGTAGCTCTTCATTCCTAGTTATCCGAGCGTAATTCGCATACCATTCAGTCATTTGCAGTGAGATATGCTTAAACTGCCGCTTTATAGCGGGTAGTGTTGCCAAATCGAAACGTAAAGCTAGTACAGCAAATGAGCGTCTCCATTGATGTGGGGTTAGATTCCACTCCATTCCAACATGCGCATCATTTTGTCGATCTCTATTAAGAGTGCAGAACTCTTTGTAGTCAGCTTCGCTAAGGCAAACGCCTTTCACCAAATTTTCCACATGCCTTTCTTTTATACTGTATGCGGTTTTAACACTCAGTTTACGAATACTCGAAAAAGTAACATACAGAGAGCGAGTGTTCAGGTTCATTATTGCCTTAATCTTACCGATAAACTTAATAATCCCATCACACATCTCAGAGCACACCCATTCATCGACAATATCTTCTGAATCTGACAGCTTAGAGGTCTCCGCTGTCAAGGTATGATAAACATCTTCACCTTCCGTGTAAGTTTGGAACGAACCATCATGAAGCCGAGCTAATTCATGGATTCTCATGCCAGTAAATGCCAGCAGCAATTGGTATGATGCGTTCAAAACCCTGTTGAGCCAGCCACAGACGTTAATGGGATTATAGTCACCGTCAATGTAAGGTGACAAAGCGCTATTACGTAGACAGCTTTCCGTAATGACCTGTCCACGAGGCTTCATGTAGTAGCTTACACCAGCCGTGACATTAGCTTCTCCTTTCACTCGTATTGCTTCTTCTCGACGCGACTTAGCCTTATCAAAGTTAGATCCATACTGCTGTGCTAGCATCTCAATCTCATCTAATGAATCTTTACCAGCCTTGTAAAGCTCCAACGCATTACCCAGAATAGTTGTAGCGATACCTAACGGAATGGCGAGCGTCTGTTTCTTTTCAAGACGTCCTGATGAGCAATATTTCTCAGTTAGAGCTGTCATATTGAATTTTGGCAACTCACAAAGCCCCTCTCTGTGAGCAGAAAACGCCATCACATTAAAGGTTGAAAGCAATTCAGAGAGAGATGAATATGCATACTTACCATTAACGCGCTCTAAGTATTTCATTAACGCCGAGCGAGTGAACATATCTTTTGGTTCTATATCAGGTGGCATACAACCAATAATCACCCTGACCCTTATAACAGCATTAAGGAAAGACACCTCCTTAACCATGCGTTTCTCTGCATCATCTGATCTGTACGTCCTTATAATTAAATGCCTGATCAGAAATGGTATGTTCGCCACTAAAGTCCTCGTAACCCTTACTTCGTCTAGAACCTTCTGGTGACTTATCCATTTATCATCTTTTAGTCTGCTCAAGCCATCCCCATTCAAATCAAAAGTGGTGAACAACTCAAGATCTAAGCTAGATTGAAAATCAGCGCTTACGCTGGCAACATCAACTGCTCGATTACTGGTCATGATTAATCCTCGTCCCAGTATGGGTGCAACCCATCATCAATTAATTTCTCTCTGGCTAACGTAAGATTTTCCTCGGAAAATCTTCCTATGATAATATCTATCTTTTCAATCACTTCGCTAAAGTTGTTTGCGAAATGCTCCCTATCAATGCTAAATATCTTTCCCTCAAGCAATTTTTCCTTGAATGACAAGAAGTTCCAAATATCATCGATAGAATCCACAATTGCAGCACTAGGGCAGTCAAAACAAGCTAATAAATCAGAACAAACCAACACTCCAAAATTGCTTCTTTCAGCCTTCTTACTGAATGAGCTAACTGTTGTAGGCTTTGTGCAGACAGTTCCCATTGGAGTGTTTGATTGAACGTCTAGAATTGGTATCAATGAAGCCTTATACAGTCTATCTTTGACCTCTGATGCTGTTACATCTTCTTCGTTCGATAAGGCAACGGATTGAATCGCAGCAGCAACACCACCTAATGAAACTTTATGTTCCACAGGAGAGCCTTCAGAATAGTTTTTCATTACAACAGCAGGACTACTCCCTGAACGTTTGATCGCTGCAACAGTCCCACCCTTGCTGTGCTCAAGTGATATCTCAGTTTCGCGGATTCTCTGTGTTGTTAGTGTTTTTAAGCCGTCAATTTCACCAATTATAAAGTCAACTATACATGGGTTCTTAGCGTAAAAAGCGGATTGATTGTCCTTGGTGACTCTAAAGAGAAGATTGTCTGTAGGGATATCAAATAATTCGTGAACCTCTAATAGATTCTGAATAACTCGGTATCCCGTTTTTTTTATTTTCAACTCTTCTGGGCTTGAGCTGTTCAGACTAGGCAAATCCATAGATAAGTTCTTGTATATGCCACGATTCTTTTGGGCTTTGAGATGAACCCACTCACCATGCTCATTATCGAACTCTACGTCACTGGTGCGAATATTGGTTAAAGTTGTGTCAGTCCATGCTGAGTAACGCGCTATAAGGTAATACGCAGTCGTATTTAATAGATTTATAGCAGCTCTTCTTGAAGAGAACCTAAGGGTTGAGTTACCCCCTACGTATTCATATGCCGACGTACTTGGTGATTTAATATACTGACAAGCTCTTCCGTGCAGTCTAAATAGAAGTCTCACTAGCTTCTTATACCTTACGTCATCATACCCATTCACAGGGACACTAGAGACGCTTGGGAGCTTATTTACTGCTACTGATATGGCGTGTGGCAGACTAACCTCAGCAACTTCGAAAGTTTTCAACAACCTTCTAGCTTTAGGCTTTGACTTAGAACTACCCTCAGCCTTCGCATCCACAGCTTTGTGAAGATTAGAAATGTAGTTAGCTAAATTGCCAGCATCGAAAAAATGACTGCTACATGTCTTTGCATAGTTCCTGATTGTACTAATGTACGCCAATAAGGTGTCACCAGATAACTCATCATATAAAGCTTTGATAGCCGTGAATAAAAGTCCAGCATCTTTCAGATGAGAGACATCATTACTCATATCAATTGTCTTGAAGCCAGCAGAACGAGTATTAATTCCTATGTAATGAGTTCCATCAACAGCCCACATTACGCCTTCCTTGACGTATTGCGGCTTCTTATTGTTAAACATTGACTCAATTGGCGTTTGCGAAGCGTCATATTTAATACCCAAACGTTCAAACATCGACTTAACTGTACCAGTCACCTTATGATGCTTATCATGTAATATATACGCACTGACGGCTTCACCAGTCATTGGGTTTTGGTAATCGTTGTTTTCGCACCAAACAAAGTATTTCTTCAGATTAAAGAAAGCAGTTTTCTTGCCAGCATTATGTCTAGCATCTACATGAGAGAATATTTCGGTCATGTATTGAGATCTGTGGCTACACACAGCAGATTGGTCGAACTCATTGGGTACACCGAAGCAGACCAGCCTTCTAGTGTCAATTTCCGTTATTGGTCGCCCCTTATAGGGCGTGAAAGTAATTTTAAATTGGTTCTGGATCATGTTTAGTCTTTCAAAATCTCTTGTGTGTACAACTCTAATTCCATTGCAGACTCCCTTTTCACTTCTTGACTTTCAATGATGCTCATATACCTAAAAGTATCCTTGTCCAACTTATGACCAAGTATGCTTTTCACCTCGTTGAATACCTCTGAAAACTTCATGCCTCTATCAAGTAATCGAGTCCCGTATTCAGTGGCAAAAGTCGCCCTTAAGTCGTGGTACTTGTGATTAAAGTCAACACCATGCTCTTGAAGAAGCTGTTGCCTAAGCTCGCTCATCCTCTTTGTAAGTTCATCTGAACGGAAAGGTGTTCCTCGGTTATTCAAAAACAACCTTGGATTATCCACTGCAAACTTTTTACCTAAGGCAAGTCGCTTATCTGAGGTTGCGTAGTCGCATAGGCGCTCATAAAGAGCGAACGGTATATAAACTATACGTCTAACGCCGTTTTTAGTCTTAGTACCTTCGTTGCCACCCACTGAAACCACGACAGTCTCCCGAGCGCTAAGATTTGCATTAGCGAAATCACCAGTGAAAAATGAGTAAGGAAGCGTCAGCGCTTCATTCTCACGCAACCCCATCAACAGTGAAACCTGAGATGCTAACACCATATGAGGCTTTCCAAGGATTGTCAGCCCAAGCTTGAATTGCTCGCGACCAAGCGCATTTATTGGCTTCAGATCCCTGCCGCCATTTTTCTTGAAGGAGTCAGAGATACCACGTAACTTTTGTGGCAACTTCATATCACTCGTCGCAGCATAAAACCTTTTCTTACCTGAGGCTGTGTGCTTTTCAACTCTTCGAGTATCTGTGACGAATGGTTGGTTGATATCGCTTATATCCAACACTCTTTCGTGAAAAGCCCATAAGTAAAATCTCTTCACAGCCCCTAACCATTGGTTTCCTGTATCAAAGGAATAATCGCCATTTTTCACCTTATCCATAACATGCCTCTTGAATGCATATGTCGGACGCTGAAGTTTTGACCGAGGAAATACGTTCCAACAACAACCGTTATCCTTCAAGAATTGAAAGTATGCTTTCAGTCCCTTGGTTGTTGTCAGATTGTTCTCATGCATGAACGCTGGATCGGCAATCAGATCAATAAGAAATAGATTTACTGGAGTTATGGCGAGCCCCGTCTCTGAATCGTAAAGTATGTTGGATTTGATGGTTCGACAGCTAGTATCAAAATTAACAGAAGAAGTTATGTTGTTTGATTCATCTCGGCTTAGAACTGGAGTACCATCGACTCGTAGTTCAACCTCTAAATATTTTATACTCACTGCATGTCCCTAAAACAATTGAAGAATAATAATACCATCACTCCAGATTACAGGAAAACTAAGAGGTTAGGAGGGTTAGAAGGATATAAGAAGTTAGGAGAGTTACAAATCCGATATCACCTTTGATATCGGATTTTTGTATTTATGTGTTTATGCCTTGTGTACTTAGGCTATATAGCCTCAAACATCCCAGACTTAATATCGCTAGACCAAGCTTCTGCTGCAAAATCAATAAACTGACGAACAATAGGAAGCTGATAACTGCGAGACAAATACACAGCCCAAAGTACGCTGCTTGGTGAAACAAAGTCATCCAATATTCGTTTCAATTTGCCACTCGTAATCAATGGATTGGCTAAGTCACATGGTAAACGAACGATTCCTTTTCCATGCTGTGCAGCGCGAGTTAATACCCCAACATCGTTGGCCTTGATAGTGCCAGACACCTCAACAGAATAATGCTGGTTATCCTTAACAAAATCCCACTTAGAGACACTCAAATGGCGAAAGCAATTGTGCTGTCTGAGATCTTCGACCGTTTCAGGCTCACCATGTTTGTCCAAGTAGGCTTGCGAGGCACACACCACTGAATCAATTTCCATTAGCTTTCGTGCAATCAAGCTATCGTCAGGCTGATCGGTATAACGAAGCGCAATATCGATCCTTTCATCCACCAGCTGGGTAAAACGATCTGAAGCAAACAGTTCGACCGTAATATTGGGATGCAGCTCAGTAAACTGCTCGACCACATCCAACAGCATATTTTGAGTTAAGCCAATAGGTGCCGCAATTCGAATGGTTCCGGAAAGATCATCGGTTTGATTTAGCGCGGTGACCTCTAGCTCTGCGGTTTCATGGAGTATTTTCTCGCAACGCTGCAGCGCGATTTCCCCTGCCGCCGTCAAACTCACCTTTCGAGTGGTCCTGTGCAATAGCCTCTGCTTTAGCCACCCTTCTATCTCTTGAACATGACGTGAAACCTGTAATCGGCTCATGTCCAAATGCTCAGCTGCCTGAGTGAAACTGGCACAATTTGCGACTTCGACAAAGCTACGCATTGCCGTCAACCTATCCATCACACTCTCCTTGAACTGTTTAGCTGCTAACCTAACCTTATTAGTTCACTATATAGATACAATCTACATCATTTTGCGATATTTATCGCAACCTAGTGAGCTATTAGACTGCAATGGCTGTCGAGAAAACGACTCAATAAATTAGATAATTGGAGAGACATTATGAAAATTGCAGTATTAGGCGCATCAGGTTGGATTGGTAGTCACATCGCTCAAGAAGCTCAATCTCGTGGTCACGACGTGGTTGCTGTCGTAAGGGATACAAGCCGTGTAGAAACCAATGATGTTGAAGTTCGTTCATTTGATTTACAAGATGAAGCAGCAAACTTAGCGGCCGCGCTAACAGGCGTTGATGCTGTTATTGCTTCGATTGGCGGACGTGCTATGGGTAATCATGACATCGTAAAAAACACCGCGACTAAATTGCTAGCCGCATTACCAAGTATCGGTATCGAGCGCTTGTTGTGGGTTGGGGGTGCAGGCTCATTAGAAGTAGCACCCAATGTACCGTTAGTTACGGTTCCTGACTTCCCAGAAGATTACAAAAATGAAGCGCTAGCACAAGGCGAAGCTCTTGAAGTGTTCAAGCAATCTAACAGCGAAGTTAACTGGACGTTTGTTAGCCCAGCGGCAGAAATCTTCCCGGGCGAGAAACTATCGACCTATCGTACTGGCGGTGACCAATTGCTCACCGACGAAGATGGCAACAGCAAAATTTCAGTCAGCGATTACGCTATTGCGATGATTGATGAACTCGAAGCTGGTAAATTCCCGCGCCAACGTATCGGTGTCGCTTACTAATGCTCTGATGTGTAATAAGTAAGCTCGATAAGAATTAGAAAATTAAAAGCCGCTGACTTTTGGTAAGCGGCTTTCTGTTTTGTTCATCGAGATAATCATCATATCAGTGGCAAGTGACCCGTTTTCACAAGGATAACTGTCTCTTCTTCCACAAACGGGAAATGCTCACTCATGTGAGGACTACGCATCCATGTGTGTTTCGGGTACACGCCATGTTCATCTTTAAAAGTGCCCGATAACACAAAAATCTCTTCACCACCAAAGTGACGGTGCGGCTGAAAACGCTCGCCAACAGGCCACTTCACTAATGCGACATGTTCATGCTCAAACTCATGCAGTGGCATCACTTGTAACCCACCAATGCCAGGTAGCCACTCCGTTTCCCGCGTATTAATTCGAACTTGAGTTAAGTCTCTCGCATCAAACTGGTTTAGCTTAACCAAGATCGTGCAACCATCTTTACTCGATGGAGAGTGCGCACTACCAGGAGGATTACGAATATAAGTACCTGCTGGGAAATCACCAGTTTCATCAGAGAACACACCGTCTAATACGAAAATCTCTTCTCCCTGCGGATGTGGATGTTCAGAGAATGAAGATTGAGGAGCGTATTTCACCACGCTAGTTGTGTGGCCCGATTCTTTCTCTTCTCTTTCTAGTGGCTTACGCCATACCCCTTTGGCAGGGCTCGCAACCCAATCTAGCTTCTCGGTTTCAATAACCAGTCTCTTTGAAAAGTCCATGTTGAACATAATGACGACCTTACTTTAGTATTGTTTTAATTATTATTGTCTTTCTAGTGTCTATTCTAAGCGAATACAGAGCGAGGGGGAGGCTTCGCTGCCAATTGCTAACTACTAACTGCTAACAAAGCATCCCCCATGTTAAAGCTAGGCTTGATTAGTTACGACCCGCAATCACACCACCATCCACATCCCAGATTGCACCCGTTACCCAATCAGCACTGTCAGACAGTAAGAAAGAGATGCTATTGGCGATGTCTTTCGGCAAACCCACTCGACCAATAGGGTGGAACGCGTTGAAGCCTTCTAACGTTTGATCCACTTCTTCCGGCTTAATGAAAGATTCGTAAATCGGCGTTTTAACGACAGCCGGAGAAACTGCATTAACACGAATATTGTGGTCTGCAAGCTCCATCGCCATATGCTGTGTTAAAGCGTGTAATCCAGCTTTAGCCATTGAATAGGCAGAAGAAGGCGTCGCTTTGATTGCTTGCTTACCCCACATAGAGCCTACGTTAACCACACGGCCGCCGCCGTTCTTGATCATCAATTTGCTTATCGCTTGAGTAATGAAGAAGGTTGCTTTATTAAGCTGCATGTATTGCTCGTAATCCGACTCTTGGTGCTCAATAAACGCTTTAGGGTTGAAGTAACCTGCCGCATTAACAAGGTAACCAATACCCTCATCTAACGACTCAAGGTGTTCGATAAGGCGAGATACACTGGCATCATCATAAAGGTTAGCTTGCCAGCCTGAAGCATGACCTAGCGATTGAAGTTCTGACACTGCTTTATCTAACTTAGTTGGGTTATTGCCCACAACCAGCACATGGATGTTTTGAGCAACTAACTGCTTCGCTGTTTCAAAGCCCATACCACTTGTGCCACCGATTACGACTGCAATACCATTTTTAGTGAAGTTCATTTTGTTATCTCCTAAGTCATGTGAACGTGGTAATCTTAGGCTTTGAACTAACACTATGAATAGTAAGTACAAATCGGTTAGGTAGGTACTTATTGGTACATCTTTATGAAAAATCAGGAAAACTTTTTTTCAAGAAAATCGGCACCAGAGCGCTCAGCTCGCATGGTAGAAACCATCTACGGTTGTAAATGGTCGCTCACAGTTTACCAATTACTGGCAAATGGCATTAATCGCCCCGGTGAAATGGTGCGCTCGGTCGAAGGGTTATCGACCAAGGTATTGAATGAGTGTTTGAAGCGAAATGTAGAGTTCGGGATTTTAGATAAGCAAATGTTCAACGAACTCCCACCAAGAGTTGAATACCAAGTCACTCCGTTTGGTGAGAAGTTCTTACTGATTCTGGACCAACTGGAAAGCCTACAAAACGAAATCGACGACATGTAACCGATCGCTAAGCCGAACATTAAACTGCGAGCACAAATTAGCTAACCGGCATTTGCTCGAAGCGACCTTTCACAAAATCAATAAAGGTTCGAATTCGACTTGGTTGATAGCGGTCTCGATGATAGATCGCTGAAAAATCGACCTTGGGTACCACCCAGTCATCAAACACCTGCACCAATTGCCCGTCGTTGAGCTCTTGCAAGCAATAGATGGTTGGCACACGAATAATCCCGTTGCCCGACCTCGCACCTTGCACTAACACTCGGCCATTTTTACATTGCAGCCTACCCGTTACGTGTACATCAACCGTTTTCTTTGTATCGTCTGATGCTTGAAAACTCCATTTGCGTACCGACCCTGTTAAGCAATCATGGTGAGCTAAATCTTTAGGGTGATTGGGCTTTCCTTTGCGAGCGAAATACTCGGGACTCGCGAGTGTTCCCATTTCAATATCCAATAGCTTTCTTGCGATAAAGCCAGCGTCTTCAAGGCTTCCCATACGAAAAGCGATATCGAATGCATCTTCAATCAAGTCAACTCGGTTACTACTGAAATCAAGGCTTATGCTGATATCGGGATAGAGCTGCATAAACTCATTGACCAGATCAGCAATGATCACCTCCCCCAAATAACCACCCACACAGTTTATTTTGATGTCACCGCGTACTTCTTCGACATCATCGACGGCAGCAATCAGGGCTTGGTCTATATTATCTAGAGCTTGTTCACATCTCGTGTACAGATCTTGCCCTGCGTGGGTCAACCTCAGGGTTCGAGTTGTGCGAATAAACAATGTCACACCCATCTGCTTTTCTAAGCTACTCACTTGGCGTGATACATGGGAGCGTGACACATCTAGCTCCTCAGCGGCTTTAGTGAAGTTTCCCAAACGAGCAATAAGCACGAAGGAACGAATATCAGACAGGTTAATTTGATTGAGCATGGTCGCCAACTTACTTGTGAAATTGAAAGTGATGAAGCTATAAAGTTATGACGCTATAAAGCTATAAAGCTATAAAGCTATAAAGCTATAAAGCTATAAAGCTATAAAGCTATAAAGCTATAAAGCTATAAAGCTATAAAGCTATAAAGCTATAAAGCTATAAAGCTATAAAGCTATAAAGCTATAAAGCTATAAAGCTATAAAGCTATAAAGCTATAAAGCTATAAAGCTATAAAGCTATAAAGCTATAAAGTGAACACCTTTATTGTTGCACCACAGCAACAGTGTTTCAAGTAAAGCGCTATATATCAACAATGCTATTTTCCTTAATATACCTCCATCGCAACGAAGCAAGGCAACAAGCACTTGATTCGAATGCACTTAAACAATACGTCGTAGCCAACCGACGCAATAAAAGTACAGAGGAAATAAAAATGAAAAAACTAATCGTAATTACAGGTGCAAGCTCTGGTATTGGTGAAGCAATCGCTCGTCGTCTAAGCGATGAAGGTCACCCTCTGCTTCTTTTAGCTCGTCGTGTTGATCGCCTTGAAGCACTGAATCTACCAAACTCACTATCAGTGAAAGTAGACGTAACAGACAAAGCGTCTTTCGATGCAGCAATTGCACAAGGTGAAGCAAAGTTCGGCCCTGTAGACGCGCTTATCAACAACGCTGGTGCAATGCTTCTTGGTCAAATCGATACGCAAGACGCTCAAGAGTGGAAGACAATGTTCGACGTAAACGTAATTGGTCTTCTAAACGGCATGCAGTCTGTACTTGCGCCGATGATGGAACGCAACACAGGTACTATCATCAACATCAGCTCAATTGCGGGTAAGAAAACATTCCCAAGCCATGCGGCTTACTGTGGTACTAAATTCGCGGTACACGCTATCTCTGAAAACGTTCGTGAAGAAGTGGCTGCTTCAAATGTTCGTGTTACCACTATCGCACCGGGTGCTGTAGAGACTGAACTTCTGTCTCACACAACATCTCAAGAAATCAAAGACGGTTACGATTCTTGGAAAGAAGACATGGGCGGCGTATTAGCAGCTGACGACATTGCTCGCGCTGTAGCATTCGCTTACCAACAACCACAGAACGTATGTATCCGTGAGATCGCTCTAGCTCCAACGAAGCAACAACCATAGGTCTTATCTATCGCTTCTAAATCAGCGATGAAATAAGCTATGAACTAAAAAGCGCCACTACTTACCAAGTAGTGGCGCTTTTGTTTTGATTCAGTTTAATTACTAGCCATAAGCGAGATTAGAACTCAACGCGATAAACTGATGTACTACCGCTCACCTCATTACCAACCGCAATAAAGTGATTACCAGAACGAGTGAAATACTTGATTGACTCTGGACCTAAGTCTCCGGCTTTCTGGTTGTAAGTCTCGTTGTCGCAATCACCGTCTTCATCGACCTTAGTGCACACTGGTTGTGTAAAGTCTCGGTTGTTCAAGTAACTGATGAAGCTTGCATTTTTAGGCTGTGTTACGTCGTAAACCATGATGCCACCCTGGCGCTCAAGTCCAATAAAGGCATAGTGCTTACCGTTGATCTCAGCCACTTCGATAGCCTCAGGTTCTACCCCTTTATCATCACTGCGATCGTCACCACTTTGGTTGTTATCATTGGTGCTATTGAAGTTTGCAGGATCTTGCTCAAGAACGATTCGAGCAAAGTCGTCGCCACTATCAAACACGAGCTCGCCTGACTCATCCCAGATAGAGAAAGAACGGCTACCGAATGCTTGAACCTTTTGGTCAGCAGCAAGCGTTCCTTGCGGCTTAATCACTTTAAGGCATGCAAGTTGCTTGCTGTCTTTCAATGCACCTGCCAATGGGTGGTTAGCGTCAACATCTAGCTTCTTGCCACGTACTTCATCGACATAAGCGATACAAAAATCTTTCTCTGTTGTGTAGTTTTCAGTGCCTTGATAGTCATCGCCATCCCACTCAAAGCCTTTATCGTCACATAACTTTTGTGTGGTCTTGATTCCATATTCACGGCCATCACCTTCATTCGCAGTCACGATGTAGGTACTGCCATCAACACTGTAGCTGGTGATACTGTCAGGCATGTAAAGCCCTTCTAACATCGCGTAGCTTTGCAGGTTTCCGATGTTTTTGTCTTTGTTCGATGCATCCAATTGCATGCTATCCCAAGGCTTACCGCCTAACCCAAGAATCGCATCCACCTCGGCACTCGCTACGTCAATCGCTGCTAGTGCATTGTTTTCTTGAAGAGCAACGTACAGTTTTCCGTTATCAGAAAACGTTAAATATTCTGGTTCTAAATCTTGAGCAACAGTTGCATTCGGAGCTGAAATTCGAACCTTGTCGGTCAGTTCTTTATGACGAGGCTGACCTTGATTGAATGCCTTGAAATCAATCTGGGTGACTTTCGCTTGCATCGGCCCATTCGCTAAATCCACCAATGTCACTGAGCCTTCAGGGTCAATGGTGTAATCCGAATTCGGCTCACCTTCATTTGCCGAAGCGATGTAACGGCCGTCTTTAGAAAAGCTCACCATGTCTGGCAGTGCACCAGCTTCGTATGTAGTGATCAGCTCTAATGTGTCTGAGCGATAAAGCGCAATGATGCCATTTTGTTGCTTGTCCGCATTTTCAATCGCGACAGCAACTAAGCCTTGGTAAGTAGATACACTGTTCGCGGCACCGATCTCAATACCAGAAGCTACAGCCGCTGATTGAAGTTCAATAGAACCCGCTGATGTTGGTTCACTAGCTGAGTTCATTGATAATACATCGACCTTCTGAGCTTGAGCGTTCACAACATATAGCTTATCGGTACATGAATCGTAGCTGACAATTTCGGCTGCTGAGGTATCAAACGGGGCGTCGGCAATTGAACGACCAACTAGACTGATTCCGGTAACCTCAGCATTGGAAGTGCTTGGCTGCTGGATGGATTGGCATTGAAGGCTAAAAGCATCAAGTGACGTATGAGATGACGTGGCAGTTGTTGACTGGGAACACCCTACTAGAGCAGAGCTTACGGCGATGGGTAACAATAAAGTCAGCTTATTGAATTTACGATTCATATATCCTCCATAATTTGAATCGCGATCATAGGAGGCGTATATGACAATTAGCTTTCTGTTTTATTAACAATCTATGACTAACAATAGATCGCTGCCATTCATTCCAAAACTTAATGACACAAAAAAAGCGCTCAAGCTGGCTGGTGCTTGAACGCCTCTAATAAACTAATAAGGTGGGTTAGAAGTTGTAACCACCACCAATCATGAATACCCACGGGTCGATATCAACGTCTGTTGAGTATTGGACGCCACCAGCTTTATATTTCGCTGTAGTACCAATGTCTGCATACCAAACTGACGCGTTCAAGAACCAATCTTCATTGATCATGTAATCCATACCAATGTTTGCAGCAAGACCCCAAGAGTCATCAAGAGACAGATCACTCAAACCAGCATCTTTACCATTGCCATTCAGTTCTTCATCAAAGAATACTGTGTAGTTGATACCGGCCCCTACGTATGGACGGAAATCGCTGTTCGCTTGGCCAAAGTAATACTGAACCATAAACGTTGGCGGTAGGTGTTTTGTGTCAGCAACTTTACCTAAACCGTTCACAGAAATACTGTGAGAAAATGGGCTCGCTGCTAGCACTTCAAAGCTGATGTTATCAGTAAACATATAACCGAACGTAAGACCAAGTTGAGTATCTGAATCTACAGAAAACTCTAAGTCAGAATTGTTAAGTACAGCGCCACTGCTGTCGTTTGGAGATACTGTTGCTGCACCTGCACGGATGATGAAATCACCTTCTTTATGAGCAAGAACATTGGTTGACATAAGAGCCGCAATAACCGCAATACCACATACTGTTTTTTTCATTATAATTTCCTTTTGAGGGCTTAATCTTATTGGTGAATGAGTAATCATTTCTTATTTTGCGTGCAAGGTAGCATATAATAACCCTACTTTATTGATGGAAATCAATTTGTGAAAAGTTGTGACTATTTATGTAAATTTACATCGACTCGATCACTTTATTCCTTCATTTTATTGACAGTTTTGTAATGCAACTTTCCCGTGCGTCATTTCGTTTAACCCAACCTCACCTACTTGTTTTGACCGGTTTGAATCAAAATAGAGCGAACCAACATCCTACATGCATCAATATGGTGCAACGAAATAGAAATCGTTGCCGCCTCTTTTAATATTCAACGAGTTACATTTGGCTTAGTGCTTGCAAGTCTATGTTCATAATCATAAATACATTGAGGTTCTGACTATGCAAGACACTCTAACAATCGTTCTGGCCGGCGGTGTTGGCTCTCGGCTTTCCCCTCTCACCGATAACCGCGCAAAGCCTGCGGTGCCCTTTGGGGGAAAATATCGAATCATCGATTTCACACTCGCGAACTGCCTGCACTCTGGGCTTCGCCAAATTCTGGTGCTGACTCAGTACAAGTCTCACTCTTTACAAAAACATTTACGTGATGGTTGGTCGGTGCTTAACCCCGAGCTCGGTGAATACATCACTAATGTTCCCCCACAAATGCGTACGGGTGACAGTTGGTATAGCGGGACTGCTGATGCGATTTATCAAAACTTGTATTTGCTGTCTCGCAGTGAAGCTAAGCATGTAGTGGTGTTATCTGGCGACCATATCTATCGCATGGATTACGCCCCAATGCTCAAGCAGCACAAGAAGAATGAATCCGACCTAACTGTTGCGTGTATGGAGGTGTCGATTGATGAAGCCAAAGAGTTTGGTGTGATGGAAATTAACGAATCGCATCAGATTAATAACTTTACCGAAAAACCACGTTACCCTGCATGTGTACCTGGTAGGCCAACACGAAGCATGGCTTCAATGGGGATTTACATCTTTGATAAAGAAGTACTGACACAGGCATTATTGGCAGACGCAGAAGATCCAGATTCAAGCCATGATTTTGGTAAAGACATCATTCCTAAGCTAGTCGAGAACAACAGTGTTTACGCATACAAGTTTGGCGACGAAGAGGGGCGCGTAACCCAAGACGCCTATTGGAGAGACGTGGGTACTATCGACTCTTATTACCAGTCGAATATGGATTTGTTAAAGCCAACTTCGCCAATCGATTTATATCAACCAGATTGGGCCATTCGTACCTATGAACCACAACTTCCGCCAGCACGAACGATTGCTTCGGTAGAGGGAAATCAAGGGATATTCATCAACTCGATGATTTCTAATGGTGTTGTGATAGAGGGAGGCTCGGCGCAAAACTCTATCTTCTTTCCCAAGGTAAAGGTCAGTAATGCCGCGATTGTGATTGATAGTATCTTGTTTGAAGATGTTGAGATTGGACGAAACTGCCACATTCAAAACTGCATCATAGATAAGAACGTAAAAGTGCCTGATGGCACTCAAATTGGTGTAGACAAAATTGAAGACGCTAAACGGTTCCACATATCCAAACAAGGCGTGATTGTGGTGCCCTCTTCGTACAAGTTTAAAGAGTGATCTTCTCTTCTGGTGCTCCTTAATCTTTCCATCACTAACTTATCACTGACCCGCTTAAACGAAAAAAGGCAGCGAATTCGCTGCCTTCTTACTTATGTAGACGGTCTCAATCAAAAGCTTAGCTATCCATGCGCTAAATTAAACAGCTACAACTTAGATTAGATTAGAAAGGCCCTAACTCAATCATTTGAGCAATCACGACTGAAATCAGAGCGCCTACCGACCAGAACAAGAACAGCGGTAAGAAGAAACGAACCCACTTGGTATAAGGCACTTTTGCAATAGCCAGTACCGCCAGCAAGCCGCCATTGGTTGGATAAATATAGTTAGAGATACCATCACCCAACTGAGATGCCAACGCTGCAACTTGACGAGTTACTTCACCAATATCCGCTAACGGAATAATGATTGGCATGGTGATAACCGCTTGACCACTGCCCGACGGAATAAACAGGTTAATTGCCGCTTGTGAGAAGTAGATACCAGCCGCAGCAACAAGCTTAGAACTGCCAGAAATGATCTGCGCAAGATAGTAGATGATCGAATCGACAATCTTGGCGTCTTCCATAATGGTCAACACCGAACGTGCGAAGAAGATGATCAACACTGCAACCAATACATCGCTAACGCCTTTCGTCCAATATTCACAAATCTTGTTCGGAGATAAACCTGCAACCAAACCCGGAATGATCGCCATAGCAACGAATGCACCAGCGATCTCAGTGAAACCGAAGCCCATCGTCAGCGTACCAAAAATCATGTAGGCAAATACGCCCAAGAACGCGATACCCGCGAACTTCTCACGTGTTGTCAGTGTTTTCGCTTCAACATTAGATTCGTAGTGGTAACCCGTACCATGCAACAAACCTTTGGTTGGATCTTGCTTTACTTTACGAGCGTAATTCAACACATACCAAGCACCTGTCAGCAGCATAAACATACCGACAATAAAGCGATACCACATGCCTGAATACATTGGTAATTCAGCGATAGTGTGTGCAATACCCGTGAAGAATGGGTTAGCCAACGCGGCAGCGAAACCCGCACAACTAGCCAGTAGGACAACACCTAACGCTGTGATCGCATCATAGCCAAGCTTGATACAGATAGGGATCATCAATGAGATAAAAATAACATCAAGCTCACGCATACCAGTGAAGGTGACGTTGAAGAAGATTGCCGTCATGATCACTGGCGCAATCACGTACAAGCCCTGTTTCTTGAGCTTAGTGGTTAGCGCGACAACCGATGCGTCTAGCAGACCCATGTGTTTGATGATACCGAAAGCACCGCCAACAAACACCACAACACCCATCACGCCAGAAGCGGATTTGAAGCCTTTAAAAAATGATTCGAAAAAAGAGGCTAATGTTGTTGGGTTGCTCGCTAATAGTGTGTAACTGTCTGGGTCGATAACCGTTCGGCCATTCATAACCACTCGTTCAAACTCGCCAGCAGGGATAAAGTAGGTTGCGATTGCAGCAACGATCACCATGATAACCAAAGAGAGAAACGGATGGTTTACTTCTTTCTCTGTCGGAGCTGTGTTACCAGCTTGAGATGTGGGTACGGATGTAGATACCGTAGACGTCATATAGACTCCTTATTTGTCAGCAACTAAGGAGTACTTAGCCGCCAAGAGGGATTTTTGGAAAAACGAAACCCTTCACGCAGAACTAAGTTCGCGCTAATTTAGGCTGTTTCAAAAAGGCCTTTGATAGATGGTGCTCTCAAATGTACATAGTGAAGTAGCGAGAACTACTCTCTTTGCGTCCGAGCAAAATGCAGATGTTCAGCCAAGTCAGGCCAAACTGAATGAGGTCATTACAAGCAGATAAACAGAAAAAGACTGTTTGGGTAATGCGTTTTTTATCAATTACAAAGACAAGCGGCGCATGCTAGCACAACGGGCGGTAAATTGTCAGAAAAGCGTGATTTTTGTCACATTTTATTGAGCTATGAAAAAGCGCCCTGTAAAACAGAGCGCTTTGTTAAATATATAGAAAGGCAGAACCAACAGCTTACTTAGGTGCTAACTCGTAGTTTTCTTGCATCTCATGAGGGGCAATCCCGTACTCATAATCTGCTAAATAACCATCCTTATAAACCTTCATCCCTTTCCCATCCCAGCTCACTTTGATCACCGCTGTTTTGCCATCTTCGCTGCCCATTAGCTCAAGCATTTCAGCATCAATCTTAATGGCTTTGATGGTTTTAATTCGCTTAAACTGCTTGAACTCAGTGGTAGACATTGGCAATGAGCCATAGCTGCTGATCCACGTCTCTTTTGGAACCAACCATTGGTTGAAAACATCATCAACAATCGCTTTCGGCATGCTTGCAATAACCACATCGTCTGTCATTACATTGTTGGTTTCTAAGCTATAACCGCCCTTTCCGTCAGAAACGTAGGTAGGAAAATCAGTACCGATTTCAGATTCAGCAGGCAAACGACCTAGAGTCACTGACTTCTTAACGTACAGTTCTGCGGTATCGAATTGCTGCATGATTTCCGGAATTTTCTGAAACTCAACGGGCGCAGCAAAGGCATTAAAGGCAAAAGAAAGTGAAGCCGCGATCGCAGCAAATTTAACAGGCATTTTCATGGTAACGAATCCAAGTTTAACGAAGGCGTTAGAGTATCCCGTACTAACAAATACCTCAATTAACCGCTGCAGCCTATATTAGTAATTGTGATATTGAGTGAAAGATCGGAATCTGTATCAAAAACAGGCGATTTATAAATTTAAGACTAGAATAAGCCATTGAGGTACGGCTTGATTAAGGCGATAAAATCTAAGTGGGCGAAGTCAACTGGAGCAATATTTCGAGAATGAGGATTTTTTAAACACGTTTGAAATTCACGAAACATAATATGCGATCAGTTCATCGGACTTTCAAGGGAGTAACAAGAGAATATTTGATAACACTGAAGTCAATCACACATGTGCTAATTCTCAGTTGGTTAATCTATGCGATGTTTGCTACGTTTAAATGACACAGTCATTGGAAAGGTATGATTTATGAAAATAAATGTTCAAACACATCATGTATCAATTAACGACGAGTCACGCAAAGACATCGAAGGTAAATTCGAGAAGATATCTAACCATTTCCCATCACTGATTAGCTGCGACATCATCATTACGAAAGAGCACGGCCAACATCAAGTTGAAGTATTCACCAACTACGAAGGTGTACGAGTAACAGCAAAATCTACAGACGATGTTATGTACCCAGCTATCGCTGCAGCACTCAAGAAACTTGAAGCAGGCCTAAGTAACCGTAAGGGACAATTGAAAGCAGACCTACACGAGAAACCAACGAGCACGAAGCCAGAAATTGCTTCGGACATCATCCAAGAGATGAAACTGGTATAACTCGACAAGTAGTTAAAGCGCACTGACGAATAGAAGCGCACAAGAATTACAAAGCCAGCACATATTGCTGGCTTTTTCGATCTTTAGATTTAGCAATCCCCTTTCGCTATCAAACTTCAGATTCGGCTCAAATCCATATTCTCTTTAAACCTCTTGAGTATCTCGTTGCTATAACAATCACGAATAGTATTTGGTACAGTGATAAGCAGAAACTTAGACCAAAACGGAATATTTGTTATGAAGAAAGTCGCGTTGATACTTTTCCTAGCCACTCAGTTAATGGCTTGCACAGAGGTTGGTAGTGAAGCTTGGTGTGCGGATATGAAAGAGAAGCCTAAAGGCGACTGGACGGCTAATGAAGCCGGTGATTTTGCCAAGCATTGTATTTTCTAAATAAACACTCACTACTCCAGAGTTTTTCTATTTTTAGATAAAAAAACGACCGCTAGGTAGACCGAAGTACCTAGGGTCGTTTGAGCTTCAAAATGCTAGATAAGCTCTCAACTTTCAAACAAAACACATGTCACAAAAAACATAGTGCGCACAGCACACTCATTAGATCAGCTTGTTACGGATGTGAATCACCACTGCTTCTGCAACGATAACCACTGCGAAGATACTCACTAATACCATTGAAACTTTTTGCCATTCAAAAAGGTTCTGCGCATCGTTTAGCACCACGCCAATACCACCAGCACCCACCAAACCCAGTACCGCAGATTCACGTACATTGATGTCCCAACGGAACAACACAATGGAATAGAACGCTGGCATCACTTGTGGCCAATAACCTTTAAGTAAAACGCTCATCCAAGAAGCACCTGTCGCGCGTAAAGCTTCAATGGGCCCCATGTTCACTTCGGCAATTGCTTCCGCTAACAGCTTCCCTACAAAGCCGATACTGCGAATGGCAATCGCCATAATGCCTGCGAGAACACCGGGGCCAAACAGTGCGATGAACAGCAATGCCCAAACCAATGAGTTCACAGAACGTGAAGACACGAGAAAGAATTGAGCAATCCAGTTCAGCGCTTTATTCGGAGTGATATTTGGCGCGTTCATCAACGCCAAAGGGATAGCAAATACCAAGGTAAACAAGGTGCCTAACGTGGCGATATGCAATGTTTCAATCATCGCCGCGTGAATCGACTCAGGATAAAACGCGTAATCCATCGGCACCATTCGTTCGAACATGTCAGCAAACTGCGCTGGCGCGTCGTATAAAAACTCTGGAATTACTTCAACGGTCTGCCAAGACCACACGATGGCGCACACAAGGCTAAGGTAAACGGCAAATCGAGCCACACGTTCGTTTGGTGTAAAGCGCTGCCACTCTCTATCGATAGATGCAGTTGTCATTAGAAGATTCTCCTAACAATATTGGAAAGAAATTCACCCACAAGAATCAACGCGATAATGGTGATCAAAATAGCGGCGACGAAGTCGTAGTCAAAACGTTGAAATGCAGAGAAAAGAGTACCGCCAAGGCCGCCCGCTCCCACGATGCCAACCATAGTTGAATTACGTAGATTTGAATCCAACTGGTAGCTAGCAAAGCCAATGAAACGAGTAAATACCTGAGGCATCACCGCGTACAGAATGACGCTAACAAAGCTCGCCCCCGTCGCTTTGATCGCTTCAACCGGTTTAAAGGAGATCTCTTCAATGGCTTCAGCAAACAACTTGGCGATGAAACCGATGGATGCGAATACTAAAGTCAGGATCCCCGCCAAAGCACCGAAACCAACCGCTTTCACGAATAAAATGGCAATGATCACCGGGTGGAAAGAACGACACAGTGCGATGAAGCCCCGAATCGGTGTTGATACAATCGAAGGCATCATGTTTCTTGCAGCAAGTAAACCAAGAAACAGTGAGATGACTATGCCGAAGAAGCTCGAAATGATCGCAATCTGTAAGCTCTCCGCTAAGCCACTTAGCAGTAGATTAGTACGCGAAAAATCTGGCGGAAACATTCTTGATAGTAACCGCTCACTTTCACCGAAACCGATGACCAAACGATCAAAGGTCAGTCCTAACGTCGCAAAGCTGTAAAACAGGTACCCAATGATTGCAGCGATAATTGCACGGTTAGTCCATGAAGTTTTGAACGGATTTTCATGTTTAGAAAATGAATTCGCTGACGAAGATACACTTGTTGAAGAGCTTGGGGTTAATCCAGCCATGACTCACCCCCATAAATAATTTTTAGGTCTTCTTCTGAAATACCTTCAGGGCTGCCATCGTAATGCACCTTGCCATTACACATACCAATGATGCGCTTGGCATAACGCTTGGCTAAGTTCACATCGTGAATATTCACCAACACTGGGATGTTTTTCTGCTCGGCGAAGGTTTCCATCAATTCCATGATCTCAACAGCTGTTTTAGGGTCGAGTGATGACGTTGGTTCATCTGCCAATAAAATATATGGGTCTTGCATAACGGCGCGAGCAATACCGACACGTTGTCTTTGACCGCCCGATAAACTGTCGGCACGTTGGTTGGCAAAGTCTTGTAGGCCCACAAATTCGAGTAATTCGAACGCTTTGGCTAAATCTTGCGCAGAGTAGTTACGACGCCATGCATTCCAAGCGGTCATATAGCCTAAACGGCCACTTAACACGTTCTCGATAACCGTTAAACGTTCCACGAGGTTATATTCTTGGAACACCATGCCGATGTGTCGACGCTGTTTACGCAGCGCTTGGCCTTTTAATTGAGTCAGGTCTGCGCCATCAAAAATGATTTCGCCTTGGCTTGGATCGTTAAGTCGGTTGATACAGCGCAGAAGCGTACTTTTACCGGTACCAGATGGACCAATGATCGCGATGATGCCTGGCTCATCGATATCAATATTAATGCCTTTAAGGATTGGCTTGCCTGCCACATATTCGTGAAAAAGGTTGTTTATCTTTATTCCTTCATAGCTTGCTACGGCCATACTGCATTTCCTTGTGCGAATTTTAGAATGATCTATGCCCTACCCGCGAGGGCATAGATTAGTAGTTGAGGTAAGTGTTCTGAGAGGCCTAAGTTTTCAGAGAGATATGAGCCTTCTGTGAGAGCTAGCTCCTCCGATAAATCTTAGTCTTCTTAGAGAACTGAGAACTAGCCGTTGTTTGCTTGTTTTGCTAACTCAGCGGCTTTTTTCTTTGCACGTTTAGCCGCATCTTTTTCAGCTAACTTCTTCAGGCCAGTTTTAGTGTAAGCCGTACCTGTCGCATGAGCGATATCACGAATCACATCCCACTCTTCTTTGTAGCTGATAGGAGAGAAACGGTCGGCACCTTTAAACGATGCGCTCATTTCTGGCGTAAAACGGTAGCTAAAGAAAGCTTCGTTGATCTTCTCAACCAGCTCCGGCTTTAGGTTGTAAGCATAGCCAAACGCAGACGTTGGGAAGCGTGGGCTACGGTAGATGATCTTCAGTTCAGAATCGTCGACACGACCGGCTGCAACCATACGGTCGTAAACGTCAGATGCCACAGGTGCCGCATCATAGTCTCCATTGAACACACCGAGAATAGATTGGTCATGCTTACCAGAGTAAAGCACTTTGTAATCTTCATCTGGCACTAGGCCTTTCGCTGGGAATAACGCACGAGGAGCTAGGTTGCCAGAGTTGGAAGAAGCAGAAGTGTGTGCAACCTTTTTGCCCTTAAGATCAGACATTTTATTAATGCCGCTGTCTTTACGCACAATCGTGATTAGGTTGTAGCCTTGGAAGCCAGACTCATCGCCTTTCACTGCGATTGGAACGTAACCCGCGAGGTTAACGGCGTAGCCAGTCGGGCCAGTAGAGAAACCCGCAACATGGAGTCGACCAGAACGCATCGCTTCTACTTGTGCGGAGTTTGAGTGCACCGTGTAGTAAATCACTCGCTTACCTGTAATTTTACTTAGGTGAGCTTGGAAGTCGGCGAACGCATCTTTGTATAACGCTGGGTCTTCTACAGGAGTGTAAGTAAACACAAGCGTACTTGGGTCGTTCCACTCATCTGGATTCTTTGGTGAATCGGCTACCAAATCTTGGTTTTCATCACAGTATCGATCGTCTAACACACCACGACTAGAGCAGTCGCTTGCCATAGCCATTGAAGGAAGTAGTAATGAGCTAGCGATTAACAGTCCTTTAACACTGATTTTCATATTCAAACCTTACTTTTACTTATTGTTGAAAGTCACCTTCGCTATTGCAGTCTTTGTGCCACCTTTTAATTCATTTAATTTCAAACACTTAAACTAAAACCCAAATTGGTTAATTACCTTTGTGTCATTACTGTCCAATCAAGAAGTCTCCATTTGGGTCATTTATGTCCCACCAATTTCGGTGGTAAAAAAAGAGCCCGGAGGCTCTTTGGTTCACTGCTTTTTCTCTTATTATTCTTTAGCTAAGAGCTCTCTATACAAACGCTATAATTAGCGACGTAACAGCGCTATTACAACAGCCTAAGCGTCGCTGTCCATACAGTTAGCGTAATAAGTTACCGTTGCAGGCCAGTCACTGAATACGCCTATCACACCCACATCTTGCGCCAGTACATCAAGCATTTTCATCATGTCGCCATCGTTGTTGATGCCATCTTTCACGCTTTGGTAATACCAACCGCCGCCTTGCGCTAGTGGGCCCGAACGCTCAAGTGTCCATGCAATGATCTCAAGGTCAGCATCTTTTGCCAGTTTCGCGTAGTTAGACGCAACCAGTTCGTTGTTCTCACCTAGCTCAACCAAAGCAAACAGAGGTGGCGCGATGATATTCACACCCGCATCGTGTAGCTCTTTCATGTTTTCAACAGACGCGACAAAGTCCGCTTGCTCATAGACACGGTCGTCAAGATAAACGGCTTGCTTACCGAACTTAGGCGTCTCATTAACCCAGTACTTCACATCATCCAAGTTGAATGACTGTAAGTAAGTCTCCGAAGGCTCAAAGCCCGCCTCTTTCAGCTCATCCACCAGCTTCTGCGCGTACATCTCTTGGGTAAAGCCATTGAAAGGCATTTCAACCGCCGCCGATTTCAATTCAGGAGTCACCTTCACGCCGTGCTCTTTAAACAGTGCCGCACTTTCGGCGTGTGTCATCAGTGTTCCACTTTGGCTGTAAAGATCGGTTCTCCAACCAGGAGTGCCATTCATATACTCTTCGACAGTGGTTGCTTTTGGGTTCGCACCATCCATTTTCCCTTTCAGGGTCTTAAACTCCGCCAGCGTGAAATCAGAGGTACGGCACTCAACCTGAGCATCTTCGCCTGTCGCTGGGTTGGCTGGCGTGAACGGTGTTGAACACTTCTTAGCAAGATCAGGGTGTGCCAAGACATCTGTTGTGGTGTGCAGATCACTTTGCGAGTGACGGCATACCAACGCTTTATCTTTAGTAAAAGTGACATCACACTCCACTACGCCCGCGCCCATTTGAATGGCCGCTAAGTAGGATTCTTTGGTGTGCTCAGGAAACTGCATCGCAGCTCCGCGATGTCCAATAGAAAAATCACTACGGTGAAAAGGTCCTTCACTGCAACTCAACAGCTTGGTTTTCAAAGGGCTCTCATCCATATTGTTCACTAAAAAGAGGGGACGAGGACCTAAGTCAGCTGACTCAGTTGCGGCCCATGCCGTCATCGAGCTCACACCTAGTATCAGAGCAATCGAACCTTTCAGTATTTGCTTCATGTTTGTATCTCCTTGCAACAAGCAATTATTTTTCTAATTTCCTTTATTCGATCATTCGGTGTTGAATAATTGTCATATAAGTTTTGACTCAACACCGAAAAACCTCATGTGAACGTATGTCACAATGTAGTGTTTGCACGCATTGTGCCAAATGTTAAAGCCCTTTTATTACAATCACTTGAAACGGTTAGCCATTCGACTAAAAGTTAAATGGGTCATTGTTGTCTTGTGCTTTTCCTTTTGATTTTGATTTTGATTTTCCATTTAACAAACAACTGAACCAGTTAGGCCTTGAAACTCTCTTTATCCAATTGGTGTTTCTTCATTTTTCGATAAAGCGTTTTACGTGGCAGGTTCAGCTTGCTTGAGACCTCATTGATATTGCCTGCACTCTCTATCAACGCTTCAGTCAGTACATTCCTTTCGTACTGCTCCATCTGTTTTTCAAAGGCGAAATCTTCTCCGGACGTTTCACAAATTGGTGATTGAAGATCAAAGCCATCTCCCACGATACCGAGCACAAATCGATCGGCGACATTGCGTAATTCACGCACGTTACCGGGCCATTCGTGTCGACATAGTTGCTGAATCTGCTCAGGGTAAATCGTTGATGGGCGTGTCTTGTATTTGTGGCTCGCTTGAATCACAAAATGACGGAACAACACCTGAATGTCCTCTTTACGTTGACGCAATGCGGGAAGGTTTAAGCTAGCAATATTGAGGCGATAGAAGAGATCGGCTCTGAACTCACCCGTTTCACTCAAGCTCGCGAGATCAGCTTTACTGGCGGCGACCACCACGATATCAACTGGGATTAACTCGTTACCACCAACGCGCTCAATCATTCGCTCTTGAATGACGCGCAACAGTTTAATTTGCACAGCAATCGGCATGCTTTCGATTTCATCAAGAAACAGAGTTCCGCCATTGGCTTGTTCTATTTTGCCAATGCGTTTCTTGTTGGCACTGGTAAATGAGCCCGCCTCATGACCAAACAACTCACTCTCGATAATGCTTTCTGTCATGCCGCCACAGTTGATCGCGACAAAGGGCCTCGCCTTACGACGGCTAAATTGATGCAACGCGCGAGCAATTACTTCTTTACCCGTTCCTGTTTCGCCGTTGATGATGGTATCAACACCGGTATGAGACAGTGCGAGCACTTGCTTACGTATCGTATCCATCGCTTTTGATTGACCGATAACCACCGTTTCAATCGGTAACTCAGCCTCCTCATCACCGTCTGTAGTTGCTGGGCAATTGTGCTGAGATTGTGCCAATGCCAAGTCGAGCTTCTCTACCAGCTCACTAGCATTAAGTGGCTTTTCCAAAAAGTCGAAAGCTCCTAGCTTCATTGCCTCTATCGCCATGGGGATATCACCATGGCCACTCATCAACAATACAGGGACGTTAGCAGCTCTATGTTGAATGGAACTCATCAGCGTAAGCCCATCCACCTGTGGCATTCGTACATCACACAATACAACCGACTGGCTGTTTGCTTTGAGCGATTTAAGGCCAAGGTTAGGGTCGGTAAAGGTAGTGACACTAAACCCTTCTAGCTCCAACATTTCACTCACGGCTTCAACGACATCGATTTCATCATCGATAAGAACTATGTGTTTTTCTGCAGTCATGAGGCTATGCCTTTTGGTAGAGTGACGATAAAAGTGGTGCCTTGGTGTTCAACTGATTCCACGTGAATCGAGCCGCCAAAGTCTTTTATGATGTTGTATGCAATAGACAAACCGAGTCCAAGCCCCTTTCCTGTAACCTTACGGGTATAAAATGGGTCGAACAGGTGCGGAATGTCCTCTTCAGGTATCCCTAACCCGTTGTCCATCACTAAAATCTGAATGGTATTCAAATGCTCTTGAGTGAAAATGCTGAGCTCTGGTTGCTCTCTGTGTTCAACGGCGTCTAAAGCATTGCTGATCAAATTCACCAGAACCTGCTCCAAGCGAATGCTATTGGCACGAACAATTTGGTCGCTCTGTGAGGAATACTGAATCGAGACTCTACTTTGCCTAGTTTCAAACAGGTCAATCGCATCACCGACGACCTTATCCAATTCAACGTTACCAATCTTGCCATCGCTCTTGCGTGAGAAGGCTTTTAGGTGACGAGTAATCGCAGCCACTTTGTCTAACAAGACCTCGATCTTTTTCAGGTTCTCTTCTGCCCTTTCAGGCCTTTGCTTACCTAACCATAATTGAGCACTTCGAACGTGACTGTTTACTGCGGTCAGAGGTTGATTGATCTCGTGCGTGATCCCGACACTTAATTGCCCTAGCGCAGCCAATTTTCCGGCTTGGATTAACTCGTCTTGAGTCACTCGCAATTTGGCTTCTGCTAAGGTGCGCTCTTCAACCTCTGCCTCTAATTTTCGATTGGTTTGCTTCACGACTTTGGCCGTGGTCTGAAATACCTTTAGGTACTTGGCCATTTGCGTCACTTCGTCTTTGCCACGAATGGACACTTCGGTATCTAAATGGCCGGTAGAAATCGCGAACATGTTGTCTTTCAGCTGTAAAAGTCTTTCCAAAATGCTCTTACGCACGTAGAACCATGAAATAGCCGCAGCAGCCAGCACGCTGAACAAAGAAAGGAAAAGAGAGAGTTGTTGGTTCGATTGCAAAGACAGCTGAGCCTGCTGAATCGACTGATCAATATTGCGATTCACTTGGCTGGTATTGCGCTCGATCTGCACAGTTAATTGGTTAAGATGCTCACGGCTGTTTTGCAGGAAATACTGCTCTTGGTAAAGATGATCGAGCGCTTTGTTTTTCAGCCCATACAAGCTGCTATCACTTGAGGCTAGGTTGTAAATTACGGTGAGTTGGTGATCTAATTCGGGAAATTTGCTTCTTAAATCACCACTGGCCCAAAGTTTCCACCATTCTTCCCCTACTTGCTCTAAGCGGTAACTGGTGTAATCCAACTCATTAAAGCTTGAATCGTTATATAGCTTCTCTACCAAGCCTAATTGGTAATAAAGAAGAGATTTCAACTGAGTATATTGGATTTGATCTTTGGCTGACTCAGGTAAACTATCGAGTGAATCACTGGCTTGTTGCAATAGAGGATAAAAGCCTTCAAGCAAATTACGAAGTTCTTGATTGAGTTGTTCGGACTCAATCTCACTTTGATACAACAGGCTCAGACTATTATTAACTTGGGCGATAAGATCTTTAAAGTAGGCGTGATAATCAGGAAATTGAACCATAACGCTATTCATTACTGATATAGCCTCTTCAATTTTAAGCATCGCCTGTTTGCGCTCTAAATTGGATTCAGCGTCACTGAGTTGTGATGAGGTGGTGATAATCACTCGCACCATGTCGTTCAAGCGTGCAGCGTTATCTAAAGCAGGGATTTCACTCTCTTTTAATTCGACAAGCCTTTGATTTAGGTTATCAAAGGTGAAACTGGAGACAACAGAGAGAAAGATGGTAGTCATCGATAGCATGGCTAACGCCAACACCAAACGCAGTTCTATACCTTTCCAACCAAACCACTTACGACGCGGAATTTTGATCGAAAATGGACGTTCAAAACGGTCCTTGCTATCTATCACCTCGGAGACATGACTACTCACTCGCCCCACCTTATTCTAATCAAAAAACCAACAGGAAAGGTCAATGATTCAATCAGTTAAGTGGTCAACCTGACTTAAAGCCACTTCAAATAGTTTTATCGAAACTATGAAAACAAGAGTAATCATTAACATTTCACATAAAACACCATAACAATTATTTTATAAAGCTTGAGCTGTCTGTTTTGCGATAATAGAAAGTGACCGCACCGACAGAAACGTGATTACTTTATCAATACGCCCGTAAATCATACGAATAGCGCGCTCAATCAAGCAGTAAAAACCTTTGATTATTTAATAAGTTAAAGACTAGAGATCTAAAAAATCGCACAAGCTTTCACTCATGCGATTTCATTTATGTCATGTCCATCGACTAACCTGAAGCTCAACGAACTTAGAGAATAATCATCCCATCTCGATAAGTCAGTGCTGGCGAAACATCTTGCCCAAGTAATACAGGGCCATCGAGGTCGACAATCTCAGATTGAACCGCGATAGGCAGCGCTGCACGCATCGCCAATGAAGTACCGAGCATACAACCCGACATCAGAGTAAATCCAAGCCTTTGCGCTTCTTCGGCAAGTGCTAACGCCTCTGTCAAACCACCGGTTTTATCAAGCTTGATGTTAACCATTTCATACTTGCCCAATAGCGATGAAAGCTGCGACGTGGTGTGGCAACTTTCATCAGCACACAATGGGATTGGATGCTTGATGTGTGCCAACGACGCATCATGCTGCTGAGGCAGAGGCTGTTCTATCATCGCTATATCAAACTCTGTCAGCTGATTGAACAGCTCTTCGAGGTTCAATCCTGTCCACGCTTCATTAGCATCCAGTACAATTTGAACACCTTCGGCGGCTTCTCGTACCGCACGAACATGTTCAATCACCTGCTCGCCATCTAGCTTTACTTTCAGTAATTTCGCGCCATTCTCCACATAGTCATGCGCTTGTATTGCCATTGCTTCTGGCGTACCAATGGAGACTGTCATTGCGGTAACCATTTGCTCTGGCAACTCAAACAAGCTAATTGGAAATATCTGGTCTTTCTGCTGTGCTTCGAAATCCCAAAGCGCACAATCGACCGCATTTCGCGCTGCGCCTCCGGTCAATAAAGACTGAAGATGATCTCTTAGCTCTGCAGGATCGGTCATGCCTCGTTCAAACATAGCTTCAAGTGCGCTAGAAGCCTGTTGGATTTGCGCCAGCACAGACTCCGATGACTCGCCATATCGTGGGTAAGGCGTACACTCACCTTGCGCTTGTTTGCCGTCATGTTCAATGTAAACACGAACAACGTGACACTCAGTTCGGCTGCCTCGAGATATTCGGAAAGGCGTTTGCATCGCGATAGTAATGGGTTCTGCTGTAATCTTCATAATTTCACTCGGTTGATGTTCGCTTTAACAAATGGAAACGTAGAAATGATGAAACCGTTAAAGTGAATGTCGCAAATGATCAGTAATATGTTGTACACCAAAACGAACTGGATCCGTCACTGGTACTTGATAAAGTGTGGTCCATTCTTGGCACAATATCTCAGCATCTTCAATGCTAATTGCTGATGTATTTAAACAGATGCCAACCAATTGTACGTCCGAGTTCGTAAGTCGCGCAGCTTGCAAGTTAGCTTCAATGGTCTGTTCAATCGTTGGCAATTGCGCGTGAGGAAGGTTGCGAATATGTGGTCGCCCTACTTCGTGACACAACACCAAAGCGTCAGCTTGTGCGCCATGCAATAAACCTAAACTCACGCCCGCAAAAGATGGATTGAACAACGAACCTTGGCCTTCAATGATGTCCCACTCGTGGTCAGTAAAATCGGGGCTAATCGCTTCAACCGCGCCAGAAATAAAATCGGCAACGACTGCATCAATCGAAATACCACAGCCTTCAATCAAGATACCTGTCTGGCCTGTCGCTTTAAACTGAGCTGATGTGCCCGCTTCTTTAAGCGACTTTTCAATGGCCAACGCCGAGAACATTTTACCGACTGAGCAATCCGTTCCTACCGTTAGAAGACGCTTACCTTGACGAGGTTTACCATTACCCACGTTCAGGTCACCATCAAAATGGCGTACATCATGAAGCTTAGTCAATCCTCGCTGTTGCATGTCAGCAAGCGGTGAAAATTCACTCAGCCGTTGGTGCATGCCAGATGCAATATCAAATCCCATTTCTGCTGCTGCCAATATGGTTGGCTGCCACGAATCAGGAATAACACCGCCAGGGTTTGCTGTACCAATCACTAGAGTTTTAGCACCCTGCGCTCGCGCCTCTTGTAAGGTCATATCCGTTAAGCCAAGAGAAACAGTTTCGTTCGTTAAACGCAGTTGGCCTAAGCAGATTTCTGGTCGCCATTGGTGAATACCACGGGCTGTTTTTGCGGCTAATGGGTCAGTAACATCCCCAAGAAAAAGAAGGTAAGGTTGAGCGATAGACATGAGTATTCCTAATTAATAAGTCCTTGTATGGAATTACTTTAATTAAGAAGTTAAAGGCTGCCGAATGCCTATTTATCGGCACCCTATAACCTTAGGTTATAGGGTAAATATTGCTCTTCAATGAAGTGATGAACTGCTTAACAGAAATAGACTGAGGAGTGTGCTCTGCGCAAAGCATCGAAACCGAAAATTGAATATCCGGTTGCAATGGCAACACACAAACCGACTCATCGTTTTGATAGTGCTCCGCAGTCCAAGGGTCGACAATCGCAAACCCCGCTTGGTGCTTGACGAGCTCTGCAGCTGCGCTATAGCTACGAACTGTAATAGGGTGATGATAACTGCTATCACGAGCAGAAAGATTCTGATGGAGAAGCAAACCAATAGGGTCCCTGCTATCAAGTCCAATGATAGGCAAAGGGTGTTCGATGAGCTCTTCGAGGGTCGGCGCTTCAGACAACGATTCAACCATACCTGCCGGAATTAACACCTTAAGAGATTGAACCAACAACACTTCACTTAATATCGCAGGCGGCGTTTCATCGCCAAAAGCAATCGCAATATCAAGTTCATGCTTGAGTAAGCCTTCACACAACTCATCTCGGTTTGCGGTCAGCAACTCAAACGAAAGTCTTTGTATGCCGGACTGTTGATCCCGTGACATCTGGGCTACTACTGGAGTCAACAATTTGGTGGCAAGGATAGGAGGCGCACCAATGCGTAAGTGCTGTTGCCCTTGTTTGACTTTATTGGTCAAAGAGCGAAATTGCCCTAATTGCTGATACACCTTCTCGGCTTCTGGCAGTAATGCTTTGGCTTCAATGGTAGGAACTAAACGCCCTTTCACCCGTTCGAATAATCCAAACCCAAGCTGCTGCTCAGTATGAGCAAGAATGCGAGTAACGTTGGGCTGAGAAACGTACAGATTACGTGCAGCACCAGATACCGTGCCTGTCTGCATTATGGCGTAAAAGACTTCCAGTTGTCTTAGGTTCAAATCAGTATCCTTATGGTTACGAAATAAGCTCAGAGCTTGGTTTCTCTTGTATCAGCTAAATTGCCTATCTGTGTGAGTTTAGTTCAGTAACTCTGTTATCGTGGGCACCAGAACCTCAGCCCACACCTGATAAGCCCTGCCATTCAAATGTAAATCATCACACGTGTATTCATTCGACAAGTGTTGATTGGGCGCTAATACCGCATTCACATCTAAAAACTCGATGCCATGCTGCGCACAGTAATCTTTTAGCTTTCTATTTAAAGACTCAACACTTGGGTTTAAGCTTTGCAGCTTAGTACCAACATAAAGTGTCGACTGCACCAACACTTGGATACCATTATCTCGCCATATGTTGACCATTTTTACGTAGTTGTCATACACATGTTCAACGCCGTAGCCTTGAGCCAAGTCGTTGATTCCCGCCATGAAACAGACTAACTGGGGATTCGCGTTTAACGTGGTGTCAATACGTCGCAACATACCTAATGTGGTATCACCAGCCAAGCCGCGGTTAACCATAGAAATATCACGGAAAATATCAGCCCACGGTGCCCACTCAGTGATCGAGTCTCCAAACATCACTAAATCCGCTTGAGGTGAAAAGTGGCGATGATTATCTGATGTCATGATGTAACGACTCATGCTGTGACCTCGTTGCTGAATCTCTGATTGGATTGCGACCGCCTTGAGGATGTTACTGTCAGACGTCGTACCGTCGAATTGAGCCAGTACCCCTTCAATGTGAGGCTTCAAAGGGCTAAGTTGGGTGCTCAATTGATGTTGCTCTTTAAGGGAAGATAACCTCTCCAATAAATCATATAGAGAGCGATCTTTGCCGACGTTTTGAAATAACTGATATAAATCGAGGATAGGTTCTTGTTGCAGTGCGGCAAGTAATTGCTTGTCTTCCATTGTGTTATCTAACCCTTCCATTATCTATGATGTATCAAGATAATATCCGATAAACTGCAGGATAGATAACACTAGACAGCAGGAGTTACTTTTCTTTGATAACTAAATGATTACGGTTATCGCGGCTTTTCTTAATAAGCTCGTTGCTCTCGTCCATCTCGTCAGATTTTGCAAGGCGGTCATAAAGAAGAACATTCACGGTCGCAGCCAGGTTCATGCAGCCAACTGTCGGCACATACACAACGTGGTCCGCTCTATCAGCAACATCTTGGGTAATAGAACCGTCCTCTGGGCCGAAGATATAAATCGCATTTTCTGGGTGCTTAAAACGCGGCAGTGGTGTTGCACCTTCAGCAAGCTCTACACAAACGATCTTGGTTTCTGGATCAAGGTTATCCAAAAACGACTCAACGCCTGTCAACGGAATAGTGCGCGTAGCACTCTTAGTATCGGTGTGAAATTTAGCCGCTTTTTCGTAGCGTTGCCCTGTGTATCTAACTTCGTCGACTTGGTAACAACCAGCCGCGCGCATAACAGCACCAACGTTTGTCGGGCTCTTTGGGTTAGTTAAACCAATAGTCACATGGCTTTTGTTCATGAATCTTTCTCACTTAACGAATAGACATAGCAAGGTGCTACAAAGCGTCGCATTCTAACAAAGCAACGTCTAATTCAAAAGCAGAGAAACAACCAAGCCTATCAAGGACTGAGCACTTAGTTACATAGGTCAAAAAAGGCTAAAACCCAACCACCATCAAGTTTACAAAACAAAATCACTTTCGGATAACAATTAGACCATAAGCGCATTTACATTTTGAAACCACATTAATAATGTGTTGATAACGGCATGAATAATCGCACAGGAAACGTGATATGACCCTAACCATCAAAAACCGCCTCTATATTCTTTCGTTCATACCTTTATTGGTAATGGCGTTGGGTATGATGAGTGTGACTTACATGAAAAGTACAGAGCTGACCGCGCAGCAAGTAGAATCAACGCGTAGCAATATGATGGCGATGAAAGAAAAGGAACTCAAAGCGTACCTGCAAATGGCCTACTCTTCGATCAGCCCATTTTTAGATAAAGGCGCAACACTGGAAGAGGCACTACCGACATTAAGAACGCTAGAATATGGCGAATCTGGTTATATTTTTGGTTATGACTCTAAAGGCGTTCGAGTCGTTGTTGGGCAAAATAACGATGGTATTGGTAAAAACTATTACGACCTGCAAGACAAGAAAGGCAATTACCTGATTCGTGACCTAATCAAGAACTCGAAACTAGGCGAATTCACCACCTACTACTTTCCAAAACTTGGTCAATCTGAAGCCCTACCAAAACTCAGCTACTCAATATTCATTCCGCAGTGGGATTTAATGCTTGGTACCGGTTTTTATACTGACGACATTGATGCGGTCATCGCAGAAATGAAAGAGAGCTCGAACGCTGCACTGCAAAGCTCATTGACTGCCATCGCTATTTTCTGTGGATTAATCGCCCTAGTGGTTGCCGTGTTTGCAGTAGCAGTTAACCGAACAATTATGAAGCCACTTGAGCAATTTGACCGTTCAATCAGCGCATTCGCGAGTGGTGAAGCTGATTTAACCGCTCGAATGGAAACCTTCAAAGCGCCAGAGTTCACTAAGCTCAGTGAGAACTTCAATGCCTTTGTAGCAAGCCTGCAAACCATCATTCGCAGCGTAAGTGATGTGGGTCAGCAAGTAGTAGCGGAGACATCTAGCATGTCTTCTCGCGCTGCGCAGGTTGACGAAATTGCAACAGGGCAACGTGAAGAGACAGAACAAGTTGCAACGGCGATGACAGAGATGACCACAACGGCGCAAGAGATCTCAAGCAACGCAAGTCAAGCAGCCGATTCAGCGAAACTTGCAGAGGGCAACGCGAAAGAAGCGCAGCAAATAGTGAACGCAGCTGCAGATTCGGTTGCAGGCCTAGCGAGCGAAGTATCTGAAGCCAACACCGTGGTGTCTCGTTTAGAGGGCGATGTGCAGAATATCTCCTCTTCGTTGGCGGTAATTCAAGACATTGCTGAGCAAACCAATCTATTAGCATTGAATGCAGCAATCGAAGCGGCTCGTGCTGGTGAACAAGGTCGTGGGTTCGCAGTTGTTGCGGATGAGGTTCGTAAACTGGCAAGCCGCACTCAAGAAAGTACCGGTGACATCCACAAAATGATCCAGCAGTTGAAAGCCGCCTCGGATGCAGCAGTAAAAGCAATGGACTCGAGCCAAAATCGAAGTGCTCAAACGGTGGAAGAAGCGAATGCCGCAGCCGCAGCACTTGCTAAAATCCAAGCGTCGATTGATACCATCATGGATATGAACTCGCTTATTGCTACAGCAACTGAACAGCAAAATATTGTGGGCCAAGAGATATCTCAGCGTATTGTGGTGATTTCTGACCAAAGCTCGCAATCGGCTGCACTAGCAAACCAAAACCGTACAGGTAGCCAAAACCTCAACAGTCGAGCAAATGAGCTATATCACTTGGTGGATCGCTTCACGGTCTAATACATTTTCGGTCTAGTAAGCAGTAATCAAACGCAACTTAACTTCTAAAACACATCGGGCTTCAGAATCTCTATTCTGAAGCCCGAATTTTATCTATGGATGGTTGGATAACAGAAATAACACCTAGTAGGGCTAAGCTCCAACTCCAGCTTTAACGCAATCTTGATTTAAAGGGCAATGCTCGCACTTTGGCTTAGGATTACAAAACTGCTGCCCATGTTCGACTAACAAGCCATGATAATAGCCGTACTTTTTGGTATCTAAGGGGATCACGCTCTCCATCAAACAGCGGAATTTTTCATACGATTTAGGCACATCCAGCCCGTTGCGAGTAAAGATCCTTCTCGCGTATGCGTCAATCACAAAAGACGGTTTGCCTATCGCATACACCAGAATAGCGTCAGCCGTTTCGCCACCAATCCCTTTCACTTCCAGCAATTCTTTTCGTAACTGATTCTTATCCTGTTCACGAACAGCAGACATATCGTATTGGTACTTCGAAAACCACTCTGTCACAGCCTTCAACTTAATGGCTTTCTGATTGTAATAACCACTGGATCGCACTTTTTGGGCAAGATCATCGAGATCCATCTCAGCAACCGATCTTGGCTCGCACTTATCACCTAAATTCGTTAATGCCTGTTCTGCATTTTTCCAATTGGTGTTCTGAACCAGAATAGCACCTAGGATTATCTTGTAAGGGTCATCCCGTTGCCACCAATCAAAATAGCCATAATGTTGCTCTAGTGCATCGAACACACCGAGTATCAGGTCGTTTGGGCTAATTTCATTGTTTTGGCTTGCCGTCATAGAACTAATCTAATTGCTCAGAAAGGAAATCCACCAGCAAGCGAACCTTTGAGGACAAGTTACGGTTCTGAGGGTAAAGCGCCCAAATTCCCTCTTTATCGTCACGAAAATCAGTCAAAACCTCAACCAACTCACCCGATTCAAGATCTTCACTTACGTAATACTCAGGTAACTGCACCAAGCCGATACTTTGCTTTGCTGCATCTAATAGAGCCAAACCACTATTACACTTAATTCGGCCATTCACTCGCACCGCGCGAGGGCGCTTGTTCTCTTTAAAACGCCAGTGCTCAAAGCCACCCACTAAACATTGGTGGTTACTCAGCTCAGAAAGCGTATGAGGCTCACCATAGCGTTCGATGTAGTCAGGACTAGCACACACATAAAGTTGTCGTTGTGATAGCTTTTTTGCCACGAGGCTTGAATCTTCTAATCTGCCTAAACGAATCGCTACATCAACACCTGAATCGATAAGATCAAGCTTTTGGTTGGTTAGCATCAGCTCTAATTCAACTTGCGGATAGAGCTTTAAAAACTTATGCAGAATCGGAGCCAATTGACGTTCGCCATAAGTGACTGGCGCAGTAACTTTCAAAAGCCCTTTTGGCGTAGATTGCATTTGAGTCACAGCAAGCTCAGCAATTTCTAACCCTTCAACCAACAACTTACATTGTTGATAATAGAGTTGACCCGCTTCAGTTAAAGAGACTTTACGGGTTGTTCTGTTCAGGAGTTTAACCGCTAGGCGCTCTTCGAGGTTAGCCACTCTGCGGCTGATTTGAGCAACTGACGTAGCAAGCTTCTGAGCAGCTCCCGTAAAGCTTTCACGCTCCGCTACGGCTACAAACTCACTTACCCCTTCCCAATTGGCCATACTTTTACCTTATGATGAACGATGATTACCCATACAGTGTATTGAAGTTACAAATAAGTGTCACCTAGCTTGATATGCTCTGCGCATAAATCTGTCCTAGCTACAATCACTCGAAATCATTCCAACCAATCCCTGACATTTCTAAATATTCCTTACTGAACACTAACAAAATCGTCATTTTCCCTGACACTCATCTTACCACTTCGTTGGTATGTTGGTTCTGTACCGGAACACAGGTACTTCAACAAAGTAAGGTACTCCTATGAAAAAATTAATCATACTTGCATCAACTCTTGTACTCAGCACAACAGCGTTTGCAGCAACTAAAACAACGATTCAAGAAACAACGCTTAAATCTGATACATTTGTTACTGAAGCGGAAGCATACGATGCAGGAACTAACCTTATGGATGAGCTAAGCGCAAAAACACCTTTTGAGCTTTCTAGAGAACTGCCACAGTTCCAACAAACAACAAAATACGATTCGTTCAAGATTGATGACGCAAATATGGAAGTGAAAAAAATCACTAACATGAGCGGCGATATCCATTACCAAGCGAATGTAAAAGTTGACTACCGTTACACATACAAAGACGGTCGTAGCAGCTAACAAAACATTATTTACAAGGTCGGAAAAACGAGCTGGTATTTAAAAAAGAAAGCCCGCACTCATTGAGTGCGGGCTTTTTTATGGTTCATCACGAATTCGTGAGGGCTAAAAACGAGCCCTACTACTGGCTCATATTCAAAACCTAAACTTCAAACTGAGAAACAAGACCGTCCAGCATTTCACATTGCTCCGCCAGTGCCATGCATGCATTCTCAGCACTGCTTGCCATTTCAACCATCTGCATGGTGCTTTCAGCGATGCGTTGTACGTTCTGATTCACTTCTTCCGATACCTGAGATTGTTGAGAAGCCGCTGTTGCGATTTGCGTATTCATCTCGTTCATCATACCGATAGAGTTACGAATTTCACTCAGTGAGGATGCAGCAGTCCCAGCTTGAACAATCGTCTTCTCACCGCTGATCTTGCTTTCATTCATCACGCCAACCGCTTGTTGTGCGCCCTGCTCTAAACGCTCAATCATCGACTGAATTTCGCCCGTGCTATCTTGCGTTTTACTTGCTAAGGCTCTCACCTCATCAGCCACAACTGCAAACCCACGGCCTTGCTCACCAGCACGAGCAGCTTCAATTGCCGCATTCAACGCCAGTAGGTTAGTTTGCTCTGCGATGCCTCGAATGACACCAAGAATAGAAGCAATGTTCTTCACATCACTATCGAGTTCATGAACCACGCCACTTGCATTGTCAATGTCATGTGCCAGACGTTCAATAGAACTCACAGTTAAGCCCAATGTTTTATCAGCCGACTCAACTTCACGATTGGCCGTATTACTCGCAGAAGCAGCATCAAGAGCATTTCCACTTACCGCTTCGCTCGTTGCTTGCATCTCATGAACAGCCGCAGCCACCACTTCGCTTTCTTGCTGCTGATTAGCAGAGAATTGAGCAACACTTTGTGTCAGAGACTTAATGTTTTCCATCTCTGAACGTACTGCATTAGATGCCAAGATCACCTGCTCCACCGTAACGTGGATCTTGCCTACAAATTGGTTAAATGCAGAGCTCAAGCGTGCAATTTCATCATTCCCGTTCACAGCCATACGCTGCGATAAGTCACCATCACCAGAAGCGATTTCACTCATCGCCTTTTCTACACCTTGGATAGGTTGAACGATAAAACGATTCGATAACCACATAGCAAAGCACGCAGCGAAAATAGCAACGGCCATACCTACTTCAATGATCACCTTACTTGCTTCAATCGAGTCGTCAGCTTGCTTACGTAACTCGGCTTGTTTCACTTCAATCAAAGTTCGGATTGAACGCAGTTGCTTACGAATAATGGCAAACTCAGCGTCAAGCTGATGCGAGTAATCAATATTGTATTGATGAGCATTGGCAGGATCAGCAAACATAGGCTCGTGCAGCGACACCCACTTGCTCATCGCATTAACAAGCTTCGACAGCTCACCGCGAGAAGAAGGATCCAACACACCTGCTGTATATAGAGTTTGCACGCTTTCAAAACGAGGAACCGCTTTGTAAGCATTATCTCTAAATTCAAATTTTTGGTAATCAATCGCCGCTTGGTCTTTAGCAAGTAAAAGGCCTTGAGCCGAAGCAATGACTTGGTAGATGTCGCGGTAACCGTCTTCTAGGTTGTCTAACACAGGCTGAACTACATTATTGAGTTCATTGTTGATCGCCGCTTGCGCATTAGATTTAATGACATTAAGTACAGTTACAGTGGAGAACACAATCACGATGACCATTAATGGAATCGCGATTTTGCTCCTAATAGAAAGGTTGTTGATACTCATAAAGGCTAATAACCACACAGTAAATAGGGATGCGGGCATAATATACCGTATCAATATTCAACACTGCCATGAGTTTGTGAACCTCATCTCATAGCAAACGTTATCGTTCAGGTGGTGGTTGTTTATTTAGCCAATAGTCAACTCATACAGGAGGCAACTGCTGACAATATTCGACTTATTTGCGGCTAACGCATGCTAACACTGGCGATGTGTTAGAAATAACACCATAATGTACGGCTCAAAAGTAAATAGGTATAAACATGAAAATTTGTGGTGTTGAAATCAAAGGTAATGATGCAATCATTTGTCTACTTTCTCTGTCTGATGGCGTATTTAACATTCCTGATTGTCGCGTTTCAAAAGTCGCAATTGGCGATGCAAACGACACGCAAAACATGAAAGATTTTCAATTCTCTTTCGCAAAACTGATGGAAGATTACCAAGTAGATAAAGTGGTAATTCGTCAGCGCCAAACTAAAGGCAAATTTGCTGGCGGTGGCTTCGGTTTCAAACTAGAAGCGGCAATTCAGTTGATCGATGACCTAGACGTAACGGTTGTATCACCAGCTGACATCAAAGAGAGCCTTAAGCGCAACCCTCTTATGATGAAGTTCAAAGAGACTGGCCTTAAGCAATACCAAGAAGCACCGTTTACCACGGCATATGCTTGCTTGATGCAGCGCTAATCAAAAGTCGCTAGAAAGTAATTGATAAAGAAAGAGCCTGTTGAACAGGCTCTTTCTTGTATTCTGAGAGCATAAACGTTACACAATAATAATCGTAATTAAGGTTCCTAACGCCGCTAAACTAAACGAAATCAGAGTCACTCCACCACCTATAACAGCACCAATGACAGGAATGACACTCGCTACTACAGCAATTGGGCGCAACAATAGAAAAAAGCCAGCCCACATAAAAGCAAACCCTCCGAAACGTAATGCCCAAGTCGCAAACGTATTTTCTCTATGCGCCTTTTCAAACATCTCATCCTTAGTTTTTACACCATATTGCAGCAAACTTAATGGGCCACTTTTCGTATTCCAAGCGCGAAACCCATCCTCAATCTGCTGAGCCACAATAGAGACGACAGCAGGCTCAACAATATGAAAAGTAATCTTCATATCGCCGATACTTGGCGTGTCTGGATCATTACCTATGTAATACCCCTTTTGATCCTTAGATACATGACCATATGCTTGCTCACCCAACAACAAGTCTGAGTCAGCCTCAATTTCCACATATCGACTCATCATACGAGAGAGCTCATACGGAAATTCGAAACCGCCAAAACGCATATTCTCAGCATTGTAAACAGTGGTTTTGAAAGCTACTGATTCAGGGTTACGATACTGTTTTTGTTTAAAGATCGTCGAGTCGTTCAAACGCTCTGACCAAACTTTACGATAAGTGTAAGTTGTGACCTCTTTCTCGGTCCCATCAGACAATTTTTGTATGTGAGTTCTACGCGACTCTTTCCATTGATACACCTGAACTCTTCGCTTTAGGTGAATACCAACAGCTTTGATACCGAATTCGGAGTCAACCAAGATATCCTCTGTACTAGCTAAACCATAAGTGTGAACCAATTTCCGATTGTTGTTCCAATCACGCTGATCAGATGCAATCGAAATGGCCGCTTTCTGTCCCTGCTTAAGCACTTTTTCACGATGGTCAGAGCGATGCTCATTGGCATACAAAGCAAATAGAGCAAGAGAAATGAGAAATACCCCAAACCCCAGATCACTGATCGAAGCCTTCACTCTCTGGCTCCAGGTACGTTCTTTGACTACCGAATACTCTTGCCCTTCGCCATCATAGTACTGTGATTCGGAATACGTATTCTCATTAGTTTCAAAACTTGGATCTACGTTATTGGAGCTATCATGGTCAGTCATTGGTTCCCCTAATCGTTAATGCAATGCCTTATTGAGTACTCGTACTCAATAAAGTTAAAAAAATGCCCATATCGACATCCTAGATATGGGCACCCATGCGCATTATAGAGAGTTAATACATAAGAACAAGGCTAGTTAACCAACAAATCATTGCTGTAACTTATTGTTCATATACATAATAAGCGTACGACCTAGAGCGACATCCATCACTTCTTGTGCTTCGCTATCACCGATGTGCAGAGCCAATACACCAGTGAGTCGAGTGACCGCTTTTGTCGTAGCAGGAGCAGAAACCGGTGCCAGAGCATTAGTCATAATAATATGTAGGCATTCGCGGAAAATTTTATTGTCGTTTAACGAACACTGCCATGAATTCAAAAATGCGATTCGGCTAGTAAAGTCTAAAAATTGAGTCGCTTGTTCGAACACCTTCCCTTCTAATGCATGAGCAAATTGCATCTTGTTGGCGTAATAACGTTGTAACGATGATTTAGTGACGCCCATCTCTTTCGCAATACGGTCATAAGTAACCGCATCCCAACCTTCACTAAAAAACAAATTGAGGATGCACTCATCGTACATTTTCCGTTTACGTTGTATCTCTTCTGCACTGATCCGGGCCATATGTCCTCTGAGATGAATAACTATCGGTAACACAGTGTACTTTACACCGGCGATCATAAATTCCAATAGGATTCACTGTTCAATTCATCGGTTCAATGCTGCTTGCCTACGGAATTTAAGCAGTTCAGGCTTTTTTACCACCAAATAAACCGCGGCGGCAGACAAGGCGAAGCCCATTGCCCCGTAGATGTCGAACGACTCACCGAAGATAAGCCAAGCTTGAATTGCTGTCGTCGGTGGAACGAGATAGAACACTGATGCGACACTTGAAGATGCGCCATGTTCTACCATATACAGCAGTAACAATATTGCGATACAAGACAATACAACCACCAACCAGATTAGCGTTAACGTAAATTCTACCGTCCAGTTAACCTGCATAGTTTCGTAGCGCATTGCGAACGGCAGAAACAGCGCTGCCGAAGCCAAGTATTGCACCATCGCACCACCCACCATATCTGTCCCCTGACAAAAGCGTTTCTGGTACAAAGTGCCGCATGTAATGCCTACTAGAGAGACTAAGCACAGTAAGGTCGCCATGCCTTTTTGATCGTCAGATTGCCACTCAATGTTGCCCATCAATACCAAACTAATTCCGGCAAAACCAAGCGCTAACCCCAACCACTGCGCGAAGTTAAAACGCTGGGATGTACAACTGACCATAATCAACGCTGTGAGAATCGGTTGCAGGCCAACCAGTAGAGAACTCAATCCCGCAGGCATACCCCAATCTATCGCTAAGTATGTGCCTCCTAGGTAGAAACCATGGATCAAGATACCGACAACACAAGCATGGAAAAATGCACGTCCTCTTGGAATCTGTCGTTTAAGGATGGCAATTAAAACTAAGAACAACGCGACGTTCGCCACCATCCTAAGTGAAAGTAATGTGGCAGGTTCCGCGTACTCAACACCCAAACGGGCACCAACAAAACCCGACGACCACAATATTACAAACACGAACGGTATCATTTTAATTAGCATCACAAACCTCTGGTCAACTCTTCATCAATGCTGTTACCTTAGTTGGGTACAGATAACTAATAAAGATACAGACATAACACTTTAAATGGTTACAGATTGAGTATGAGCATCGAGGGAGAACAGCGTGGAATCAGAACTTAGCGGCAATAAATATCTCGCTACTGAACAACATATTAAGGCTCAGATTGATAAAGGGCTCTACCACCCAGACGATCGCCTTCCCTCCATTCGCCAATTAAGTGAACAACTTGGTGTGAGTAAAAACACCGTGATTCGAGCCTACCAAGAGCTAGAAGCAACAGGTTGGGTATATTCAGTGCCCAAGTCGGGTTATCGGGTAAAGACACCCAATACAACAAGTTGGGATGCACCAAGCCAACCTCAAAAAGTCGACCTCTTGTCAGTAACTAAGTCGGTGCTCACTCGGCCAAAAGGGCGATTAAAACTCTTAGCAGGCTCTGCACATCCCAATATTAACAACCCCGCGATCCGTAGCTTGTATGCCGAAATCGGTCGCCACAGTCGTTTGCAAACGCAACTGCCCGGCTATTACCAGTTACCGCCCGGCGACGAACAGTTAGTAAAACAATTGTTAAAGATCACCCATGATCTAGGCGTTCCCGCGGGATCGAAAGAGATTGCGATCACTCATGGCGCGCAACAAGCGATCAGTTTGGCGCTACGTGCATTAACCAAGCCGGGGGACATCGTGGCAGTAGAATCACCCTGTTACTTCGGTAACTTACTACTGCTCGAATCACTTGGTTTACAGGCCTTAGAAATCCCGAGCAGCGTTAGCCACGGAGTCGACATTCCATCACTACAAAATGCGCTTGATAAATGGGATGTCACCACCATTCTGCTAACGCCTAATTTCACCAATCCCACTGGCTCAAGGATGCCATTAGCTAACCGGAAAGCACTGCTAGAAATCAGTGGCTCACTGCCCATAATCGAAGACGATGTGTTCGGTAGTTTGGCGTTTGATGCGCCGATTGCGAGCTTGAAAGAGCTCGATAACCAAGACAGAGTCATCTACGTCAACTCTCTATCAAAAACCTTAGACTCACGCTTGCGAGTCGGCTGGCTACTATCCGGTCGTTACCAGCCTTTGATCGAAAAGTACCTCCTGTGCGACAACATGGGGAGCTCCAACCTAATGCAATCGGCAGTGGGACAGTTCCTCACGACGGGTAAATATCGTAGTCACTTATCCAAAATGAAACGCCTCTATCAAACCAATCAAAAGCAGTTTCAAAGCCTGTTAATACAAGCTTTGGATAGTTACCCGCACCTTGTCGGGTGCTACCACCTATCAAAGCCAGAAGGGTCATTTTTAAACTGGATAACCTTGCCGGAATCCGTCGATAGCTACGCTGTCTATCAAGATTGCTTAAAGCACAAGCTGGGGATCTTACCTGGGACAGTATTTGGCACCAATGACCAATATAAGCACTGCTTACGCTTCACTGTTGCCAATATCGAAGAGACAAAAGAGTGGAAAGAAGGCGTGGTCACGCTGGCTCGTATAATCGCTAAACACACGCGCTAGGTATTACCGAGCTAAACTCACTTGATTAGCGTTAACAAGGTTTGACCTTATTAACATTTTCAACAGCAAAGATTCGATACACTCGCAGCCTTTCAATGCCTAGTGGAGCAAAACGTGGCAACCATAAAAGATGTCGCAGCACTTGCAGGAGTTTCAACAGCAACGGTTTCACGTGTATTAAACCGTACCTGTTATGTTGAGCCCATCACCTTGGAACGTGTCGAACGAGCGGTAAAAGAGCTTAACTACCACCGAGATGCGCGTGCCACTGCCTTAGCAAGCCGCAGCAATAATACACTCGGCTTGTTAACAGGGAATTTAGCCGACCCGTTCTTTGCACTTGTCGCTAAAAGCGTTGAAGAGGTCGCCAGAACCAATGGATACCAGCTGGTGGTGGTCAGTGGTGGTCACAATGCACAGCGTGAAAAAGAAGGGCTCGATTTTCTTATCAGCCAAGGCTGTGAAGCCATGGTTATCCACTCAAAAATGCTCGATGACGAAACCTTACTTCGTTACGCTGCTCAACTACCCGCTATGGTGTTACTCAACCGAACCATCGCACAGATATCAAACCGTTCAGTATGGGTAGACAACCGACTTGGTGCTCAAGTCTCTGTTCAGCACCTGATTCAACTCGGACACAAACAGATTGCCTACGTATCAAGTGATCTGCCCATTGAAGATAGAACCGACCGACTACAGGGCTACCGAGATGCAATGGAAGCCGCCAATATCGAAATCAAGCCTAACTGGATCATCAGCCAGAGCTTCAGTGAATCTGGAGGGGAGGCAGCGGGCGATATCATAGCAAGCCGATGTCCAGAGGTGACAGCCGCAGTTACCTTTAATGATGTGATGGCCGCGGGTTTAATGACAAGTTTACACGACCAAGGGATTACCGTTCCTGACGATATCTCTGTGATTGGTTTTGATGACGTTCTACTGGCTCGCTATCTCTACCCTCGGTTAACCACTATGCATAACCCTATTGATGAAATGTCGACTTATGCGGCTAACCTAGCGATTAAATTGAAGTCCACAGGATACGCGCCACCGAAGCAGCATAAATTCGAAGCAACCTTGGTTGAAAGACAGACCGTAAAGCCAATCAAGCGCTAAAATCAAACAAAACGTGACCAAAATCTCATGTACACACCTCATGTAACCGCTTACATGAAAACAGTGTTGAAGTCGCACTTTAGATTTCAGAGCACGCTTATTATCCATTCCGAACAAACCCTACATTCACCTGAGGACAACAAATATGAATAACTCAAAGCCTCTACCATCGTTCGGATTAGCACTAGCGCCCATCGCCGTTATGTTTGCGCTACTTGCTATTGGATACGGTGTTTTAGGACTTCGCATTGAAGTTCTGCTACTCATTTCCGCGACTTTCACAGCATGTATAGCTTGGAAGATGGGCTACAACTGGGATGACATCATCAACGCGATCGTTGAGAAACTCGCAAAAGCGATGCCTGTCATTTTGATTTTGGTATCTGTGGGTGGCCTGATTGCCAGCTGGATGATCAGCGGTACTATCCCTTACATGGTTTATTGGGGGCTTAAAGTCATCAGTGCCGAATACATACTCATCGCCGCCTTTTTTGTTACCGCTGTTGTCTCTGTATGTACTGGTACTTCTTGGGGCTCTGCGGGTACCGTTGGTGTCGCGCTGATGGGTGTTGCGGCTGGTCTAGATGTATCATTGGCAGCTGCCGCGGGTGCTGTTGTTTCTGGCGCATATTTTGGCGACAAGATATCCCCTCTTTCAGACTCTACTAACTTTGCTCCTGTCGTTTCAGGTACCACACTCTACGAACACATTCAGCACATGCTTTACACAACGCTACCTGGCTTTGTGATTGCTTCAGTTGTGTTCTTCTTTGCTGGTCAAAGCGCTGACATTACAACCGTTGGCGAGCCAGAAAAAGTGACTCAAATCCTTGCTGGATTAGACAGCCTTTATAACTTCAACATTCTTTTGATTATCCCACCAGTGATGATTCTTTGGGGTGCATTAACCAAAAAACCTGTACTGCCACTAATGTTAGGTGCATCTGCACTTGCGATTATATTGGGTATGGTTTTACAAGGCTTCTCTCTACAACAAGGTTTCCAAGCTTATGTAGACGGCTTCAATGTTGCTCTATTTGAAGCAAAAGGTACGGCGATTGATGGATTGATTCCTGATGTATCTAAGCTGCTAAACCGTGGTGGTTTGTTCTCAATGATGAGCACTATCCTACTGGTTTTCTGTGCGTTCTCTTTTGCTGGAATCTTAAGCCTAACGGGTGCTTTGAATGTGGTACTCGGTCGATTCCTACACCTAATTCACTCAACAGGACAGTTGATTGCGGCAACGGTTGTTGCAACCATCACGGTAGTATTCACGACCTCTGACGGCAAACTCGCACTTCTTATCCCAGGCGAATTGTTTCAAAACGCTTACCGCAAAATGGGGCTAGATACTAAGAACCTATCAAGAACCATCGAAGATGCAGGCACGATTATCGAGCCACTGGTTCCTTGGACCGCTGCGGGTATTTACATGGCAAGCACACTAGGTGTGGCAACGTTAGATTACCTCCCTTGGGCTATCCAATGTTACACCGGTATCATTTTCGCTCTGATTTATGGCTTCACTGGATTTGGTATCGCCCCTGCAAAACCAGAACAGTTAGAAGACTCAGCAGAAACTTCTCTAGCTCACAGCACTAAGTAAGGCTCACATCCAATGAACGCTTTCGACAATACAATTAACCGCCGAAATACTGGCTCGGTCAAATGGGATTTTATGGAGCAGAAACTTGGGCTAGAAGGCTCAGATCTACTGCCGATGTGGGTATCAGACTACGACTTCCAAGCGCCTAAGAATGTTCTAGACCGTCTAACTAAAGACGTAAGCCATGGTATTTTTGGTTACTCAGAGCGTCAGGATGACTATTACCACGCTGCGATCAATTGGTTTAAAGAACAACACGATACCGACATCAAAAAAGAGTGGATGGCGACAATACACGGCGTATTACCCGGTATCGCGATCGCACTGCAAATGTTGACGGATAAGAATGATCAAATCGTCATCCAAAGCCCGGGATACGGCTCGTTTCGCAAGATCATCGAACTTAACGACCGCAAAGTACTAAACAATCCACTGAACGAATCTGAAGGGCAATACACGCTTGATTTTGCTCACTTGGAAGATTGCTTCGCCAGTGGTGCAAAAGCCTTAATCTTCTGCAACCCTCACAATCCGACAGGCAGAGCGTGGACAGAGCACGAGATCACACAGGTTGCCGAACTCTGCCAAAAATACAATGTTTGGCTAATCAGTGATGAGATTTGGAGCGATCTAACGCTTGCCCCCAACGTATTCTACTCATCATTAAGGTTACCGGCAGCTTTGACCGATAAACTCATCGTCGCGACGGCAGCAAGTAAAACCTTTGGTTTATCTTCACTGAGAATCTCGAACTTCATCATTCCAAATTTGGAGTTAAAGGAAAAATTTGTTCGCCGTTTGGATGCTCATGGCATGGATTGCTTCAACAGCCTATCAATGTCAGCAGCGACCACAGCGTATCAAGAGTGTGATTCTTGGTTAGCCGACCTAAAACGCTACTTACAAGACAACATCCATAGTCTTGATGGATTCTTAAAAACAGAGCTGCCTCATATTCGCTTCACAAAGCCTGAAGCGACCTACTTAGCCTGGGTAGATTGCAGAGCCTTACAAATCAGTGATCAAGCGCTGGAACAAAAGCTTATTGAAGCCGGTATTGTGCCGAGTATGGGATGTGCGTTTGGCGAAGAAGGTTCAGGGTTTATTCGTTTAAACCTAGGATGCCCCGCTGAAGTGCTGGCAGATGCCTTGGTAAGACTTAAAGCAGCATTAAGTAACTCGAAGTAAGTGACAAGCTAACGCTATTCAGCCCATGCTACAAAGCCCTGCAACTATGCAGGGCTTTTCATTTTTGGCAGCTAAATAGATAAATAGAAAGCTATCTAGATTAACCTTCCCATGCAAACTGTTCGAACACCTTGTCTACTGGCGTTTCAGCAACACGGTTTACATAGTTACTGATCACTTTCTGAGACAGGCCAAGAATCACTTCTAGCACTTGTTGTTGGCCATAACCTGCAGCGAAGAATGCTGCCATTTCACTTTCAGGCACATTGCCGCGGTTGCGAACCATGCTTAATGTAAAATCATGCAAAGCTTGCAGTTTCTCAGTAGGCATTGCTGTGCGATTACGCAGTGCTTCAGTAATTGCAGGATCAACCTTCATTGAGTGTGCAATGCCTGTATGTGCTGGTACGCAATAATGACATTCATGTTCAACGTTAATGGTTTGCCAAACAACTGTAAGCTCTTCTGCATCAAAAGATGAATCACTAAATGCTTGATGAAGCTGAGTATAAGCCTTAAGTGTATTCGGTGATTCGGCTAACACACCAAATAACCCCGGAACTCGACCCATCTGCTTTTTCGCACCCTCAAGAATGAGTTTGCTTTGTTCTGGTGCGGATTCTACTGAATGAATTTTGAAATTGCTCATCGTTATCTTCCTATCAATTCTGATTCTAAGTTTATTCCTTCACGAAGTAATGTGTGGCTATTCTCCGTTGGTGTGGAAATAATATAGAACAAACAAGAACGATCGTTCAAGGATTATTTGAACAATCGTTCAAAACATAGAAACACAAGTCAAACTGGTTTACTCATCGCTCGATATATTCCGACATGTATATATCAAACAAAACTCAACTGACTTTAGGACGAGCTATTGATTAACCGTAAATTACGCTTTGTTTTCATATAACTTCCACGTTCAGATGGAATTTTAGACATCTAGACACTTACCTTCCCTTATGGAAGGGTTCTACTATATAATGCGCGCCTTATTTTTATATTTGCCCAAAAAACGATCTCATTGAGACACATATTAATAGTGGCGAATATTGGTTCTTTATTATGCTTTATCTTTCAGTATTCGAGGTTATCTATGAACTTTTCAGCTAAAACAGTCGTCGTTATCGCTATTGGCGCGGCACTGTACGGCATTGGTGGTTTACCTATGTTTGGTGTCCCAGTGTTTGCTAACACGACATTAAAGCCAGCAATGGCAGTTCTAGCACTGTTTTCTGTTCTGTTCGGCCCGATTGTTGGCTTCTTAGTTGGCTTTATCGGCCACTGGGTAACGGACTTGTTCGCAGGTTGGGGCGTATGGCTAACTTGGGTGTTAGGCTCAGGCATAGTGGGTATGGTTATCGGTCTGTTTCCTATGGTAACCAAAAACCGCCTTCAAAAAGGCGAACTGCCAATGAAAGACTTTGCGTTGTTCGTTGTGCTTGCCCTTATTGGTAATGTTGTCGGATATGGCTGTTCTGCATTCTTAGATACTATTCTTTACGCAGAACCGTTCACGAAAGTCTTCACTCAACTGTCTATTATCGCTGCGGGTAACACCGTTCTGATCGCTGTTGTGGGTTTCCTGATCCTTAAATCAGTCGCTAAACGCAATAAGCAAAGCCGCAACCTGACTGAGGCATAAGCGATAATGACTATAGCATTTTCGAACTTCTCTTTTAGATATGAGTCGCTGGATAAACCGACGCTAAAAAATATCAATCTAAGGATAGAGAAAGGAGAGAAAATCGTCATTATTGGACCAAGTGGTAGTGGTAAATCTACCCTAGGTCAGTGTCTCAATGGGCTGATACCTCATGCAATCAAAGGTGAAGTATCCGGCTCTTTAGAGATCAACGGCAAAAACATTTCTGAGTTTTCGATGCACGACTATACCGAGCAAGTCGGCACGGTATTACAAGATACTGACAGCCAGTTTGTGGGTTTGAGTATCGGTGAAGATATTGCTTTCGCACTCGAAAACCAGTTGATGTCGAACATTGACATGTACCCGTTAGTTAAGTCGACTGCAAAAATGGTCGACCTAGCGGACATGCTTGAGCGCTCACCTCATGACCTTTCAGGAGGTCAAAAACAGCGAGTATCGTTAGCGGGCATCTTAGTTGATAACGTTGATATCTTGCTGTTTGATGAGCCTCTAGCAAGCCTTGACCCAAAAACAGGTAAGGCAACGATTGAGATCATCGACCAACTTCATAAAGAAACCAACAAGACTATCGTGATCATCGAGCACCGTCTCGAGGATGTCCTACACCGCAATGTCGACCGCGTGATCTTAATGGAACGCGGTGAAATCGTCGCAGACACTACACCCGATGAAATCTTGGCTTCTGAATTACTTGATACACACGGTATTCGTGAACCTCTTTACTTGTCGGCGCTTAAGGCGGCTAAAGCCCCATTGACCAGCGAAGATAAGCTGTCAAACCTAAAAGCTTTAGACTACAAAAGGTTCCGCCCTGCTGTTCAAGCTTGGTTTGCTGATCGCCCTGCCCCAGTTGCAGAAAAGCAGTACCCACCTTTACTTGAAGTTCATGGTCTAACTTATTCTTACGACGGTGAGAAGAACGCACTCGAAGATGTGAGTTTCAAGATTGGCAAAGGTGAGTTTGTTTCAATATTAGGTAAAAATGGCTCGGGTAAGTCCACCATCACTAAGATTGTTATGGGTGTGATTGATGCTGATTCGGGCTCTTCATATCTGAATGGAGAAGACTTGTCTGAACTTTCAATCTTCGAACGAAGCCAGAAAGTCGGCGTAGTGATGCAGAACCCAAATCATATGATCTCGCATCATATGATTTTCGACGAGATTGCATTTGGCCTTCGTAACCGTGGTGTTGCAGAAGGTCAAGTAAAAGAGAAAGTTGAGAACGTTCTTGATCTATGTGGGCTGAGCAAGTTCCGCCACTGGCCGATCGAAGCACTGAGCTACGGTCAGAAAAAACGTGTAACCATCGCGTCTATCTTAGTGCTGGAGCCTGAGCTTCTTATCTTGGATGAACCGACTGCAGGTCAAGACTACCGTAACTACACATCCATGCTGGCATTCATCCAAAAGCTTAACCGTGATTTGGGTATTACTGTTGTGATCATCTCACACGACATGCACCTTGTTCTCGAGTACACCACACGTTCGATCGTAATCGCAGACAGTAAGTTGATTGCGAATGCAGCGATGACGGAAGTATTTAGTCAACCATCACTTCTAGAGCGTGCAAACCTTTGTACCACCAGCATTTATGAACTCGCGACTATGATGAAAATCGACGACACCAATGCATTCATGCAGTACTTCATCGACTACGAGAGAAGTGCTCAATGAACGCATCAAAAGTAAAATTCGGCATCAATTACATTGATACAAAATCACCGCTTCATGCTCTCAATGGCATCACGAAATTTGCACTATTCCTAGCTTGGGTAACCGTTGTCCTTACAACCTTCGATCTCAGGCTCATTGTTGTTTTGATCCTGACTGGCTTATACCTATTAAAGCTGACTCAAGTTCCAGTGCGTGTTTACAAGCCGCTATTGATTGGTACCGCAAGTGTTCTGAGCCTGAACGCCTTATTCATGTATCTACTTGCTCCACAGCAAGGTACTGAGCTTATCGGCAGTGAAACTTTATTGCTGACATTGCCAGGTAACTACTCACTGAGCCAAGAGACTCTGTTTTACTTAGTGACCGTGACGCTTAAGTACATGAGCATGTTCCCGATAGCGTTGATTTTTGTCTTCACAACGCATCCGACTGAGTTTGCAGCGAGCCTCAACCGTATCGGCGTTCCCTACAAGATCGCCTATGCGGTCAGCTTAACATTGCGTTATTTGCCTGAAGTTAAAAAAGACTTCATCAATATCATGCATGCTCAGCAAGCTCGCGGTGTCGAACTATCAAAGAAAGCACCACTTATTACGCGCATCAAAAATGTGGCTAAGGTTCTAGGTCCACTCATTTTCTCTAGTTTGGACCGTGCAGACGAGATCTCAAACGCAATGACACTGCGAGGCTTTGGCCGACACAAAGCACGTACTTGGTATAGCTACGCGCCTTTGCAACGTATTGACTTTATTTGTTTGAGTATTATCGCTTTTATCGTTGTACTGGCCATCGCAAAACGGATTCTAGAACCTCATTTATTCTGGTATCCATTCTGAATCTATTAATTTACATATATAAACAACAACTTTAAATAATACACCGCTCAATAGGGCGGTGTTTTTGTATGCACTCAAATCTGTATAAAATTCAAGCAAATGGCCATTATTATCGTTTTTTAACGATAAACTGACTGTTTATTTACCTAAGGCGTTTGAGATTTAGCTCAGAAACTCTTAATATGCTTGTTTACAGAATGTTACACTCAATAGAGATTTGTAATGGCTCGAATTACTCAAGTACAGAAACTAGAAAACCAAAAGCACTACGATGAAATCGTACTAAACCTTTTTCTGGCTGAAGGACATGAAGCATTAACTTATGCAAGGATTGCTCAAGAAATTGGCATTAGTTTAACGACGCTTCAGGGCTATTATTCATCGACACGTGCTATCCGCTCAGTACTTCACAAGCACATGTTATCCGTTGTTGTAGAGAGTCTAGATTTCTCTTCAGAACAAGGATTTATTCAATCTTGGCAAAATGCTCTAGATGATGCGCAGTTCCGATACGTGATTAAATTGATGTTTTTCCACGCATCACAAGTTAACAGCCCTGAAGAGTTCAATATCAGCTCAGATGGTGAGTTTCGTAAGAAGATGTTTGAGAGCTTTGGAACTGATTCGGTTCGTATCCTTGAAACTGTCGTAGGGCGCTCAATGTTCTATCTAACGAACTTCAAGCAGCATTAAGCCAAACAGATAAAAACAAAAAGGGAGCCCGAAGGCTCCCTTTTTCATATTCTCAACTCGTTGAGTTCGTAAACTGATTTAGCTTTAGACTAGTCAGTTTATAAACTAATTAAGCTTGTAGACTAATTCAGTTTGTAGAAAACGGTCGATAGTGGCGGTAAACGCAACTCTATCGATGTATCTAAGCCCTCGCTTTCTACTGATTCAATCTCAGCCGTCTGCTTCACTTCAAAGCCACTGCCAGCGTAATCAGCCGAGTCAGTGTTCAGCAGCAGTGAGTACTTACCTTGTGCTGGAACACCGAGACGGAAGTGCTCGTGAGGAACAGGCGTAAAGTTAGATACCACCAACACTCGTTCACCCGACTCACTAATACGCTCATGCGCTAGAACACTTGCTTCAGCAGAGTCTTGAAGACGCCATTCGAAGCCTTTTGGATCGAAATCAAGGTCGTGCATGGCAGCTTCAGAGCGGTACAGATTGTTTAAGTCTTTGGTTAAACGCTGCACGCCTTGATGGCGCTCATAATCTAACAAGAACCATTGCAGTTGATCGTCATGATTCCATTCAGCCGTCTGACCAAACTCAGCACCCATGAAATTCAGCTTCTTACCCGGCTGCGCATACATGTAACCCATGTAAGCACGTAAGTTCGCCGTTTGCTGCCATTCATCACCAGGCATCTTATTATGGATAGAGCCCTTTCCGTAAACCACCTCATCGTGAGACAGAGATAATACGTAGTTCTCACTGTGTGCGTAAACCAGCGGGAAGGTAATCGTATCGTGGTGATATTTACGGTTGATTGGGTCTTCTTGGATGTAAGACAAGCTATCGTGCATCCACCCCATGTTCCACTTAAAGCCAAAGCCTAAGCCACCCATAAAAGTTGGTGCTGAAACACCTGGGAAAGCCGTTGATTCTTCAGCAATCGTCATCGCATTCGGGAAGTGTTTGTACACTTCTTCGTTCATCCACTTAAGGGTTGCGATAGCGTCGTAGTTTTCGTTGCCGCCGTCAACATTCGGGATCCATTGGTCATGGCTACGCGAATAATCGAGGTACAACATCGAAGCAACCGCATCAACACGAATGCCATCGATATGGAATTGTTCGAACCAGTACAGTGCATTGGCTACCAAGAAACGGCGCACATGCTCTTTACCTAAATCGTAAATGTACGAGTTCCAATCTTGGTGCCAACCACGACGTGGATCTGGATCGTGGAACAATGGCGTACCATCGAAGTTTGCTAAACCGTGATCATCGCTTGGAAAGTGTGCAGGTACCCAATCAAGAACAACGCCTAGGCCAGCTTGGTGACATTGGTCTACGAAGAATTTGAAGTCATCCGGAGATCCAAAACGACTCGTTGGTGCGAACAAGCCTATTGGCTGATAGCCCCAAGAACCGTAAAACGGATGCTCTGAAACTGGCATCAACTCAACGTGTGTATAACCAAGATCAGTTAGGTACGGAATGAGCTCTGCAGCAAGCTCACGGTAGTTTAGGAACTCGCCTTCGGCGTTACGCTTCCAAGAACCAGCGTGCAGTTCATAGAACGAAAGTGCCTCTTTACGTTTTTGCGTAACTGGGCGATTCTGCCATTGAGTATCTTGCCACTCGTAGCGAGCGTGATCGTAAGTAACCGATGAAAATGATGGGTATTGCTCAGAGTAGAAACCCCATGGATCAGCTTTGTGTGGTAAGCCTTCGCCATTAGGTCCTTTTAATTCAAACTTGTATTGAGCACCTTCTTCCAGTTCAGGAATGAATAGGCCCCACATACCATAATCTAAGCGTTGCATTGGATGGCGACGACCATCCCAAGCGTTGAAGTTACCTACCAAGCTTGCCGCTGTTGCATGCGGTGCGTAGACTAGAAATCGAGTACCCGAAATAACCTGACCATCACGCTCTAAAGTGACAAATTGAGCCCCCATGTGATGGTACATGTCTTTCGGTGTATGAAGATCTTCATAGCTAGCATAGAGTTCATGATACTGGTACGGATCATCAATGATCTGCTCTTTCCCAGCCCAATCTACTGCTAACTTGTAATGGGTAAAACGTAAGTCTCTTTCTTGCTTAAGAATGAAACCACTTTCACCCTCCCGCGCTAACTCAATACGAGGTTCCTTTCCAACAATCAACTCGACCTTATCCGCCCCTGGAATCCATACGCGTAATGCACCTTGATCAGAAGGTAAGTATGGCCCTAGAAAAGCAAAAGGATCAGTAAAACAAGCCTGTGATAGTTGGGTATATATTTGTTTTTGCTTTGAAATCGAACTTAGTTCCAAAACGTTTCTCCCTAACCAAACATCCAAAAAATATAATACAAAAATGCCCGCTATTAGTGCGGGCAATATAACGACGGTTTATTCTACCAGATGAGCATTCATTATTGAGTGACAGAGGTTGTAGTTTCGTACGGCGTAAGCAAAAAACCACTTAAATTCAAGCCACTCAATATCATTACTCCGCGGCTTTTTCTCGAACGTCTGTTAGCTTAGAAGCGATACGATTCACCCCTTCGTGAGCAAAGATTTCGTCCAAGTTCATTGATAGTTTACGACGCCAGTTAGGGTACTCATCTACGGTACCAGGAATGTTGACTGGCTTATCCATCTCTAGCCAATCTTCCAGTTGAACACTAAGAAGTGTCGAACCACCAGCTGCAACGTGCAGTTGAAGTGCTTCTGCAAGATAAGAGTCCATCGGTACTTGGCTTGCATCGCGGCCAACACCTTCAGGTAGGAAACCATGCCATGCCACTGAGTCTAAGATACCTTGCTTACACTCAAGACGGTCATCGAACAGAGTTTCTAGCTGTGCTGCGTCTGGGTATAAACCAATCTCTTGCCCCATCTTCAAATCATCACAGTGCCAGAAGCCACGTAGCGTTGGCATATCGTGAGTACACAATGCTGCCATCGATTGTGGTGCGTAGTGTTTCGGTGAAATGAAACCACCATCGTCTTCTGATGTTTCGAAGAAGAACACTTTGTAAGAATGTACGCCTGCATCCGCTAGGATATCAACGATTTCGTCTGGCACGGTGCCTAAGTCTTCACCGATAACGCTACATTGGTAACGGTGAGATTCGAGCGCCAGAATCGACAACATATCTTGCACTGGGTAGTAGATGTATGCGCCTTGCGTTGCGTTTTCACCTTTTGGAATCCACCATAAACGCAGTAGACCTAACACGTGGTCAATACGCAATGCACCACAGTGTTTCATGTTCGCTCGAAGCAATTTGATGTAAGCGTCGTAGCTGGTTTCCAATAGGACTTCAGGGTTCAGTGGTGGCAGACCCCAGTTCTGACCTAAAGGGCCAAGAATATCCGGTGGAGCCCCAATGCTCGCATCCATCACTAGGTTGCCTTCATCAGCCCATGTCTCGCTACCAGAATCCGCAACGCCTACCGCTAAATCACGGTACAGGCCAACTGCCATGCCTTTCTCTTCTGCAAGAGACTGTGCATCGTTGATCTGGCAATCCGCTATCCATTGCAGGTACATGTAAAGGTGCACTTGCTCTAGGTTCTCTTTGATGTATTTCTGTGTTGCTGGGCTATCGAATGTACGATATTTCTCAGGGAAGACTGGCCATCCCCACATGCCTGAATCTTCAGCATGTAACTCACCGTGTAGAGCATCAAACGCCGCTTGATGCATCAAGCTTTCAGCACCCTCTTCAACGAACGCTAAGAACGCTTGTGCGCGGTCGCTGTTTTTATCTAAATGACGTGTCTTAAATTCTGCGAATAGCAGAGGCAAGATGCTCATCTTCAGCTCAGACACTTCGGTGTAATTCACCCAATGTGCGTCACGAGCTTTCTGTAGACGTTGTTGGAATTCAGCGCTGCCTACGGTTTGTTGTGCTTCTGCACTTAATGCGAATTCAGGTACTGAGCTCACATCAATGTATAAGATGTTTAGCCAACGACGTGAAGACGGGCTGTAAGGGCTCGCACCTTCAGGGTTCGCTGGGAACAATGAGTGAATTGGGTTTAGGCCAACGAAGTCGCCGCCGCGAGACGAGATATCTGCAACAAGCTGTTTTAGATCGCCAAAGTCACCAATACCCCAGTTATGCTGAGTTCTTAACGTGTAAAGCTGAACACTCGGGCCCCAAAGCTTTTTGCCTTGCTCGATTGGCGCCTGTTTGAAACACGCTTTAGGCGTAATGATCAGTGTCATTTCGTAAGGTTTCTTACGACGTTTACGGCTCACAATTAGCTTGTGATAACCCCATGCCAAATCACTTGGCAGTGCAAACACTAAAGGGCCACCCTCGGCACGCTCATCACGAACGACTTGAGATTGAAGATAGCCTTCAAGTACCTCTCCTTGCTCGGTCTCTAAGCGCCAGCTGAACTCGCTTTCACGAGCACTAACACCTAAATTCAGCGCCACTTCTACTGGCTCACCATCACGCAAGACAAGAACTGGGTCTAGTACATCTTTTTTGTGTTTTCTTTCTGCTGACTTTAATAGTGCATCATCGCTGCTTGTATCGTAGCCCAATGAAGCTAATAGAGACGTAATCGTTTCGTCTGATACCTGTGCTTCATCGCCCCACGCACTAACGTAACTGTCGGCAATATTTGCCATTTCTGCGACTTGTTTTAATACGGTCTGTTCTTTCATCGCTCTCTCCGAAAACGTTCTAACGCTTTCAATTTTTGTAGGGTTGTTTATTTAATTTTTTACTAATCAATTAGCTTGTGACAATCAGTTTGTAAGCATCACTACCTGAATAAGCCGTCTGTTTGCTCACAAGCTAATTGAGCCAAGGCAGGAACTGCCTTGGCTAATTTTGGAACTATTAACGTTTAACGGCTTCTAGCTTCCAGATGTTGTTCACGTAGTCGCGGATTGAGCGATCTGATGTGAACTTACCAACCAATGCTGTGTTAAGAATCGCTTTCTTAGCCCAACCTGCTTGGTCTTTGTATTGCGTGCCCATGTCTTCGTGTGCTTTCACATAAGATGCGAAATCAGCTAGACATAGGTAAGGGTCACCGCCATCTAGTAGGCTATCAAACGTTGCACGTAGAAGGCCTGGTTGACCTGGAGAGAACTCATCGCCAGTCAATAGGTCTAGAGATGCTTTCAGTAGCGGGTCTGCATTGTAGTAGTCATATGGGTTGTAACCCTGAGCTTTCAATGCAACAACACCATCAACGTCTAGGCCGAAGATGTAGATGTTTTCATCGCCAACTTCTTCACGGATCTCAACGTTTGCACCATCCATCGTACCGATAGTTAGAGCGCCGTTTAGAGCCATCTTCATGTTGCCCGTACCCGATGCTTCTTTACCAGCGAGTGAGATTTGCTGAGAAACGTCTGCTGCAGGGATGATGATTTCAGCCATGCTTACACGGTAGTCAGGGATGAATACCACTTTAAGCTTGTTACCGATGCGAGGATCGTTGTTGATCTTCTCTGCAATCTTGTTAACCGCGAAGATGATTTCTTTTGCTAGGTGGTAACCCGGTGCTGCTTTCGCTGCGAAGAAACATACGCGTGGCTCACACTCGAAACCAGGTTCGTTAAGAATACGGTGGTAAAGAGATAGAATGTGTAGCAAATCTAGGTGCTGACGCTTGTATTCGTGTAAACGCTTGATTTGCACGTCGAAGATAGCGTTAGTATCTAACTCGATACCCATGTTCTCTTGAACCCAATCAGCAAGGCGCTGTTTGTTTTCTTTCTTAACAGCCATGAATTCTTTTTGGAATTTCGCGTCCGTTGCAAACTTAGCGATGCCTTCTAGCTGCTCAAGTTTTGCAGGCCACTCAGTACCGATCTTTCCAGTAATTAACGTAGATAGGCCTGGGTTACAGAACTTCAACCAACGACGTGGCGTGATGCCGTTCGTTACGTTAGTCAGTTTGCCAGGGAAGATTTCGTTGAACTCAGGGAACAAATCTTTCTTAACTAGTTGAGAGTGAAGTGCAGCTACACCGTTTACTTTGTAAGAACCAATCACACATAGGTTTGCCATGCGAACCATACGGTGGAAACCTTCTTGGATGATAGAAAGCTTCGCTTGCTTCTCACCGTCACCAGGCCACATCTTGCGAACTTCTTGCATGAAGCGGTGGTTGATTTCAAAGATGATTTCCATGTGACGTGGAAGAAGACGATTGATCAGGGATTCAGACCAAGTCTCTAGCGCTTCAGGAAGTAGTGTGTGGTTCGTGTATGCGAACGTATGAGCACTGATTTCCCATGCTTGCTCCCAAGATAGACCTTTCTCGTCGATCAGAATGCGCATTAGCTCAGGAATCGCAATCGTTGGGTGCGTATCGTTAAGCTGAATCGTTTCTTGCTTAGGCAGATCTTCTAGAGAGAAACCTGCTGCTTCGTGACGACGTAGAATATCGCGAACCGATGCTGCTGAGTGGAAGTACTGCTGCATTAGGCGCAGTGTCTTACCTTTCTCGTGGTTGTCGTTCGGGTAAAGAACCTTAGTGATGTTACCTGCATCGATTAGCGAGTGTTGCGCTTCGAAGTAATCACCGTTGTTAAAGCTTGCTAATGAGAATGGTGCGATTGCCTGACATTCCCAAAGACGCAATGGGTAAACCGTGTTTGATTCGTAACCTACGATAGGTAGATCCCAAGGCATTGCTTTTACTTCCATGCCAGGAACCCAAGTACGAACTTCTTTACCGTCGACGAATTCAACTTCTACATGACCGTAAAAACCAATGTGTTGTGCTAGCTCTGGACGAGCTACTTCCCATGGGTAACCTTCAACACCGCGCCACGCGTCTGGTGCTTCTTGTTGGCGACCGTCTTGGAAAGACTGTTTGAACAAACCGTATTCATAGTGAAGACCGTAGCCTACTGTTGGGTATTCTTGAGCGGCACAAGAATCCATAAAACAAGCAGCAAGACGACCAAGACCACCATTACCTAGTGATGGGTCGCGTTCTTCTTCTAAAAGGTCTGTTAGATTTTGACCTAGCTCTTCCATTGCATGAGTGATCTCTTCGTAAAGACCCATGCTGATTAGGTTGTTACCTGTCAGACGGCCAATCAAAAACTCTAGTGAAAGGTAGTTAACACTTTTCGCGTTCTTAATTTTTTCATCGTTTTCAGTTTCTAGCAGGTCGAATGTTGTGAGTTCTGCTAATGCGCGACCCATTGCTAGGTACCATGCGCGGCTATCCGCGTTTTCAATCGTTGTTGCGTAGGTTGCAGATAAATGCTTCTTAACGCTTTCTTGGAACGACACTTTATCGAAAGTTTTTTGCTGAGTTGGTTTCATTTCAGAAATCTCGCTTTTAATAGTTCTAATTCATCTGTGACATATCGTGCATGGTCACCATTAACTAAACATCCTCCTGACCGTACGATTAACTAGGAGTAGATGAAAGGGCGTAGGGGGCGTACCGACATAGGGTTAGTGATCTGACTCTCATGTTCTGACTTCGAACAAAAACTTGGAGTGACTAAGATCACAAGCTCCCGTTCGATAACTTAACTTCAATTGATGTGACTTTTATTTAACCAGATTGAACTCATTGCCAAATCTGAGTTTGAGATCACGAAATTATTTTCCGACTCTCATCTTTTGCATAAATCTTCGTGTAGAAATGAACTAAGTCACATTCAAAAACCCACCCACAACGTGAGCAAAGTCCCAAATAAAGGGCGTAGGAGCCTAAAAACATGCAGGAGTGCAAGGTTTCTGCGGAGGATCATAGTCGGTGCCATTTTGCTTCACGTAACATAGGCACAGACTTAAGTAATTAGGCAGATGTGATTGGGCTTATTCCATAACGGTTTAGACCCCTAAAACATAAGCCACGGAATAGGTGTAAAACTTCGATATGTGGATCCCTTCGAAACTGACTCGTCCCGGCCGCTTACACAATGCAATCCTGCGGCCTAGAGTTCTCGATCTGCTTCAGAATGCAGATTGCTACAAGCTCGTACTGTTCCGCTCTCCAGCGGGGTATGGCAAGACCACTATGGCTGCACAATGGCTGGTAGATAAGCCCAATGTGGGTTGGTACAGCATTGACGATAGTGACAATGATGCCTTTCGCTATATCAACTACCTACTTCAATCACTTAACAAAGCGACTCAAAATGCCTGTCCTAATGCCCAAAAATTGGCAGAAAAACGACAGTTCTCATCACTGCATTCTTTGTTAAGCGAAGTGTTCGCCGAGATGTCTGAATTCCACCAAGAGTGTTTTCTGGTGTTGGATGACTACCACTTAGTTAATAACGATGACATTCACGAGGCGATGCGCTTTTTCCTCAAGCATATGCCTGACAATCTAACGCTTGTTGTGACTAGCCGTGGGACACCACCACTTGGCACCGCAAACCTTCGCGTCCGTGATTTGATGATTGAGATTGGCAACGACTCTCTGGCTTTTGATACTGAAGAGACGACGCGCTTCTTCAATCAACGTGTCGCCGATGGCGTAGATGACACCACCGCTGGCAATATCTGTACTTATGTTGAGGGTTGGCCTTCAGCTTTACAGCTTATTGCTCTTCAAGCTCAACATCAAAAACGCACGCTGGCCCAATCGGCAGAGTCTTTCTCTCACTTTAACCATGCCCACCTTTGGGATTACTTGGTTGAAGAGGTATTCGACCTACTGGATAAAGAAACCCGACAGTTCTTAATGCAGTGTTCAGTGCTTGATCATTTCAATGACGAATTAGTCTGCGCGCTTACACAGCGTGAAGACGCGCTAGGAATGATCGAGTCACTCAACCGATTTGGCTTATTCATCTACCCTCTTGAAGGCGAAAAGAACTGGTACCGCTTCCATAACCTATTTGGTGAATTTCTTGCCCACGAGCGCCAAGCTCGAATTCCACAACAAGAAGCCGAGTTGCACAGAAGTGCCGCGAAAGCGTGGATCAAACAAAAAACGCCTCATCAAGCACTACGACATGCACAACGCGCTGAAGATCCAGAACTGATCATTCAAATTCTAACGGAACACGGTTGGCCGATGTTTAACCAAGGCGAGTTGTCTTCGCTAGAGATGGCAATCAAACAGCTAACCACGGATCAGTTATACAGTGAGCCGAAGCTATCAATGCTGCGCGCTTGGCTGGCACAGAGTCAGCACCGTTATGATCAAGTAGGCACGCTTCTAGAAGAAGCCGAAACTCAGTATCAAGCTCGAAACATCGAACTGGATACTCAACAGCAAGGCCAATACAACGCCCTGCGTGCGCAAGTTGCTATTAACAGTAATGAACCTGAAAAAGCATTAGAATTAGCCGAGCTTTCTCTAAGCCAGTTGAATACCACCGTTTATCGTAGCCGTATTGTTGCGACCTCTGTTGTCGGCGAAGTCAATCACGTAATGGGTAACTTAAGCCGTGCCCTACCAATGATGCAGCAAACAGAAAAGCTTGCACGTCAGTATCAGGTTTACCATCAAGCACTGTGGGCCATTTTGCAGCAAAGCGAAATTCTGATTGCTCAAGGTTATGTTCAAGCGGCATTTGAGCTGCAAGACAGCGCGTTCAAATTGATCGAAGAACATCAGCTGCAATACGTGCCTCTGCATGAGTTCTTGTTGCGTGTTCGAGCTCAGATCTTCTGGTGTTGGAACCGATTGGATGAAGCGGAAGAGTGTTGTTACAAGGGCTTAGATATTCTTGGCCACCACTCGCCAAGTAAGCACCTGCACAGCTATTCGATGTTGGCTCGTATCTCGCTCAGCCGTGGTGAAATAGATAAAGCATCTAAGTTTATCGATCAAATCCAACACCTATTGCGTCAATCGACCTATCACGTGGATTGGACAGCGAATGCATCACTTTCATTGATCTTATTCTGGCAGGTCAAAGGCGATAAAGACGCAATTCGTGACTGGTTAAGTGTTGCAGTTCGTCCTGAATCAGCGAGTAACCACTTCTGTCAGCTCCAGTGGCGAAATATCGTAAGATCTCACATCATCCTTGAGCAATATGAAGAAGCCGAAGAAGCGTTGGCGTTCTTGAAGAGTGAAGCACAGCGTTCACACCTGATTACCGATACCAACAGAAACTTAATCGTCGAGGCCGTGTTACGCACGCAAATCAACGATGAAGACAGCGCTCGTGTATTACTTGAAGAAGCTCTGCACATGACCAACCAAACAGGTATGGTCGGTAACTTCTTGGTCGACGGTGGCACTATCGGACATATCTTGGATAAGTTGAGCAACAAGCCTGGCTTGGGCGATTTAGAACGTCACCGTGCTCAGCAGATCATGAAAGATATCTCAACCACCCAACGTAGCCGCTCGGTTCACTTCGATGAAGACTTTGTTGAGAATCTGGTTAATCACCCGAACATACCTGAACTGGTGCGCACTAGCCCACTCACACAGCGTGAATGGCAGGTGCTTGGCCTGATCTACTCTGGATTTAGTAATGAGCAAATCGCCCAAGAACTTGATGTTGCAGGTACCACGATCAAGACTCACATCCGTAACCTGTACCAAAAGCTCAACATTGCTAACCGTAAAGAAGCGATCAGCACAGCAGAGAACCTGCTGCAGTTGATGGGATACTAAAACAGGTTCAAGATTCGAGATTGATTCGAGATTGATTCGAGATTGATTCGAGAAGAACATAAGCTAGTCACCGATGGTGGCTGGCTTTTTTTTCGCTTGGACATGAAGGAAATAGCAGGTAACAAAATCACAGAGAGCCAAATGACAGGCAAAAAAATAGCCAACCGCAATAATCGCGATTGGCTCTATATATTTGTGAACAAATCATAAGTTCACTAACAACGTCAGTTGGCTAGGTGACCCTCGGCTTAAGAAGGGTCAATTAATATAATGCAGTTAGCGTGCCAACTTTAATTTAGCGTTTTATAAGCCCTGCATCGCATAAAACCCGCGATTTTCACATGCGAATTGCAAAGTGCATTTGCATAATGCAACCAAGATGCAATATCGATAAGAGACCAGTTTCATCGATACTCTTAATGATAAATCACTAAGTGGTTGTATTTTAAATATTAGGCAAATGTTCACTTCAACTTATTGCCTTACAATTAACAAGGTAATAAAAGCACCTCGCCAAAGGCATATTCATACTTTTTTTACACTAAAGTTTGTATACTGCACAAAATCACCCTCAACTCTATGAAGCAATGAACTACTTAAGTACTTTTTTCAAAGGCATGGCAATGGGCGCAGCCGACGTTGTCCCTGGCGTGTCGGGCGGAACCATCGCATTCATCACTGGAATCTACGATACCCTGCTAGAAAGCATTCGCAGAATTAACCCTAGCGTACTTGGCTTATGGAAACGCGAAGGCTTCAAAGCCGCGTTTAACCACATCAATGGTTTCTTCCTGATTTCACTGTTCGCGGGCGTATTCACAAGCATTGCAACATTCGCAAAATTGATTTCTTGGTTATTGGTCACGCACCCGGTTCCACTGTGGTCTTTCTTCTTTGGCCTTATCTTGGTGTCAGTTTTCCACATTCTTAAGCAAGTAGAAAAGCGCGATATGATTCGATTCGTATTTTTACTGCTTGGTGTTGCCTTCGCTTATAGCATTACTGTGCTTAAGCCTCTGCAAATGGAGCCAACCAGCATAAACCTGCTGATTGCGGGTGCGATTGCGATATGTGCGATGATTTTGCCGGGTATCTCGGGTAGCTTTATTCTATTACTGATAGGCATGTACAGCCCTGTATTAGGTGCCGTAAAAGAGTTCCAAATCGATGTGCTTGCGCTATTCCTTAGTGGCTGTGTGCTTGGTCTATTAACCTTCTCACACGTACTGTCATGGCTGCTGCGTTCATTCCGTGATTTTACATTAGTGTTCTTAACCGGTTTGATGATCGGTACGCTACCAAAAATCTGGCCTTGGAAAGAGACCATCAGCTGGCGCACTAACTCGAAAGGTGAACAAGTTCCTCTGATTCAAGAAAACCTATCGCCGTTCGACTTTGAAGCAGTGACTTCTCAGCCTTCTCAGCTGGTGTTGGCAATTGTGATGATGCTAGTAGCGATTGCTCTGGTTCTTGGATTAGAGAAGTTCGCAGAGCGCAACGCGGATTAGCTATTTAGAAACGAATAGGAAACTCAGAAAACGAATGGGAAACGTGTTACATGAATGAGTCCCGTAAATACTGAGTTCAACATCCTTATTAGATAGATAGAAGCGAAGCCTGTGGCTTCGCTTTTTTAGTTCTACCATACGCACAAAATTGCTTTTTGATACAAGCACGTATTGAGGGGTGTGATAACATCGCCGCTCTTATAAAATTAGATGAGAACACGACATGCACCCAGCATTAAAGGTTGCAGCTCTTGGAATCGCTCTCGTGGCAGGCTTTTATGGGCCACAAGTATTTCAAAAACTAAAGTCGGTCATTGAGCACTCAACAACCGAAGTTAACTTAGATGACTACTGCATGCTTTCAACAACATCGTGTGAGCAAGAATCGATTTCAATGTCGCTTGACCGAGAAACCGCGCAACCTCTTCTACCCACGAAGATAAAAGTAGTTTGGGAGGGTGCCGCATCAGAGACACTGATGTTGTCACTCACAGGCTTAGAAATGGAGATGGGCTCAGCGCGTTTTCAATTAAAGAACATTGGTAATAATACCTATGAAGGTGATGTGATTTTACCTGTATGTACTTTAGATAAGATGACATGGATCGGTGAACTCACTGATGGTGTCGATACTGTAAACCCTGCAATAAGGATGGCAAGATGAGTAGAAATTGGTCGTTAGCATTGGTTGTTGCTTTTGTACTTGGCTTTGGTATCAAAAGTTATCTTGATGGGCAAAACGAAACTCAAGAAAAACACGCTGCAAAACAAGAGTTCTCCGCAACGACTCTTTTCGGCAAGGACAACCAGCCAACGGAAATCTTTGACCAAACCGATGACAGAATTCGTATCGTTTACTTCGGTTTCACACGTTGCCCAGATGTCTGCCCTACTTCTTTGGCGATGTTAGCCGGAGCACTTAACCAAGTATCTGAAGAAGCCAAAGCCAAAATTCGCCCGATGTTTGTTTCGCTTGATCCTGAACGTGATGCTGCAGAAGCGTCATACGAATACGCACAATACTTCCACCCGATGATGGAAGGGCTAAGTGGCCCGTTAGATGTGACAACAACGCTTGCACATAACTACGGTGTCATTTTCAGAAAGACCAAGCTTGAAGGTTCAGAGTTGGAATACACCCTTGACCACAGCTCATATTTTTATTTTTTAAAGCCCGACGGCACACTGATTACCAAAGTGCCGCATACGTTAACGCCAGCGCCAATTGTTGAGGCCATCAACAAACTGACGCAGTAAAACGTAAAAACAAAGAACTTAACTAATAAAGTTCGAACAAAAGTCAGGTCCCAGACCAAAACATAAAAATTAAGGACAACAACATGAAGTTAAAAGCACTTGCTCTAGCAGGCTTACTGCTCACTCCGCTTGCTCACGCCAATAGCGACATTATGGTTCATGACGCGTACGCTCGTGCAACACCACCTTCAGCAGTGAACAGCGCGGTATTCACGACTCTGATGAACCACAGCGATAAAGATCGCACTATTGTTTCTGCAACAACACCAGCAGCAGGCAAGGTAGAGCTTCATGATGTTATCGTCGACGGCGATGTTATGAAAATGCGCCAAGTTCAAGAGATTACAATCCCTGCGAATGGTGAAGCGGTACTTAAACCTGGCAGCCTGCACATTATGTTGTTCGACCTAAAAGATAGCCTGAAAGAAGGTGAGCAGATCGAAATGACTCTGATTTTCGCTAATGGTGAAACGCAAACCTTTGACGCGCCGGTTAAGAAAGTAATGAGCGGCATGAAAAAGATGAATCACGATCATCATTAATCAGATTCACAATCAATAATATAATTAAGCCACGATGGCTTCTCGCCATCGTGGCTTTTTGCTAAACTGAGCTCGCTTTTTATTCAAAGCCTGACCACATTAACAACCAAGGAGAATAGAAGATGATTGTAATGAAAACACTAAAACTGGCAGTAAAAGTAACGCGTTAATTTGTTTGGTTAAGCAAACTTTAATCTCGAACTACCAACATTAAGCCATCTACTGGCTACCGCACACTTTTACCCGGTTTAATATTGATCTGTAAGTGATCAATACCTGCATGCTTAACAGAGCATGACTAAATCCGGGGTCCTATCTATTTGAATTCGACCCAAGTTCAAAACATTTTTGACGTCTCGACGCTTTTATCTCATCAACGCTTTTTGGTCTCATAAACACTTTTTGAACTCGTCAATAACCTGAGATCTCACAAGATGTTAATGCTCTCATAAGACTTTAATGCACTGATAAGACTTTAATGCACTGATAAGACTTTACTCTCACAAGAAAAGAAAGCTCGCACGTCTGGGTAAATAAACATGAATTCACAAACTGCATTTTCTCATCCAATGTCACTTCAACAGCTTGGATGGCAACCTGTATTTCAGCAACAACTGACACTCGAAGACTATGACCATTCCGTCATTGCTCGTATTACCGCGCACCATCGCAGCGGCTATACACTAGCGTCAGAACAAGGCGAAATCGTTCTACCTATCCATCAAAACCAACCCGCAATGACGGTTGGCGACTGGGTAATTTTGAACTCTGAACTGCAATTCGACCGTTTACTAGACCGTCAATCGCTCTTCAGTCGCAAAGCAGCAGGCAGTCGTGTGGCTGAACAGTACATTTCAGCCAATATCGACACCGTGTTTATCGTGGTCTCGTTAAACAATGACTTTAACCTGAGCCGCATTGAGCGTTATCTAGCACTCGCCAACGAAGCACAAGTTGAAGCCGTTATCGTACTCACCAAGAAAGACTTGTGTGACGACTACGAAGACAAAGTACAACAAGTGCAAAGCTTAGATTCGATGCTAATGATCGAAGCGGTAAACAGCCTAGACCAAGACTCGACGCAAGTATTGTCGCCTTGGTGTAAAACAGGAAAGACCGTTGCTTTAATGGGTTCATCTGGTGTAGGCAAATCTACCTTGGTCAACTCGTTGCTTGGTGACTCTCAGCAAGCTACTGGTGGCATTCGTGAAGACGACAGTAAAGGCCGTCATACAACCACATCACGATCGTTGCATTTACTGACATCTGGAGGCTTGTTGCTCGATACACCAGGAATGCGTGAGCTACAACTCGCCGATTGTGCTGAGGGTGTAAGTGAAACGTTTTCTGATGTGGAGGAGTTAGCGATGCATTGTCGCTTCTCTGATTGCAGCCATGAGTCAGAACCAGGATGCGCAATACGCAAAGCCATTGAAAGCGGTGAACTTTCTGAAAGACGATTCTCTAACTATGAGAAGCTACTCAGAGAGCAAGCAAGAAATGGAGCCTCATTGGCAGAACAGAGAGCGAACAGTAAACAGCTTTCTAAAATGTATAAAACCGTGCAGTCAGAGAGCCGTAATATCAAGAAATCGTCTAAATAACCGTTTCTTAGATTAAGTTTTACAGCACATAATTAAGCCCCATGTCCCTATCGCGCCTTAGCTTAACTAGCTTATTAACGCATTAGGCTTGGGGCTTTTTTTGTATGAGCGGGGCTTCTTTGTATCGACAGGAATTCGATGGGATCATTTCTGAACACAATGATCTCGTGAATGGTCACTGGCAGTGCTCTCACCAGAACATTGACCCGAATGAGTATTATCATGCAGACTTATATCTCAACCACAGCACAAAAATTTAACATTTAGCTCTAAAAACACCACATAGCGCAAACAATCACCCTAAATCTAAACTATTCCTAGACACCCCGTTAGATCCCGCTAATATGACCGCCCATTCCACTAGTGTATAGTTGGATTTGGTACAACTTTATAAAAAGATACATCACTATAATAAATTAACAATTGCAGGTATTTTATGCAAAATCACAACATGCTCGCCCGCATCGCTCGTGGAAATCTCGTTCTACAGATCCTTGCTGGTATTGTTTTCGGTGTCGTTCTCGCCATGGTTTCTCCATCAGCTGCTCAAGATGCAGGCCTACTAGGTAGTCTGTTTGTTGGTGCGCTGAAAGCTGTAGCCCCAATTTTAGTATTCATTCTTGTTGCAGCTTCTATCGCAAACCAAAAGAAAGGTCAGCATACTCATATGCGTCCAATCATTGTGCTTTACCTGATTGGTACGTTCTCTGCTGCACTAACAGCAGTAGTATTGAGCTTCATGTTCCCGACCACTTTGACACTGGTTGCTGGCGCTGAAGGTGCTAACCCTCCTCAAGGTATTGCTGAAGTTCTTCATACCCTTCTATTCAAGCTTGTCGATAACCCAGTAAGCGCGCTAATGAACGCGAACTACATCGGTATTCTTGCTTGGGCAATCGGTCTTGGTCTTGCACTGCACCACGCATCTGCAACAACCAAAGCGGTTTTCGAAGACCTAAGCCACAGTGTTTCACACATTGTTCGCTTCATTATTCGTCTTGCACCATTCGGTATCTTCGGTCTTGTTTCGACTACGTTCGCAACAACAGGCTTCGATGCATTAGCAAGCTACGGCCAACTGCTCGCTGTTCTGCTAAGCTCAATGCTGATCATCGCACTTGTGGTGAACCCACTGCTTGTCTTTGTGAAAACAAAACAAAACCCATACCCACTTGTACTTCAATGTATCCGTGAGTCTGGTGTAACTGCATTCTTCACTCGTTCAAGCGCTGCAAACATCCCAGTGAACATGAACCTTTGTAAGAAACTAAACCTAGATGAAGATACTTACTCTGTATCTATCCCTCTAGGCGCAACAATCAACATGGCTGGTGCTGCAATCACCATCACTGTGTTAACACTTGCGGCTGTTCACACTATGGGTATTGAAATTGATATCTTCACTGCGATTCTACTAAGCCTTGTTGCTGCAATTTCAGCATGTGGCGCATCGGGTGTTGCTGGCGGTTCACTACTGCTTATCCCACTAGCTTGTGGCCTATTCGGCATCTCAAACGATGTAGCGATGCAGGTTGTAGCGGTAGGTTTCATTATCGGTGTGATTCAAGATTCTGCTGAAACAGCACTTAACAGCTCAACAGACGTAGTGTTCACTGCCGCTGTATGTAAAGCTGAGCAAAATAAAGCTTAATAAGCTCTTAGGTATTAGCCTTTAGCTCTAAGCTCTAAGCTCTAAGCTCTAAGCTCTAAGCTCTAAGCTCTAAGCTCTAAAAGCAAATAGCACATAAATAAAAAGGGAAGCATCAGCTTCCCTTTTTTGATCCTGTCATTCCTAACTCAGAGTGCCTCGCCTCCAATGGAGTGCAATTCAGATAAGCTGCTGACCTAAATGAGGTCAAGTATTTCAAACACTCTCCTCATCAAGCTACTGGCTTAATTTTTGTTGCTCCAATTGGTTTGGCTAAAATCTAAAGATGCACCGCTAGGCGCGGGTGACGCTGCTTTATCTGTACTCTGATTCGTACCCGTTTGGGGCGCTGCATGTTGCTCTGAAGTATATTGTTGGTTGTTTTCTGGATTAGCGTCTTGAGCGTTCATCTGGTCATTCATTTCAGCATCGCTGCCTTTCGCCTTCGACACGTCAAGTTCCTCTTCTTCAGTAACGTCTTTCACCTTTTTAGGGATCGGAATATTACGTTTGTAAAGCTTGTTCAACGCCTTAACGACCGAGTGCTTGGTGACCGCTTCTTGGGTCAGTTTGGTCATGATTGGTTTGGTTAGAGCCTGCAATCCTACGACAGCATCAACCCCAAGTTCGCCCCCCACTTTATCCCTCAACTGTTTTGCTTCTGAATAACCGAAATGGGCGGACAAGAATAGCCAGATATAAGCGATAGCATTGCCGTGTTCACCATGATCAATCCAAGCCTCACCAGCCCGAAACATGGCTTCTTCGCTGTTCTTTTCGGCTGCTGTCTCAAACCAATACACAGCCTCACCATGATTAGGCTCAACACCAACACCATTCAAGTAACTCAAACCTAGTTTGATTTTTCCGTCTAAGTTGTTTTTATCTGCGGCCTTTTGGTACCACTCGAATGAGCTTTCGGCTGAGTAATCTGGATTTTCTTTGTCTAGACACCACTCACCCATAAACAGCATCGCTTCTGTGTTTCCGCCCGTCGCAGACTCTTCGATGTAGGTATAACCTTTGGGAATGTTTTTATCGGTTCCTCGGCCGAAAACGAGCGCTTTACCCATCTCAAACTTCGCGACCATGTCGTTCTCTAAAGCTGAGATCGCGAGCTGCCAAAAGTTGGCTTTTTCTCTTAAAATTAGGTCTTCTTTTCGCTTCATGCTCATGCGAACAATGCCGTACATACCAGTGACATTATCTAAATGCGCGGCTTTGTCGTACCAATATAGGGCTTCCTTAATATTGTTACGTTCAGCCTCTTTCGCCAAATATAGAATCGATGGAACATGCCCGGTTTCGGCTTTGAAGTTACGCTCTTTTTGCTCTTGTATGCGCGCTTTTTCAATCGCCTTTCGGTAAGCGACAGCACGTGCTTTACGTTCTTGTTCCACTCGCTGCTTTCTTAACGACAAAGAAACCAGCCATACGGCCACAAGTATTAACGAAAGAGCCGTCGCACCAATTGCGATTCCCATTGTACTCATAAAATATTTTAACCTAATTCGGCAGATACAAGACTCGACGTTGAGAGTATGTTCTACCCATAGTGAATGTTATGTTTCGAATTACAGGGAAAAGTGCAGTTACTAACACGTTCCGCCCTAAAATGAACTTAGTTCAGTATCTCAGGATTACATTGCGATAAGAAGCCTAGGGGGTTCAATCCGTATGCAGTCCATAGACGATGTGATCTTGCTCCAATATAGATAAATTATGAAGACTGCCTTTCATCAGAAAAGTCCTAAGGCTTGGTGACGCAATTGATGTTTTTCCATCAATAATTGCGTACAGAGACAGCTCTATGCCTAGGTCAATTGACCGTATATGTAAGCCAACTCGGCAACGGTCTTCGCTGAGAATTTCTTCATCAAACTCGCTCGGTGTACTTCCACCGTTCTCATGGCGATACATAACTCATCAGCAATTTTCTGGTTACGTTTTCCATCGATGATCTGCTTAAGAATGTCGATTTCGCGCTCAGTTAACGACGCATACGCTTGACGGTACACATTCATGTGTAAGTGCTTTTCAGAGGCATCTAAACCTTGTTTGATCGCCTCTGCCAATTCGCTGCCTTTGACCGGTTTTTGAAAGAAGTTCACCGCACCGGCTTGTAGGGCTTCCACAGCCATTGGCACATCACCGTGACCCGTCAGATAAATCACCGACAATGGGCTCTGCGCTTTCACCATCAATTCATGAACTTGTTGCCCTCTCATTTCAGGCATTCGGCTGTCTAACACCACGCACCCAGGCGCACTCAAATCCACTGAATCCAGAAAGCTCGGGCCATCTTCATAAGCTGACACCGTAAAATCATGCTCTTCCAATAGGAACACCAATGAGTCACGCATCGACTCATCGTCGTCAACCACATAGACCGGTAACGTTTGATGAAGTTCAGACATAACAAGATTCCTTATGAATCATTTGAAAGAGAAAAAGGTAACGTCACTGCGACGTGACAGCCATGAGGAATCAATGATTTGATGGCCATTTGGCCGCTGTGGTCTTCAATCACATCTTGGCAAATCGCAAGCCCTAAACCCAAGCCATTTTCTTTGCTACTCACAAAGGCTTGAGTGACTTGTTGTTCGGTGAAATCTAAGCCCGTACCGTTATCGATAACCGACAGCATCATTTTATCCGGTTGATACTCGGTAATCACTTTAATTGTTGGTGGTTCACTGTTTTTGTTATCAATATCAGACGCAGCGCTGTGTTCGCGGTGCTGTTGTGCATTACATGCGTCGGTCGCATTGTTGATCAGGTTTACAATCACTTGCTGTAATCCCACCGGGTCAACGTGCAGTTGGATAGGCTTACCCACAGCGTGGCGCTCAATGGTTATTTTGTGTTTCTGTAATCGAAATTGCAGCAACTCAATGGTGTCTGTGAGTAACTGCTCGATGTCGGTCTGAGATTTCTCCGATGAGCGTTTCTTTATCATATTTCTTAAGCGTTGAATGATCGCGTCTGCACGATCCACTTGAGACTGAATCTTCTCAAACACGGGTTCAATATCGGTCAATGGTTTGTTCTTCGAAATCCGCAATAAACCACCTTCGCTGTAGTTGCGAATGGCCGCCAAAGGTTGATTGATCTCGTGTGCCAAGCTGCTTCCCAGTTCACCGACTACTGCGATACGTTGAGAGTGCTCTAGCTGTTCACTCTTGCTCTTTAGCTTATGCAGTGTGGCTTCTAATTGCTTTTTACTGCGGCTGAATTTGTACTCTAGCCAGAAGTGATAGGCATTAAGAAGCACGACTAACAAAAAGAACGCCCAAGCCCACTGTTGATTGTACTTAAGCCAGATTAGCGCCTCTTTCCACCAAGGCTGTTGCAGTGGGTGCATGTCGAGTTGCTGATAAAGCTTGTCGATTGAAAGCAGGCTTGTTGGCGACGTCCAACCCGAGGCATTCGCTGCAATCGCTGGTGCACTGCTCTTTGGCATTGAAAACAGCACCTGACTCATTTGCTTCGCTAATGCTGAAGAAGCTCGCTCTGTTTTGGCAAACGACCAGTTGGAATACAGAGGCGTAGACACTTGGCATTGGAAGCCTTCAGGTGCTTGATTGCCAATAATTCGATATTGTCCAGCCACCAGCAAACCTTCATTGATCATGCTCTCGACCAAACAAGCAGGCACCACAGCCGCTTCAATATGCCCTTCTCGTAGTTGGTACAAGCTGGCATCAATCGGGAAACCTAGGAATTGAATATTAGAAAAGAAGTGATTGGGATTGAGCCCCTCTTGCATCACTTGGTAACGCATTGTGAGGTAGCCACCGAACGCATTTTCCGAGACCGCCGCAATTGGCTTACCACTCAGTTGTTCAAAAGAAATATAAGGCGACATTCTTCTCACCACCAAGGCCGAACCAATACTTTGCGTATTGTTGGCACCCGGCTGTTCGAAGTTATGACTGGTCATGGTCGCCATCCAAGAGAGCGCGTACTGACGCCCTAATCGGACCGCCTGACCTGGATTAGTAATAACAAAATCGACAGTGACCCCTTTCACCGCTTCGGCCATCTCTTCCAAGTTGAAAGGCTTGAGGACAAACTGCTTACCCGCAATACGCTCAGACAACCAATCCATTGTTGGCTGCCAACGCTGCTGTGCCGAGAGTTTGCCTCGGGTCGCCAACACACCAACCTCGATAATCTGATCGGGTTCAGTGATATTTGCCGTTGCTATCGCTTGTTCAGATTGAGCCGCGAAACACGCACCTGTGGTTAGGCTTAACCAGCAAAGGCTAACGATTGTCATTAGTTTTCGAACGGTCACTAAAATCTCTTTCTCCAAACGGACACTTTATTCTCTATTCATTTCACTTCGTCTTTAAACTGACGACATGTTTAAGCTTAACTTATGCTTTAGATCGCCTTAAATAAACCTCTAATACAAAGCATAACAGCTAGATAGCGAAAACCACATTTGTTCTAGATCAACTTTGATCTGGGTATGTGGAAATCCACAATACCCCGTGAACGGTCAAAAACTGACAATGAGCCTAACAGATCGAATACCCATTTATAGGTACCTCTATGGACTCATTAAAAAGACGGTTTCTCAGCCAATTCGGTAAAGTTTCCGCCGGCGCTGCGCTCATTCCCATTGCCGGAATCAACACCGCAGTCGCGAGCACAGCCATTCGCAATAACAACCAACCTGACCGCAAAGGTGAAGTAGGTAAACGCTACGCCATGGCGATTGATTTACGTAAATGCGTTGGCTGTCAGGCATGTACTGTTGGCTGTAGCGTTGAAAACCAAGCGCCGATTGGCCAGTTCAGAACCACAGTAAAACAGTATGAAGTCTCCCTTGATGATGGTTCGACTGCTCAACAAGACGTGAAATCATTCATGTTGCCTCGCCTGTGTAATCACTGTGACAACGCACCCTGCATCAAGGTTTGTCCTGTTCAAGCGACGTTCCAACGTGAAGACGGCATTGTAATGGTCGACAACGAACGCTGCGTAGCCTGTGCTTACTGTGTTCAAGCTTGCCCTTACGATGCTCGTTTCATTAATAACGACACACTGACCGCTGATAAATGTACCTTCTGTGCACACCGCCTTGAAGACGGCTTACTGCCCGCTTGTGTAGAAACCTGTGTCGGTGGCGCACGTGTCATTGGTGACCTGAAAGATCCAAACAGCGAGATCAACCGCCTGCTTAATGAAAACCAAAACGACATCAAAGTGCTCAAGCCAGAACAGAATACCAACCCACATGTTTTCTATATCGGCATGAACGAGCGATTCGTTAGCCACATCGAAGGCCAACCTGCAATTTATGACCCAGCCGCCATCGATAACTCATCCTCTAGCAAACAAGAATTGGCAATCGCAACACAAAGCAAACAAGGAGAGACAGCATGAATATCACAGAGGTGTTAGTCCCCGCTCAAGAGATCGCTTGGCTACCGTGGGCGGTTCAATATTTCTTCTACATTGGTTCGGCTTACGCTGCTGCTATTCTGTTTTTGATTGCACTGATATTCAAAAACTCAACCAGTCATCAATTCCGTTCAGCCCTTGTGCTTGTGATGGCCATCGGCGCAATTGTTGGGCCACTAGCACTAACTGGTGACTTACACCAACCAGGACGCGCTTGGCACTTCTACGCCCACATCACGCCTTGGTCATGGATGTCATTGGGCTCTCTGTTTCTTCCTCTGTTTTCTGGTCTGGCTGTCGCGACTGCTTGGCTTTACCTGCGTGATGACATCGCACAACTTAAAGAGAGTGAAAACCCGCTTCTAATACGTTTGTCTTGGCTAACACTAGGTCAATGGCAGGTACCGACAAAGCTGATGATTGCATTCGCAGCTGTGACGGCTATTTCTGGCTTAAGTATCGCGCTTTACACAGGCGCTGAGATTGCAATTTTGGCGAGCCGACCGCTTTGGCATCAACCGGCTTCTCCACTGCTTTGGTTCACGACCGCATTCTTTGCTGCAACGGGCTTAACGCTGTTGATTTGGGCTCTACTGCCTTCAAGCAAACCTAGCTTAAAACCAACAGACCTCGCTATAGTACAAAGAACCATTACGTTAACGGGTGGTCTTGCCATCATTCTTACCTCGATTTGGGCATCTAACCATGGTCACTTCAATCTGTATGAGAACGACACTTGGGGCATTAATTTAGGCATCATGACCACCAGCATTTTGCTGTGCATGATCTTAGTTCTACCTCTGCAACGTCTATCGCAAAGCAAGCTTGGAGTTATTGCTGTTGCGCTTGCAACCATAGTTTCAGCCTGGGCGGTGCGTTGGGTCACCATGATGGAAGTTCAAACTATTCCACGTTTTGATGTGGGTCCATTCCCTTATGAACTGCCTATGGGTAGCGCGGGATTGCTCGGCATTGTTGGTATGTGTGGCCTTTGGTTAGCACTTGCGTTGTTCGCCTCTGAGATCGTGTCTGTTGGATCAACAAGAACAACTGGCTCTGCACTAAAGACAACATCGAAGCCAAACCAAAATACATCGTCACCACTTAACCGCTCACATAGCTTGTAGTCTGAGGAATCATCATGGATAACAAACGTCGTCAATTTTTAAAAACAGGCCTTGCTGCCGGTGGTGTTGGAGCTTTTGCTGCAGGTTATGCGACAACCACAAAACACATGGTTCACGGTGCTATCGATGGCACTGCAGGCAAAAAAACCAACCACATCCATCACGGTAATTCGTTAGAGACGGAATACAGTGTCGATGAACAAGGTAAGATCTCGCCGAATCCAAATCAACGCGTGGCACCATCAATGTGTTTCGGATGCTGGACACTGTGTGGCTTGCGTGTACGTATCGATAATCGCAACGACGAGATCTTACGTATCTCAGGTAACCCGTATCACCCGTTATCAAGTGATCAGCAAATCCCGTTTAAAACACCGGTAAAAGACGCCTACATTGGCTTGTCTGGTGAATCAGGCATAAATAATCGCTCGACAGCCTGCGCCCGTGGTAACGGCATGTTAGAGATTCAAAACAGCCCATACCGAATCACTCAACCACTCAAACGTGTTGGTAAGCGTGGTGAGGGAAAGTGGGAACCAATCAGTTACGAGCAGCTTATCTCTGAGATCACCGAAGGTGGTGACTTGTTCGGAGAAGGTGAAGTCGAAGGCTTACGATCGATTCGTGACATCGAAACACCACTCGATCCGAACAACCCTGAATACGGACCAAAAGCCAACCAACTATTAGTGACTAATGCGGGTAATGAAGGCCGTGATGACATCTTGAAGCGCTTTGCGTTTAACAGCTACGGCACTCGCAACTTTGGCCACCACGGCTCTTACTGTGGCTACGCGTTCCGCGCAGGTTCAGGCGCGATAATGAATGATCTAGACAAGTTCTCGCACTTAAAGCCTGACTTCAACAACGCAGAGTTCATCCTTTTCATCGGTATGTCTCCGGCTCAAGCGGGTAACCCGTTTAAGCGCCAAGCAAGACAACTGGCAGAGGCTCGTACCAATGGAAAACTGAGCTACACCATTGTGACACCAAGCCTTCCTGCAGGTTCATCAAGCCTTGCCGCGGGCGATCGCAACAACTGGCTTCCGATCAAACCGGGCACCGATTCAGCATTAGTATTGGGTATGATCCAATGGATCATCGAGAACCAGCGCTACAATCACGACTTCTTGTCTCGCCCAAGCGCGCAAGCAATGCAGAAAGCCGGCACCACGCACTGGTGTAATGCATCTCACCTCGTGATCAGCGACGAAAGCCACCCACAAAACGGGCGTATGCTTCGTGCATCGGATATTGGTTTGCTAGAAACGGGTGAACCGCTATCTGACGATGATGGATTTATCGCACTTGATGTGACAACGTCACTACTAACACCAAGTATTCAGGTCGATGAAGCGGCGTTGTTTGTCGCTCAAGACGTAGAAATTGATGGTCAAACCGTCCGTGTTAAGTCTTCTCTACAACGATTGAAAGAAGAAGCCTTCAAATACGACCTTGCTTACTACAGTGAGCAATGTGAAATCCCACAAGATCAGATTATTGCGCTAGCGAAACGTTTCACCAGCTATGGTACAAAAGCAGTGGTGGATACTCACGGTGGCAACATGCACACCAATGGTTTCTACAATTCGTTCTCTATCCTAATGCTGAACGCGCTAATCGGTAACATCAACGCAAAAGGTGGAGCGATGGCGAAAGCGGGTGGCTACCCAACTTCTGTTGCTGGTCCACGTTACGACTTTACCAAGTTCAAGGGCAAAACTAAGCCTCAAGGCGTGTTCTTGTCTCGTAGCAAATTCCCGTATCAAAAAACTAGCGAATACAAACGCCGTGTTGCTGCCGGTGAATCACCCTATCCGACTCGCGCGCCTTGGTACCCAATATCTGCACCGCTTTTGACCGAGCATTTATCAGCTGCGATTGATGGATACCCATATCGCGCAAAAGCATGGATCAACCACATGGCGAACCCACTTTATGGTGTTCCGGGGTTAGACAACCTACTAGGCGAGAAGCTAAAGGATCCAAAACAACTTGGTTTGATCGTCTCTATCGATGCCTTCATCAACGAAACCACGGCACTATCGGATTACCTAGTGCCAGACACAGTGACCTACGAGAGTTGGGGCATGGCGACACCGTGGCATGGCGTCGCGACTAAGGCGATCACTGCTCGCTGGCCAATTATTGAACCTAAAACCTCACGCACTCAAGACGGGCGTGCCATTAACCTTGAGAACTTCTTTATTGATGTAGCGAAAACACTCGGCTTAGGTGGCTTTGGTGACAACGCTATTAAAGATAACCAAGGCAACTGGTACGGTATTCATAGCGCTGAAGATTTCTATCTACGCTCAGCGGCTAACTTAGCATTCGTGAAAGGTGGCGTACCCAATGTAGACGCGGAAGACATAGTATGGTCTGGTCTAGAACGCCTTGTACCTGTGATGAACAAAACGCTCAAGCCAGAAGAGATGCTCAAAGTGGCGTATATCTTCGCACGTGGCGGTCGTTTTGAAGACGCAACCAATGCCTACACCAATGAAACCATGAAGTACAAATGGACCAAACCATTGGCAATCTGGAATGAAAAGCTCGGTACTTCTCGCAACACCATCAGTGGCGAGCAGTACATGGGTTGCCCGACATGGTACCCACAAAAGCTGGTAGACGGCACACCTTTATCAGAGCAGTTCCCAGCAAAAGAGTGGCCATTTACCCTGACTAACTTTAAGTCCAATATTCACAGTGCGGTGTCTAACTTATCGCCACGTTTGGAATCAATCAAAGGTGTGAATCCGGTGTACATTCACCCACAAGACGCCTCTTCAGCAGGCATCAAAACCGGTGACGTGTTTGCCATTGAAACGCCAAGTTCAACCACACACGCGCTGGCGATGGTCATTGATGGCATCAAACAGGGAACATTGGGCTTTGAGCATGGCTTTGGCCACAAAGAGCTCGGTGAACGAGCACACTGGATCGGTGACACACAACAACCAGTGAAGATGAAGTCAAACGATGGCGTTAATATCAATGATATTGGATTAATTGACCCTACAAGAGAAGGAAAAGGCGTCATGCTCGATTGGGTTGTGGGCGCAGCAGCAAGGCAAGCGCTTCCCGCTAAGATCTACAAAGTTTAATTTAAACTCCGTAAGATCTCACTTAAGCACTTGTCCAACCATGTCCCTACTCATTCGTAACTAGGAACACAACAGAGCAACTTCGTCCTTCGAGGTTGCTCTGTTTTTCGAACGGCAGCCCTACCCCAAGCAATCAGCCAGTCTTCACTACGCCACAATTTTTAGCCAGTCTCCATAAAGCGGCTATGCTTATACAATCGGTGCCATAAAAGAACCTTAACAAGCCGTTAGGCCAAGGCAAACATGGCAGCTCCCTTGCATTTCGTTAACGGCGATTTGAATCAGCTTTTTGGGACTCACTAAATACCACCATGACGATTGAGGCTATTAATGTGAGACTTACCTCAAGTTCCAAGTGAATTAATGTGGAAATCCACAATAGCGTAAGTACTCAATTATGCCGAAAATGCGTGCATTACAACCAATAGCGACGCCTCATGATTAAGCTGAATATAAAAACTCAAACTCTCACGCTTTGCATCGCTGCTTTAGGAAGCCTTTCTTTATCCGGTTTTGCACAAGCAGCGCCTAATCCAATGCCAGAAGCCGCGGAAACCTGCAGTGGTTGCCACCAAGCCGACGGGAAAGGCATGCCAAACATCGCCCCAATGCTTGCAGGGCTCAATGCTGACTACCTCGAAGATCAACTGGTCTTATTCTCTAGTGGCGAGCGTCAAAGCGCGATCATGAAGGGCATGGCGGATGGAGTGTCTGATCCTGCTATTCGCCGTGAGGTTGCAGAATACTTCGCTTCATTACCTTCATACGAATTCAGCGATTTAGAACAGCGCGGCTCACAAGCTGATATTGGTAACCCTTATCGTAAGCTTGTATTCCAAGGCGATTGGGATAGAAACATTCCAGCTTGTGCAACTTGTCATGGGCCAAGTGGCATGGGCGTAGATAAGTTCCCTCGCCTAGCAAGCCAGCACGCCGACTACATTCAAGCGCAGCTCAACGCTTGGAAAAGCGGCACTCGCAAGGGTGATGATTTGAACATGATGGGCAATATCGCCGGCAAGTTGACCGACGATGAGATCAAGAACCTGTCTTACTACTTCGCATCTTTCCGATACTAAAGGGCTCGCATGAAAACATTACTTTTAATTACCGCAACCCTTGCCTCTGGAATCGCTTATGCCGAAGGTGAGTTACCCGATCGCCAAACCGAACTACCAGCGGTCGAGAAACCTCAAGATAACAAGTATCTGGTGCCACGAGACTTGGTCGATATCCCTTCTGGGGAATTTGGCGACAAAGTTAAATTGGGCTATTCACTGTTTGTTGACTCACAACAGATGCGCGGTACGTTCGTTGGCAATGAACAAAACTGTGTCAACTGCCACATGCAAGCGGGCATGAAGCCCAATGCAGCACCGCTTTGGGGCGCATACATGGCCTACCCTGCTTACCGTAAGAAAAACGACAAGGTAAACAGCTACGCAGAGCGTATTCAAGGCTGTTTCACCTATTCAATGAATGGCCTGCCACCAGCAGTGGATTCAAAAGAGATGGTCGCACTGACGGCTTATTCCTACTGGTTGGCGATGGGCGGTATCTTAGACAAGAACGGCATGCAAGACACGCCGGTTCCTGAGATTAGCGATGCTGACTTACAAGTCGGTGGTAAAGCTGAAAGCTTCCCTCTACCTGAAGAGCTGTTAAGCAAATACCCAATCGATGACCGCAGCAAGTTGGCAGGCCGTGGCTACCCTAAGATTGCTAACCCTGAACAAGGGCCGTCAATAGCGCGTGGTGAAAAGGTTTACCAAACCAGCTGTCAAACGTGTCATGGTCAAAATGGCGAAGGCATTAAAGGAGCTGATGGTCGCTCTTACTTCCCACCATTGTGGGGCGAAAACGCGTTTAACTGGGGCGCTGGAATGCACCGTATAAACACAGCGGCTTATTTCATTTACGAAAACATGCCGCTTGGAAAGAGCCAACAGCTTTCAATTCAGGATGCATGGGATGTGGCAGCTTTCGTCAACAGCCATGAACGCCCACAAGACCCACGATACAAGGGTGATGTTGCAGGCAATGCTAAGCGTTACCACAACCACCAAGGTTACTATGGTAAAGAAGTAGACGGTCATGTACTGGGTTCAAAAGCTTACCCAAGTGGTGACAAGGTGATCGGCGGACACTAATTTGGCGCTCACGCCTTATATAGCTCGGGTTTACATTGTAAATTAATAGCAACTTAAAATAGTATTTATCAGTCTCGAAATCGAAACACAATCGGCAAACAAATAGCCACACTCAATGAGTGTGGCTTATTTTTTACAACTAATATTAGTTAGTCACAGGTTGTGATTCGACCTCTTCAGGAGTCTCAATCACGGCAACTTCATTATCAATAACATGCATTGCCTTGATTTCTTCTGCGCTTAAGTGACCATAATCTTCACGCATATAGCCGAACATTTTCATCAGCATAAAGCTAGTCAAGAGTAGTATTGGCAGAGCAAAAATCAAGATAGCTGACTGCATCGAAGAAACCGGCGCATCGACACTGATGAACACCGCAGGAATAGCGACAATAATCAAACACCAAAATATTTTTAGTGGGATTGATGGATTAGCGTGCTCATCCAATTTCTTTTGAGTATTACAAGAAACCGTAAACACACTGCCATCCATTGTCGTGACCAACAATAAGAACGTCGAGATGATAAATACCACCAAGATAAGCGATGACATTGGTAAAGTATTTAACGAGTTAACAATCGCTTGGCTTGCATTACCTTCTGCCACCATTTTGCTGATTTCAACTTTACCATCCAATTGAGTTTTCATCATGAATGATCCAACAATCGAGAAGAGTGCAGCAATGCCTGCCGTCCCGCCACCTATCATGCAAACAATAACTTCGCGGATAGTACGACCTTTCGAAACCTTAGTTACAAACACACACATCAAGGGAATGAAAATCATCCAGTATGCCCAGAAATAAGCAGTCCAAGATTGAGGAAATTTCGATTGTTGAATGGCGTCTGTGTATAAGCTCATCTTGATGAAGTTCTGTGCCCAGATCGCGATAGAAGAACTGGTGTTTTCTAAAATAAACTGAGTAGGCCCAAAAACAAGTAAGTAGATTGCTAAGCCAACGACAAAATAGGTACCAAAGCTGCTGATTTTTTGCATCCCTTTCTCAATGCCTAAAAATGAGCTCAACGTCAGTAGTAAGGCAACAACCGCTACCATCGACAGTTTCAAAATCAAGGTATTTTCAATGCCAAACAGTAGCGATACAGCAGCCGAAATAATTGGCACCCCTAACGCTAAAACGATGATCAAACCAAACACGATTGCAATAGGGTAAGTAATGTCAATCACTCGACCGACTACTTTGGCAAGCGTCGGATTTTTAATCATCGACCTCACAATGTCGCTGATTTTCAATGAATTGTTTTTGCGGATATAGAATGAGTACATGACAGGGATCGCTGTGATGGCGTAAATAGCCCAAGCTGTAATTCCCCAGTGATGCAAGCTATAAGTTACAGCCCATTCTGTGGCTTCGATAGAATCTGCTGCAATATTGAAAGGTGGCGTTTTGATGTAGTAAGACCACTCTAAAAATGCCCAATATACTGTTCCAGAGCCTACGCCAGCCAGTGCCATCATGGTGATATAGGCAAAAGTGGAAAACTCCGGCTTCTCATTACCCATACGAATATGGCCGTATTTTGAGCATATGAAAAAAGCGGCGATGATTACTAACCCAAAGGCATACCAAAGAATGGGGGTTCCAAAGTTATAGGCAATCAGGGTAAATATATTATTTGCAATACTAATCGCATTTTCTGTATCACTTAAAAAAAAGAGTGATACTGCAGCAACGATAACCAAAGAAACCGCAATGGCCATTTGGTCGAGGTTAGTTCGTTCTAGTCCTTTCATTATTCTTATCCATAATGTTGTGTGAACACTTACGCCCGAACGCTGCGTAAGTGATTGTAGGGTTCGTTATTGTTTTAATTTTTGTATTTCGTGAATTTATTCGAACACGTAACTTAAAATGGAAGCTTCTTTAACTGCGTCCCAATCCATATCAACACCAAGGCCGTTGCCTTCCGGAGCGTGGACAAAGCCTTCTTTATCTGTACGGATTTGAGTATGAGAAGCTAATTCAAAGCTTTCATATGGGTAGAACTGTTCAAAGAACTTGCAGTTATGGTGGGCAAGTGCGACATGTAAGTTCGCCGCTTGTGTGATGGTATAACCCATGCTTTGAATTTCTAGATTTTTTGAATGGCCTTCTGCTATTGCGAAACACTTGTTCAATTGTGTGATACCACCACAAACCGTTGCATCTTGGCGTACATCCGACCAAAATCCATTGCCCAGTGCGTACGTTACTTCTTGAAGAGTCAGTAGGCAGTTACCATGGCTAGAAATTTCTAAATCAGTTTTATCAACCAAGCGTTGGTAAGTTTTGTAGTCATAATCAGAAACTGGCGCTTCTAGCCACTCCCAATTATAACCGTCCATTAGCTTCGCCATTTTCATTGCTTCAGCAGGCGTATAGAACGTTGCCGTATCGAGCATAAAGCGAATATCGCTATTACCGTAGCGCTCTTGAATCGCGTTAACTAGCTTGACGTCTTTCTCATAAACGCAGTAACAATGAAGCTTGATTGCGGTGAACCCGTGTTCAATACAATCATCAATGTATGGGTAATACTCTTCAACGCTATCGAACATAGGTGAAGAAGCATAAGAACGAATTTTATGACGCGCCCCACCTAATAACATATACAGAGGCATATTGGCTTTTTTTGCTTTGATGTCCCAAGCTGCGATATCAATAGGTGATTTAGCTGGTAGGCCGCCCCATGAACAACGAGCTTGCAACCAGGTATTCAGCTCTTCTGTCATCAACGGGTTCTTACCTATCAAGCCAGGAACGATAGTGCGCATTGCTTCCACGATGCAGCGGTCAAAATCATTTTCGGTATAACTAATGGTTGCGCCGACTCCTTCTGTACCGTCGTTACAAATAATTCGAACAATATTATTGGTGTACAGTAGGGGTTCTTGATTGTCCGCCCAAGGAATAGGCGGGGCATCACGGTCAGCAACAGCGTATAGCTCAACTCTCTTGATCACAGTATTTTTCATTATTATTCTCCTTAAAGTGCACTGCCGTTGTTGATCATGACACTGCGAATATCTTGACCTTTTAGGTCTCGGATACGTTTATTTTCGGTAATGGCTTTCACTACAGCGATCCCCGCTGCATGCCCATACTCAAAACATTGAGCGGTGACTCGGGCAGAAGCTAAGGCCTCGTGCTCAGCACTCAAACAGCGCCCCGCTACAATAATATTCTCGCCCACAACAGGTACGAGAGTGTTGTAAGGCACGTCATAGTAATCATCGAGGAGCCAATGAAGCTTGGGCTTGTCCCCTGAGTGCAGTTCAATAGGCCATGGCGTTCGACAAATTCCATCACTGCGCTTACGGCAGTTCACCACATCGTCATTAGTCAGCATTTCGACGCCAACAATAGAACGAGTTTGTCGAATTCCAACTTCAACCCCGGTATCAACAACGTAAGCACGTTCACAACCAGGCACGAATTGATTCAAGAATTTGGTGTATTCACGTACTTGGCGGCGACCAAAAACTTCTGCTTCAGTAAAATCCTTAGGGTCAATCACATTTAGCATGCGCCCATCTTGGCCAGCCAACCGCGTAGCATTCACCATCAACTCATTCGGGCGTGTGGTTGGGAAAATCCAGATCTTATGCCTAGGCAGGTCAAACTTCCCGCTCGCATTGGCAGATAAAATATTCTCTGTCACTTTGGGTGGGCAGATAGTGTCTTCCCCGTAATAGTCGAGATATTTGTCCATATCCACATCTGCAACACGGAAGAACATCGTTGGGTTTTGAATGCGACCTCTATCGCCAAAATAGTAATCCATACCAGCACGAGCAATCAGCGCAGCATCACCAGATGCATCAACAATCATTTTGGCCAAGATGATGCTTTGCCCAGCGTTAGACTCAATCACTACGCCTTTAAAGGTGTCTTCATCCATAATCACACCTGTTACAGCGGTATGAAATAACGTAGTGACATTCGCTTGCTCCAAAAGGTCATCTGCTACTTCACGCCAAATCAATGGGTCGTGAGTAACCGTAAAGGTTTTGCCGTAACGCTGAGGCCCTGTTACACCGCCACGTTTGGCGAGTTCAGAACGAAAACGCTCAGTAAAACCAAACACAACTTGTTCAGGCTGAGCATTTTCAACATCACTCGCCATATACATTCCGCAAATAGTGCCGGAAAGGCCGGCTACAGCAGCACCACCACAAAAGCCATACTTTTCAATGAGCCATGTATCTTGCCCGGAAGTGCCTGCGGTTTCGGCAGCTGCAACACCAGCGGCTCCACCACCGATCACTAATACGTCCACTTCTGCTAATACTGGGAGGTCTGGAAGCTGTTCAAAACGACGAATAATTTGCCAATCTTTCATATGTAAACTCACTAATAGATTACTGATGTTCATCTGATATATCAGTTGTGTGGTTTTAATATATGCCTAAGTTTTTTATGTTACAATCGATATTGTGCTTATCGTGAGGTTGCTCACTAAACAATTTAACGAGGGAATAAAAAGGACATGACGATAAATCCCGTAAATAAGACTGAAGTTGCTTATCACCAATTAGAGAAAATGATCATCTTTCGTGAGCTTGAGCCGGGAAGTATGGTGAGTGAAAAACAGTTAGCAGAAAGCCTTGGGGTAGGCAGAACACCAGTAAGGGAAGCATTGCAGCGTTTGTCTTATGAAAGAATGGCGGAAATACACCCAAGACGTGGTATTCAGATCCCACCGATTTCAATCGAAAGTCAGTTGAAGATCTTAGAGGTTAGGCGTGATATTGAAGCGCTTTGTGTTCGTTATGCCGCAGCAAGGGCAACCATTGATGAAAAGCAGCAGATGATGCAGTTAGCATCGGAGCTCGAAATGTGCGCGCAAAACGAAGATGATTTGAAATACGCAGAGCTTCTCAAAGAAATTCATATTGTGTTGGTAAAAGCTGCAAGCAACGAATACCTAGAGTTGGCTATGGCTCCTCTACAAGGTTTATCACGCCGCTTTTGGTTTGCTTACAAAAATCAAACATCCGATTTAACGCAAGCTTCTTCACTGCATGCAGCAGTGCTCAGAGCTGTAAGCCATACCGATGCAGAAGAAGCGGTATTAGCATCTCATCGACTAAATGATTACCTGACTGATGTTGCTTACCGAAGCATTACGGCTCGTAACTAATTTAGTGGGTCTATATCATATATCAGCCTTGCCTATCTTTGGATGGCAAGGCAGATATACAGCTAGAATGTTGAGGTTGGCCACCTAGGCTTTCCTACTTAACCTTCCTGCATCTTCTCCCAAATCGTCGGAGAGCCAATATAATCTTGAACTGTGGTAATGAACTCTTTAACAAGTTTGGTCTGCTTACGATGCGGATACACGGCATAGATTGCGGTATCAATAGTGGAAATAGGATAGTCCGGAAGCAAGGTTACCAAGCCGAGCTCTTTCATCGAAGCGTATAGGTTTGATTGGTCAAGAAAGCCATACCCTAATCCATCTTTTACGCAAGACACCATGGTGCGAACATCACTCACCTTATAGTTGCCACGAATCGTCAGGCTCTGGAAAGTGTTGCCATGCGGCTCTTCACTGATACGCAGATGATCGACCGTCATATCACCATTGGTATAAATCACAGCAGGTAGCGTAAGTAAATCTTGTGGCGTCTTCGGCTCACCATGCTGCTTCACAAAATCATTCGAGGCGACCAGCATGAAATTACTGTCAGCTATCTTCTTCGCAATCAAATTCGACTCCACCAGCTTACTGAAGCGAAAGGCGATATCAAACTGTCCTGCAATAATGTTGGCGATCTTGTCGTCCAGTGAAAGTACGATCTGAACATCTGGATACTTTCTCATGAACTGAGTGATGATAGGTTGCAAGTACTGTTGACCAAAATAGATGGGAGAAGTAATTCGCAACACGCCTTTGGGTTCAGACTGGTATGAATCAGCAATGCCTTGGATCTGATTAATAGTATCTTTCAGCACATAGGTTTGCGCGAGAATATCTTCCCCTGCCGATGTCAACGAGAACGAGCGCGTGGAACGGTTAAGCAGCTGAACACCTAAGTCTTGTTCAAGCTTTTTTATCTGTTTAGAGAGTGATGAGTTGTCCATATCATGCAAGGTTGCCGCTTTGGTAAACGACCCTTGTTGAACCACATCTAAGAACAATAACAACTGATTAGTATTTGGCACTGCGCCTCTCCTGAAATAAAACTCGACTAGCGTTCATCTTTGGGGGTATCCATCACAACCATGGTCGTTATGGATTGAACCTGAGCACATTCCCCAAGTACATCGGCATGAAACTTCTTATAGCCCGGCAGATCTTTGGTTTCTACTCTCAGCAAGTACTCGTTAGCTCCGGTAATGTTGTGGCATTCCACTACCTCTTTTTCCATACTGACATGTTGTTCAAACTCTAGTTGAGCCGATTTGCTGTGGCTCGATAAACCAATCGAAACATAAGCAATAAAGCCGACCCCCATTAGGCCATTATCCAGAACTGCGCGGTAACCTTGAATGATACCTTTGCGCTCAAGATCCTGTACGCGTCTTAAGGTTGCAGAGGCCGACAAACCAATTCGTTCTGAAAGCTCAATGTTGGAGATTCTGCCGTCCAATTTAAGCTCTTGCAATATCCTTTCGTCAAATCTATCCATAGGTACTTATTATTGTGCATTTAGTGATAATAAGTGAAATAAAAGCACATAATTGCCTGACTTTCCACCTACTATGTTTCTCAACACGTGAAAGTCATGACCGGTCAGTCACTTCGTTCATTTTATTGCTGGAGAACCATTATGCCTTTAGAACAACTTAGCGCACTTGCCTTGTTTGCGTTTGTCTCGACCTTCACGCCGGGTCCAAATAACATCATGCTAATGACATCAGGTGCCAATGTTGGCTTTGCCCGTACTATTCCGCACATGCTTGGGATAGCTCTGGGATTTGCCGCAATGTTGTTGTTGGTTGGCTTCGGCTTAATGGGCATTTTCAACGCCTACCCTGTCTCTCACCAAATATTGAAATACCTGAGCCTGACTTACCTTGTGTACCTTGCAATTAAGATAGCATTGAGTGGTAAAGCCAAAAGCAACGAAGCTTATAAGCCGATGACCTTCATTGGCGCGGCAAGTTTTCAGTGGGTAAACCCTAAAGGTTGGTCAATGGCACTGACTGCGATTTCAGTGTACAGCAGCGGTAGTTCATGGTGGGAGCTTGCGATCATTGCGGCGATATTCACGCTAGCCAACTTACCATCAGTGACATTCTGGACGGCAGCAGGCAAACAGCTACAACACTGGTTAACAACACCTGTACGCATCAAAAGCTTTAACTACGGTATGGCGGGCTTGCTGTTAGCGTCGACCATTCCGATGCTTTAATCGAATAACTTCTATATTTTAACGGTTAGTACTCCGGTGCTAACCGTTATTCTCGTTAAAAGTAACCCACAAGATCACTAAGCCAACGACCAAATATCGCCTGCCCGCTCGGGGTTAGCGTCCACACAAACGCCGCAACATTCACTGCCACTGTCAGCCAATAGATAGATCTGAACGGCTGCTTTTGCGTTTTATGGCGTAGCTTATCTTGAGCAATCAAAGCCCCTAACCAGCCACCAGCAACAGACAAAATGTGCAGGGTTTTCTCAGGCACACGCCAATTGCCATTGATCGCCGCCCTCTTGTCCTTTGCGTACACAAAAAATGTCACCACACCGACAACTAAATACCACACCAGCACCGCTTTAGAACTTTCGGCAAACAGCACAGATACCGCCACCAGAACCAAATAGGTGATCGCGATTTGAATAGATGAAGACAACATCAACTCCTTTTGGGTAACAGCTCACATACTGTAGCAATTACGCCCTGTAAATTTTGGTAAGGATGAGCCGTTATTTACCACGATTGGTATAAATAAAACAGTAATTCGGTCGGCCTTTCAATTAAGAGAAAAGCCCTTTCGTCCCTACATAACATGATGGAAGTTAAAGGAATTATAAATATGTACAACCAAAAGTACGCCATCTATCAAGTATTTACGCGTTTATTTGGCAATAAAAACACCCAACATGTTCCGTGGGGCACAATAGAGCAAAATGGCGTCGGAAAATTCACTGATTTTACAGACAAAGCGCTGTCTGAAATTCGCAAACTCGGCATTACGCACATTTGGTACACCGGAGTGCCACATCACGCCGTCATCAACAATTACAAACACATTGGTATCTCAGACGACCACCCGAGCGTTGTAAAAGGCCGTGCGGGATCACCTTATGCCGTCAAAGATTACAATTCAGTGAATCCGGATCTCGCTGAGAATCCTGAACATCGATTAGAAGAATTTGAGGCACTAATCCAAAGAACTCACGACAACGGCTTGAAGGTGATCATCGATATCGTCCCCAACCACGTTGCACGTCATTATGAAGGCTTAAATAACCCAGAGGGAGTCAGTGACTTTGGCGCTCACGATGACACTGCGCTGGAGTACCACCGAGACAATAACTTCTACTACATTCCCAACAGCTCCTTTGAACTGCCAGATATAGAGCCAGCCTTTACCCCGCTTGGTGGTGAACAACACCCTAGCCTACGCTCACCGTTTATCGAAATGCCAGCCAAATGGACAGGTAACTGTTCACGCTTGGCTAAGCCAGATTTCGACGACTGGTATGAAACCGTGAAAATTAATTACGGCGTGCGCCCAGACGGCTCAAAAGACTTCCCTGAGTTACCGAGCGATTATGCACAGCGTGACCACCTAGACCATTACCACTTCTGGAAAGGCGTGAATGTGCCGGATTCTTGGATTAAATTCCGAGACATCACCTTGTTTTGGTTAGACAAAGGCGTTGATGGATTCCGCTATGACATGGCTGAAATGGTACCTGTCGAGTTCTGGAGTTACCTCAACTCATCGATAAAGATGAAAAACCAAGATGCTTTTCTGATGGCGGAAGTTTACCAACCAGACCTGTACCGCGACTATATCCATCTAGGGAAAATGGACTACCTATACGATAAGGTTGACCTTTATGACGGTCTAAAAGACATCATGCAAGGCAAGGCTTCAACGGCTATCATCCCCGAGATCCAACAACCAATGATGGATATTGAGCATCACATGCTGCACTTCTTAGATAACCACGATGAGCAACGCATCGCTTCTCCTGAGTTTGTGGGCAACCCAAATATTGCTAAGCCTGCAATGTTAGTCAGCGCGTTATTAAGCAGTTCACCGACCATGATCTATTTTGGGCAAGAAGTTGGTGAACCGGGAGCGGAAGATGCAGGCTTTGGACAGCCCTCACGTACATCTATATTCGATTACATCAGAGTGCCACAACACCAAAAATGGATGAATCACGGTGCATTTGATGGCGGATTATTAAACGTCAACGAAAAGCAACTACGTCACTTCTATCAGAAGGTAATGAACTTTTCGCTTGAGCACTCTTCAATGACTGGTGATTATCAAGACTTACACCAAATCAACAACTTGAGTGATTCTGTTTACGCATTTCTGCGCTTTGACCACCAAGAGCTCACCATTGTTGCTGCAAATTTTAGCCAACACGCCACTGAGAGTATTCACTTGACGGTTCCAAACGATGTCATCCAAAAGCTCAAAATAGCGGATGGAAATTATTTACTTGATGAACATATTGAAGGCGTTCAACGACAAGTATTCACCGTTGAAAAGGGCATTGGTACTTTTAATATCGACTTAAAGCCGCTCGCATCTTTGGTTTGGGTATTATCGTTGGGAGAATAACCTATCTATCAATATTAGTTATCAAACAACCATTACTTTCTAATTGATAATTAACTTAATTCCTAAGTTAAATTAACAGTCTCTCAATTCGATACCTTCCTCACATTAATAAGGATGAGCTCTCATCCTTATTCTCTACTCCTAGCTTCTACGCCTTAGGTTATTGATATCCAACATATGAGCTATTGATCCAATTAATTTTACTCAAACCAAATACAAAGCGTGATACTGACACTATGTTTCCTATTTTTACTTATTAAAAATAACTTTACATATAGCCATCACAAATAGTTGGCCATCATTCGGACTAGGATATTCATCTTCATAAAAAGTGAAATATGGATATCAAACGTGAACAACATAAATATTAATAAGAACATCACTCTACAACGCACCTTCAACATTACAAAAAAGAGAAGCTTCAAACGCTCAACGCTAGCCAAAGCGATTTTGCCTCTCTTCACTGCCACCCTTATCGCAGGCTGTGGTAGCGATAACGACAGCGACACGGATGCTGGCAACAGTGGCTTATACAAAGCTGGCGAAAACGAAGTCGTTGTTTACTACAAACGTGATGTCGCGGCTGCGAGCACGTCTAGCTCAACCTATGATGGCTGGGGGTTGCACCTTTGGAATGGCGAAGGCTGCACCAGCACTGACTTAATCGCAATGGGTCTTAGTGAAAGCGGTACCAACTGGGACGCACCATATGAATTTGACGGCATCAGCGATACCTACGGTGCCTACTATGTGTTAAAAGTCGATCCTGATGCTTCTGACCCGCATAAATGCATGAACTTCATCTTACACAATGGCGACGAAAAAGCGTTTGGTAGTGCAAATTCAAAAATCGAGTTAACCAAGCTTGGTGATTCGCAAGGTGTATTCGGATTCCATGGCAGCAGCGAATTGTACTACGACCCAATCTCAGAAAGACCAGTCAATATTGATGGCCAAAAAGCACATTGGTTAGATGCAACCACCATCGCTTGGGAAGCCGCTAGCAATGCCGATTCTGTAAAACTCTTCTATGCATTAGATAACAGCATCACGATGAACGACGACAAAGAAATTGTCGGCGGAACTGCAATTGAACTAAGCAAAGACGGGGAGCTATCTTCTGAATTGAAAGAGCGTTTCCGCCACCTTGCAAGCTTACCAGCCCTTGCTATCGACGTTGACGACAACACATTACGCACCATCTTAAAGTCTCAGATAATTTTTGTTGCCTACAATGCTAATGGCGATGTTATCTCTTCAACTGAGGTTCAAAAACCAGGTGTACTTGATGCTGTCTTTGCTGACGAAGACGCAGGTAATGCGATGGCTGAAGAACTAGGCGCGCTTGTTGAAGGCGGTGCCGCTACCTTCAAGCTTTGGGCACCAACAGCGCAAGGTGTAGAACTCGTCCTATACAGCGAAGATCTGCAAAGTTCCCAAGTGATCCCAATGACGGAAAGCACTGAGACGGGCATTTGGGCGACTGATGCTGTGTCTAATGCAGTCAACAGTTACTATCGTTACCAAGTGAAAGTTTACCATCCAACCACAGGTAACATTGAAACTCGCCTAGTAACCGACCCTTACTCACTCAGTTTGTCGAAGAACTCTGCATACTCTCAAGTCATCGACCTTAATGATTCAGCATTAATGCCTGAAGGTTGGGCTGGATATGAACGTCCAACGGTAGAAAAAGACGAAGACCACGTACTCTACGAATCACACCTTCGTGACTTCAGCTTCAGCGACACCCTAGGAAAAAAAGAATGGAACGGCAAGTACCTAGCTCTCACAGAAGCAAATCGTGAGTCGGTCAAGCACCTACAAGCTTTGAAAGATGCAGGTCTAACTACGCTGCATATCTTACCGGCATTTGATATCGCTACCGTCGATGAAGATGAAGCGAGCCGTGTCGATATTACTGACACCGTCGGTAAGCTATGTGATGTAAAACCTGCTGCCGCTTTGTGTGGAAACGAAGACGAAAATAAAGTCATCGAAGATGTACTCGATAGTTATGATCCTTCAACAGGCGATGCACAAGCGTTGATGAATGACCTGCGCATGCTGGACAGCTTCAACTGGGGCTACGACCCATTCCATTACACGGTTCCAGAGGGGAGTTACGCTACAGATCCTAATGGTTCGAAGCGTATTCTAGAGTTCCGTCAAATGGTGAAAGCCACGCACGACATGGATCTCAAGCTGATCATGGACGTGGTATACAACCACACCAATGCGTCTGGTGTGAACGATAAGTCGGTACTGGATAAGATTGTCCCTGGGTACTACCACCGTCTTAATGTAAACACTGGTGGCGTCGAAAACTCAACCTGTTGTGACAACACTGCGACTGAAAACCTAATGATGGGTAAATTAATGGTCGACTCACTTAAGGTGTGGGCTGACGATTATAAAGTGGATGGTTTCCGTTTTGACTTAATGGGGCACCAACCGAAAGATGTGATGGTAGAAGCTCTTGCTGAAGTACGTAAAATCGACGAAAACACACTGTTCTACGGTGAGGGTTGGGATTTCGGCGAAGTAGCCGATAATGCACGCTTCGATCAAGCGAACCAAATCAACATGGCAGGCACTGAGATAGGTACATTCTCAGACCGTCTGCGTGACGCCGTACGTGGCGGTAGCCCATTTGATGGCGGTGTTGATTCAGAAGGCAACCACCCACTTCGCTTTAACCAAGGCTTTGGTAACGCAGCGATTGCCAACGAAGAGACCAAAGTTGATCAAGACTCTATCAACGGCCGTTTACACAACCAAGATCTTGTTCGTTTAGGGATGGCAGGTAACCTCGCAGAATACGTGTTGATTGATTACAAAGGCGACACCAAACTGGGTAAAAACGTTGACTACAACGGCGCGCCCGCTGGCTACACCAAGATGCCTTCAGAGAACATCTCTTACGTTTCTAAACACGATAACCAAACACTTTGGGATAATAACGCATACAAGATCGCCACTGGCACTAGCTCTGCAGAGCGTGCGCGTATGCAGTCTGTATCGCTTTCTACCGTGATGTTAGGCCAAGGCATACCATTCATCCATATGGGTTCTGAACTGCTACGTTCAAAGTCTATGCAGCGTGATTCTTACGATTCAGGTGACTGGTACAACCGCGTAATGTTTGATGGTACTGACAACAACTGGAATGTTGGCTTACCACGTGAAGATAAAGATGGTGCTAACTGGGATTTGATCAAAACTGTCATTGCTGACAGCACGGCTAAACCAGACGCAGACGACATTGAGCTGACTAAGCAGCAATTCCTAGAACTACTAAAAATCCGTAGCTCAAGTGAACTGTTCCGCTTAGACACAGCAGACGAAGTCATGAAGCGTGTAGACTTCCGCAATGTTGGTGCAGATCAAGTCGAAGGCCTGATTGTAATGTCTATTGATGATGGTGTGTCTGCGGGGGAAAATCTTGACCCTGCCAATGATGCGATTGTGGCAGTTGTAAACTCAACCAATGAATCTCAGTCGTTCAAAATCACCGGAGCTACTGGCTTTACACTTCACGATGTTCAGAAAAACTCTGAAGATGACATTGTAAAAGGCGCAAGCTTTGCCGCTGAAACTTTCACTGTACCTGCATTAACCACAGCAGTATTTGTGCAAGCCCAAAATGGCGATGTACAAGGAGCTGGTCTACCGGTTGATAACTCAGACAAAGATGTGTCGAGCATCCCGCCATACGGCCAAACGACGGTTTACGTTCGTGGTGACATGAATGGATGGGGTTCAACTGATGATTGGGCGATGAGCTTTGTTGCCAATGGGGTTTATTCTGTAACAAGCAACTTGGAAGCTGGCGATTATGGCTTCAAGTTTGCGGATGCTGATTGGGTATCACCTAACTTTGGTTGTGACTCTGTTGAGCTTGCAGATGGCTCTATCAACCTTGGCACTGATGGTAATTGCCAATTAAGCGTAACAGAAGCGGGCAGCTACACATTCACTCTGAATGCGATTCATGAGTTAGATGACGATGTAGAAAAGGCAGTCGTTTCAGTAACCAAGAATTAAGCCTTAAAGCTTAGAACTCTAATAAACCGATAATAAAACCAGCGCAAGCTAGCCTTTTGGGAGACATTAGTCTCCCTTTTTTTGTCCTAAATAAACTCCAATCCAATGCTCTACACAATTATCTTTACCTGTCATCGATAAATACTCAGTTTTAAGTAATAGACGAGCCTTCTTAGTTCTTAGTTCTTAGTTCTTAGTTCTTAGTTCTGAGTTCTGAGTTCTTAGTTCTTAGTTCTTAGTTCTTAGTTCTTAGTTCTTAGTTCTTAGTTCTTAGTAGAAAGCATAACGACTTAGTGTGAGCTTCTAATTTAAGTGTATGTGAAATTCAGAAAGCCGAGTTTAGGATGGTAAATGAAATGGCGATTCATCAATAGAGTTCGTATTCAGATGTTCGAGATACGTAAAATAGACAAGAGTATTTTAATTAACAGTTAGTCAATCAACACCATAAATAGTCAAGAGCGCCCATTTATATTAGCTATTGATTATTATGTGTAAGTCAGTGGTTATTTAAACCTAAGTATTAAGTGAATATAAATATTCCTTTTCACTTATTGCAGGCAATAAAAAGGCTCCTAATTAGGAGCCCTTCTTTCATATCAATCTGTATTTACAAACTGTTTGATTACTTTTTATTGACGGCTTTTACAAATACTTCTTGCGCGCCTTCAATACCTAGTGCTTTTGCTTCATCTAATAAGCTCAGAGCTTTAGGAATATTGTCTTCAGTTACAGCCGTTTGAATCGCATTGTGATAGTAGGTTTGCGTTTCTGGTTGAATCGTATCGATCTTAGTCGCAGCGGCTGGTTTAGCGTTAGATTCACTGTTTGATGAACCAAACGAGAAGAAGCTCGCTCTATCGATAGTCACTTCTATTTTACCGACATTTCCGTTTGGTACAGGAATATCTTTCGCTTCAGGCATGTAATTACCACGCCCTTCAGCATCCAAGCGAGCTGGATGGATCACATCCGTAAAACCACCAAGATCAGCTTGATCGGTATATACGATCAAATAAACAGACTCTGCCGTTGTTGGCGGGTAGAAATCATGTTCCGTTACCAGTCTATTTCCCAAATGCAATCTAGGCTTTTGGTATTCAAAATCTTCTTTGCCGTAAGACTCAAGCTCTTTGCCGTTTTTGTCATAGATGACCGCACGAGGAACAAAAGCAGTATCACCGATCATGCTTGTAATTTTTATTGAATACTCACCGCGATCAGCCGGTAACTCAATCGCTGCAACACGACTGTTGATATCTTGGTAATTGAATACTTGGCTATCAGTCGTAATGTCAAAAATGGCAGAACTAGGCAGCTTCATTTTTGCAAATTGAAGTCCAGATACAGAGTTGACTTGTTCTGCTTGAGCAACCTGTACTTGCTCCATAACTTCGGCTGACTGACAACCAGCTAAAGCAACACAACCACTTAACATCAGAGCGCGAAAATACATAGTTCTTCCTTATTTTTATTTTTTTAAGAAATTTACTTAGTTAACTACCATAAAGAAAATAATTAACCTAGGAAACCTTTTTACTAATCGTACATTCCTTAAAAAAATAGCCGACGCAAGCCGGCTATGAATTAGGACAGTTTGGAATTTTTAACTACTGGTTTACCACCAAGCTTCAGCTTGGATACCGAACACGTATTCAGTATCGTCACCATTGAATGCTTCTTTGTTTTCAGTATCTAGGATGTAAGAACCGTAAACACGGATTTCAGGACGAGCCCAGAAGCTGTCACCCATAGCCCAAGCTTGAGCTACTGTGAATTTAGCGTTACCGAAATCTTCTGTAGCTAGACCGCTGTCTGAAATTTTCTCACCAGCATTGTAACCAGCTTCGAAGATAGTACGCATAGTGTCGTTCCACTTAAACATTGGACGCGCAACTACAGAGTACTGATCGATATCAAAGTTTTTGTTAGTGTAAACACCTGCAGCTTGACCACCGATGTCGCTACCAGATAGGTAAGCTAGCTGGTGACCCATTTCCCAAGATTCGCCTAGATTCATTACACCCCAGTTAATCAAACGGAAACCAGATGCATCGTTGAATGCTTCAGTACCACGTGCGTAGTACGAACCTGAACCCCAGAAGTTTGCAGCTTGCACGCCGTAACCATTAGTACCGTACTGAAGTACAGTTTGGTGGAAGCCGTTGCTCGTTCCTTGGTGTAAAATTGCAGATGCTAGTAGACCATCATCAGCAGACTCACTTGCGTCATTTGAATCAGTTGCGAAGTTGTATGCTAGTGCAAATTCTAGAGAAGCATCTTGCCATAGACCAATGTTCGCTAGACGAGCATCAAAGATGTAACCCGTTGAATCGTCAGTGTCACCATCTTGAATAAGCGCTACAGAAAGTTTTTGGTCACCAATAGAGATGTTTTCAACACCACCACCAGTACCTGATGTATTTAGGTAGTAGAAGTCAGTGATGTGGATGTCTTTACGTTGGTAGTATGTTTTACCAGCCCAAAGAGTCGCTTCTTGGTCAAAAGATAGAACGCCTTTCGCTTTAACAGCAAACTGAGCAACGTTAAAGTCAGAATCTTCCCAACCATTTGCGCCTGGAGCACCAGAAGCAATCATTGACTCAACGCGCCACGTTTGCTCACCAGTTTTCAGTTCTTCAGCCAGACCAAACTCAGAATAGTTGTCATTTTCGTTACCTAGACGACCAATACCGTTCTTGTTAACTGATACATCACCATTACCGTTACCGCTGATACCAGTACCAGCACGCATGTAACCATTAAAGTCAACAGCGAACGCAGAGCCAGCAGCTAGCGTTGTCGCCACTGCAGCAGCAATCAAACTTACTTTTTTCATTCTTAACTCCATTAAGGACGATTTATTTTAGGTTTTTATATTTTTGCTCTCTTGCGGCAACCAAAGGCAGTTATGGCGGACGTAAGATAGAGAGGTTTAGGGTTTCCCCTGATTCGTTTCAACGGAGTCAATATTAAGAGGGGATGACAAGTTTGACTTCCTCCACCCCTCACTTAATTAAGGGGGACTAGAGGGGAGTAGAAAATATACAGAATGGTGTTTTAAAGAGGTAGATCACTTAATCTAGGAGGAGTAGGCAGCACTCAGATCTAATTATTCAGCATAAGTGAGATCTACTTCAAATATATAATTTGAACTTCATCGATGAATTATTTTTTTCATCGTAATTATTATGTGAAGTTGCTTGACCTTACTGTGACAAAGCTTTTTACTAATAGTTCACTGATGTTGATAAACGAACAAGAAATCAAGCAATGACTAGAACGCTCGCTCGCCCTTATCCACTAGGCGCAACGCTAGGTAACACTGGCTGTAACTTCTCTATTTATTCTCCTGACTGTAAATCCCTCTCCCTCGCATTATTCGATGAGAATGACGAATTCGTTACTTATAAACTAGACAACGAATACGCTGATATTAGATATGTGTTTGTTGAAGGTATAAAAGCAGGACAAAAATACGGTTTCCTTGCTGAAACTGATGAAGGCCCGATCCTGCTTTCCGACCCCTATGCGAAAGCAATCAGCGAACCACTCGATTACGTCACGCCATATAGTAATGAAAAGAGCTTTTCGATGGCAAAATGTCTTGTTGTTGATGACACCTTCGACTGGCAAGACGTCGAAAAGCCACGTATCAGCCGAGAAGATACCGTTCTTTTTGAAACCCATGTAAAAGGCCTCTCTCAGCTTCATCCAGAGATGGCGCCCAATACCAAGGGTCGTTACATGGGCTTGGTTAGCCCTGAAATGCTTGCGTTCTACAAACAGCAAAATATCAACTCTCTACAACTTTTACCTATTGCTGCGTGTATGCATGAACCTCATCTTCTAGACATGGGGAAAGTGAACTATTGGGGTTACAACCCATACCTGTTCATGGTGCCAGACCCTCGCTATGCAGAGAAAGATGCCGTGACCGAACTAAAGACAGCAGTTCGCGAGCTACACCGCAATGGTATAGAAGTCATTCTCGACGTGGTTTACAACCACACAGCTGAAGGCGGTGAAGGTGGTACTACTTTCAACCTAAAAGCACTCGATAGCCGCTACTACATTAAGCATGGTTGTCATTACGCGAACTTCACAGGTTGTGGTAATACGGTCGACCTTACTCACCAGCCAGCACTAAACTTGGTCATGGATACCCTTCGTTACTGGGTTAGTGAGTTCCAAATAGACGGCTTCCGTTTTGATTTAGCAGCGACACTGGGCCGTGAAGGCGATAACTACAATCCTGAGGCTGCTTTTTTCAAAGCCGTTGCTCAAGATCCTGTACTCAAAGAAACTAAGCTCATCGCCGAACCATGGGATATCGGTCCGAACGGCTATCAGGTGGGTAATTTCCCACTCGGTTGGAATGAGTGTAACGACAAGCTCAGAGACATCACACGCAGCTTCTGGCGCGGTGATCAAGGTTACCTAAAAGAGTTTGCAACCCGCTTGATGGGATCTCGCGATATCTACAGCGCCGCGCATTGGCCGTACAAACTCACCGTCAACTACATCACGTATCATGATGGCTTCACCATGCAAGACCTTGTCTCTTACAAACACAAACACAATGAAGAGAATGGTGAGAACAATCGTGATGGGCATGGTGATAACCGCTCGGACAACTATGGCGTTGAAGGGGAGACTGAAAACCTACTGGTGATTGCGACTCGTGAAAAACAAAAGCGCAATTTCATGGCGAGCCTATTATTCGCCTTTGGTATTCCGCATATCATGACCGCAGATGTACTGTCTCATTCTCAAAAAGGCAACAACAACGCTTACTGCCAAGACGGCGTAACCAGTTGGCTAAATTGGGAAGACTCTGAACGCAAGACTTACTTCAAGACTTGGCTGTCGGAAATGATCTCTGCACGTCAGCAATACATGGTGCCATTTATTAAGGCATTCAGTGGTGAAAAGCGTAACTCTAACCGCATCTTCTGGAGCCGTGTTGATGGCACACTCATGGAGCATGACGATTGGAACCGTTTAAGCTCGGTGGCACTGCACTTGGGAATTGGCAACGACGGTGACGAATTGATTTACTTGATCAACCAAACCAATGCACCTGCACGTTTCTCGTTACCTAAGGATCGCGATCAAAACTGGGTGACCATTTGTGATACCAACCTGAGAAATGTAAAACCAGGCCATGCAGAAGGTGAAATGCTCCTATCGCCAACTTCAATGGCTATTTTGCACTATTCGCCAGACAAGATTGATTTAAGTTAAGAGCTAAGTCAGCTTAATAAAACATCAAAAATCATAGAAGCCAGTTATATTTGCAGCTGGCTTTTTTGTTAGCTGAATATCACAGAAATCATCCTTTTATATGGAATCATTTGCATTGATGTGATTACGAAAACTGTTTAGTATGGCCGTACTATAAAAATGAATCTATAACGTCTTTGGATATCATGGCTTTACCTAAAACACTTATTCGGCTTTTCAAACCATACATACTCTTATTAACCGGAGGAATGCTCTATCTCGCAGCAGCGCAATTGACCCAAGTAGAGAACTCAGCAGAGTCTCAATCATCTTCAAACATCCGTATTGCCACCTCCGTCATTAAGTCCAATATCGAAGCGACCTTCGGCAAATTGTATTTCTTAGAAACCAGCCTTGGTGACCTACAAACGGGGGCGGTTAACAACGATAAATTTGTTGAATTAAGTGAAAACATTCTAAAAAGAACACCTAATTTTGCCGATATTATTCGTTACCAACCTCAATCTGAGCATTACATCTCCACTCGAGGCTTCCCACTCTCAGCAAGCCAAGTATCGGCTATTGAGTGGCAACCGCTAGATACGGTCGTCGATGACTTTTACATCTCTTCTATTTATCAAAAGTCAGATGACCGCTGGGTGTTCGCAGTCAAACATACCGTGGCCAAACTCAATGAAGAAATATGGATTGAGTTTGATTTACTGCATACCACACAAGGCTTAAGAGACTTAAAAACGCTCAGCAACGGCTACGTGTTTGTTGTCGATAGAACCACTGAACGACTGGTGTTCCACCCAGATCCGAAACGCGTCGGCACTAAATCGATCAGCTATCATGCGGGGATCAGTCACCTATTGTCTCTAGGTCAACTCAAGGGTAATCATGAGTACTATTATCAGGACAATTTCAAAGTTTCTGTATTTGACGCTGACAACACTCTGAATTGGGTATTCATTGCAGGCACAGATAGAAAAGACATTCTAACCAGCTCTCACCAGTTTACGCTGACGGGTATTGTTATCGGATCACTTTTACTGCTTTGGGTTGTGGCCAACTACCTGATTCACCGACTTAACTCTGCTCTGTCGTCGCTTAATCGAGTGAACGATCTTGCAAGCTTTAAAGCTCAGTTGAAATCGATAATCAACAATTTCGCCTATCACAACGGTGTTCAGTTTTGCCTGTACCAAACCGAGTGTCACTCGTTTTGTACCATTGATTATCACGGCAATAAATCAATTGTTCACATCGACCAAGCACTTGCTGACAGCTTCTTTCCCGAACAGTTAACCTACCAAAATGGTAAGTACGCTGATGTGTTGGCGAAAAAGCTAAAAGTTTATCAACGCCACTATTGCATCCCACTTCACGCCCGTGAGCAGCTCATCGCGGTGATTTACGTCAATAGTCGCTTTCCGATCAATAAAACCATTCTGCGTATGATCCGCAGTTACACAGAGGTTTCTTTATCTAATTTACTGATTCACCTACAAGTTAGCTGTAAAGACTTGATGACCCAACTCGACAATAAAGCTCATTTTGATGAAGCTTTACGTCTGCATGCATGTGAATCCGATACCTACGTTGCTCTGTTAGATATCGATAATTTCGACCACATAAATCGAGCTTATAGTGAGTCGATTGGCGACAAAATGATCAAGCTGACCGCAGAAACCTTACGTTCCCATTTCCCGAAGCCCAAAGGCATCTGCCTATCTCGCTTAAACGAAAAGGAATTTGGTATCATATTCAAGGCTAATAGTGCGCAAGACGCGAAACATCAGCTTGATCAGTGTCGATTAAGTATCGCAGCCAAAACCATTGAAGCGCCTGAGATAACACTCTCACTCAGTGCGAGCATTGGGTTTTCGCAGGTTGGAGGGGCAGTCGATGCCGCCTTAGCCTTGGCAGAACAATCCAAATTGATTGCACAGCAACTAGGAAAGAACCGAGTGGAAGGCCATATAAGAGCTGTCGCGCAAGCTTCATAAACCGCCGCAGGTTAACGTGTACACATAAAGCACCTAGGATTTCACCTCTAGGTGCTTTTGTTTTTGTATAAAGTCATTACAATGCGCCTTCGATGCGACAAAGCCCTATCACTTTCTAACGACACGAATCTTATGAAGCTCAGTAACCGACTGCAAACTCTCCGCTCTCTTGTCAGTAATGACTACCAACACATTTGGGACTGTTGCTGTGATCACGGCTTTTTGGGCGTTCAACTGCTGTCGGATAACAAAGCACCTCTGATTCACTTTGTCGATATTGTTCCTTCTCTGATGAACGAGCTTGAACGCAAGTTAACGCGTTACTTTCCTCAAGATAACAACGTTGAGCAACACAATCAGAGTCAGTGGAAAGTCTATTGTTTAGATGTTGCAGCTATTCCGCTGGATAAGCACACTGGCAGACACCTCGTTATTATTGCTGGCGTGGGTGGCGATCTGACTCAGAAGCTCGTCGATGATATTCATCGCCAACATCCAGGCAAAGATATTGATTTTTTGCTTTGCCCTGTGCATCAGCAATTCGAACTAAGAAGCCATTTAAAAGCACTCAAGTTCGGCCTTATTGATGAAGTGTTGATTGAAGAAAACCGTCGTTACTACGAGATTTTATTGGTCAGTAACAACCAAGGCGAAAGCGAAAACATTCGACCACTTCGTGAGATATCGAACGTTGGTGACAAGATCTGGGCGTCGAGTTGCGAACAGCAGTTACAGATATCTCAACAATACAAAACCAAGACGTTACAGCATTATCTGCGTATTCACCAAGGCCAAGAGAAGCAAGGTAAGCCTAGCGAAGTGAAGCACATTATTGATGCTTACCAAGCGATTTAGCCCTCACCGGTTCTGCATATAGCATTGCTTCTAATGCGACTAGATTATAGTAAGCACTAACTTTATCGCTTACCTATGATAAATCCGATTCAATAAAAAAGCCGATAGTTCAATGAACTATCGGCCTTTTTGATGCTATCTGTTTGGTTTGAGCTTACTGATCTTGTTTCTTATGAACCGCATCAGGACCATCAATCGTTTCAACCTCACAGAGCGTATCAACCCCATAAACCGTATCAAGATATTCATCTTTCTCTTTCCACGTGTTATTCAACCAACTATGGAAACGGCGTTTAAAGGCTTTGTCTTCAAAATAGTTACCGTTGACGTTCTCATCCATTGGGTGCAATTTAATACGCACTACTACCTTTTTCATCTTACCTTTCAGCATGTCTTCAAACGGAGAAGTCTGATTCTCTGGATAAGCCAAAGTAACGTCGACGATACCATCTAATATTGGGCCCATTGCAGACAGAGCAAACGCGACACCGCCGGTTTTCGGTTTTAGTAGGTGTCGATAAGGTGTCTTCACTGTCGATAACTTCTCGTGGTTAGCACGCGTTCCTTCGACAAAGTTTACCAATGTTGTCGGGGCAAGTTTGAACTTGGTGCACGCCTTATTAATCGCATCAAAATCATCATTACGACGCTCTGGGTTACGCAATAAAAACTCACGTGAATGGCGTTTCATGAACGGCATGTCTAAGCCCCAGCAGGCCAAACCAACAAAAGGAACATACAACAGTTCATGCTTAAGGAAAAACTTAGTCATCGGCATCTTGTCTTTCAAGATAGAAGACAAAATCACAATATCTGCCCAGCTTAGGTGATTCGACATCATCAAGTACCACTGCTTGGTCGAGATATCTTCCCCGCCTTCAACTTGCCACTCGATATCATTATTGACGTTAAGCATCCACAAGTTAAGAGAAGCCCAACACCAGAACGTAAAGTTAGCTAATCGAGTGCACACTTTTTGAACCGGATGTATTGGGAGAATCAGTTTGATGAGGCCAAAGAAACTGACGGTAAAGGCCGTCATGGCAGTATTGAATGTCACGAACAAAACGTTCAAGACCATACGAAGATTATCAAGCATAAAACAAGGCTATATTGAGATCGAAAGCCGCCATTATACTCATCTGTAAATTATTCTCTTCAGTTATTAGTGGAATCATTCAAGGGTCAAACCACTCATTGAGATTGATCAAGCTCAGTTCAAAATTAGCCATAACAAAGCCACCACGACCCAACCTTCAAACAAAGACAAAAAAGACCATTAAATGTCATTGAGACTCGTTTTAATGTGTGTACTTTTGACTCCATTAAAAGTAATCCTTCTCACAAACTCTGTATTGATAAGCATTCTCATTACTGGCATGGTACATGCAACTCCAAAAAGTAAGATAGTTGAGTATCCTTAATGAGATAACTTCTCTAAATAAAGGTGATGATATGACAGATATTCCTCATGGCTTAGTAACCGGAAAAGTAGTGCACAAGACCGAATGGACAGAGCAACTGTTCTCGCTTCAAGTCAGCGCACCAGTCTCTCCCTACCAAGCGGGGCAGTTCACGAAGCTGGGATTACGTAACAGTGAAGGCGAATTTGTTAGACGTGCTTACTCAATGGTGAATGCACCAGAACACGAACACGGTCATCAATCGCTTGAGTTTTTAATTGTTAAAGATCAAAACGGTCAGCTCTCTCCTCAACTTCATCAATTGAAGGTAGGCGACGACATCTTTGTCGGTAAAGACCCAAGTGGATTTATGACATTAGAGGAGATCCCAGAGATAGCTGACGATCTATGGATGCTTTCAACCGGAACAGCCGTGGGCCCTTTTATCTCAATGCTTGAAAGCCTATTGATAGAACAACAATGCAAAGTAGATTTCAAAAAAACAGCGTCGTTCAACAACCTTGTGCTGGTTCACGCTGTAAGAACAGAGCAAGACCTCACGTATCAAGATCGAATCAATCAACTCGTTGAACACTTTCAGGGGAAACTTAAGTATGTGCCAATTATTTCTAGAGAATCAGTCACCGGAACTTTGCGCGGACGAATCCCAAGCTTGCTACTTGGAGGCGACCTTGAACGAGCCTCGTCTCTCGCTATCAACCAAAGACATAGTTTCTTCTATCTTTGCGGTAATCCCCAAATGGTTCGAGACACGAGCGAAGCACTAATATCGTTGGGGTTACAAAAACACTTACGCAAGAAGCCTGGTCAATTTAGTAGTGAGAACTATTGGTAAGCATTGACCATCACCAGTGATATAGAAGCACAGAAACACAACTTTCAAAGAACAGTTAGAGAAGAGGTTTTATATGAGTCATTTACGTATTCCGTCACACTGGAAAATTCAACGTTCAACGCCATTTTTCACCAAAGACAACATACCTGCTGCATTGCTTAATCACCACAACACCGCAGAAGGCGTATTCGGCCAGATCTGCGTAATGGAAGGGACTGTCACCTTCTATGGCTTTGCTGATGCCGACGCGACAGAGCCAGAAAATGTTATCACAATCCAAGCCGGGCAATTTGCTACCAGTCCACCTCAATATTGGCATCGAGTGGAACTGAGTGACGATGCGCAATTCAACATTAACTTCTGGTCAGAAAAAGAGACAAAGAAGATGTTCAACACCCGAAAGTAAGATCCATTCAATATTGATGAACTTATAAGCAAGCTACTTCGTAATGTGATTTTTAATGTTCAAGAAGTGATGGTAGAAGACCAAATAACCATAGTAATTACAATGACTAATGTTGATAGACAAGACAAAAAAACTCTAGCACACTGAACAAAGTTATTAGTTTTAATCCCGTTTCAGGTAATGAATAAGTGGATTATTTATATTTTAGGTAAGAGAGGAAGCAATGCTCAACATTGCTTTTTTTAGCTCAAAATCATACGACGAAAAATCATTTGAACTTGCAAAAGGCGAACTCAACGCCGAGTTCCATTTTCACGATTTTCGACTCACGACAACAACAGCAAAAATGGCGCACGACAACGAAGTCGTTTGTGCGTTTGTAAACGATGACCTATCGCGAGATGTGCTAGAGATTCTAGCGAAGGATGGCACTAAGCTAATTGCGATGCGTTGTGCGGGTTTTGACAAGGTCGACTTAGATGCAGCCAAAGAGTTTGGTCTGCAAGTCGTCCGTGTCCCTGCTTACTCACCCGAGTCTGTAGCAGAACACACCGTCGGTATGATGATGTGTTTAAACCGTAAACTACACAAAGCATACCAACGTACCCGTGACGCAAACTTTTCTCTTGAGGGGTTAGTTGGCTTCAACTTCCATGGTAAAACCGTTGGTGTGATCGGCTCTGGCAAAATTGGCCTAGCAACCATGCGTATTCTGAAAGGTTTAGGCATGAACATCTTGTGCTACGACCCGTACCCAAATCCATTAGCAGAAGAGCTTGGTGCTAATTACGTAGAACTCGACGAGCTTTATCAACAGTCAGACGTGATTTCTCTGCATTGCCCAATGAGCAAAGAGAACTACCACCTGTTGGATGCAACGGCATTTGGCAAGATGAAAGATGGTGTTATGATCGTCAACACCAGTCGTGGTGAGTTGCTTGATTCAACAGCCGCAATTGAAGCGCTCAAACAAAGCAAGATTGGTGCGCTTGGCCTTGATGTCTACGACAACGAGAAAGAGCTGTTCTTCCAAGACAAATCTAACGATGTGATTGTAGATGACGTATTCCGTCGCCTATCAGCTTGTCACAACGTTTTGTTCACAGGTCACCAAGCCTTCTTAACTAAAGATGCTCTGTTCAACATTGCGAACACAACGCTCACCAGCGTCGATGCCTTTTTCACAGGCAACACCAGCGGTAACGAACTGGTTTAATAACAGACTGACAACAAACTAGCTCCGCAAATACAAAGCCACGCTATTCCTAAGTGAACAGCGTGGCTTTTTCGTTTATCTAGTATTCAAAAACAGTTCCTAGACGCAGAAATGACAATCCTCGGTATCCAAACCATAAATGCCTTTACGAATGGCCAGATGCTCTGCACCAGCTTTCACACCCATCTGATAACCTGCATCCAAAATACTTTGGTCCATGGTTAATCGCTTAACCGCGAACGCTTCTGGCGGCGCTATCACCTTGATGGTCGCATCTTTTGGTGGATTACGAATGAACTCCAAAGACTGGTTATAGTTTTCGGCACGTACAGCCATCGATTCTGCAATATTAGGGAATTTCTTTAGCAGCTTTTTCAGCATCCACTGATACTTCTGCGGTTTCATTCGGTAGCTTAATGGGTGAGAAAGAATCACGGTAATGTCACGTGCACCACGTCGGTATGCTTCACGAACCGGAATCGAATCGGCCACACCACCATCAGTATAACAACCACCAGAAAAGCACGGTGTTTCACGATAAGCGATAGGTAAAGCCGTTGTAGCCTCAACCACGTTCGAGAGATTTTCTGGCTTGATGTGATAGTAGTCTGCACTGCCTGTGTCGACGTTTGTAACCGCAGCAATCAGTGGAATGCTCGAAAATAGCTCACTACAATCCAGTGGGTAACGTTGGTTCGATTCATTCCATAACCACTTCACGTCAACCAAGTTGCCACCTTTAGCAAAGCGAGCTGGGTTAAAGAACGTCTTGTCGGTCGCCATCGTGGTGATCACGTTATAGCTGCGTTTTGGCGCTTGAGATAAGTAACCAACCAGATTCGACACACCAGCAGACACACCAATGGCGAAATCATAGGGACGGAAATCGTCTTGCATAAAGGCGTCCAATACTCCGGCAGCGAAGATACCTCTCATTGCCCCACCCTCAACGATTAATGCGCTTTTACTCATCTCAAACTCTATTACTTTATAAACTGATAGCCGTAGGATAATCCCCTCCATCTTATAAAGATAATGGGATATGTTTATCAATTCGATAGGTAAAAACTATCAATAGAAATGGTGCTGAATTTTGAGAAATTGGCGCTACTTACATGGCTCACCTAATAGATTATCAACCAATACACCTCACCTAATACACAGCATGATCAAAAAAGGCCGCTGAGTGATAAATTCAGCGACCTTTCGATTAACGAATAAAGCTTATTGATTACGACTTAAATTCACTCACATCGATTTCAAGCAGTTTACCAATACCTTCACCGTAAGCTGGATCCGCTTTGTAACAGTGTCTTAGGTGACGCAATTGAATCTCTTTTGGCACGCCGCCTAAGTTACGAGCTGTATTATCAAACAGAATCGCTTGCTTCTCTGGCGTCATTAGGCGGAACAGGTCACCCGGTTGCGAGAAGTAATCTTCATCTTCGCGGTGATCCCAGTGTGCTGCAGCACCATCAAGGTTCAATGCTGGTTCTGCAAAATCAGGTTGCTCTGCCCATTGGCCTTCGTTGTTTGGCTCATAGCCTAATGTGCTACCAAAGTTACCATCGACACGCATCGCACCATCACGGTGGTAGCTGTGTACAGGACAACGAGGAGCGTTCACTGGGATGTGCTGATGGTTAACACCCAAACGGTAACGCTGTGCATCACCGTAAGCAAACAAGCGACCTTGCAGCATTTTGTCTGGTGAGAAGCTGATACCCGGAACCACGTTTGCTGGGTTGAATGCCGACTGCTCTACTTCAGCGAAGAAGTTTTGCGGATTACGGTTCAATTCAAACTCACCCACTTCAATCAACGGATAGTCTGCATGAGGCCAGATCTTAGTCAAATCGAACGGGTTGTATGGCACCTTCGCTGCATCCGCTTCTGGCATCACTTGTACTTTCAGCGTCCATTTAGGGAAATCTTGGTTATCGATGCTGTCTAGCAGATCACGTTGGTGGCTTTCGCGATCATCACCGATCACTTGTGCGGCTTCTGCATCAGAAAGGTTTTTAATGCCTTGCTGAGATTTAAAGTGGAACTTAACCCAAAAACGCTCATTATCTGCGTTAATGAAGCTGAACGTATGGCTACCAAAACCGTGCATGTGGCGGTAAGTTGCAGGAATACCACGGTCACTCATCACGATAGTAATTTGGTGTAGCGCTTCAGGTAGAGAGGTCCAGAAATCCCAGTTGTTTTTAGCACTGCGCATATTAGTGCGAGGATCTCGTTTAACCGCATGGTTTAGATCTGGGAATTTAAGTGGGTCACGAAGGAAGAATACTGGCGTGTTGTTACCCACCATATCCCAGTTGCCTTCTTCAGTATAAAACTTCAATGCAAAGCCACGGATATCACGCTCAGCATCGGCAGCACCACGCTCACCCGCCACTGTTGTGAAACGTGCAAACAAGTCGGTTTTTTTACCTACTTCAGAGAACAATTTTGCCTTAGTGTATTTGGTGATGTCGTGTGTAACGGTAAAAGTACCGTAAGCACCAGAACCTTTAGCGTGCATACGACGCTCTGGAATCACTTCGCGATCGAAGTGTGCCAATTTCTCTAAAAACCAAACATCTTGAAGAAGTTGAGGGCCACGCTTGCCCGCAGTTTGAACATTCTGGTTATGAGCGACAGGACAACCCGCAGCTGTGGTCAGTTTTTTACTCATGGTCTATTCCTTAAGGTTAAAGATGTCACATCGTTGCCACATCTTAGGTTCAAGTGGGTTTATTATTTAAAAACCACTAAATTAGTATGGATTAAGAATAGACCTGAGTTGAAAAAAAATATAATCGTTTATATTTATCGTTGCTATCTATAAAACCTATCAAACTGCATCATTAAGTAAGCGTCTGTTTGATATTGGTTTATTGTAAAATAGAAGCCCCTAATTTAAGCGTCGCAGCAATGTTTCTCGCCGTTCTTGTTAGGTTCACTTCTGCTTCTTTTAACACCTGATTGAGTGGCTGAGGAGAGCGTACTGTTCCAAAAAAACTACTCATTTCACCATACAAAGCCTCTACTTCAGTACCCAGTGATCCGGCAATACCTATGGTTGGAATACCTTGTAAACTTGCACGCTTGGCAATGCCGTAAGGTGTTTTGCCTTGCAGGGTTTGGTTGTCCATTTGCCCTTCGCCCGTAATCACAAGGTCAGCACCTTTCAGTATCTCATCGGCTTGTAATACATCGAGCACCATCTCAATACCAGGTTTAATCTGCATATTAAATAGCAAGCTAAGCCCCATCGGCGTACCACCAGCCGCGCCATAACCAGTGCGGCTGTGAACGGGTTCATCGCCACTAACACAACCCTGCGTTTCAGCGATTCGAGCAAAATTCGTAAGCGCCTTATCAAGCATCAAGACTTGTTCAGGTGTCGCTCCTTTTTGTGGACCAAAGATATGGCTTGCACCGTTGTCACCACACAATGGATTATCGACATCGCATGCGACAATCAACTCGACATCAGCGCAGCGCGAATCTAAACCTGTAAGATCTATTGATGCGAGTTCCGAAAGTGCAGCGCCACCTCGGCTAAGATTTTGTCCATTATCATCAAGTAATCGGCCACCTAAGGCTTGAACAATACCCGCGCCACCGTCATTAGTCGCACTGCCACCCAATCCAAGAATGATCGTTTGAGCACCCTGCTCTATCGCTTCCAAAATCAATTGCCCAGTGCCGAATGAAGAAGCAAGCAATGGATTACGCAGCTCTGGCGAGATCAAATCCAAACCTGATGCCGCAGCAATTTCAATCAATGCCGTCTTTTTCGGGTTACTATCTGACGGTTCAAGCATCGCCCATTCAGCATTAACCAATTCCCCTAAAGGGCCTTGCACTTGATGTGTTCGCTTCTGCCCTTTTAGGCCTTGCAGTAATACATCTACCGTACCTTCACCACCATCAGCCAGAGGCAGCGTTACGTATTCAGCGTCAGGGAAGATTTTGCGAAAGCCTTTTTCAATGCACGCCGCCACCGATACAGCCGATAAAGATTCTTTAAACGAGTCTGGTGCTATAACAATTTTCATACTGAGAGATCCAAAAGATTAGTAATTTTGATGAGTGCCCGATCCAAAAATGCCCCTATTGAAGATCAGCAAGCTAATCACTTAATAGGGGCAGTATATAAAGGTAAGCAGTATTAGTTAGTAATGGCTGTCTTTACTTGTGATTTCTCTTTACTTTTTAGCCACACAAATACAGCACCTAGAACCGCAATTGGAATCAGTGGGTCGATCAACGTACCGCCTTTACCAAACACTAGGTTAAGAATCATGATGATGCTTGCACCAATCGCCCATGCGATAGTTGAAGACACAGACCAGATCTTAATTTGATCAGCCAGTTCAGTAATGCCTAACGTACGGTTGATGATGTGGAAGTATGAATCGTTCAAGTGAGAGAAGCCAACTGGACCTACCGCACAAGCAAGCGCTACGAATACAGGGTCTAAGCCAAGTGTCTCAACCAACGGTAGCGTCATTGTCGCTGCAACCATCATAGAAGCTGTTGCTGAACCTTGGATTAAACGAAGCATTGAAGCAATTGCTAGTGGTACAAGTAGAGGTGGAATACCGCTGCTCGCGATAGCTTCGGCTACTTGAGGACCAGCACCTGATGCTTTAAGCACGGCACCCATTGCGCCACCACAGCCAGTTACCACAAGAATTAGACCTGTAGTAGACAGAGCATCATCCATAGAGCTAACCATGTCTTTACGCTCAATGTGGCGAGTAAGACCGTATAGCGCCATAAGAACACCGATACCAACCGCAACCACAGGGTTACCAATTAATGAGATCACAGTGTGCATTACGCTATCACCCTGACCAACAAGCGTGTTGATTAGGATAAATGCGATTGGTAGTAGAATTGGACCGAATGATAAAAAGTTACTTGGTAGCTCTTTGTCATCTGTTTCTTTTACTTTCTCTAGGTTCGCCCAGTCAGCTTGGTTTGTGATCCAGTTTTCACCATTTGGTACGCGGTAGTATTCATTGCCTACGCGGCGGATGTAAATCATAGAAAGCAACATCATAGGGATAGATACCATCAAGCCCCACAGCATGTATTCACCTAGATCGACACCTAGAATACCTGCAACCGCAACCGGACCCGGTGTTGGTGGCACAAGCGCATGAGTGATCAGTAGGCCAAGCGCCAGAGTCACACCTAAACCAACCGCTGATTTACCTGTGTCACGTGAAATTGCGCGAACAAGAGAGTGTAAAATAATGTACGCAGAGTCACAGAAAACTGGGATAGCGACAAGTACACCTGTAAAACCTAGTGCTAAGTCTTCACGACCTTTACCACACAGCTTTACAAACGTTTTTGCCATTCTAACAGCCGCACCAGAACGCTCGAAACACGCGCCCATGATAACGCCGAACGCGATAATCAAACCAATACCACCAAGCACGCCACCAAAGCCGGCTTTAATTGCGTTGATCAGCTCTGTTGGTGCCATACCAGCGAATAGCCCCATGATGATACTTGCAATAATCATCGCAAGCGCTACTGGGATTCTTGTTTTAATGATCATGCCCATCATGGCTAAAATGCCAATTACGATGCCTATCAGTGCTCCATCCATTGTGTATTCCTTTCTGTACTATTTTTGTTGTGTAGGGTTTGCAAGCGGGAGACATACGTTCATCTCCCACTGCACTTTGTATGCTGCGATTTTTATTTTGACCGCTTTATCGTATTTTTAAGTGTTCAAGAATCAGTCTTAGTGCTCAAAAAGGCTGCCTTTATAAATAAGGTTTAACCCACCCCAAGCCTGCTTCAGTTGAGGCTCTCGGGTTGTATTCGCAGCCAATCCAGCCTTGGTAACCTGAATCATCCAAAACTTTGAATAGATGTGGGTAGTTCAGCTCGCCTTCCGAAGGCTCGTGTCTTTCAGGTACCGAAGCGATTTGAATGTGGCCGGTATAAGCGGCAACTTCGCGAATCAAAGTACTTAAGTCACCATCCATGATTTGCGCGTGATACAGGTCGAGTTGAAGTTTCACATTTGGTCTATCGATCAACTTAATCAGCTCGACAGCTTCACGTTGATGCGCCACAAAATAGTTCGGAACATCACGGCTATTAAGAGGCTCAATCATCAATTCAATGCCTTGATCAGCAAACTTATCAGCCGCAAAACGAATGTTTGAGATGAAGGTTTCAACGTGTTGTTGCTTAGTAAAGTTCTCATTCAATATGCCTGACATTGCATGGACTTTTTTACAGCCCAGAGCTGTCGCGTACATAAGCGCCGTATCAACACTGGCTTTAAATTCCTCTTCACGACCTGGAATAGCGGCAAAACCACGCTCACCCGCATCCCAATCACCCGGAGGCATGTTAAAAAGCGCCTGTTCAAAACCGTATCTGTCCATTTTCTCTGCTAGTTCTTCTGCTTCAAACGCATAGGGGAATAGATATTCCACCGCTTTAAAGCCCGCTTGATGCGCTTTTTCAAAACGATCTAGAAACGGCACTTCAGTGAATAACATGGTTAGATTTGCTGCGAACTTAGCCATTATTTGCCTCTCCCTTTTAAGTCCATGACTTCTTCGTCTGTCAGGTAACGGATGTCTTTATCTTTCAGAAGGAATGCCAATTTAGCGGTCTCTTCTAATTCTTCAGCGTTATCCACGGCATCAACAAAATCAGTGCCAGTGACAACAGGTCCGTGGTTTGCCAATAAAAAGGCTCGATAGTCGCCAGCTCGTTTTGCCAACTCTTCTGCGATTTGCGGGTCCCCCGGACGTAGATAAGGAATCACAGGTAACTCACCAATTCGCATCACAAAGTACGGCGTAAACGCTTTAATCGCGTTGTTGCGATCCAGCCCTTCAAGGCATGACAGCGCCGTAAGATACGTAGAATGCAAGTGAACAATCGCATTGCATACGGGATTATTACGGTAAATCGCTAGGTGGAACGCTGCTTCTTTCGAAGGTTTCTTACCTGAAATGTGGTTGCCGTCGATATCAACAACAGACAATTCCTCAGCGACAAGGCGGCCAAATGAAGAGCCTGTTGGTGTTGCCAAGAAGTGTCCATTGGGCAATTTAATCGACAAATTGCCCGCCCCACCTGTCGCATAGCCTCGTTCGAACATTGAACGAGCGAGCGTCACCATTTGCTCTCTTAACTGTTGCTCGTTCATCAAAATTTCACTCATCTGAATCTCGCTTATGAAAAGAATGATTGCGCTTTAGCGAAGAAGTTTTCATCTCCGAAATTGCCCGATTTAAGCGCCAGTGAAAGCTCACCTTCAACCGATTTCACCCAAGGCACACCCGGTGCAATTTGAGGACCGATATGAAAACCTTTCACCGCTAAGCTCTGTGTCACTACGCCTGATGTTTCACCACCAGCAACGATGAAGTTTTTCACTCCATGTTGTTGTAGTTTGATCGCCAGTTGGCTAAAGAACTGTTCAACGGCGTGGCTTGAAGCTTGCGCGCCATACTCTTCTTGAATAGCTTTAAGCACGACAGCATCTGCGGTTGCGTAAACTAAAGGGGCAAACTCGCCTTGGTTATTGGTCATCACCCAATCGAAGACTTCATCGGCGTATTGGTCATTGGTTAAGCAAGCTTTCACATCGATAGCAAAATGAGGAGCAAGTTGCTTGTATACCGCAACTTGTTGGTTTGTCATCACTGAACAAGAACCTGAGAACACAACGGTTGGTGCTTTTACTGGGCTTCCTGCGTGTTTTGCATCACTTTGGTCAGCAAGATGTTCTGTCCAATTTTTAGCGATACCAGCGGCTAGGCCTGAGCCACCTGTGATTAGCTTCAGAGATTTCGCGGCTTGACCTAGCGTCACCAAGTGCTCTGCATTGAATGCATCAACTACCGCGTAGCGATTGCCTTGAGCTTTTAATTCGTCAAAACGGGCAGTGATAGCATCAGAACCTTGTTCAATGGCCTGGAAGTTAACTAGGCCAGCGTTGCCTTCTGATTGTGCGTCCATCATTCGAACCACACTTGAATCTGTCATTGGTGTAACAGGGTGATTACGCATACCTGAATCACTCAATAACTCACCAAAAACAAACAAGTGACCGTTGTAAACCGTGCGACCGTTTACAGGCAATGCAGGGCAAACGATAGTGAAAGATTCTCCAAGTTCAGCCAAAAGCGCATCCGTTACAGGACCGATATTGCCCTCAGCAGTACTGTCGAACGTTGAGCAGTATTTAAAATAAAACTGTTGGCAACCTTGAGATTGAAGCCATTTAAGCGCAGCAACAGAATCCGTTACCGCTTCGTCAACTGGGCAAGAGCGAGATTTAAGGCTGATCACCACAGCATCTGCTGATGCGTCAAAGTCTCCCGTTGGAATCCCGTTCAATTGAACAGTACGCATACCGTTTTCAACCAAGAAACCAGCAATGTCTGTTGCACCTGTAAAGTCGTCTGCAATAACACCTAATAACATGATTATTTCTCCCCTTTTGACGAGTCAACGCCAGGAAGGTCAATACCTTGGAACACTTTAATCACAGCACTATCATCTTCTTGGCCAAAGCCAGCATTACTCGCACTAACGAACATGTTCAATGCTGCACTTGATAATGGGAGTGGGAATTTTAGGTCTTGAGCGGTATCCGATACCAAGTTCAAATCTTTTACGAAGATATCGACCATAGATTTTGGAGAGTAATCACCATCAACAACGTGCTTCATACGATTCTCGAACATCCAAGAGTTACCCGCCGCGTTAGTCACTACGTCATACATCAGGTCTAGAGGGATATTCGCGCGAGCAGCTAATGCCATTGCTTCTGCACCCGCCGCAATATGAACACCTGCAAGTAATTGGTGGATGATCTTTACAGTCGCACCAAGGCCAATCGCTTCACCGATGTTGTAAACTTTTGCCGCTGTCGCATTGAGTACAGGAGCCAGTGCTTCGAATGTACTTACGGCGCCTGAGGCCATGATGGTCATTTCACCGGCTTCTGCTTTTACTGCACCGCCGGAAACTGGCGCATCAAGCATCACAAGATCATGTTCAGCTAGCTGAGTTTCGATTTGTTTAGCGTCTTCTGCTGAGATCGTTGCCGAGACCATAACTGGCGTGTTCGGTCTTAGTGCCGCCGCAAGGCCAGTTTTAAACAGTACCGTGTTAACTTGAGCTGCATTCACAACCAATACCAAAACAGAATCCAGTTTGTCCGCAAACTCAACGGCATTCGTCGATACCGCTTTAGCACCATATTCACCCAGAGTTTCAAGCGCTTGCGGATTCAAATCGAAACCATACACATCAAGCCCTGCACGCACGCATGACTTAGCTGCGCCCATACCCATAGAACCTAAACCGATAACACCAACAGATTGAACTTCATTCATAGCAAGATGCCTTTCACGTAATTATTGAATTCTAGATTTGTTAATTCTTGTTTATGTTTGTGATTATATGTGAATCAACCGAGTGCGACTTAGTGATAAGTCACACTTTTAACAAAAGTTAACACCTGCAGGTAATTTAACCCTTTCGAGGCATTAGATAATGGTAATTTCGGCAACAATCACAGTTCCTATTGCCGTGTCACAACAGATATTCACAGATATTCACAAAACAACGAAATATTGATAGGATGATGAAAAATAAGAACATAGAAGAAGAATCATGATTCCAGCAGAACGTCAGAGAACTATTTTGTCACTATTATCACACCAAGAAGTGATCAGTATTTCTGAGCTTGTTGAGCACCTAGAGGTGTCTCATATGACTATTCGTCGAGATATCGTAAAGCTAGAGACATCAGGGAAAGTGATTTCAGTTTCGGGTGGTGTTCAGCTAACTAAAGCACTTCACAGCGAGTTGTCACACGACATAAAGGTAGAGCAACAAGCAAGCGAAAAGGCTCAAATAGGTCAACTAGCTGCTCCGTTGGTTCCTGAGTATTCAACTATCTACTTAGATGCTGGAACAACCTCTTTGGAGATCGCCCACCAACTTGCAGGGCGAGATGATCTGCTTATCATCACCAATGACTTCGCAATTGCCGCGTACCTAATGAACAACACACAATCTGAGATTTACCATACTGGTGGCAAGATTGACCGTGAAAATCAATCGAGTATTGGGGGCAAAGTGGCTGAGTTCTTGGCAGGGATGAATATTGATATTGCGTTTATCTCTTCTTCATCTTGGAATCTAAAAGGGCTCTCAACACCTTGTGAAAATAAGGTATTGGTCAAACAAGCCATTGTTCAAGCAGCCCATACTAACTATCTGATTTCAGACTCAACCAAATATGGGCGCATCGCTACCTTCCACGCCTTAGATTTAGGTGTGCTTGATGGCGTGATCACCGATATTGATCTTTCTGGCAGTGTGATTGATGAGCTTCAAGATAAAGGCATTAAGGTCATTAATTCGTAACTGCTCACCCCATCAAGCTTCAGGCTCACCAACCAAACATTCAGAGCCTGAATACCCCCAGTCAAAAGCATCTATTTATCCACTCGATAAAAATAATTCTTACAATTAAGTGTTTATATTCATTAATAATATTGTCATCAGGCGGCATAATGGTCACAAATCCCTTCAACGAGTCTGGTTATGTTCTACAAACACCTTTTGCCATTGGCTTTACCACTTACTTTTGTGCTTCCTGCACAGGCCGAAACATTTGATGAGCGAATGGAACGTATCGGACAAGAAAATGCGCTAGCGAAAACCATGACTGACACGCAGGTTAAATTGATACAAAAAGTAGTGCAAACCAACCACTGCGCTAAGGTTGCATTAACTCATCACCAACGCATTTTGGGTCAATACCAAGTTGAGACATCCTCTTCCGAGTTGTTCGTCAAGTGGCGTAAACTTGGTAAACAGCTAGACAAAAAATATGAGACCGATTACCCCGGTTATCCAAAGCATGTTTTTCAGGAGTATCCAGCGGCTTCAAGTAAAGTCGATGGTTATTTGTTTGCATTGATCGACAACGGTTTAAATGAACAATCTTGGATCGTCAAAGAATTCAAACAGTGTAAAAGCAACAAGCTGATTTCAAGGACTTAAGCTCGAATTAGCGTGGGTTCGAAATAACGCTAATTCGTATTCACTCTAGCTCAAGTACACTCTAATAAAGTAAGAACAGCCCTTCATAGCCACCAATTTGAATTTCAGTCACATACTCACCGATGTTGCCATTTTCATCGATGGGCTTCATAGGCACATCCAGTGTAATTGTCAGCTCTGGCGTTTCATAAAAGCTCGCGTTCTTACCGTGGAAATCGGTGCGATATAGCACTCGTCCATTGTTAAACTCTCTTGCCAAGACCATATCTTCTGGGCCACCAGCCACGACTGAGCGTTCAGACTGATGCAAGAAATAGGTATACGTGGGCAATACATGTGTTATTCCATCGGGTAAGTCTACATGTACCATTTCATTCATCGATGAGTCACCAACAATGGTGTAATCTGCAGGCACAGGCGTAATTGTTGAAAGCATCAAGGGAATTGCTTCGAAGCCTTCAGGAATAAGATTGCTCGGCTCGCCCAAATCGACCGCCAATAGCGCACTTGGTTGATAGGCAACGTTTTTGGGCACCCCACTCTTCCAGAAATTGTCTTGAGTGGTGTTGTCACTCCCATAGACATAGCCATTGTTCCATTGATTAAAATAGCTGTGTTGCGCGTGATGATTAAGGTAGTAAATAGCCAACGCTGAATATTGGTCCAGTTTCCAGTTATGTTCACTGCTCCCAAAGAACTGAACTCTGCCGAAACGAGTCGTGGCTTGGAAAATCACACTTTGATCGGCATACGCTAATGCGGAGTTATCCCAAAACTTCGAGATACCTGAATAGCCACTAAAACCAGTCGACGGGAACAAATAATGCTCTCTAAAATACAAAGAGCCTGCCTCAACTAGGTGAGATTGACCATTACGACTAAACAAATTGGCCGTTCCAATATTCAAAGCAATTAGAGCATCACTATTGAGTGAAGAGAGGCTTTTTAGGAAGTGAGCAAATTGTGTTTTATAGATCTGATCCGCTTCTGGCGAACCAGCTACCAATCCAAGCTCTTGCACCGTGCCGCCCGAGTGAACATAGAACTGATTTTCACCAAGCAGCTTGTTGGTGTCATCATTGTAAGCACCATTTAACCCCTGCTTTGCCCAGCCTTGCTGATAGTAAGCGTGAACCGCCGATAAGTAGTCAGGATTGGCGACATTAGCTAGCGCCCATGAGGAACTCTGGCTCCACATTCGCCCAAATGGCACCACGCGCGACTCCCAACGAAATCGAGCGGTGGCATTTTTATTGGTGCGATTTTTGTATTCGCTTTGTGACAAGTAATTGTCTTTATTAAGATCGGCTGAAACATCAAAACCACGGATCTTACGCCACTGGCTGATAGTATTCCCGTCCGGCGTTGTGGTTGGAGCATCGGTCAATTTAACGGTTGGAAAACTGTTTTTGAGTTTCACTTCTTTTAAGCGCGGCCTGTCATCTGCGTTATCACCTTGCCAACGGATTCTCATCACATACAGACGCCCGCCGTCGCGTACAAAAGTCGAGCCAAAATACTGGCCGCCGCCATAACTCGCACCACTACCATCATGGGTTGTCGCCCTTATCCAGTCGGATGGTAGGTTCCACAACACAGATTGGTTCTTGGTCATATTGAGGGTTTTGTCTTTCTTTAAATCCAACACAGACCATTGTGATACCTTCCCATGGGCATCAACTTCGGTTGGGTATTCAAGCCAAAACTGACCACCCGAGGCAAACTGAGAGAACTTCAGCGTCAATCTATCGAACTGCTCGGCGTGATACACATACAACGCCCCGCCAAACTCAAAGTTTTCAAAGGCATCGACGTCCCACGGTGGCTGCTGATAGAGCCAGAACCCTGCGTGGTCTTCACTTGCGGTATAACCGACGATCATAGGTTTTCGATTAAGAAGGGTGTTTTCACCGTGGCTTTTATCGACTTCAGCAATCACAGTGTCTTCAGAGAAATGCAGAAAGAAATCTTCATAATTAGCACCGTTTAGCGCTGCGTTATTGCGAAGATCGTTTTCTAACCAGCCAGAGTTCATCTCCAACTTTTGGTTGTACATGTAACCAATCGCAGTAATTCGTTCATTGTCGGATTTGTCTGCATAAGAGCCAAACACGATGTCGTTATTGGTAATTTCCCAATCAATAACGTCACGTTCAGACATTGGAGAGTTGTCTAAATCTACAGCCTGCTGATGTAATCCAGGTAAAACAATCGCAGTGCCTGCAGCAAAATAGTCACTAGCGGTTAGGTATGAAGGAATGAGAGCTAGTAACCATAAAATGTAGGTTTTCATTATTAAATTATCCTAATCGATACAGCCGTTACTCGAAATACGAGACGAAAAGTCAGCCAACTTACGTGTCAATTTAGGAATCAAAATACGCAAAAAGTATCGGTTAGAAATGTGCATTGTTCAAGCGTCAAGGTGCCTTGTTAACTCGCTATCCCAAAGCGACTTGGAATACCCGAATTAAGTCAGCACGTTAGAAAGAAAGCTAAAAACTTATAATCTTAATTTTGCTGACAAGCCAAGTATTCGAGTGTCACAATTCTCTGCTTCACTTTTTCTCATTATGAGAATTAAGTCGAACAAGCAGTGAACGCACGATAACCAAAAAGGCAACTCAGTTTGGGAGAAGTTAACCTTGTTGAACGAAGGGAAACGGAACGTAGGGATTGGATTTGCTGCATCTAATCTCAGTTTCAATGCCACTCTATTGAAACTCAATTGGGATAGGTTAGTCTCGGAGTCTATATAAGAACAATGGTAATAGAGGGGGGGGGTAAATAAAGCAATGTACGTTGACTATCATAAGCGGCTGATTCCCGTTATACGCTATCTAGAGAAACACTTTAACGAGCCACTCAACCTAATCGAAGTCGCGGCGTTAGCCAACTTTTCACCCTACCACTTTCATCGCACTTTTAAGGCCGTTCAAGGCGAAACGCTTGCTGATTTCATTCGCCGATTGAGGCTCGAAGCAGCAGCTAATGATCTCTTCAAATCCAAGCAGCCCATTATTAATATCGCATTGGACTATGGGTTCTCATCGTCTCAAAGTTTTGCAAAGGCATTCAAACAGCACTTTGGTGTAACACCGAGTGCATTCCGTGATTGTGAAGATTACCAAGCGTTCAGCGAGTTAACTCGAAATAGCAAGATTGGACACACGTTGCGCAAGAATGGAAACGATACTGGTACTGGCAATTCATATACTGACTCCGAACGAACAACATGGAGTATGACAATGAAAACGCAACAATTCGAACCATCAAAACTAGCGTATGTACGAGTGACTGGCCCTTACGGACAAGGTTATGAAGAGCCAAGCGGTCGTCTTTATCAATGGGCCGAAATGAAAGGGTTAGCAGGGAACAGCTGCATCTTTATCTATCATGACAATCCGGAAATAACACCTAACGATAAATGCCGTACTGACATCTGCTTGATGGTTTCAGACGACACTGAAGTACCAAGTGGGATCGAATTGAAAGATTTTCCCGGTGGACAATATGCAGTGATGCGCCAAACAATCACCGAGCCAAGTCAATACGCTAAAGCGTGGGACGATCTCATGCGTAAGGTAATAGAATCCGGCCTAGAAACCGAAGACCGACCTTGCTTTGAGCTTTACCACAGCTACGATCCGCAAACTCAACATTCAGACGTTAGCTTCTGTACTGCAATTAAATAATAAGAGTAAATACCGTTACAAAGCCTACCTCGTGTAGGCTTTCGTCTCTTCAGTCCGCTTTCCAACCAGCGCTGCGATAAAGCACCTTAAAGCCTCTGGTTCCACTTCCCTTGATGGTCACGGTCGCAATTTTCTTGTGTATCGAAGCTTAGGTGCTTATCTATGTTCTTGAGTTTAATTCCGACCTGATTGAATGCGCTTTGAATAACTGAAGCCACCTGTTGTTGACCGCCAACCTCTAAGAAATTCGTTCTATCCCGATTGGTATCGAATACACAGACGATTTTCAAACTTTGCGGAAAGGAAGAGAAGTTGACCGAGTGAGTCACCCACAAAAAACCATCGTAGCCTTTCAATGTATCTTCACACACGTCGGTTAGCACGTCTCTGATCTGATTTTCGATCTTCTTATCTGATTTACGCATGAAGTAAGCATCCTATTTAACACCTTAAAAAATAAGGTTTTTCAGTCAATATTGTCTCAACCGATATTGGACACTGTGACTGTTTCAAATGCAAAGTATTTGTTGGGAATTATTGGCTAGAGGGTTTAGAGAAACGCCCCATACTTGATAACGTACGAGGCATTAAACATGAGGCAGATACAGGGTTTGGTTAAGGCACTAGCCCGCCGCTTGTTCCCAGTCAGTCAGTAACTTCATGATTACGCGAGAGTCTTGATGAGTTGCCATTGGTGCTGTGAGTTGTGTGTCACCTTGCTCAACCGCTTGGCGGATATTGCGCACTTGATAATGGAAGCCGTCACCTTGCGCTTCGACTTTCACTTCGCGTTTCGACGTTTCATAAATCTCAACCGTGAATGTGTTTTCTTCGGTCGGTAACCATGGGTTAGTGTCGAGAATGATACAGCCTTTACTGCCTAAAATCGTAAAACCATGCTTTAAGCCGTGGTCTTCTGCAGTATGGATTTGCGCAGTGAATTGGCCATTGAATCGCATCATTGCTGACGACTCGCAGATATTGCCATCTTGACCACGTCGACCAATTGCTGAGATCTGCACATCATCAAACACACTCTCACCAAATTGCTGCTGCGCGACAGAGTGGATCAGCGACATTGGGTAACAACCTAGGTTATACAACGCGCCTTTGCTCGCAGGATTCACGAACTGGTCAATCGCAGCAACATAAGACCCTTGAATTGAGCGCACCTCACCAATTTCTCCGGTTGCCAGCTCTTGATGAAGCTTGGCGATCAGTGGATGGTTTAGATACATCAAACCTTCTGCGAAAAACACACCCGCTTCTTTTACCGATTGCAGAGCTTGTTCGGTTTTTTCCATATCAACCGATAACGATTTTTCACACAGAATCGCTTTGCCTTTTTGAGCGGCTTTAATCACGTATTCATGGTGAACGTGGTTTGGTAGAGCAATGTAGATGATGTCGACTGACTCATCTTCAATCAAAGCTTCATAGCTGTTGAAGGTTCGTGTTGGTTGGTACTGCGCAGCAAACTCATTAAGCGTTTTTTCTGTGCGCCCAGCGACGGCATACAACTCACTTTGAGCATCACCTTTGATCGCATCCGCCATGACACCCGAGATAAAGCTGGTTCCTAGGATTCCCCACTTCATTGCTTATTTCTCCTGCTCTTGTGTTTTGATAGGTCCACATTGAGTTTCAAATACTTGTACTAATTCTGTTATATCACGCTCGATAAACGCTTGCGTATGAGGCATACCAAAGTGCTGATTAATTGCTTCACGGTTTGCGTATTGCTCAAGCAGGATCACGCGATCGCTTTGGTTTTGGTCATAGGTTGCTATTGCTTGTAGGCAACTCGGTTCACTCTGCATGTCTCGACAAAACTGTTCGATGGCTTCAATTGCAACCTCACGATCAATGTTGGTTTTAATCTTAAGTTCAGCAGTAACAAAGATGGTTTCGTTTGTTTGAGGCATTTCACGCTCTTAATTTTAGTTAATTATCGGTTTGCCATTAATATAATTAACCCCTAATAATTGATAAACTCGCCTTTTGTTTATTATTTATCAACCAAGAGTGTTTAATGGATAAGTTAACCAGCATGAAAGTCTTCGTTTACGTAGTGGAGCAAGGCAGCTTTCGTAGCGCCGCCAACCACTTCAATCTTTCGGCGACCATGATCAGTAAACATATCCATCATCTTGAATCGAGCCTCAACTCTCAGCTGATTCATCGCACTACGCGTAAGCAGTCTTTAACCGATTCAGGGCAGCTCTACTATCGAGAATGTAAACGAATTCTGGAAGACATCAGTAATGCTGAAAATCTAATTCAAACCTTAGAAAACCAGCCTCAAGGCACGGTCAAAATAAACTGCCCAGTGACCTATGGGAACAAGGTGCTTGCCCCGATAGTCGCGAAGTTCCTTGCCAATAATCCGACGATTAATGTCGAGCTCGTACTAAACAACGATCTTGTTGATCCCTACTCTTCCGATATTGATTTGATTGTGCGAATTGGTGACCTGTCTGACTCCAGTTTAGTCGCAAGATACTTAGGCGATTACGAGATGTGTTACTGCGCAGCGCCTGAATACCTCAATCAACATGCAGAGATTCGTGTATTAGAAGATCTCGCACAGCACCCATCGCTTGGGTTCAGTTACAGCAGCCGTCGTGATGTGAATGGTCGTGAACCCCAACTACGCAATACCCAAAACAGTGAGCCACAACTCCTAGCCCCTAAGAACCACCAAGCAACGCATAACACGGGGAATAAAGGGCAGGTGCGTTTGATGTCGAACAATGGGGATGTGTTGCGATATGCCGCCCTACAAGGCGTAGGTGTGTTGTTACAGCCAACTATCTTAGTCGCAGAAGAGATTGAACGTGGTGCTCTGTTAGAAATATTACCTGGTATGGCACCTTTGCCCAAGCCGATTCATCTACTCTATAAAACCAAGCAACTGTCTCTGAAAAACAGAACCTTTGTCGAGTTCTTGTTAGCCGAGCTTTCTAAATAACTAGAGTGATCAAAGCAACTAAGGTGGGCTGCGTTACTAATCGCTTTGAAGCAACGATGAAGGTTAAAGCGTTTGCCAATGTCTCATCAAGTAACTGCCAAGGCCAGAAGGCGTTGTATTGTGAACGACCATCTCATCACATTGGTTGAACACCATGAAGTGTTTAAGCTCATCAGATAACGCATGAATCAACGACTCATGGTTTTTTATTCTATCTTCCACAACCAAGTTACGAATATTGAGTAAACGACTCTTTCTGTCGACCTTGCAATCCATTCGCGCCACCAGCTCTCCTTGCCATAGAATCGGCAAACTGAAATAACCAAACTGGCGCTTGGCTTCAGGAACATAGCACTCAAGAAGGTAGACAAAGTTGAACAGTGATTGCATTCGCTTACGTTGAATCAACAGATTATCGAACGGAGAAAGTATCTTTAACTTGGTTCGTGATAGTGGCTGATTCAGTAGTTCAAACGCGTCAGGCAACACGTAGTAATCAGCACCTTGAACATCCACTTTCACTATTCGCTTGTCTTCAAGCATTTGTTGGAGTGTCTTCTGTATCAGTGGTTTGGTGTTCTTGAGTAGATAGCTTATTTCCGATGCGATTCCCACACCGTTCGCTTCCAAATAACGAGTAATCAGATGCCCAATGTACTCCTGCTCCGTCGGTTCAGAGGTATCAATGCCACTCGGCACAACTCGCTCGGTTAGATCGTACACCTTATGAAAGTTCACTCGGCTTGGCACCATTAGGTCGCCTTGCATAAACAAAGTCTCTAGCGCCTGTTTGGCAGGTTTACCGCCCCATCCGCCGGGGTTTGGCCTATCGCCTTCAAAATCTTTCGCCATTAATGGCCCTTCGTTCTCAATACGTTTGAGAACATGTGCCATGAGTGCGTCGTCTTTTTTATACCAATGCTTAAGCTTACCGCTCGCAAACCCATTCTTTCGATGCAAGCTGAAACGGTAATCACGCATGGGTAAATACGCGGCGGCGTGCGACCAATACTCAAACACTTCACGACGCTCTAACAACTTATCAAGGTGATTCAGTTGGTAGTCTTGATTACGATTCCACAACGTATGGTGGTGGGCTCGCTGAATCACGGAAATGGTATCAATTTGCACATAGCCAAGGTTTTCAATCGCAGACAGCGTGTTCGCCAAAGCGCCCCCATTACGTTGCTTTTTAGGTGGCAGCTTCTTAGGCGGCAGCTTTTGCGAAAGCAGTACAATTTTTTGTGCTTGAGCGAGTGAAAGTGATTCCATGAAATTCAGACTCTAATTGATACCAATGATCGGCTTATGATTCAGCAATAAGCTCTTGAAGGATCTGCTTGTACGTTTCGACCGTCTGCGCACCAGTCACTGCACTCTTACGGTTAAATACCACAGTAGGAACCGCAGAGATGCCCATGCGTTGCCACTCAAACTCTTGTGCTTCAATTTGCTTTAAGTTGTCGGTGTTATTTAAGCGTTTCAGTGCCTTTGTTGCGTCTAAGCCAACCGCTTCAAGCTCTTGCGCAATAACATCCAGATCAGACAGATCTTTCTGCTCTGAAAAATGCGCAGTGAAGAAGCGTAGCTTTAACTCAGTCTGTTTTCCGTGCGTTAGAGCGAAATCGAGCAGCACATGCAAATGACGTGAATTCACCATTCTCATGCTGTCATAGAAGTTGAAATCGAACCCAACCGCTTTGCCACGAGCCGCCAGTTGCTCACGTGATCGCTGACTCTCTTCTGCACTAGAACCGTATTTTCTCATGATGTGATCACGCAGGTTTTCACCCTCTTGCGGCATATCTGGATTCAACTCAAACGGCTGCCATTCAAGTTCAATCTGTTGTTCTAAGCCAAGTTCTGAAACGGCTTGCTCTAGATTTTTGTAACCGACTACACACCATGGGCACATTACGTCAGAAATAATATCGAGTTGAAGTTTCTTGCTCATCGTCATTCCAAATATCGTTGATAAGGTGTATCCAATACAAAGTGAATACCCGTCTTTGTCACTAAAACTACTGATTAAGTACAAGTTACACCAATCTGAACAATCGTTCAAACTAGCTAAATACACCTGCAGCCAACAAAAAAGCCAACTCATATTCATGAGTTGGCTTTGATAAAAATCTGATTGAGCTTAACCGCGTTACGCTAGCAGCTTCTCAAGCACTTGGAACACACCTGCATCGACGTTACTTGGCGCGCTAAAACGAGCAATCTCTTTCAGCTTTGGATGGGCGTTTTCCATCGCGTAAGAATGGTAGCTCTCTTTAAGCATTTCCAAGTCATTAAGGTAGTCACCAAAACTCATGGTCTGCTCGTAAGTGAAACCTAATGTGTTTTGTAGATGCTTAATCGCCGAACCTTTTGACGCTTCAGCGTTCATCACATCTAACCAAATTTTTGCGCTTACAACCACTTGGTAGTTCTCACCGAATTTGGCATCAATAGTTGGGTTCACTTTCTCTTGTGAGCCATCGAAGTGACAGATAGCCACCTTGATGAAATCGTCTTCTACCGTCAATAAGTCTTCTACTTGCTCGCGGCGATGGTAGTACTTAGAGATCTCCGCTAAAGCACGCTCGTCTTTAGTTTCGATGTATGCTGATTTCTTACCACATAACACCACATGCGCACCTTCAATAGCGCGGGCTTCTTTGATGATATCTTTGATGGCATCAGTATCAAGCAAGCAGCTGTAGAGCTCTTGGCCTTTGTGCATCACTAATGTGCCGTTTTCAGCAACGAACATCATGCGATCTTTTAGCGGAGAAAATGTCTCCATCAGGCTGTAATACTGACGACCCGATGCCGCAGCAAAAATGATGTCTTGAGCCTCTAGTCGCTCGTAAAGATTGAAAAATTCAGGGTCTAACTTTCCGTGTTCATTAAGCAGAGTGCCGTCCATATCAGCAGCGATAAATTTGATGTTCTGTTGTGGCATTTCAGAGCTTACCTATAAATAAAAATTAAATAGAAAATTATGATTTCTCGTTATCTTGTGTAACGGTTCTGCGTTTGATTATATCGCTAGAGTAGCCAGTGAATGCAATGCTTTTCGATAGGCTTTTTTCTTTGAGTCAGGGCTTAAATCTGGTGTTGAATCTAAGCTCGCGTCTACCTTGCCAAACTCACTTCTCACGATAAGGCCTTCGATGAAGGTCATGACTGATTCACTGCGTAATTCTAATGTCGCAGCGTCAACCTCTTCGCCACTACTCACCACGTCATGAATAGTGTTCTTAAGCCAAACCTTGTGCTGTCGCGAGAGCATCGCAATGTCATCTTCCGACTCTTTAAATTCGGCTAGCGCGTGCATGAACATGCAGCCTTTGAAGTCAGCTTGTTCAAACCACGCAAGGTGCCAATCTAACAGCGCATCGAGTTGGTTTTGTAACCCAGAAGTTGATGATAGCGCCGCTTCTAAGCTCGATTCGAAACGCTGATGACGCCTTTCTAACACGGCTTCAATTAACTTGGTTTTGGATCCAAAATGGCGGTACATGGATGTCTTGGAAACCGCCGCTTCGTCTCGGATCATATCCACCCCAACTGCGGTATAACCAAACTGATTAAACAACGACTCTGCTACATCCAGAATCAAATCTTTTTTACTCATCGTTCATCAACCTCAAATCGCTCTGAAATCGTAGAGCTCAATTTCTCGTTGCAAGAAGTGTACAGATCTGTATCATTCAAATCAAACGGTACAGATCTGTACACTTTCAATAAAAAGAGATAACGAAGAGGAAACGATTATGATCAGCAGACTATCTGGTGGTGGAAACCTTCCTCCGAAAGCAAGCATTAGCCAGCTTGTTAAAGGTTTTATTGGCGGTACGCTGGGCATCTTAATCTTGTGCTTATTAGCAGAAAGCTCTGGGTTTCCATGGCTAATGGCTCCATTTGGTGCGACGTGCGTACTACTGTTTGCGGTACCTACATCGCCGTTAGCTCAACCTAGAAACGTCATTGTGGGTCACTTTATTTCGGCTGCCGTGGGCTTAATCGCGTTGTATGGCTTTGGGGATTCCTACTTGACCATGGCAATCGCTGTCGGCTCATCCATCATGCTAATGCAATACTGTCGCGCGATTCACCCACCTGCTGGTGCTAATCCGATTGTGATAACTTTGGCAGGTATTGCGCATGTGGATTGGACATTCTTATTCACTCCCGTATTAATCGGAAGCATCGCTTTGGTTGGTATTGGTACGCTATTGAATAACAGCGATTCACAACAAAAATGGCCGTTATACTGGTTTGGTTCATCCAAGTCTTAGTCCGTTGAACTTCAATGGTAAGTATGGATTTTGACATCCAATTTAAAAGCAAATTGAAAGATCACATTGACCCTTGCATAAAATGGGCTTACTATTAATCGTCTTTTAACGATTATAAAAAGCGAAACATCAATATGAACGAAATTTGCTCTACAACTGGTGGCTGTGCTCTACCAATCGGACATGGTGATGCCGAAGCTGAAAAGCAAATGGCAGCTCTAGCGAAAGCGCTCGCTCACCCGGCAAGAGTACGTATATTGAGTATCCTTTCAACGTTAGAGAAATCGGGCGGTTGTTTGAACAGTGACTTGGTGAGTGAATTGGGTTTGGCTCAATCAACGGTATCTGAGCACTTACGAATCTTGAAGAACTCAGGCTTCATCACTGCTGAGGCGATACCACCGAAGATGTGCTATCGCATTAACCGAGATAATATTCAGCAATTTGAATCGCTTATCGACACCATTTTAAAATAGATTAACCACGCTTAGTTTGTCGAACACAATGAACTAAGTGTATTTTTTGCCTTTAAACATCGTTTTTCGACGATTAACGATACTAACCAAAGAGATAATATCATGAAACCAAAATTAGGTTTTCTCGATCGCTACTTAACGCTGTGGATCTTCATCGCCATGGGCATTGGTGTACTGCTTGGCACCTTGTTCCCACAAATCGAACAGTGGAACGAATCAATGTCTGTTGGCACAACCAACATTCCACTTGCGATTGGCCTTATCTTAATGATGTATCCACCTTTGGCTAAGGTTAACTACAACCTATTAGGTACTGTGGTCAAAGATAAGAAAGCCATCAAACTGTCTCTGATCATGAACTGGATTGTCGGCCCTATTCTAATGTTCGTGTTGGCACTGACTTTCTTGGGTGATCACCCTGGTTACATGGTGGGTGTAATTCTGATTGGTCTTGCTCGTTGTGTGGCGATGGTTCTGGTTTGGAACGATATCGGCGGCGGTAACAAGGAGTACGGCGCAGCATTGGTTGCATTGAATAGCGCATTCCAAGTCGTGACTTACAGCTTTATGGCGTGGTTATTCATCAGCGTTCTGCCGCCTGTATTTGGTTACGAAGGCATGATGGTTGATATCTCAATGATCGATATTGCACACAGTGTACTTATCTATCTAGGTATTCCATTCCTAGCAGGCTTCCTAAGCCGTAAAATCCTTGTGTCGATGAAAGGCGAACAGTGGTACAACGATGTGTTCATCCCTCGCATCTCGCCAATCACACTGATTGCTCTACTGGCAACGATCGTTCTAATGTTCAGCCTAAAAGGCGAGATGATTGTTGAGCTGCCAATGGATGTTCTATTGATTGCGGTTCCGCTGACTATCTACTTCATCGCAATGTTCTTCATCAGCTTCTTCATTGGTAAGAAGATGGGCATTGAGTACGACAAGAATGCATCAATTGCCTTCACAGCAACGGGTAACAACTTTGAGTTGGCTATTGCCGTAGCAATCTCTGTATTCGGTATCAACTCAGACCAAGCGTTTGCAGGCGTTATTGGGCCGCTGATTGAAGTACCTGTGCTGATTTACCTAGTGAACGTTGCACTTAAGATGAAAGACAAGTACTACAACGGTCAGACGGTTAAATCTAACATCTAGAAAAAAGCGGTATTACTAAAACAGAAAGGCTCACGCGTTAAGCGGTGAGCCTTTTTTTATTAAATCTCAAATTTCGTCCAATAAACCTTTTAGCGCTTGTTCAAGCCAAAGCAAAGCAGGCCCTTTCGAGCGTGTTTTAGACAAAACAAGATCAACGGGCGGCGACCATGTTTTGTGATCGAATGAGACATTAATCTCCACTAAACGTTGCTTATCCAACTCATCTTCGACAAGGTGTTTGGGTAAATATGCCCAACCAATGTCACTGCCGAGCACCACCTCTTTGATGACAATAAAGCTGTTTGACCACCATACCTTGCCGGCAATCAGCGGAAACTGATCCATCACCTTACCTTTGTCTCCCCTCAACATTAACTGACGATGCGGGAGTAAATCAGAAAGTTTCGCAACACCTGTTTTTGCGAGCGTATGACTTGGATGACACACAGCAATAAACGGCAAGTGGCCGATAAAACAAGGCTCAGAGCCGACGTCAAAAGCCAAGTTGGTAAACATTAATCCGATGTCGGCTTTTTCTTCGATAATGAACGGATTGACCTCTGTTGTGGTACACGCAACCAGTTCAACTTCAGTAGCAAGGAATTGTTTACTGAATTCACTAAGGATCTTAGATAGGTTCGGGACCAACAATGAATCATCTAATGCAATTTTGATGAGCCCCTCTTCCCCGCTCCCCATCGCATTAACCGTCACATTCAGATCTTCAACCTGGAGTACGATCGCTTTCACCTGTTTAAATAACTGCTCACCCGCTTTAGTTAGTGAAGGTTTTCGAGTCGAACGATCAAAAAGCTCAACATTAAAATCTATTTCAAGATTATTGATGCCTTGACTTACCGCTGACTGCACCTTGCCCAGTTGACGAGCACTGGCAGAAAATGACCCTAATTCAACGGCATACACAAACATTTTTAGCTGTTCAATATTGTACATTCGGTATCTCCCAAAACTTATCATCACCAAATGTGATACTAACTATCTTTATATTATCACTTAGATAGATATTATCTAGCCAAGTCATTAGCCCATAGAGGCTAGAAAAACATAAAGAGAGTAAAGAGATGTCACATAAAGAACGCATGTTACACATGGTGCTATTTGAAATAGTTGCTTTGGTTTTGATGGCCGTAGCGGCAACTTACATTGTTGGTGGCGGAGCAGTAAAAATGGCAGGCTTAGCGCTGTCTTTGTCGCTGATTGCAATGACATGGAACTACGTCTACAACTACGGTTACGACAAGATTTACGGTGCTGACCGCAGCAAACGAACCAAGAAAACACGTATTCTGCACGGCTTAGGTTTCGAGCTGGGTTTGATGTTAGTGTCGTTCCCACTACTGATGTGGGTACTTAAACTCGATTTCTGGACTGTATTGGTAATGGATATCGGGATTGTTATCTTCTTCGTGCTTTACGCGATTGCGTTCAACTGGGCGTATGACTCAATCCGAGCTCAGTTGGTTGCGAAAGGAAAAGTAAGTGTGCTGAATTAATAAAGCCGTCTTCAAAAGAAGACGGCTCATATTATTTACCTAAAGTAGAGATTATTTACTACGAGATAGCACTGTTCCCTTTAGATACATCGGACCATGCTGTTGTAATCGCAACGCGAGATTTACTATCAAGGTTATCGATAAAGCCATTGTCACCAGCCTGAGGCTCAAAAGCACTCATAGCTTGAACCAATGCATCAACCGCATTATTGGACAACACAGTATGATCTTGGGATGTGCCTTGATCTCCCATCGCCACAACAACTTGCGCACGGTTACCATTGAAGTAATCATTGAAAGTGACAGAACCAATGTGTTCAAACTTGGCTTGGTCAGTATCACTTTCAGGATCGCGCAGTATCGACAATTTAAGATCATAGCCACTGCGTTCTAACCACAATTTCTGCCAGTCAATCCCATTGAAAACAATGTTGTCTTCGCTGCGAATGTCTTCAACAAGGTTGTCAATGACGTCACCACTTACAACAAAGCTATCTACGCCAGTGCCGCCCTTGAAGGTATTTTGGAATCCACCAAGTACCATCACATCACTTCCTTCGCCACCATTGAACTGGCTGAACTTAGAAAGCGCAGCAGCAATTAGGTGATCATCACCTTCGCCACCGTTGAGCACCGCGTTATAACCCATTAACTTAACAACATCATTACCGCCACTAGCATTGATACGGTTGTAATTGCCAAAGACATTGGCGAAGTCATTACCAGCCCCCAACTCAACTTGGTTATTATTACCAATCGTAACTGAGTAGTCTTGGTCGCTGCCTGTATCAACACGGTTATAGTTACCAGATGTGACGACATAATCACGGCCAGTTCCAGTGTCAATTTCGCCACCTTCACCAAAGACAAACGACTCATCATCACCCGCGCCCAAGAACACGTGATTGATTCGTCCAGCAACGACGGCAGTATCATTGCCTTCGCCACCGAACATCATATTTTCACGTCCCATTAGCACGCCCATATCATTGCCTTCACCGCCGGTAAAGATATTAGATGTTCCTGTCGCATAGTAGACATCATCACCTCGACCACCCCAGAAGTTATTGTTATCTCCTAGGTACGCGCCGAGATCTTTACCATCACCACCCCAGTTGAAGTTGTAATTGCCTAAAGAAACGTTGATGTCTCCATCACCTTGCAAGTGACCGCTATTACGAAGGAAATCAAATGTTTTCTCCTTCATATTCAGTAGATCAGCCGTCAGGTTTTCTTTTAAGTTTTCCACCAGAGACTTCATTTCTGTTTGCTTATTTTCACTGAAAATGGTCGCAAACAAATTAGGTAGATTTAGCGAATTAAAACCAAATGCACGATCTTCTTTAGCGGAGCTATCTGCCGTTATTGCATCGCCGTTATCCTGAGTTCCAGTGACATTAGTGCCATTAACAGAAACGGATGAATTATCTTCTTCCTCTTGCGGTGCTTGTTCTTTCAAGCCGTGTGTTTCTGCGAACGTCTTAATGCCGTCAGCACCCATATTGACGCCCGACTCTAGGCTGTCTAGCAACTTAGCTGGGTCAACAAAGGCTTGTAATTGATCGCCACTAAACTCACCAACAACTTCCAGCATTTCTTTTAGGATTGCGACACCATCTACTGATTCGCCAGTACGAGACACAATATGTCCTGCTGCTGTGTAATCCACACCGAAGATATCACCTAACGTCGTCTCTGCACCTACACCGGCAAGTTGGCCTAGAAGCTTATTTTTTAACTGACGAGGAAGATCTTCGGGGCTGTAAGTAAACGTTGTTTTAGCTTGCCCCGTTGTGGAAAATTGTTGAGTCATAAGACCAAACAACGAACCCAAATTGGTATCAAGAATCGATTGGATATTATCACCGAACATAAAGTTCCAGTTACCCGTCGTCACTTGAATATCAGCACCTTGGCCACCAACAGCAAAGTTAAACGCTAGCTTCTCATTCGCTTGACGGAACTTATCTGCACGACTCATTTTACTTGAGTCAGAGTTATCACTTCCGCCTAACCACTGGTTGTATTGCTTGTTTAACGTCGCTTCAGCGTCATTTTTCAAGCCGCGGCTACTGCGTTCATTTTGAGAATCCAAGTCAACCAAGCTTGTGTAATCAACACTGCTACTCTGATCTAAGCCAGACATATCTTTAACGAACTTTTTAGCCCCAGATAATGTCCACTGCTGCTCTTGAGCAGCTAACCAATCTTGACCTTCACCAGAACTCGCTATGCTTTTTAACACACCAGAAATTCGAGAGGCGCCGTCAAACGGATTAACCAGAGGAGGCGTAGGAATTGATTTATCCATCATCACAATAAGATCGTTGCTTTGCCCCAAATTGAAGCTCACATTGCGATTACCGATGAACATCTGTGCGCCTTCTAGAGCTTGATATCCGCCAATATCAAAGCTGTGTTTACTTTCCCCGTCACCAACATGAACCATCACATTGTTGTCACCAAAAGCTAGAGATTTAAATCCACCTTTACCTACTTTAATACCTACGTTCGAAGTGCCCCAGTTAACTGCAGTAAACTCACCATCACCGACATTAACTTGGATATTGCCAGAATAACTGAGCTTGCTCTTACTGCTACCAGATGATGAGGATTCTGTATCATTCTTGCGTTTTTCTGGTGCATTGAACACATCACTGTTTTCAGCAATTGCGCCGCGAGCTAGATCATCAACGTCGCTAGTGCCCACTCGAGAAAGATCGATGTCTCCTTCTGCGATACCATTTCTGATACGCTCATGTTTTTCTGTCACTTTGCCTTGTTCATCCCGACTAAGTGTCACTTTGTTGCTTTTCTCTTTTTGTACCCAATTACCATTTTCGTCACGGGTATGTTTACGACCATTCGAGTCAACAGCAACTTCTGAGCTACGGACAGAAACATCGCTGCGGATATCGTTGTCACCCATAGATTGAATAAGAAGTCTTCCGAAGCCATTTTGTTTGTCATCACTGATTAACGAACAACCGACTACACTAATATGATCAGGGGTAGCCTTCACATTTTCAGCTTCACTAAACGCTTGGTTGAACGCTGCTAGTTTCACGGCTAACTCATCTGCGCTGTAACCGCTTAGATGAGTATTATTGTTTTCAGATTCATCACGACCATGACCAACTAGTTGCCAACGTAATTGTCCAGTTGACTTGTCTTTAGGTAACTTAGACGGATCACCGTAAACCACACGATAATTACCGTCTGAGTCTAGTTGAACAACCACGGTACTATCTGGATGTTTACCTGCTAAATTTTCAGCTGCTTTGGAAACCGAAGAATCATTCTCCATTTGAATAATGATTTGACCGTCAAAGCGCGTTTCACCACCGTCAGATTGAGGGGATACTATGAGGCGCTCCCAACTGTTAACGTCTTTGTTTTTAACCGTGTCATCCGAGCTATTTAAGCTTGCTCGGAAATCAATCTTAGGTTTGTTCGCCACATCATCGTAGACAGTGCGTAAAGTCTTATCATCTTGTTCGATGACAAACTGATCCGAGGCACTCACTTTGAGTGCAGGCAACCCTAAACGATGGGTAATACCTGGAACAAAGCTCTCGATGCCTTTATGTGACTGCAAGTGCGCTTTCCCGTAGATAGCGACAAACTTTTCACCATCAGGAAGAGCTTGCAATGCATCGACGGCAACGTTGTTCGCAGCACCAGCACGGTACATCAAGCCATGCTCTGTACCTTGAACTGTAGGTCGCGCTGTACTATTTGCATCTAGAGCAAGAATACGCATCCCGTTAGCACGGGCGTTTTCAAACAACGTAATATCTAAATGCTTAGTTTTGATCATTGCACTCAGCTCACTAGACATAATGCCTGTGGACAAATAGTTGTCGATCAGTGGTTGGGCAAGGTCGGAACGGAGATGCTCTAAGCCGATGACAGTCACACCTTGCTTTTTGAGCGCGTCCATTTGTTCATTAACAAAGCGCAAACCATTCACATCGCTTCCATGAACTTCCCCAATTAGAAGGCCTTTGCGATCGTTGAGAAGTACTGACAATTGTTCTTCAACACCGCCTTTCGCATCCGCAAGCTTGTCGCTTAACTCATCATAACCAGCACCAGAATAACGGCGATCCCAATTGTCGACGTCGGTCTCATGACTGCTGCGATATATACCCTCAATGTGATCCATACGATCTGTCTCAAGCTGAGATATATAGCCTTGATCAGCGAATTTTTTCAGCAATATCATTTCAGCGGAATCACTGGTCGTTAAGTCAGACTTTTTAGCGGCTTCTTTCAAGAAGTAGAAAGCCATTTGTACCGACTCAACCCCCGTCAAATCCTGAAGCTCCTGATAGCTATAGCCAAGGTGAACGGTTTTTGTTGCCTCATCCAAAACAGCTTTGCTAAGCAAGTCAGCCGACTGTGATTTTTCTAACCATAGTTTAAAGTCAGAATACTGTTCACCAAGCTCGATGTGGTACTTCGCATCAAAGCCCAAGTCACTCGGAGTTTCTCCTGCATAACCTTGTTTTGGCGATAAGTATGGGTCTTCATTAGCCCAGCGCACCATCATGTCCGTTAGGCCAACATGCTCGCCATTTGCTTCTTCCATAGCAACAACATAAATACGAGCGGCCAAATCAGTTCGCGTCTGTGCAATAGCATCAATGCTCTCTTGGGTTACTTTCATCTTGCCACTGAACAGCGCCGTGTTTACTTGCTCTTTCAATGTCGTCAACGCAAGGTTACGTCCAGAGGTTGGATGTTCTGCCAAATAATGATTTATCTGCTTGTTCAGTTCAAAACTCGCCCCCACCTGATCTCGACCAATAGAACTATGCACTAATTCAACTTGATCCAAGATGGCTTGATAAGAAGCACCAATCGGTTTAGCAAAGACTTTACCGCCATCTTTCAACTCTTGCTTCGTCATGATGGTAGACAAATCAGCGACTAATTTTGTCTTGTTTCCTAACGATTCAAGGTCTGTTATTTTTACTTCTGTTGACTTCTTAATTGGTGTTGCGTCAAAGACAGGTAAATCAAGAATTCCCTGCAATGTCGTCTTGTCACCTAATGTAGGCTTGTAAGTAGCTAACGTATTGCCATCCATCACCACCACGCGGTTGAAGATCGCTTCACCTACGTCGTTTTTACCCAGCTTGTAGCTTTGAGCCATGTTCAGATCGGACTTGCCGAAGAAACGCGTTAGGTAAGCACCAAATTTCTCTGCTGACGAGAACTCAACAATGCCAGCATTTGGATCATAGAAGCCGTAAACACGGTCGTCGCCTGAACCTTTTGCCCAAGCCGCCATCGCGTGACCCGGCGCATCAAGCTCCAACAACACAGGTTTACCGTTAGCCGATACATCGGTGATCTTTTCAACCACACCGTTTACGGTAAGCGCTTGCTTCCCTTCCAGCTTTTCCTGCCATACTTTCATCGACGTATCATGCATTGGGTTCTTCGCATGAATCGCCGCCAAGCTGCTGAGCAACTTGCTTGCATTGGCTTTTTCACTGTCTGAGTACAGCGTTGGATTGCTCAGCACCGCTGCCGCAGAGTACATCTTCTCTAGCAGTTGCCTTGCAATACCAGTTTGACCATCGCTTTCTAACTGTTTCGCGACAAGAACAAGTTTAGAAAGTGGATCACAGCGTCCACCAAAACCGTCGTTCGATAGGTTCAACAGCATTAACTGCGGTGCGAGTTGCTCGGTGGCTTTCGCATCCACCACTCCAGCAGAGGCAATCTCACGGAACAGTCGGTTATACTTCTCAGACTTGTTCTGGAAAGTCACTTTCAGCGCACGACTTTCGATTTCCCAAGCAAGCGCACCTTTTTGCTCTGCACTCCAGTTGCCCTTAACAAACAGATCGACCAGTTTCTTGATGCTCATATCTGAATGGAAGCCGTCAACGATGTCTTTCGCATGGTCGTTTTTGTAACCATTTAGGAAATCTTTGGTGGTACGAATATCTTTCGATTTTCCTGGTACGCTAGTATCCGGTTTCAGCGCGTCGCCATAGCGTTTAAAGTCTTTCTCTAGTCCTTTAAGCACTTCGCCCGCTTCTACCGCCGCTTGCTCAGCATTGAACAGACCCGAGACAATTTGATCAGCGTACTGCCCCATCAAGCGGTTGCTCGCTTCGTGGCCATAGAAGGTTTGTTCACCCGTGACGTTGTAGCCAGCAATCGCGAGTTTGGCACGCAGCTTCTCGCCTTCTTCACCTAGACCTTCGTTGTCTGTTAGCAGCAGAACTGGCGTATCTTTTGGCAAGCCTTTAAGGTTCTTCTCTACTGAGAATTGACCGTTCACGGCTTTCGCAATAGCCCCTACAATGCCCGCAGGGTTCGCCACTTCATGAGCTGTAATAGCTTTAGTCATACTTGGCATAGGACGGTCAAGCAATAAGCCCGAAACCGCTTGGCCATTTTGAGCAGCGAAACGCGCGAGATCAGCCGCAATCGGACCACCCATTGAGTAGCCGTGAATTATGATGTTGCTTGGGTCAATACCCTTGTCATTCACTAGGTAATTGAACATGGTGCGAGCGTCTTGATACAAGCCTTTTTCGCTTGGTCCGCCGTCGCTTTCACCATAGCCTCGCAGGTTGACTGCGAGCATGTCGATGCCTTGTTTCTGGTAATGACTGCGAATCGCACTCGCTTGTTCTTCAGCAGAAGAACCAGAACCGTGTAGGAACAGCACTACTTTACCGTTCCCTACACTCTCTTCGCCTTCAGATGCTTTAGCCCCCTTATGGAAGTATCCTGACAAACGACCAGCTTCACCTTTCAGAGTCACTTTTTGAGACTCGCCTTTTTCGACAGCAAACCCTAGCAATGTTTGGGTGATATCACCAACCTTACGACGAGCATCTTTAGTTCCGAACAACTCATTGTTTAGGAATCGAGTTAACGGGCTAACAGACTCTTTGTCGCGCGGTGGCGTACCATCATTTTCAATCGCTACGTTTTCTTTGTGCTTCTCATTGCCTGATAAGACATCACTAACTTCCGGTTTACTGATTGGCGTTGCATCAAACACAGGCAAATCAAGGATTCCCTGCATAGTCGTCTTATCACCAATTGTCGGCTTATAACTCGCTAACGTGTCGCCATCCATCACCACCACGCGGTTGAAGATCGCTTCACCTACGTCGTTTTTACCCAGCTTGTAGCTTTGAGCCATGTTCAGATCGGACTTGCCGAAGAAGCGCGTTAGGTAAGCACCAAATTTCTCTGCTGACGAGAACTCAACAATGCCAGCATTTGGATCATAGAAGCCGTAAACACGGTCGTCACCTGAGCCTTTTGCCCAAGCCGCCATCGCATGCCCCGGCGCATCAAGCTCCAACAACACAGGTTTACCGTTAGCCGATACATCGGTGACCTTTTCAACCACACCGTTTACGGTAAGCGCTTGCTTCCCTTCCAGCTTTTCCTGCCATACTTTCATCGACGTATCATGCATTGGATTCTTCGCATGGATAGCTGCCAAGCTGCTGAGCAACTTGCTTGCATTGGCTTTTTCACTGTCTGAGTAAAGCGTTGGATTACTCAGCACCGCCGCCGCAGAGTACATCTTTTCCAGCAGTTGTCTTGCAACGCCGGCTTGACCATCGTTTTCTAGCTGCTTTGCGACCAGAACAAGTTTAGAAAGTGGATCACAGCGTCCACCAAAACCGTCGTTCGATAGGTTCATCAGCATTAACTGTGGTGCAAGTTGCTCGGTGGCCTTCGCATCCACCACTCCAGCAGAGGCAATCTCACGGAACAGTCGGTTATACTTCTCAGACTTGTTCTGGAAAGTCACTTTCAGCGCACGACTTTCGATTTCCCAAGCAAGCGCACCTTTTTGCTCTGCACTCCAGCTGCCCTTAACAAACAGATCCACTAGTTGCTTGATGCTCATGTCTGAGTGGAAGCCGTCAACGATATCCTTGGCATGGTCGTTTTTGTAACCATTTAGGAAATCTTTGGTAGTACGAATGTCTTTCGATTTTCCTGGTACGCTAGTATCCGGTTTCAGCGCGTCACCATAACGTTTAAAGTCTTCCTGTAGTCCTTTAAGCACTTCGCCCGTATCTACCTTCGCTTGTGTCGACGTGCTCGTCTCACTGCTTTCGATATAAGGCGCGGTGATTTTTTCCCATTTATCAGCATGCTGCGTCATTAACCATTCGGCTTTGTGATTCGCAGAAGCACTGGATTTAGGCTTTTTAACTGGGGGTTGGCCTTTGCTTGCGCGATACTCCTGATACCAAGTATCGAAATCATCACTACCACTAACCAAGGCGTTCACTTCAGCAATAATGGCTTTACGGCTTGCAGAATCAAAATGATCGAGAGCCTTCACATCAACTTTTGCCGTGGATTCTGTTTTAGGCACAAATTCACTTAACACGTTCGGCACGCTGCGGAACTCAAACAAGATAGCGGGCTCTGGCTGCTGCACATTTCCTGTCGTAGCGTTGTTGATGCCATGTCCTGCCACTTCGCCGCCATACTGGAAGTATTCAAATACACTCTTAGCAAGGCTTTCTGAATATGAACCTTTCAGCTTGCCTATGATTTGTTGTCTCACGTATCGTGAATCATCTGCACTAAGAAGTTCCAGCATTTTGACAGGCTTAGTTCTTGGCAAAATCTCCCAAGCATTTTTTACTTTCGGATCGGTTAACCCTTGAGCGTTTGGAGAGAAACCCTCCGATGCAGGATCCCAATCATTGATGTAGATACCGTACTCTTTGGCCAGATCTGCAGTTTTTGAATAGACCGATGTGAGATAGGCATACACGTTTTGCGCAGCCGTCGGATCATCTAGTTTGTGCTCATTAGAGTTGACTAAAAATTCATCTCTAAGTCCCGACTGGTACCAAGGTGCCGATTCTAGAAGTCTGACTTCCAATGAAGAACTTGAACCAAATTCTTTCGCACTAATGCCCATCGTGGCTTGTTGTCCACTAGGGGTCATCCCTATTGTCTGCCCTTGAGCTTCAATTGCAGTGCCGTTACCAGCCGCGATGAGGTGCTTCGAATTCGAGATAACCAGCGTAAAGTGTCCATCATCACTCACCAATTGAGGTAAGCTTTGGTGGTTTGACTGGTTGATATGGCCTGTAAACTCTTTCGCTAACCAGAGCATTGCTTCTTTACGACTTTCAATCGCCGTCGTATCACTGGTTTCACTAGGATACGTAACCAATTCAATTGTATGCGTCTGCCAGTTGTTCACTCCATTGATATCCGTAATACGAGCTGGGTTGCTATAACCGCCTTGATTCATATCTTTGGTTAACATGAACAATGGGTTACCTTGTGAATCATGCACATACCCAAACGTCTGTGCTGAATTCTTAGGTAAAACAACAACTAGACCAGATAGTTCGTTTTCTATACCAATTGATGTCGAGGCAAAATGGCTTTGAAACCCAGGAACACTTTTTGAACTATGTTGACCCGTTGCTTGATTTCCTTGTCCACCACTTAACCCTTCTAAGTCCACCCCTGAAATACGGATCTCTTTTCGAGCCACATCCTGAGAGTGCGTGGTTGGCAGCACAATACTATCGGCTTTGCTCTCAGTGAACAGAGAAGTAATTGAGCTTCCGGTATTTTTAGAACGAATGCCCGCATTGATTTGTAGTCGATTTACAGCTTGTACCGCACCGTCTAACGCTTCTTGTTCTTGATCGGTTAATCCTTCACTGAATCGACCGTCGGCACTCTGTGGATTTACCGTATCGACATTGCTACTGGTTGTCTCTTCACTTTGAGTAAAGTGACTTTCATTAGATAAGCCGCTGCCAGAGGCACCTTGACGATCAGGGCGGTCATTTTCATTTTGCTTAGAACCTTTCGCGTCCGCTTGTGCTTGATTTGCTTTATTTTCAGCATTTCTTGCATCACTATTACCACGTTCTTCAGCGTTTCTAGCTGAATTATTGGCATTCGATTCAGCTTGTTTAGCTTCATTGGTTTTCGTGGTCGCTTCTGCTTTACGTGCATCAGCATCGGCTTTAGCGTCCGCAATATCTTGCTCTGCAATAGAGCGATTCTCTTCGCCTTTCGCAACGCCTACTTCTGATTTGGCCACCGAATCGTTGACGTTCTTTTGGTTGTCTTCATGAGCCTGTTTCGCATCCGCGAGCTGCTCACCAGACACATCTTTGGCATTGTCTAATTGGGTTTGTACATCCTTTAGAAGACCACCAGCGAAACGATCGCGCCAATGATCACCAGACACCCCCGTGTATTCAGCTTTATTGCCAAGTACATCAAGACCTTGAGCCATTGCCGTTAGGTCTCTAGTTACCGCTTCAGACTCTTCGTTCACAGCGTCGCGCTGCGCTTGACCATTACTCTCTAATGCTTCTTGATCGGTGGATTCTAATTGAGCCTGAGAACCTGAAACAACTTCAAGTTGTTTCTGCTTTTCTTGCTCTAAACGCTGGCGATCGGCTTCCGCTCGTTCTTTGTCAGACATTGCATTTTTTGCAGCTTGATTTTGTTCCGCATTATCGGCAACAGCATTAGCTTGATGTGACGTTTCAGATTTCGCCACCACATTATCTAAAACATAGCCCAACCCATCATTATGGCCTGTGCCTTTGAATTCTATTCGGTTGCTGCCAGAATTTGCAGTCAACTTAAGTGTTTTTTGTTGCCAAGCTGCTTCATCGCCAGAGGTTGAGAATACAACATCACCGTTCCAGAGAACCTCTATGCCTTCGTTGCTTGAAATGCCTGCACGCTTTGCAAAATCAAAGCTAACCGCAATGACTTCACCTTCCGCTAAATCAGTTAAATCTTGAGAGAGACTTGTATTAGTATAAGTATCTAGCTCTGTTACACGTGAGCCGTGGCCTTCGCCACTTACGCCATAAGCACTACTTGAATATGATGCTTCTACACCATGGCTAGACTGCCAACCATCGCCACCTTGTTCAAAATCGCCGTTAACGATCAGGTTAGGTGCTTGCGCTTGATCTGAAGATTCTTCGATGTTGAGTTCATTTTCCATGTTGCTGAGATCAGGTGTTTCAACGTTGGTCACGCTTCCACTTAACCCGTCTCCTAGATCGGAACCTACTTCTTCGATTTCATCCAGAGCGAAACCATCAAGTTTCGTGATTTCAGGCGTTGAAATCGCACCTCGCCCTTTCTGAATTCCTGATGACGAAGCTTCATCTCCTTGAACTAGGTAATTAATAGCTTGGCTGCCACCCACTCCAAGAAGAGTTTGTTTAATATTATCAAACAGTGCGGAAAGCTTATTGCTGCTAGTGTTACTTGACGCGACAGCTAGGCTATAAAAATCACCGTTACCCACTTTGATAGCAACGTTATTTCTGGCATAAGAAGCGTTAATCCCTAAGCCGTCACCTACGTGAATATTCACGTTTGCTTTGCCTTTCATCACCGCAACATTTAGACCGTCACCCACTTTGGTGTTGACGTTATATTTGCCCCATGCAACGTTAACTGAAATACCGTCACCAATTTTGGTGTTGATATTCGCATCACCATAGGCCGCCGTTACACTCAGGCCATTACCCACGGTTGTCGTAATATTGGCTTTACCTTTTGCCGCCGTGACCTGCATACCATCACCGACTTTAGTGACGATATTGCCTTTACTCCAAAGCGCGTTGAAGCTATCTCCGTCACCCACTTGAGTAACGATGTTCGCTTCACCTTTCGCTAAAACAACATTACGGCCATCACCCACTTTCGTAATGATATTCGCTTTGCCCCAAGCTCCCGTGTAATCATCGCCATTACCGACGTGAGTAATGACATTCGCCTTACCTTGAACCACAGAAACTTCTTGGCCATCACCTACTTTGGTAATGATGTTCGCTTCACCTTTGGCGAAGTTGTATCGATCACCGTTACCGACGTGAGTGAAGATATTTGCTTGCCCCCATGCCACGTTAACGCCTAATCCATCACCCACTTTTGTGATGATGTTAGCTTTACCTTTCGCCAAACCAACAGTCGTACCATCACCCACATGGGTCATGATATTGCCCACTTTTGATATCAGTAAACCAACGGTGGTTCCTTCGCCAACTTTGGTTAAGATATTACCTTTACCCGCTAACACAGCTGCGGTTGTTGCATCACCAACATGGGTCACTACATTTGCTTTCGCAGCTGCGACAACACCCATGAAGTCATCACCGACTTTAGTTATGATATTCGCTTCACCAAGGGCTAGTACGCCAGTAAGACCATCTCCTACGTGAGTCATAATGTTTGCTTTACCAAACATCGCGGCTAAGGTTGTTCCATTACCCACTTTCGTCATCACGTTTAGTTCGCCAGCAAATAAACCTAAGCTTGTGCCATCACCAACGTGAGTATAGATATTCGCTTTACCGATCATTAATGCAGCAGTTAGGTCATTACCCACTTTAGTCATGATATTGGCTTGGCCAAGCATTGCAGCAAACGTGCTGCCATTACCCACCTGAGTGAATATATTTGCGTTACCTACCATCGCGGCTATCGAAGTACCATTGCCCACTTTGGTAGCGATATTACCTTTCGCCACCATTAATGCGACTGTTGTACCGTCACCAATATGCGTAAAGACATTGGCTTCCGCGACCATAAGCGCTAATGCATCACCATTACCAACCTTGGTAAATACATTGCCTAGGCCACCCATTAGCGCCCACGCGTTCCCTTCACCAACGTGAGTAAAGATATTGCCTACGCCGATCATAGCTGCTATTGAAGTGCCGTCGCCTACTTTGGTGAAGATATTACCCGCAGCACCCATTACGCCAATTGTTTGGCCATCGCCGACATGAGTCAGTACGTTACCAATACCTAACATAATGCCAGTGGTATCACCATCGCCTACCTTGGTCAGAATATTCGCCCCACCAACCATAACGCCAGTTGTCGAGCCATCACCAACATGTGTAAGTACGTTAGCGCCTCCTCCCATAACGGCAAGCGCGTTGCCATTACCTTTTTTGGTTAGGATGTTTGCACCACCAAGTGCGACTGCTGTCGTATTTGAGGCTGTCTCATCACCGCTAATATGAGTAATGATATTGGCACCACCAAGCATACCCGCCGTGAGGTCACCGTCACCCACTTTAGTCATGACATTCGCGCCACCGACAAGTACAGAAGCGATGTCACCCTTACCAACCTGTGTCATGACATTAAAGCCACCGACCGCTAACCACAACCCATTGCCAGAACCAATTTGGGTGTGCGTGTTGTAGCCGCCTAGCATAGTCAAACGACTATTACCGTTACCTTTGTGAACTGAAATATTGCCATAAGCAAGTAAGTGAGCTAAATATTCGCCATCACCAACACGAACCAATACATTGACCGCACCGCCTGCATAGACATCCATTTTGCCTTGCTTGCTCTGATGGACTAATACGTTAGCCAAGCCAGCACCACGGAAAGTGAGATCGCCTTCATCGCCACTTTTAACAATAACGTTAGCCGCGCCACCACCAATAAATTCAGTATCACCAAACTTAGAGCTGTGAAGGATAACGTTGGCAATCCCTCCACCATTAAAATGAACATCACCGCGGGTAACATTGGACTTGATGACGTTCCCACCACCAACACCATTAAAGCGCACATCTCCTGAGCTTTCACCGGTATCTGTAGCAGGTTTGATCAATGCTTGTTCATTGTACTCGTCAATATCTGCGACCGTTTCGCTAGTACTTCTCACCGCATTTACACTGTACTGTAGATCACTCAGCGAATATCCACCTCGACCCATTGAGTGATAACCATTTGCTGACGAAATATCCTCATTGGCCAAATTTCCGGTGTAATTACCTTCTTTGTACCAAGAACGGGCCTGGTACTTTAACTCGCCAGTTTCTGAATCATTTGCTAATTCAACCACCACAATTTTTGTATAAGGGCCAAGTACTTTCGCATATACATACGTGTTTGATTTACGATTTGACTTAACACCTTTAACATCAACTGTTGTGCCATTTGTAGAAATGGCATGGCCACCCATTTTTGCATCGGCCAAAACAACATCTTCAGCATCGATTAAGGCACCGTTTGCGTATGTAACCCATTCATATTCAGTCAGGTCTTTCTCAACAGCATGAACGGTTACTGGCTGTTGATGTTCCACCGTAAGATCAGATAGTGTATACGCGCCATTAATGTTGACAGCATTGAACCCTCCCTGAGAAGAGATATCTAGATCTGATAAGTTTTCAAGGTGATTACCCGCTTTATACCAAGCGGTAGAGTAGTACTCTAACAAGCCAGTTTGAGGATCGTTACGAAGCTGAACTTTGTTGATTTTTGTATAAGTATCGTCTGCGAATGCAAACAGGTAAGTATTAGGTTCACGAGATGACCTGATGCCAGTTACTTGATGATTTTGACCAACCCAAGAGCCACTCATGACAGCCTTAGTAAGCACGATTTCATCGGCATTGGCATTGGCTAACCCTTCGCCTTCGAAATCGTTACCAGACCCTTTACGGGTAATCTTATTGTAAGCCCCGCCTCCAGAGAAATGAATATCACCGTGTGCCACATCAGAATAGATACTATTGTATCCACCAACACCTTCAAAGCGAATATTGCCACGTGTTTCCACATAGACATCATCCGATTGTCGCGTACGTTCAATACGGTTTGATGCGCCCGCACCCTGCAATGTTATATCACCGACTTTACCTTTTCGAACGAGATGGTTATCGGCACCAGCACCACGGAAAGTGATATTACCCGTTTCTACTCGTGAGCTAATACTGTTGGCCGCACCAACACCATCAAACGTTACATTACCGCGAGAACCCTGGTATTTATTGAACCAAGTTCGGTCAAGTTTGTTTCCGGCCCCAGCTCCAGTAAAGGATAAATTACCTTGATTGGTTTCATGCCAAAGGCTGTTATAGCCACCAGCACCACCAAACGTCACATTACCACTTAGACCTTTACGGGTTATCCCATTATATGCAGCAACACCGCCATAATTTACGTCACCGCGATTACCTATATGATCAATAGATACTCCGCCAGCAGCGCCAGCGAATGAAACATTCCCATCTCCACTTTTGTTAATGTCCGCATACCCGGCAGCACCTTTTACATTTAGGTTGCCAACAGAGTCTTCTACTCTTAGATATGCCGCACCACCTACTACCGTATCATTTCCACTACCCGTATAAACCGTCGCCCCAATTGAACCGACAGTGATGTGATCATCACCTCCACGAGCATGTATTTCGCCGCCAAAACCGATAGCAACAATGTTGTTGTTACCTTCATCGGCGGAATAGTTCCCTGTAAAGAAGTATTCAACACTTCTCCAAAATGGTTTTCCCATAAAAAAAACTCTAAATTTGGGTTAAATAGAAAACCACTGTACTTTTCTGATACAGCGATCATTTTGAACATCGACCTTGCCGCGGACAGTGCAAACTTTCTGCCCCTTCCACGGAAGGAATACACGGCGTCGAAGGTCATTTACGACCTCTCGACCATGCCCGAATGGCGCTATCATCTCTGGAATATAAATATGCTGGCCGGACCGCCAGTCAGATAAAGAGATTTCTCGAGCCCCTAATAGCAATTCATCTCGGCTCTGCCCAGACAAAAACGCCCAATTACAAAATGCAATTGGGCGACCTTGTTCATCTTCGTAATAGCAAAACTGATTTAGCTCAAACGCTGGCATAATGCGCTGCTGCCATTCAGCAACAACGTATCTACTGTGGAGAGGTGAATGCTGACTTAACAACATCACCCCACCAATTAAATTTTGAATTTGCGCTAAGGTTAGATTTGCTGATTGATGTGTAATAGACATGTGCCCTATCTCATCGAATACAGCGACTATTTTGCTTTAGAAGCTCGCTTCTTTGGCGCAGATTTTTCTTCTGTTTTCACTTCTTCAGCTTGGTCAACATTAAGATCATCTGAAGGTAAAAAACCAGCTGCAACTAGCTTGTCAAATTCTGCCGACATGCGAGGATCTTCGAGCATGTTTTTAACCATTGAAACCATATACATGAAACCAGAAGCTGGCATATGAACGACTTGTTTAAGTTCTAGGTCACCATCATTTTCAGCCATTACACCACTAGCCATGTTTTTTTGATCTTGACCTACGAAATAAAGAGAAAAAACACCTTTATTGTAATTAACACTAGATACTGTTTGAACAAACTTCTCTGTCATAAATTAAACCCGATTAATTATACACAACGGCTTGATTAGCCTTATAAACAACTCTTATTAGAATAGATAAAACAAAAAACTAAATATATTATGTTTTATAAATTAATTTTACACCCCAAAAAATTTCGAATCAACTTACTTTAATATTTGTTTTAGAGCATAAACTCTATTAGTTCACACATCTAAAACCGACCATTATCATAATTTGAAAAATAAACAATGCATTTTATCGCTCACAATATTTCATGTTTTTTTTCGGTTATTAGAAATATAAATTTGAAGACTTACTAAGGTGCTGATACTATGCCGCACTTTTTTAAACACCATAAAAATCAGACACGAAGCTTAAATCATGACACAAAATGAAGTTTTAACCTTGAAGTGTATACACCTGTACTTAAGTATTTTAGGCACTAAAAAGACATCATTGATATAAAAAAACAACTGCAGAACCAAATAACTTCAACGATGAATTAAAGAAGATACAAATAGACAACAAAGTTAATATTGTAATTAAGCGTTCAAAAACAAAAAACATTAACAATATAACAACACCTGTTATTCTATTCGATACTCAAGGGCTATCATTTATTTTAGCGAAGTCTAATAAAGATAAATGTTTAATACAAAAACCTAATAAAGAAACTCCTGAAATAATTTCTTATAGAGAACTCAATTCAATTTGGAACCACAAATGGATTGAGGTCAAACAAGCTCAATCACGGTTTGATATCACTTGGTTTATTCCTGAATTTTTGCAACACAAAAGAATACTCGGGGAAATTTTTTTGTTTTCTTTTGTATTGCAAATACTCGCCTTAATCTCACCGCTATTTTTTCAGGTTGTGATGGATAAAGTACTTGTACATCAAGCTTGGTCAACCCTTGACGTGCTTGTGATAGGGCTTGTGATCACTGGCATTGTAGAGGTTATACTTCGCGGCTTGCGCGAATATCAATATGCGCACACAGCCAATAGAATTGATATTCAATTGGGGCTTAAATTAGTAAAGCACTTGCTTGGCCTTCCTTTGATGTTCTTCAAAACACGCCAAGTAGGCGCTATCGTAACTCGAGTGCGTGAGCTCGACACCGTACGAGAATTTTTGACAGGCTCTATGTTCACTTTAACTGTCGAGTTCTTGTTCATGTTTGTCTTTCTTTACGTAATGAGCTTACTTTCGTCAACCCTCACATGGTTATTTATGGTAACCATTCCTCTTTATGTATTACTCGCTTGGTGGCTCACGCCTCGAATGCAAACGGCGGTAGAAGAGCAATTTACACATGCTGCTGCAAATACCTCATTTCTAACAGAAACAGTGGCTGGCAGTGAAACTCTAAAAAGCTTAGCCGTAGAGCCACGCTTTGTTCGCCGTTGGGACGAACAAACAGAAAAAATGGTTTCTACTGGATACGTAGTCCAACAAATTAACAATCGCTCTAATCATGCAGTTCAACTTATACAGAAGGTAACCAGTGTCGGTATTTTATGGCTAGGAGCAACTGAAGTATTGTCATTGGAGATGACTATTGGCCAACTTATTGCCTTCAACATGATGACGAATCACATAGCTCAACCCTTATCTCGTATGGTCGAACTATGGGGGCAGTTTATTCAAACCCGCGTAGCATTAGAGAAGTTAGGAGACATGCTCAATTTGCCGGTAGAACAACATACAGGTAACGACATGGTGACAATGCAAGGGGCTATTTCTTTCAAAAACGTTCTGTTTCGTTACCAACTTGATACCCCTCCAACTCTCGATAACTTATCTTTGGATATACAAGCAGGAGAAACCTTAGGCGTTGTCGGCACATCTGGTTCTGGGAAAAGCACCTTAGCTCGATTATTACTGCGACTATACACCCCAGAACAAGGGTTAATCACGGTTGATGACACTCCACTGAATCAAATTAGTATTCAGCAACTGCGTCAACAAATCGGCATCGTGCTGCAAGAAAACTATTTATTTAACAAAAGCGTTTGCGAGAATATTGCCCAATCAAAACCGGAAGCAAACTTAGAAGAGGTTATCGAAGCGGCGAAGCTCTCTGGAGCCCACGAGTTTATTATGAAGCTCCCAATTGGCTATGACACGATATTAGCCGAAGGCGGACAATCTCTTTCTGGTGGGCAGAAGCAACGGCTCGCGATTGCACGAACTCTGCTTTCTAATCCCAAAATCATTATTTTAGATGAAGCTACTAGTGCACTTGACGATGAATCACAGGCGTTGATTCAATCCAATATGACGAGCATCGCAAAGGGCCGAACGGTCATTACTATCGCTCACCGATTATCCACCGTACGAGATTGTGATCGAATTATTGTTCTTCACCAAGGGAGTATCGTCGAGCAAGGCAGCCACCAACAATTATTAACGTTGGGTAAACAGTACAAACAGTTGTGGCAACTTCAACAAGAGCTCAAACAAGAGGATTCAAACGCATGAAAAGCGTAATCAAGCAATTCTTGGCTAGATTCAAGTTCAACCAAGCCGCAGAGAACCACTACGAGTTTTTGCCTGCACACCTCGCTTTGTCACAACGCCCTCCTTCACCATTTGCTCGTTTAACGGCAATCACTCTTAGCCTAGGGGTCATGGCGGTATTGCTTTGGGCGTATTGGGGGAAACTGGACGTACAAGCGACAGCAACCGGGCGTTTCGTTGTCTCTGGACGTTCACAAGTAATTCAATCTTATGAACAAAGTAGAGTCCTCTCCATTCACGTTAAGGACGGGCAGAGAGTTGATAAAGGCGCGCCACTTCTTACTCTCGACACCTTAGGCATTAATCAAGACATTACACGTCTCATCACTCAATCCGAATATCAGACAAATGAGTTAGTTCGCTACCGATCTCTGATCAGTGGCCTTCCACTCTCTAAAGACCTTCTATTTTCGACCTTACCATCGGCACAGCAGACATTAATCAATGAAAACCACCTTAGCGAGAAACGCGAGTACGAGTCGACTCTTGCAAGTATCAAGGCAGAAATGCACGTCAACAATGCATCACAGGAAGCCCGTCAAAGCGACATCAGCGCCTTAATTCAGTTAACCGAAAATATTAGCCAAAGACTCGCGGCACGAAAAACGTTGAATCAAATAAAAGTCATTGGACACGTAGAGTATCTAGAGCAAGAAAAAGAGCTACTGGAGGTTCAGCGTCAAGTGTCTCAGCAGCGAGCTGAATTAGAGGTTTTGAAATCCCAATATCACAGCCTTGAAGAGAGGTTAACCGGTTTCAAAGCACAAAAGCAAAGAGAGTGGCTTGAGAAACGAAAGCAAGCAAAGTTGCAGTTGGTTGGGTTAGCTCAGGAGTTATCTAAAGTTCGTGAGCGTGAACAATTAGAAATAATCCGCTCCCCTGTCGATGGCACGGTACAGCAACTCAGTATTTACACGCTAGGCGCGGTACTTCAACCTGCACAAAACTTGATGATTATTGTCCCTGAAAATTCCGTTCAGCAAGCAGAGATACAGATTCTCAACAAAGATGTAGGTTTTGTTTATCCCGGACAGTCAGTGACCGTAAAAGTAGATGCGTTTCCATATACTCGCTACGGCACTATCGAAGCGGAGCTGTTAAGTATTTCTCGTGATTCGACCACGGATGAACGTCTAGGGCTTGTTTTCCCAGCCCAAGTTAAACTCATCAATAACAATATCTTAATTAACGGAGAAAGCGTTGAACTAACGCCAGGTATGTCCGTTGTTGCGGAAATCAAAACGGATAAGCGCCGAGTTATCGACTATATACTGAGCCCAATACGTGAATACCAAGCTGAGTCGCTACGAGAGAGATGAGAATGGATATGACCTTATCAACAACACAAGATGTGTCTATCGCCCAAGATACCTCTTGCACTCAAGATACCTCTAGCAATCAAGATATATCTGCCACAAAAGATAATGGCGGAATAGACGCCGTCGTTTATGCCGGAAATCACTTTCACAAGAAATCGACTAAAACACAGCTAAAACATGCATTGGGTGTCAATCATTCCAATTTGAGCGACATGCAAATAAGGGAAGCGGCGGATTATATCGGCCTGAAAAGTCAAGTAACGAAAGTAAAATCAAGCGAGCTAGATACCCTTCCACTACCCGTTTTAATTGAAATCGACAATAGTTGGAAAGTGCTCACAAAGTCAGCTGATGGTTCCTCTCTTTTACATGACCCAACCACTCAATTAGACCAGCAGAGTGAGCTTAGTCTGAGTAGTCAATTATCGATGTACAAGGTAATACTGGTCGCGGATGAAAGACTAAGTAACAAAGAAGTGAAATTTGGCCTTAGTTGGTTTTCCCCCTCTATTTGGCGTCAAAAAAGCCAGATGCGTGATGTATTTTTCTATGCTATTGCACTTCAGATATTCGCACTAGTAAGCCCGTTGCTATTTCAAAATGTCATCGACAAAGTACTAGTAGGTCGCAGTTTATCAAGTCTTCATGTGCTCGCAATGGCAATGCTCGCATTAGCTATTGCTGAACCAGCATACAGCTACTTACGCAATACCGTATTTGGTCATTTGGCGAGTCAGGTTAATGCAGAGCTATCAGGGCGCCTTTATCGTCACTTAGTTGGCCTTCCACTCACTTATTTTAAGCAGAGACAAACCGGGCAAATCATTGCGCGAGTTCGTGAAATGGCACAAATCCGTCAGTTTTTAACGGGTTCGACGTTAATGTTATTACTCGATTTAATTTTTGTGGCTGTCTTTATCGCCGTCATGTTCCACTATGCTAGTACTCTGACTTGGTTAGTAATCGGTTCATTGATCATCTATTTCTTACTTTGGCTTATCGCTGGCCCCTTAATAAGAAAAAAAGTGGAATCAGAATACGAATCAGACGCCGACGCCACAACCTTTTTAACTGAAGCGATAACAGGCATTGAAACCATTAAAACAACTGCTACTGAACATCGATTCTTACATCAATGGCAACGCATACTCAGCCAGCAACTAAAGCGTAGTTTCGATGCTCAAAAGTCTGGGTTAATCGCAGGGCAAGGCATCGCACTTATCCAAAAGCTTACCGCTGCATTATTGCTATGGTGGGGAGTCAGCGCTGTACTAAATGGTGAGCTAACGCCCGGTGAATTGGTCGCATTCAATATGTTGGCTGGTCATGTTACCCAACCGGTACTTAGACTTGCTCAAATTTGGCAAGACTTTCAACATACTCTCATTGCATTGAAGCGAGTGGGTGACATTCTTGACGAACCAAAAGAAAACAGTAAACAGGGGCTAGCTTCTGTTCCTGAACTCAATGGTGGCATAGAGTTTCACAACATTAGATTCCGTTACCACGAAGACGCTCCAGAGGTACTAGCTAACCTCTCATTAGAAATAAAACCAGGGCAATTTATCGGTATTACAGGCCCATCGGGTTCAGGGAAAAGTACCATAACCCGGCTACTACAACGCTTGTATGTTCCCCAGCATGGTCAAGTGTTGGTCGACGGTATGGACCTAGCTATCGCGGATCCTATATCGTTACGCCGCAATATGAGTGTTGTGTTGCAAGACAGCATTCTTTTCTCAGGGAGTGTTGCAGATAACATTCGCCTAAGTAAGCCACAAGCTTCTGATGAAGAGATGCGTCACGCAGCGCAGCTTGCTGGCGCTATAGAATTTATTGAAGAGCTTCCCCACGGGTTCGACCAACCGGTCGGTGAGAAAGGCTCTTCTCTATCTGGTGGTCAGCGTCAACGTGTCGCATTGGCAAGAGCCTTACTCGTAAACCCTCGAATTTTGCTGCTTGATGAAGCGACTTCTGCTCTAGATTATAACTCTGAAGCTGCCATCATGAGCAACATGGACGAGATCTGTCGAGGTAGAACCGTAATTAGCATCGCACACCGCCTCAACACTCTTCGTCATGCGGATAACATTTTAGTTCTTGATAAAGGCCAAGTGTGTGAAAACGGAACTCACGATGAGCTGGTTGAGAAAGAAGGACTTTATGCCAAACTCTGGAAACAACAGATAGGGTAATAAAATTATCGTATCTATTGCGAGAGAAACTCGAACTTAGGCTGTACCTGAATATCTGTATTTGATTAGTTCAATACCAAACATCATTCAATAACTAGAGTCTCAAACACTGATCGTAGACAATTCTTTATAACTTGTTGTTAATCAACTACAGCAAGTTGAAAGCCATGAACTGACTAACTATTAAAACTGCCAAACTACACCTTAGTTGGCAGTTTATTCATTTATGCATACAGGTTCATTTATTAACGCCCTTCTAACATAGCAAGAACATCACATAGCCCTTCCTAATTAAGTCTAATAATCCACCACTCACGAAGTAGCATCACAAATCCAAACATAAACTCCTCGTACCAGTTGCGCATCCGTTTACATATAGGTAGTTTGAGCGGTTTCGCAACCTATCAATTCGAGCAATGACGTTCATGCGAACATCTTTTCCGAGCAAAAGTGTTCGGATTAACATTTCAAGTGACTTTAATTAACAATTTTATGCTCAAACGCTCATTTTTGATGTTCGTTTATTTTCGAGTTCGCAAATATATGCACAATACACGTGCTAGATAAGCAAAACTAAAAAGGACTCGAACATGACAACAAACAAACACCCTTCTTTATTTGGGCAATGCTTGGCTGAATTTATCGGTACAGGATTACTCATATTCTTTGGCGTTGGCTGTGTGGCCGCTCTGGTATTAACTGGTGCGACATTCGGACAATGGGAAATTAGTATCATCTGGGGCTTCGGTGTTGCGATTGCAATTTACTGTACTGCCGGCGTTTCAGGCGCACACATCAACCCAGCCGTAACAATTGCACTGGCTATGTTCCATGGCTTTGATAAAGCGAAAGTGGTGCCTTACATCATTTCGCAACTGCTTGGCGCTTTCTGCTCTGCAGCATTAGTTTACAGCCTGTACAGCAACCTATTTACTGACTACGAAATTGCACATAACTTCGTTCGTAGCAGCCAAGACGCACTATCAACCGCAGGTATTTTCTCAACATACCCACATGCTTCACTTTCTTTCTTTGGCGCTTTTGCTGTGGAATTTGTGATTACTGCTGTTTTGATGTTCGCTATCTTAGCGTTAGGTGATGAAAACAATGGCGCATCTCGCGGCGCAATGAACCCTCTACTGATCGGTATTCTTATCGCGGTAATTGGTGGTTCTTTAGGTCCACTAACTGGCTTTGCAATGAACCCTGCTCGTGACTTCGGACCAAAACTGTTCGCTTACTTTGCAGGTTGGGATTTCGCACTAAGCGGGGCTCGTGATATTCCTTACTTCATCGTTCCAATTATTGCTCCAATCGCTGGCGCGTGTTTTGGCGGTTGGCTGTACCCACGCGTTATCGGAGCTTACCTACCAGTCGAAGGCCAAGGCTGCACAATTCCAAACCAATGTGAAACAGAAGAAGAAGCTAAACAAGCTCAAGCTTAATCCCTAAGCAACCTTACATTTACTAAAATATAAATAACGAAAGAAAAAGGATTCTTACCATGACCGAGCAAAAATACATTGTTGCCTTAGACCAAGGCACCACAAGTTCTCGCGCTGTAATCCTCGATCACGATGCAAACATCGTTAGTTCTTCTCAACGAGAATTCACTCAGATTTACCCGAAAGCGGGTTGGGTTGAGCATGATCCAATGGAAATCTGGGCGACTCAAAGCTCTACATTGGTTGAAGCGCTTGCTAAAGCAGGCATTCGCAGCGACGAACTCGCGGGTATCGGTATCACTAACCAACGTGAAACCACTATTGTTTGGAACAAAGAAACTGGCAAACCGGTTTATAACGCAATTGTATGGCAATGTCGCCGTACTGCAGACATCTGTGAAGACCTTAAAGCACGTGGCCTAGAAGACTACGTACGTGACAATACTGGCTTAGTCCTTGACCCGTATTTCTCAGGTACCAAAGTAAAATGGATTCTAGACAACGTTGAAGGTGCTCGCGAAGATGCTGAAGCAGGCAAACTACTATTCGGTACGGTTGATACTTGGTTGGTTTGGAAAATGACTCAAGGACGTGTACACGTTACGGATTACACCAACGCGTCACGTACTATGTTGTTCAACATCAATGACCTATGTTGGGATCAGAAGCTACTTGACGAGATGGGTATTCCAGCAGTCATGATGCCTGAAGTGAAGCGCTCTTCTGAGGTATACGGTCAAACGAACCTTGGTGGTAAAGGCGGTACTCGTATCCCAATCGCTGGTATTGCGGGTGACCAACAAGCTGCACTATACGGTCAAATGTGTGTAGAAGCTGGCCAAGCTAAGAATACTTACGGCACAGGTTGCTTCCTTCTGATGAACACAGGCCAAGAGAAAGTAACCTCAAAGAATGGTCTACTAACAACGCTAGCATGTGGTCCTAAAGGCGAACCAGCATACGCACTTGAAGGTGCGGTGTTCATGGGCGGTGCATCAATCCAATGGCTACGTGATGAAATGAAGCTATTAGCTGGCGCAGAAGACTCTGAGTACTTCGCAACGAAAGTGGATTCTTCAAACGGCGTTTACGTGGTTCCTGCATTTACAGGCCTAGGCGCGCCATACTGGGATGCTTATGCTCGAGGTACGATTGTTGGTCTAACTCGTGGCGTTAACTCTAACCACATCATCCGCGCAACACTGGAAGGTATTGCTTACCAAACGCGTGACGTACTAGACGCAATGCAAGCTGACTCAGGCATCAAGCTAGCGAAACTACGTGTTGATGGCGGCGCAGTAGCGAATAACTTCCTAATGCAATTCCAATCAGACGTGCTTGATACTGAAGTTCACCGCCCTGAAGTAACGGAAGTTACGGCTTTGGGTGCCGCTTACCTTGCTGGCCTTGCGGTTGGTTTCTGGGACAGCATTGACGAGCTTCAAGACAAAGCTGTTCTTAACCGCACGTTCATGCCACACCACGACGAAGAGAAGCGTAACCGCCGTTACAAAGGTTGGAAGCGTGCTATCAAGTGTGCACAGGTTTGGTCTGAACTGCACGATGACGACGAAGAGTAATCTAAGCGTGAGTTAACAGAGGAGTTCGAATAATCACTTTCTTGTCGATTGGATTGTTCGAACCTCAGTAAACGAAACTAAAAAGAGCACTATTTTGTGCTCTTTTTTGCGTTTCAGGCTCAAATTTTACGTTACGAGCACCGTTTTTGCGGTTTAGACATGATTCCTTACCATCATTACTTCTCTCTCTTCGTCAATTCGAGCACAATAGCGCGAGTTTATATTTTCGATTTTGACGCGCTAGAGCCTTTGGCGTGCAGGGAGTGGTAAGTTAAGTGAAGCAGATACCAAGACACCAGCAGATTGTAGACCTGGTTAAAACACAAGGATATGTGAGTACCGAAGAGCTCGTTGAAAAGTTTGATGTAAGCCCACAGACCATCAGACGAGACCTCAACGAACTGGCCGATGGTAACAAAATACGTCGCTATCATGGTGGTGCTACGATTCCTTTAAGCTCGGAAAACACCTCGTACAACACGCGTAAAGCGCTTAACTTCAACGAAAAAGACGTGATTGCCGATGAACTGGTTAAACACATCCCAGATGGCGCGACTTTGTTTGTTGATATCGGTACCACACCAGAATCGATTGCCCGCGCGCTCAACAAAAACCACAAACAGTTAAGAGTTGTCACCAACAACATTAACGTCGCGAGCATCCTTCTGCCGAACCCAGAAATAAAGGTTATCTTGGCCGGTGGTGAAGTAAGAAACCGCGACGGTGGTATCGTAGGTGAAGCAACACTCGATTTCGTGAAGCAGTTCCGCCTTGATTTCGGCATATTGGGCATCAGTGGTATCGACTTTGATGGCTCACTGCTCGATTTTGATTATCACGAAGTTCGTGTGAAACAAGCCATCATCGAGAACAGCCGCAGTATCTTCTTAGCCGTTGACCACACTAAGTTTGGCCGTAATGCGATGGTTAAGCTTGGTAATATCTCTCAGGCGCACATGGTGTTTACCAACAAGCAGCCGCCGGAAGAGATTCTCAACATCCTTAAAGATTCAGACATTCCTTTAGAAGTCATAGATACAGCTCAGCCTTCAACCTCAGGCGAATAGCCCCTGCTAATCTAAGCTAGATTAAGTTGAGCTAAATTAAGTAAAGCTCTCTCATTCATTGAGCAACCAAAAGCCAGATCTATTGATAGAATCACTTTATCAATAGCTGGCTTTTTTAATAACTGAACCAAAGCTACTTGATCACTGTTCGTGTCGCTTCTATGCTCGAATTAGATTTATTTGAACCTCTGCTTTCATAAGCAGAGGTTTTTTTATGCACAAATCACATAAAACGCGCATAAACGAAAATAATAAATGACCACAAACGAAAGTTAAGATAGGATTCACTTATGTTCTAAAATGCTCGTTCGCTCAGAAAGAGGTCAAAACCATGAGTGCTCAACAAAATAATTCAAACAATAGTACATCTTCCACTTTAGATTTGATCGTGATCGGCGGCGGTATCAACGGTGCAGGCATCGCAGCAGATGCAGCAGGTCGTGGTCTAAACGTTGGCTTATACGAAGCAAATGATTTCGCATCGGCGACGTCTTCTGCAAGTTCAAAATTGATTCATGGTGGCTTACGTTACCTTGAACACTACGAGTTCCGTTTAGTTTCGGAAGCGCTTGCTGAACGCGAAGTATTGTTAAGAAAAGCACCTCATGTTGCTCAACCAATGCGTTTCCGTTTACCGCATCGACCATTTTTACGCCCAGCTTGGATGATTCGCTGCGGTCTATTCCTTTACGATAACTTAGGTAAACGCACCACGCTTCCTGGCAGTAAAACAGTGAACTTGGCTAAATCAGGTTTACTGAAGCCAGAAATGAAGACAGGCTTCGAATACTCAGATTGCTGGGTTGATGATGCGCGCATGGTATTGCTCAACGTGTTGGCAGCAAAAGAAAACAACGCAGAAGTACGTAACTACTGCCGTGTTGAAAAAGCGCACCGTGAAGGTGGTGTTTGGCATGTAACGATCCTTGATGTGATGACAAATCAGCGTTTTGAACGCAAAGCAAAAGCACTCGTTAACGCAGCAGGCCCTTGGGTTAAGCAGTTCTTTGATGATGGCTTAGAGCAAGCTTCACCTCGTAACATTCGTTTGATCAAAGGCTCACACATTGTTGTGCCACGCATTCATGACGAACCACAAGCGTACATTCTGCAAAACAAAGACAATCGCATTGTGTTCATGATCCCTTACCTAGATAAGTTCTCGATCATCGGTACTACCGACCTTGAATACAAAGGCGACCCACGTGAAGTTGCCATTGATGATGTCGAAGTGGATTACTTGATTGATATCGTTAACCAGCACTTTGTTAAACAGCTCGGTCGTGAAGACGTGGTTTGGACATACAGTGGTGTAAGACCGCTATGTGACGATGAATCAGACTCTCCACAAGCGATCACTCGTGACTACACGCTGGAATTAGACGCAGAACTGGATCAAGCACCACTGCTTTCGATCTTCGGTGGCAAGTTGACCACTTATCGTAAACTCGGCGAAGCAGCACTTAAGAAGTTAGAGCCTCACCTAACCAACATGGGTGCGCCTTGGACAGCCAACAACACGCTTCCAGGTGGTAACTTCAGCTGTAGCAGAGAGCAACTTGCGAAGATGATCCATACTAAATACCCTTGGGCACCTGAAGCGTTGTTGCTTCGCTACGTGACTCAATTCGGTACTTACACGTGGAAGCTATTGGAAGGTGCGAACAGCGAAGCTGACCTTGGCATTCAATTCTCAAAAGAAGCACATGGCGTTTATCAAGTTGAAATCGATTACTTGATCAATGAAGAGATGGCGATGACTGACGAAGACATCTTGTGGCGCAGAACCAAACTAGGCCTGTACATGAGCGAATCAGAGCAGCAAGCAGTGACGGATTACTTGAAACAGAAACTACAAAGCAAGGTAGTGAGCTTTTCTCAAGTAGGCTAACCCCACCAGCCTAAACATGGTTCAAGAACATGATGAACAACGAAGCTTAGCGTCCCCCGCGCTAAGCTTTTTTATATCCAAATAAGCCCAAACTTATGGGTTCAGAAGAAAATGGGTAAGCCAAAACGAAAAAAACTCCCGAAGGAGTTTTTAGTATCTAAATCTGCAATTCGCCATTTAGCTAATCAGCCAAATTGCCAACTGACTAAGCCGTTAAGCGAGCGTGCAGTGCGTCTTTAAGTACAGAACGATCATGTTTCAGTTGGTGCATCGAGCCATCATCAATGGGTGAATCTTTCAGCTCTAGTTTACGAATCTCTTTATCAAGGTTGTCGTATGTCTTCATATCTTCTGCAAAGCCATCATCAGTTTTAGCAAGCTCAGCAATTTTGTTTTTCATTTCAGGAAATTCGTGAACAAGAGAGTGATTTTCACCTAGCATAGAAACCTCTTAAGTTGAGTAAAGTGATTGGGGTAGTCTTAAACACATTCACTATTAACCTTAGCAAGTGCTCCAAATAACAAATGAGATCCAGTACACAGCCTAGAATATAGACAATTCAGATTCACAAATTTACAACATGTACCCTCAAAACAGGTTTACTAATCTTACATGAAATAAAGCCCTGTGAAATCACAAAGCTTTATAGGGTTGATTCTTATTAGACATAGCAGTCGTTGAAAAGGTGTTTCCAAAAAAAGAGACTAGCTGCTGCATCCACTCGTATCAACTCGATTCATTTCATCGTGTTCAGATGTCCCTGTACCTGTTGATTGGCATCCTGCTACAAACAATAGCGTTACAGATAAGATAAGCCATTTCATAACCATTTCTCCTTCCATGATAAGTAGAGCTTAGTGTTTCTAAGCAAGTTCACCTAGTGATAGCTCAAAATTTTCGCTAAAGGGTAAAAGCATCACCTCATCATTTAACGACCGAGTTTTTGCAGGAAAAATTTCACATTGCTGAATAAAAATTAGCCCAACCGATAGGCTGGGCTAAAATACATCACTATTTTTGTAGTAGTGACTACCGGATTAAAAGTTGTAAATTAACGCAATTTCAACTCGTGAGATATCATCACTCGAGCTGCCTACGACATCACGGGTATAGTCGCTGTCTAGGGCGTAGTACATATTAACCTCAGACTTTAAGTTACCTGTAATGTAGTTATGGAATTGCAAATAAAATTGGCTATAAGCGTATTTTTCATCCGATTCTGCACCAAACAAGACATCTTGATTTAACGTATAAATCGCATCATCGGTGTTTGCTCGCCATGTCGACATGAAACCTGCAATGATTGACTGCTTCGGCTGATATTCAATGACAGTGTACGAACCAACCTGCATCGCATTACCATATGCCCCATCATGTGCGAAACCTAATGGGTCACCGGTCCATAGCGGGTTAAAGGTATTAACCTTATCGCTGTCTTTATCCGAACCTGAAGCATAATGTAGGTTCAAACCTAAACGGTAGTTCCAATCGGCTTTCCAGTTGTAGTTCAAATCTGCATAAGCCATATACGCAGAAATGTCTTTACCTGCATGGTCACCAAATTGGTACACACCATCGAGCATGTAACCAAAGCCTTCACTCACAAAGTCATGAGCATGAATGCCCAGAACTTGAATATCAACATCACCATCAGGAGCATTAACAAAGCTTTCGTTTGTTAGCTGATTACTCATTACATAAGCTTGCATCGTACCGAAATCGGTTTGCCAATTAGCGAACAGGCCTGTTGATTTCTTACCGTTAGTTTTGTCATCCCAGTTGCCACTAAAGCTACCATCACTATATAGCGGGAAGACTTCTTCACCGTAATACACATCAAAATTAATACCAGAAACGCTGTACTTCGCACTTGCCGCATTCCAACTAGACTGTACCGGCGTAGGCTCACGGTTCATCATTTGCCATTCATTCAAGTAAATTTCTTGACGCCCAAGTCGTGTACTTAAATATTGCTGGCCATCGTCAAGGAGCTTGAATTCTGCGAACAATTGATGGAAATCCGTACCTGCATCATCCACCGGGCCAGGATTATCTAGGTTAGTGTAGTTGGTACGAATCTCACCGAATAGGCGCATCCAATCTTGATACGTCACATCTGTCGCGAACTGCATACGAGTCCGAAGCTCATTCTTTTTGCGATTTTCGCCGTCGTACATATGGTTCCAACGGTTATCGAGAGCCGCTTTTACATTACCGCTAAAAGAAACTTTCCAGTCACCGCTTTCATCGATGTCCAAACGTTTTAATTTCTCAGAGAAGCTTTTTTGGCTCTCTTTCAAATCGTCGACATAGCTCCAATCTTCATTGGCTCTGTCTCCCCAGAACACCATAGGGCTTCGTTCTGGCCAATCCGCTACTGTATTTTCACTTGCATGTAGAACGCCGGAAACGCATAGGGCAAGTAAGGTAACTGCATGTTTTGTCATTGTTTTCATTTTTATAATATCCATATTTCAGGTACACGAATCCCTTCCTGTGACGCGAGGTCACAGGAGGAATCATGAGTTATTGGGATTCTATTAAGCTTGTAACTGTAGGGTTACATAAGGAAATACGTTGCTAGGAATCGACACCTAAGGCTTCTTTAATACCAGAGGCTATCGTTATGACATTAGCACCGTATATCACCTGAATGCCTTTATTCATCCTTACTACTCCGATAGCGTTAAGTTCTTGTTTCCAAACTTTATCGCTTGCCGCTAAGGATTCATCATGCAATGAGACACGCAGTCGAGTGGCACAGTTAGCTACGTTTTCAATATTGTCGGCACCGCCTAGCGCTTCAATAATTCCAGCAGGTAGGTCTTTTGAGGTTTGCGCTTTTTTCTTTTTAAAGTCTTCTTTGGAGTACAGCGCTATGTCGTCATCATCTTCCTCACGACCCGGAGTTTTCGAGTCAAACTTCAAAATAAAGAACTTGAAGGTGTAGAAGTAAATAACGAAATACAGAGGGACTATCCATATCAGAGCCCAAGCATGCACTTTCTCAGGTTGAAGCAAGTTAGGCACCATGAACAGTAGCTGATTACCATGAATGGATACACCCATCATTTCAGTGATCACATAAGCCAATCCATTTAGAGGCACGTGAACAGCAAAGAATAGGAAAGGCTGAACAAATAAGAAGGTGTACTCCAGAGGCTCAGTGATACCGATCACTGCCGCTGTGAACACGGCTGGTACCATGATAGCTGCAACCTTCTTGCGATTTTGTGTTTTCGCCGTCACATACATCGCATAAGCTGCGCCAGTTAAACCGCCAATTTGAATTGGAATTCGTCCGCTAGTGAAGTTATGGGTAATGTAGCCCGTTGCCTCTGGTGAGCTCATTTGGCCGTTCATAATATTACGAACGCCTTCATAAACCACACCATCAATCTCCATAACACCACCGACTCGAGTGTACTCGATAGGGAATGCGATCAAGTGGTGCAAACCAAACGGTAATAGGCCTTTGTCAAACACACCGAAAAGGAACGAACCAAAGATACCAGAGCTGGTAATAAGCGTTGTTAGCGACTGCAAAGCACCTGCAATTGGTGGCCAAGCATAGTAAACGAAAAGGGCAATTGGCATGATAGCGAAGTAAGCAAAAATCACTACCGCGCGAGGGCCAGAGAAAAAGCTAAGTAACGTAGGCATTTCAAATTTGTAAAAACGGTTGTGGATCCAAGCCGTAATACAGCCCACAAGAATACCGCTGAAGATACCCATGTTGTAAGCGAAAATACCTAAAGATTCTCCCCATAGAGAGTTGAAGTTTTGTGCAGCGACTTTGTCGTAGCCAGCATCATTCATCAAAGATGCAACACTGGTAGTTTCAGCAGTCCAACCGTGAAATGCAGCAATCGAACCGATAGCGACATTGAAACACATGAACATGGTAAAACCGGTAAAGGCTGCCCATCCTTTCTCAGATTTAGCGAGGGCAAAAGCCAAACCAATCGCAAAGAATGGAGGTAGGTTGCGCATCACCATCAAACCTAGATCTAACATCAGTTTGAAAAATGCCCAAATAACAGAGTCAGTTGCAGACATTTGGTTTACAACGCCCGCACCTATACCAATAAATATACCTGCGATGACCAGTACGATGATAGATACCATCATACCTCCAGCAAGTGCTTGAACCTTATCTCTCATAATTTACTCCTAAAGTGATATGAGAACTTTCACGTATATTGTTATTGCTCTTTTTAATGACTTGAGGCTGAGCCTTTCGTTGGGCTCATGAACACAAGTCACATCACCAGGAAAAGTAGGTCCGAATGCAACACCATTGTTTAACGCACGCGCATACGAAGCCGCGCCTTTGCTAAAGCATTGAGCGTCCGTTCTTGTAACTTCGGAATAAGCTTTTCCCATCGCTTGGATAAGATCACTTTCGGGTGAGAGGTAAGATAGAGGTAAGTACTGCTGTTCAATCATTCTCACTCCATATTGTTGGGACAAGTATTGGAGTTGGGTACGAGTTTGATCGATAGTCAGGCCTTTAGGAAACCGAAAATCAAAATCCAAGTTGTAACTATGTTGATCGAGGTTAATAGATGAAACACAACAAGTTGTTGCACCCATTTCAGCATCTTGATACGCGAGTCCTAATTTGGAAGCATCGCTTGCTTGTGCAAAGCATCCATCCAATAGTTCAATCAAGCTTTGAGAATGAGCATCTAAACCTTCAACATCTCGCATTTGGATAACAAACTGTTCCATACAGTTGTCAACTTTATGCGGGTTGCGGGACTTCTCCCACGGCGTTGATAGTTCAACGCAATACAGCTCCTTCTGTGAGTTATCAATACCCGCTTTATTTTCCACGAGCGTTACTTTGGCAAAAGTGGCAAACCTCGCCGCAACTTCAGCCGCTTTTTCGCCAGTTAGGTACACAGTTAATTGATAGCAGGTGGATGTTCTGTCACGTTCACTTTCAATACTGACTATCTGGCAACTTCCTACGTCATTGAGAGTTGGGAGTTCTCGTTGAAATGACGCATATAGGATTCCTTTTTCTCCATTGACGATTGGGAAGTCGCCATCAGGAGAAAAGCCATATTCTGGCTGAGGATTGTGCTTAAAATAATGTTCTACACATTCCCAAGTTGTCTCTTCTGCACCACCGATAATGACTCGAATCGTTTTATCGAGCTTCATATCCAGTGCTTTAAACATCTTGAGGATGTACAGACTTGCCATCAAAGGGCCTTTGTTGTCTGTAACGCCTCGACCGTATAATTCATCACCTTGTTTATGCATTTCAAATGGCGGTGTGTTCCATTCATTCAAATCACCGGCTTCAACAACATCAACATGGTGCAAAATAGCTATTTCTTGCTCGCCTTGACCAAAGCAAATGTCCAGCGCATAACCCTGGTGATCTCTTACTTCAAAACCTTCACGCTGTGCGAATTCAATTAAGTAGTCGAACGCCTGTCTAATTGAACGACCAAATGGTGCGCTCTCTTCACTTGTGGTCAAGTCTCGCACAGACGGAATAGCAATTAACCCCGACAAATCATCCAAGAACGCTTGGTGATGTAGGTCAAGATAGCCCAGAGATCGGGGTAAAAAATTGCTTTCCGTCATGTTTAGTCCCTAATTACCTGTTACTGAGTAAGTTATAAATAGACTTGTTAACGAGGTCTCATTTTCTCGATAACCAGTGCGTTCCTTCGCTATTTGAGAACGCCATGAAATCTGCTGAACGCTGCGCAAAGATGCCGTTTTCAACCACCCCAGCAATTGCATTCAACTCTCTTTCTCGGCTTTTAGGCTCGGTAAGATCTAGGCCAGAAACATCGAGTATTATGTTGCCGTTGTCGGTCAAGCAGCCTTCTCTTAGTACAGGCTCTCCGCCTAAACTTCGCAAAGCGTTGAAAACCGCTTTCTGTGCTGCTGGTAACACCTCCACTGGTAACGGAAATTGCCCAAGTTGAGTGACTAAACGACCGCTATCGGCAATAGTGATAAAACTCATGGCTAATGTCGCTAGCACCTTTTCACGCGCTAGCGCCGCTCCTCCACCTTTCACTGTGATGCCGTCGGTCATCCCCTCATCAATGCCATCAATATAGAAATCGACACGGTCGCACTCTGCAATTGCCAACTCTTTCAAGCCGACCTCTGCAATCGCCTTACTCGAACGTTCAGAGCTCGATACACAGTGAGAAAACTCCGCTCCACTGTGCTTCAATAACTGAATAAAGACTTCGACGGTTGCACCTGTACCAATTCCAATGACACTTGACGGCGTTAGCGTATCAATCACATGCTCTAAGGCTACTTTCGCAGCCTTAGTACGCAGGCAATCTTGGCTAAGGTTTTCAATAAAACGCGTTGCCATTGCCATACTATCTCTCCAGAACCGCTTTAGATTTCTCTACGATGTTTTCAACCGTAAACCCAAACATTTCAAATAGCTCTTCTGCAGGCGCTGACTCGCCAAAGCTCGTCATACCCACGATGTCACCTTGTAGCCCTACATATTTGAACCAGTAGTCACGAATACCAGCTTCTATCGCAACACGTGCAGTGACATAGCTAGGCAGCACTTGCTCTTGATATTCAGTTGATTGAGCATCAAACACATCGGTTGCTGGCATCGAAACCACTCGACAGCGTACGCCTGCTAATTGCACTTTTGCCTCCATCGCTAGCGCCACCTCAGATCCAGTCGCAATCAAAATCAACTCCGGTTCACCTTCACAATCAGAAAGGATATATCCGCCTTTTGCTACATTGGCTAACATCGATTCATCACGTTCAAATTGCACAAGGTTTTGGCGAGAGAAAATCAACGATGTTGGACCATCAAAGCGTTCGATTGCTGACTTCCAAGCCACAGCCGTTTCTACTTGGTCACAAGGGCGCCAAGTACTCATGTTTGGCGTCAGGCGCAATGATGCGATCTGCTCCACTGGCTGATGCGTTGGGCCGTCTTCCCCTAAACCAATTGAGTCATGGGTATAAACGAAAATACTGCGTTGCTTCATCAGTGCTGCCATACGCAGCGCGTTTCGAGCGTATTCCATGAACATCAAGAAAGTGCCGCCATAAGGAATGAAACCGCCATGAAGTGCGACACCATTCATCATTGCTGACATCGCAAACTCACGTACGCCGTAACTTAAGTAATTACCGGAAGCATCTTGAGCCGAGATCGACTTTGAACCCGACCAATTCGTCAGATTTGACGGTGTTAAATCGGCAGAACCGCCCAAGAACTCTGGAAGTAACGGACCAAACGCTTCAATGGTATTTTGCGATGCTTTTCTGGTTGCAATCGTTTGCGGGTTAGCTTGTAAGGTTTGAATCCAGTCTTGTGTATACTTCTCCCAGCCTTCTGGTAATAAGTTTTGGCTACGACGTGCAAACTCAGCAGCTAGCTCAGGATAAGCTTGTTGGTAAGCATCAAAACGAGCTTGCCAATTAAGTTCATCGGCCTTGCCTTGCTCTTTTCTATCCCACTCATTGTAAATATCTTGCGGCATTTCAAACTCTGGGTGTTCCCACCCCAAGTTTGAGCGAACAAGTGCCACTTCTTCTGCACCTAGGGGAGCACCGTGGCAGTCATGGCTTGCCGATTTATTTGGAGAACCAAAGCCAATGATTGTTTTGCAACAAATCAAACTAGGTTTATCTGTTACCGACTTCGCTTCAGCAATCGCTTTATGGATACTTTCAGAATCGTGACCATCAACATCGGCAATCACATGCCAGCCATAAGCCTCAAAGCGTTTTGGCGTATCATCAGAGAACCAACCATCAACATCGCCATCAATTGAAATGCCGTTGTCATCCCAGAATGCGACTAACTTTCCAAGCCCTAGTGTTCCCGCTAGTGAACAAGCTTCATGCGAAATTCCTTCCATCATGCAGCCATCGCCCATAAACACATAAGTATGGTGATCTACGATGTCATGACCATCTCGGTTAAATTGTTCACCCAAGACTTTCTCTGCCAACGCCATGCCCACGCCGTTAGTGATGCCTTGCCCTAGTGGGCCTGTTGTTGTCTCAATGCCCGGCGCGTAACCATATTCAGGGTGACCTGCAGTTTTACTGTGTAATTGGCGGAAAGATTTAATATCGTCCATCGACAACTCGTACCCAGATAGATGCAGTAAGCTGTAGATCAACATCGAACCATGACCATTCGACAGAATGAATCTGTCTCGGTCTGCCCAATTCGGATTGGTTGGGTTGTGTTTTAGAAAGTCTCGCCATAGCACCTCAGCGATATCAGCCATTCCCATTGGAGCCCCAGGGTGACCTGATCCCGCTTTCTGCACAGCATCCATGCTTAATACACGAATCGCATCAGCAAGTTTTGAACGTGAAATCATCATACTTCTCCTACAAACGCGCTTCGATCATGGTTTCCAATTTGCCTTGGTCGACGGCAAAATTGCGAATACCTTCCGACAACTTTTCCGTGGCCATCGGGTCTTGATTCATTTCCCATCGGAATTCAGCTTCTGTCATCGATGCTGGTGCAGTTTTAATCGCGTCACGCGCTGAAAACAGCTGGCATTGCACATCGCCTTCTTGAGCGGCTAGTTGGTCTAAAATTGCTGGACCAATCGTCAGGCGGTCACACCCAGCTAACGCTAAAACTTCTTCTGCGTTACGGAAGCTGGCACCCATGACGACTGTCTCGTAACCGTGGTCTTTGTAGTAGTTGTAGATATCTGATACTGAAACAACACCTGGGTCTTCATGAGGTAAGTACTCTTTTTTCTCTGTATTGGTTTTGTACCAATCAAGAATTCGCCCTACAAAAGGAGAAATTAAGAAAGCACCAGCTTCTGCACACGCTTTTGCTTGAGCGAAGTTAAACAACAAGGTCAAATTACAGTTGATGCCTTCTTTCTCTAACACTTCAGCAGCTTTAATGCCTTCCCAAGTAGAAGCCAGTTTGATTAAAATGCGCTCGTTACTAATACCGGCCTCGTTATACATCGCAATCAATTTGCGTGCCTTTGCTAGGCTTTCTTCTTTGTCAAATGACATACGAGCATCCACTTCTGTAGAGATGCGTCCCGGTACCGTTTTTAAAATCTCTAGGCCAATATTGACGGCCAACTTGTCTCCAGCATCAATTAATTGCTGAGACTTATCATCGCTTTTAGATTTTGCCCACGTCACGGCATCAGCAATCAAGTGATCGTATTGAGGCATCTCAGCTGCTTTTAGCACCAAAGAAGGGTTAGTGGTGGCATCTTGAGGTTGAAAAGCCGCAATCGCATCAATGTCACCGGTATCCGCAACAACGGTAGTGTACTTTTTCAATTGTTCTAATTTATTCATCTTCATTTCTCATAAGTTGATTAAGCAATTGCGGTAAGGTTTGGTCATTCATCGAACTCAGCACCACGTTGGCTAGCGAGACATCGAGGTGACGAGTGAGCAAGTTAGTTACCGCTACTGTTGGTATTCCTGCCGATCGAGCCGCCTGAATACCCGGAGGAGAGTCTTCAAATGCGATGGCTTGATGGGCAGAGACACCTAATTGATTTAGGGCGGCCAAATACACATCGGGTTGAGGCTTACGTTTTGCTGGTGCAATGTCTTCTGCACCGACAAAACAATCAAAGAAGTGAGTGAGATTTAATCGAGATAAAATTGGCTGGTAATGCTCAAATTCAGAGCTTGTTGCAAGTGCAATTTTCCAATTTTTTGACTTTGCAAACTCAAGGTATTGACGAACGCCTTCACGCTCAGAAATGGTTTCAATCAAGCGGTACGCTTTCTCCTCAACAAGTTGGCGAATGTCATCATTCGACAACGCCTGATGAGATGCTTGATTAAATAATTGATAAAGAGAGGTTGCTGGTGCTGAGCTCCCAACTAGACCAGCAACCTGAAGAGGTGATACTTCAACATCATAGGTTTTTAACAAAGCTTCCCAGGCTTTAAACATACAAGTCTCGGTATCCACGAGAAGTCCATCGAAATCAAAAATCAACGCTTGAACATCACTGGCAATGAATTCCTCTCTTTCCAATTTCAGTGCTGTGTTATTCGAAGTGATGATGCTTTTTTCCATGGTCTCGTCTCCATTTTCTTTATTAATTTATTTTTAAACCCTGTGGCACTAGACCAAACTGGCGTGTAACACTTTTTTCATTTCATCACCGCTAGTCAGCGGTAAATCAAAGCAGAAAGCAGGCTCTAGCTTAAGAACATCTTCTTGAGTTACCCCGACTTGAGTTAAATTCGACTCAAGGCCAATTCGCTCAAGAAACTTCACAAGAAGTACAGCCAATGATTGAGCTTTTTCTTCAGTGCTTCCCTCGGCACCAAAGAGCTCAGCCACTTGCGCAAATCGCTCCGGCTGTTTTCGCCACTGAAGTTGCACATACGCCGGGTAAACAACAGCGAGTGTTAAACCATGTGGTAAGTTCGTTTTACTACTGCCCAAAATCTCCCCAAGAGGATGCGGCGCTCCAGCCCCACCATTTGCTAGTGAAATTCCGCCTAACGTGTCGGCTTTCGCCAACTCACAACGGCCAGCTAAATCTGCTCCGTTGTCTACAACATTTGGCAAGTTTTCAACCACCAGCTTCATGGCTTGTAACGCCATTGCATCCACAAAAGGAGATGGACGCGTGCCAGTAAATGATTCAAACGCATGAGAAAAAGCATCAAAACCCGTCATTGCAGTCATACGAGGCGGCAGTGTTAACATTAACTCTGGATCAATCAGCGCTTCGCAAGGAAAGAACTCCGGATGAAACAAAGTCAGTTTTGCGTGCTGTTCCATGTCTGTAATCACCGCAGCTTGCGTTACCTGTGACCCTGTACCAGACGTTGTCGGTACTGCGATCAAAGGAACAACTTGAGCGGGTAAATCTTGGATATCTCCAAACGGTGAGTCATAGGTTGCGAACCAATGCGCCCAGTCCAAAGACTCTGCTTTGATAGCAGCAGAAATGATTTTTGCTGTATCAATCGAAGAGCCACCACCAATCGCTAACACCACATCACAATTTGCCGAAACCGCGACTTGACGGCCAAGCTCCACAACAGTGGTTGGTGGGTTTGGTACCACGCCATCAAAATGTGTCACTTCAATTCCTTGCTCTGCTAGCAGGGCAAAAATACGGTCATAAGCAGGTTTCACGGCATCAAAAATTGGCTCACTGACCACGAGGCATCGTTTGCCATATTGAGCAACAAGCTGCCCAACCTTTTGAATTTCTCCTGCACCAAATGTCAATTTTGTCGGCTGATAATATTGAAACTGTGTCATGAATTAATCCTTGGTAGTGGTGCCAAGCTCGAGCATATATAGGGGGTAAGCTCGGCACCGTTATTAGATTGAGCGCGACAGCAAAATGAATCACTTATATGGATCACTGTTACGCCAAGTGAAAAAGTTAAGCTGTTTCAGCTTCTTCTTGATTCACTTCTGCTTTGTCTTCGAGTTGGTCAATCGCAGCGCGGAAATCACGAACACCAGCAGTAATGCCATCTTTGTGACCAAAGATATTGGTAGAGGCAACCATTACGTCGATGTCTTCATTAAGCAGCTCTTCGATATTGTGGTTACGGATACCACCATCAACACATAGCTCACAGTTAGGGTTACGTTCGTTGATGAGTTCACGAGCTTCACGGATCATTGCAATCGCTGATTTGCGCCATAACCACTCATCATCGCCATCAGTAATTCCGTGAATAACAATGTGTAGGCGATCTAAGTAGTAGATAGATTCTTTAACAAATGACACTGGTGTTAATGCACCAACCGTTAAGCCAAATTTCATTCCGTGGTTTTGGCAGTATTTAATGATGTAACACAGAGGAGCACCGATAAAATGCTCTGCCGGTAGAATCAACATGTTTGCACCTGCAGCTGCGATTTTATCGATAAATAATTTGTCGCAGTCTTTGAAGTAAGCATGCACTTCAATTGGCTTTTCAGTGTAAGGACGAATACCTTCAACGATTTGATGTCCACCCATCAATTGCAGGTTTTTCAGGTCATGCATATCTGCCGCATCACAGTGAATGTAGTCTGCACCAGCGTCAGAGACTTCTTTCACTACGTCAGCAATGTGTCCGTAATCTACGTGAGCTAGGCCTGCTGCAATTTTCACTTTTTTCATGGTATTTCCTTAATAATTAAAAGAATGTTGGTATGTTTTCTGGCCTTCTTGCACCGTGAGGCGAAGATACTGGCCAATTCCACAACCGTTGTTATTGGTGACAATAAGGTTTGCTAAACCCTTTAATGAAGGGCTAGCGTTATCCATAGCAACAGGCTCCCCGACGAGTCGGAACATAGAGGCATCGTTGTCCCCATCTCCAAAAGCTATGGTATTTTGAGCGGATATATTTTGTTGTTTCAGCCACTGAGTTAGCGCATGGCCTTTTGTGGCTAACGTTGACGTAATATCGAGTTTTGTTGGTGCAGATAAATCAGCTTGGCAATGAGCTTGCAAAGCATCCCTTAATTGGTTCAAAGCGACTTTGTCCGAGCTTGAAACAAGCACTTTGTATACTTCGCCAGCCTGTTCAAGCAGTTCACTGATAGCAGGGACGACTTGAATGGATATATCTGCATTAATGACTTGCGCTTTTTTGACCAAGTCTTCTGTGTGCTGTGACGCTTTTTGAGTAAACACGCCACGGCTTGAATAAAGAGTGAAAGCAAAGTGTCCTTCATTCAGCAAGCTCACTAAATCAATAAGAAACTCACGCCCCAAAATTTGTGGGTTCATTATGTTCTGCGTGATTGGGTCAAAAAGGTATGCACCGTTACAGCAGATGATAGGTAAAGACAAACCAAGCTTTTCGACATAAGGCATCATTAACTGATGCGGTCGACCACTCGCTAGACTGACGCAATAACCGCTGTTCACAGCAAGCGAGATCGCTTCTTTATTGTTTGAACAAATTTGCTCATCATCTCTTAACAATGTTCCATCTAAATCAATAATGACTGCTTGATACTTCATCTTGGTCTCCAATGACTCCTCATGACGCAAAATGACTATAAATGGTCAAATACGGTCACGTAAAGTCATTTTTGATTTATTATGACCAAAACCCAGTGGTAGATCACAATAAACACGTCAACAAAAATCAAAATACGTCACGATAAGATTTTATTTGCTCAAAAGTTCATAATACGTCAAAATAAATCAAAACTAATTAAAGGCATGAAGAATGAATGAAGCTCAACGTCATAGAAGCTTGCTTGACCATTTAAACAGTCACACTTTTATTACGACAAATGACTACGTAAAAATGTTAGATATCTCTTTATCAACGGCTCGTAGAGACATAACTAAGCTTGCAGAAGAAGGTAAGCTAAAGAAGATTCGTAATGGTGCAGAAGTGATCAACCATGATGCGCCATTGGCTGCCACACACGTTCCAAGTAGCTTTATTCCTAAAGAAAAAGATATTGAGTGCTACGCAGCCAAACAACGGATTGCCAAAGCAGCTGCAGATATGTGTGAAGAGCACGATAGTATTATTGTTAGCGGAAGTAACACCACCTTTCTGATGGGGGAACACCTTCTTCACAGAGATGTTCAAGTTGTGACTAACTTTATGCCGCTGGCCTACCAGTTGATCAGTCAAGATCATCAGAGCATCATTATTTTGGGTGGTCAGTATCTGCCTGAACGTCAAATTACGATTTCACCCGATGAAGAAGCCGCAGACGATCACAAGAGTCGCTTTGTGTTCTTTACCGGTACGGGTGTAACGGCTGCTGGTATCCACACATCTGATTTATTAGTGTATATGGCAGAGAAGAAGCTTCTAGAGTATGGCGATCGCATTGTTGCGCTAATTGATAGCAGCAAGGTGGGTAAGCACGGTGGAAAACTGCTTACGTGCACATCCAAATTAGACACTTTGATTACTGATGAAGGTGCCGATCAACAGACACTCGATTCTTTACGCCAACAAGGGGTTAATGTTGTCGTAGTCTGATGGCGAATAACCACCTGATAAAGAAAAAGGATTGGTAGCATACCAATCCTTTTTTATTTAAGTCTCTCGTATATGAGCGAAAAGAAACTACTCTCTTAAACATCTCGAAGGTGATTAAACATCTATCGCCAAGCGCACTGCCGCTTCAGAGTGAATTGCTGTTGTATCAAACAACGGTACATCCGTATGTTGCTGTTGAATCAGTAAGGCGATTTCAGTACAGCCTAGAATAACGGCTTCAGCACCTTGCTGGTTTAGCTTCTCGATGATTTGACGGTAGATAGATCTAGACTCTTCTTTTACTTCGCCTCGACACAACTCCTGATAAATAATGTTGTGCACTTTTTCTCTGTCAGCGTCATCAGGAATAACAACATCGATGCCAAACTTATCGGTCAAGCGCCCTTTGTAGAAATCTTGCTCCATAGTGAAAGCCGTACCTAACAACCCTACTTTCTGCACGCCTTGCTCAAGCAGCTTTTGCGCGGTGGTATCTGCGATATGAAGGATAGGGACAGTGATCTTTTCTTCTATCTCAGGAACGACCTTATGCATGGTATTAGTACAGATCAGAATGAAATCCGCCCCTCCTTTTTCAACAGATAGAGCCGCTTCCGATAAGATGTCTGCCGTCTCAGCCCAACGACCTTGATGCTGCAGCTTTTCTATCTCATCGAAGTTCACACTGTACATACAAATCTTTGCTGAATTGAGCCCTCCGAGAGTGGCTTTAACGCCTTCATTTATAGATTTGTAGTAACTCATCGTCGACTCCCAACTCATGCCACCAAGCAATCCGATCGTTTTCATTTTCTATTCCTTTAATTTCTGACTATCCCGATTAAACAGCCATGAGTTAACAAGTTATAGTACGATCTTGCTTAAAGCGAGGAATCATAAGCAGTAAAGCAAAGTGCTTCACACGTTGGTTGAGTTCTAAAAACATGATCGAAAAATGTCGGAAAGAGAAGTGATCAGTGGAGGCTCAACGAGCATGTTTATGTATCCGTTGTCTGAGCTAAAAATAAGGGTTGGCACCTCTGCCAACCCTTATATCTTGCTTATCAATTAGAACTTGGTGGAGTTCCCTCACCATTAGAAGCTATTGCATCAATTTGCACCAAGGCTCCCATCGGAATGTCAGACACCCCAATGACGGTGCGCGCAGGTAATGCACCTTCAAAGTAGCCAGCACACACATCATTAAGTACATCTAAGTCGGCCATATATCTTACTTGGATGTTGAGCTTCACGATGTCATCCATGACATGCCCAACGCCTTCAATCACTTGTTTGATGTTTTCTAGACACTGCATCGCCTGCTCTTTTGCGCCATTCGCAACAATCGCTCCAATTCTTGGATCCAGCGGTAATTGAGCAGAGATATTGTTGTAGTGTGAAAAGGCCACAGTTTGTGTTGAAAGCTCGCTTACAGGTGCAGCTTTGGTATTGTTCGCTTTAATTACAATCCCATGTCGGTCTTCAACGGCTTGTGGCGGTGTGCCATCACCGTGCGACACAGTTGCATCCATCTGTACTAACGCTCCCATCGCTAAGCCTTCAACAACAGTTACTGAACGTGCTGGCATATAGCCCACAGATCTTGCAATCGCCGAGTCAGGGAAGAAGGTGGTGTACACTTCATTGATGGCAGCAAGGTCATCAAGGCTTCTCACATGGATGTTAACCTTTACGATGTCATCAAGTGGGACTTCAATGCTTTCCAGTATCGATTTGATATTTTTTAGGCATTGAATCGCGTGCTCTTTTGCTCCGCCAACAACGATATTGCCCGATTGAGGATCAATCGGTAACTGAGCTGAAATATGATTATAGTGAGAAAAAGCGACCGTCTGAGTAGATAAAGAACTGACTGGTGCGTTCTGGGTATTTCTCACGATTTTGACTAACTCACAAGCATCTTGTGGGTAAGTACCTTCACCATTCGAGATCACGGCATCCATTTGCAAATGAGCACCTTCGAGCGGTAAATCAGCAACAGCAAGTGCCGTACACGTTGGTGTGTAACACTGGAAAAACGATGCATAAACTTCATTCACAGTGTCGAGATCGGCAATGTTTTTCAAGTATACGTTCACTCTCACAACATCGTGCATTCGGTGTCCAATGCCCTCCACGATCGCTTGAATGTTCAATAAGCACTGCTTTGTTTGATCTTCTAAAGAGCCAGAGATCAGGCTACCCGTTTTAGGATCAATCGGTAATTGAGCAGACAGGTTATTGTAATGTGAGAATGCCACCGATTGTGTTGAGAAAGGGCTCATTGGTGCATCTTCAGTATTTCTTGAAACTTTAATAATATCGGCATTCATGTCGATATATCTCCTATTCGAGTATTGATGTCAGATAGAGCCAATTAGCTGCATGTTTACCGACATTTAAAAACAAAAGGTACAAAAATAGCCGAACCAATAAATCGTGATGAATACTGGTTCAGCTTGATTCGTACTACACAATAGAGGCTTTACGCCCCCACAAATAAACCTCTACAGAGTACTTAGGAAGCTGCTGATTTTTTCTTCATGATGCTTAACGGTCTCTTGCGTTGGGATCACTGCATCTTTATGTGTGAAGTACACTAAAATCGCCATCTGAGCTGTTAGTCGGTTTTCAGCCTCATCGAACGCTACTGAATATTCACTTTCTAGTGCGCCACGAGTCACTTCTTCTTTGTCATTCGCAGGTAGGCAGTGAAGCAACATTGCGCCTGGGCGAGCCTTAGCCATTAGCTCTTCGGTGATCACATAGTTAGGCATGAATGCCGCAAGGCGCTCTTCCTTCTCATCCATTTGAGTCACCCAGTAGAAGCTATCGCCATACACCACATCACAATCACTGATGCGCTCTACATCATCAGTAATTTCAATCGTGCCACCAGACTCTTCACAGAAGTTCAGCGCCATGTCGATCCACTCTTGTTCCATGTGGTATTTCTTAGGACCAATTTGCTTGAAGCCCATACCGTACTTAGCACACGTCAACATCAGCGAACGACACACATCTGTCGCATCGCCCATGAATGCCAATGTTAAATCGGACAATTTACGTCCATCTGTGATGTGCTCTCTGATCGTGTAGAGATCAGCTAGCATTTGAGTTGGGTGGAAACGTGTATCTAGGCCGTTGATCACTGGCACTGTCGACATTTCAAGTAGGCCATCTAGTGTCTCAGGGCTGTTAGTACGAGCCATGATGATGTCGCACATACGTGATAGCACACGAGACGTATCATCAATCGACTCTTTACCACCTAAGTGAATATCTTTTGGTGATAGAAATAGTGCATGACCACCCAATAATGTTGCCGCCACCTCGAAAGAAACACGTGTACGAGTAGAACCCGCTTCAAAGATCATCCCTACTGACTTGCCCTTGAACAGTGGCGGGATTGCGTTGTCTTTGCGCGCCTGTTTCAGATGAGTCATCAGCTCCATCATGTTGTCCATCTCTTCTACAGAGAAATCTTTCATGGAAACCATGTGCTCTAGGTTTGCTTTGTTTAGTTCAGTTGCGCTAGAAGAAGGTAATTTCATAATAAGTTCCTATTTTTCATAATTTTGTGTGCGGTTCTTTTCCGTTCACTTTGATGGCAATTTGATTTCGAAGACCTGCCATCACTTTCAAGAACCGCTACGTTTTGGATTAAATTGGTTTACTGTTGTAACTAAACTCTTGGTACTTGTTGGGTGATGCAGTGGATATTGCCGCCACCTAACAAAATTTCTCGAGCTGGGACGCCGTTCACTTCGTAGCCTGGATAAATATCTTCTAAGATCCCGATAACATCGTTGTCGTAGCGCTTATCCAAAAGCGGCAACACAATTTGGTTATTGGTAATCAGGTAATTGGCATACGATGCCGCTAAACGCTCACCCGCTTCTCGCTCCATTCCGTCGGCGATATCAATGCCTGCTGCCTCTTCTTCTGTCATGAATAGAGGGCCTGGCATTGGCAGCTTGTGTACCTTTATCTGACGGCCTTTGGCATCTGTCTGACTGGTGATGTAGTCATAGGCTTCTTTGCTGATCTCATATTGAGGGTCGTTCTTGTCATCACACCACGTTAGAACTACTTCGCCCGGCTTCACGACGTGGAGAATGTTGTCCACGTGACCATTGGTTTCATCGTTGTATAAACCACGAGGCAACCAAATCACTTTCTCAACATTGAGGTGTTCGCAAAGCACTTCCGTTAGCTCTTCTTTGCTCATGTCTGGGTTTCGGCTTTCGTGCAGTAAGCACTCTTCTGTTGTGTAGAGTGTCCCTTCGCCATCAACATGAATTGAGCCACCTTCAAGCACGATTGGAGCGCGGTATCTAGAATCACGGATGGTTTCACACATCTTTTGAGCAACTTGGTTGTCGCGATTCCACGGTGAATACAACCCATCCACAAACCCGCCCCATGCATTGAATTCCCAATCCACACCTCGGCGTTCACCGCTGTCATCAACAACATAAGTCGCACCGATGTCGCGCATCCAAGAGTCATCTGTCGAGATTTCCAAGACTCGAATGACCTCTGGTAAACGAGAGACTGCGTTATCGTATTGATCTGAACTCGCTAGCATGGTGACTGGTGTGGTATGGCTTATCTTGGTAGCAACGTCTGCAAACACAGCTTGTGCTGGTTTTGCTCCATTGCGCCAGTTGTCGGTGCGCTCTGGCCAAGCCATCCAAATTTCGCTGTGTGGCTCGTGTTCTCCTGGCATTCTGAAGCCATCATGTTTTGGAGTAGTCTCAATCAGTTTTTTCATCGTTATGTCCCCTAAATTATGCTTTAGCTTCTTTTTTATCTTGCGTATCGGCTGTGTCGTTATCGTCCGAGCCTTGCTGTTTCTTACGCTTTAGTGCGCCTAGTAGAATCCACTCACCAGCGAGGATCGTGGCAATCACGCCAATCAAAACAGGTCCTGTGTATCCCCAATCTGCAACGGTGAGATCAAGAGCCTCAGGGAAAATAAACAAGATCACGGCTTGAAGGACGACCAAAAAACAAACAATCGACATGACCCATTGAGCCGCCATACCACCCGGAACTTTGAATGGGCGTTCGCGTTTACCATCAACTACGCGGAGCTTTAGGTATGCCGGGAACATGAACAGGTAAGGAAGTAAGAAAATGCAGCTAGAAAAGGCAAATATCGACCAGAACAAATCATCATTGCCCTGAGCAAACAGCGCGTAAGACAAAATGACGACCGTTGATACTGTGCCGGTAATGTTGTTTGCACCAACCGGAGAACCTTTCTCTGAAACTTTAGCGACAGGGGCTGGAAGTTCACCTTCTTGAGCGGCTTCAGCAGCAGCTCGGCTGGCGCCCATTGTCCAACTCACCATGTTGCCGATAAGCGTTAACAAAGCGAAAGTACCGAAGATGTAGACCATCGCTGTACCAACCACACCAGTGCCGAAAAGTGTTCTAAATGTGTCGATAAGGCCAGACACCAAACCAATGCTTTCGACAGGTAGCGCCATCAAAATGCCTACCGTACCGAAGATGTATAAGAAAGCGGTGATACCGATAGAGAGGAAGACGGCCTTAGGCATATCACGAACGTCTTTCATTTCTTTAGTCATGGTCGCAACCAGTTCAAAACCCATTAGGTTGAACACAATCGCAGGTAAGAACGAGACGGCAGAATCCAATGAAGGCATCATAGCTGGCAACGTAAATTCGTTAGCAACGCCGTTTTTCATTGCATAGATAAAGCCGCCCACACCCAATGTACTGATCACGACAATTTTTAATATTGCGCCAATATTGGTGACCCACACACCGATGTCGGCAGACACATTACAAATCAAAACCGTTAGCCAAGTCAGTAATATACAGATGGCGATTTGTCCCCATAAAGACAGATCTGGCATGAAGAGTTCGGCAAACATCCCTGCAAACATGATGTATACCGCAGGCATCCATAAACCAACGTTAATCCAGTAAAACCACGTTGTTCTCACTGCCCATTTAAAATTGAAGGCTTGTTTTACCCAATCGTAAATCCCACCTTCACCTGGGTAGGTGGTACTCAGTTCGGAAGTAATTAAACCATATGGAATGACAAAGAAGACCAGCATTAACACCCACCAGCCAATGGCACTGACACCAATACTGGCTGACGCGGTTAATGTGTCGACCACCAAAACTGCACACAGTGTAAAGAGTGCAATTCCCGTAACCCCCATTTTTCCTTGCGTTTCGTTACTCATCTCTTAGCTCCTTAATCTCTAATTCGGGATTAATTAAACGGCAAAGCGATGAAGTGAACTGGGATGAAAATTGAATATCGGTTTTACACAAACGAGTTCGGGGCAAAAACAAAATAAACCCAACAAATATTAGATTTATAATGCTAAAAGTCGGAATACTTGATTTTGGTCAATAACCATTCGATTAATAAATACATTTTCTATTTCAAAACCAAGATCACATATCTAGTTAATCTAGAGATAATTAAGGCTTTCTGTGACATATAGGCGACTAAAAACATCAAATATTGAGCACAAATCGAATTGTGATTTTTATCCCCACGACACCAACAATATTTAAATACAATTCAAACCAACTTATTTGCCCTGAGCAAAATATTATTTGGAGAGTTAAATATGTCGAAGCCTATTATTGTTGTTGCTGTCGGTGGGAATGCTTTACTACAGCGTGGTGAAGTAATGAGTTGTGAAAACCAAAAAAAGAGCATCGCGCAAACCGCAGGCTCTTTAGCTGAGCTAAGCAAAGACTACCGTTTAGTGGTGGTGCACGGAAATGGCCCTCAAGTAGGACTGCTCTCATTACAGAACAATGCTTACAAAGACTGTCCACCTTATCCATTTGATGTACTTGGAGCTGAGACTCAAGGGATGATTGGCTACCTTATTCAGCAAGGATTGAACGCTGCGATTAAAGACCGCTTTACGACCACGATTCTGACTCGAATTGTTATAGACGAGAATGATCCTGCGATTGCCGACCCTACCAAATTTATTGGCCCTATCTATACAGAGGAACAAGCCAAACAACTCGCAGAAGCTAACCAATGGATTGTGAAACCTGACGGCGTACACTGGCGTCGCGTGGTGCCATCACCTTCACCCAAAGAAGTGCTAGAAATAAAAGCCATCAAAGACTTGCTAGAGAAAGAGCACTTAATTATTTGTGGCGGTGGTGGCGGTGCGCCAGTCGTAGAAAAAGATGGCGCTTATGTGGGTTTTGAAGCGGTAATAGATAAAGACATGACCGCTGCACTCATCGCAGAAGAAATCGGCGCAGAGCATTTGTTGATCCTCACCGACGGTTCCCATGTTTGTTTAGATTGGGGAACACCAAAAGAAGAGAAGCTTGAAAACGTGTCAGTTGAGCAAATGAAAAAGTACACGTTCCCAGCCGGTTCAATGGGGCCGAAGGTCGACGCATGTTGTCAATTTGTAGAGAAAACAAAACAGCACGGACACATTGGTGACCTATCGAGCGCACTAGAGATCATAGAAGGTAAAACGGGGACACATATTAAGGCTTAACATTGGCTTATCATGTTTTATATAAATAAAGGGTAATAAAGTCTAAGTTTTGATATTCCAATTGGAACTTTGATCAAAAACCCTTTATGTTTTTTGTGTTCCAAATAAAAGTGAGGACCATTAGATGCGCAAAGTAACAACCGAAGAAAAATTAATTCGAATTCATGACGCTGTTGTGCAACTAATGGAACGCCGTGAAGCAACTGATATTTCAATGTACGATGTTGCTAAAGAGTGTGGAATGGCAACATCCACGGTTTATCATCACTATCCAAATATAGAGAACTTATTCCATAACCTGCTAGATGACGTATTTATTGATTTCGACTCTCTGCTCGGTAAATGTATAGATGCCGAGCATGTTAGTCATTGGACTGATATCAACCGTATGATTGAAACAGCCTATGTGAATTATTATAACAATAACCCGATAGCTAAAAAGCTTATTTTGGGTCGTCATACATTCACCGAATTAGGCCATGCGGACACCGAAAATGACTTAATTCTGGGTAAAGAAGTAGAAACGATTTATCGACAATTTTTTGATGTACCTCAGTTACCACAATCCATCAATGTCTTCGCTATTTCACTGCAAGTCGCTGATAAAATCTATTCTTTGTCGTATCGTCAACACGGCCATATCACCCCAGAGCTCGCTAACGAAGCCATTAGATTAACCGAATCATATCTTCAGCTATACATCCCTCACATTTGCCCTAAAACGATACGAACGCACTAGTCTTCGGCAAAGGCAGTTTTGAGGTTTACCCCAACCACAAATGTCGTTATGGTAATTTGGAATACCATCATAAAAACAAGGACTGTCAGAGAGCATGAATAGCACGATTGAGACCATTTTGGGGCATCGCTCCATTCGCCAATATACGGATCAACCTATAGATAAGCAGCACCTCGATTTAATTGTTCAGGCAGGCCTTGCCGCATCGTCATCGAGCTTATTACAGGCTGTTTCCATCGTTAGAGTGACAGATAAAGATAAGCGAAAACTGCTAGCCGAATACGCAGGAAACCAAGCTTACGTTGAGAACGCAGCCGAGTTTTTGGTGTTCTGCATCGACTATCAACGCCACGCGCAGATTAACCCTGAAGTAAAAACCGACTTTACCGAGCTAACTCTGATTGGCGCCGTCGATTCTGGCATTATGGCGCAAAACTGCATGCTGGCCGCGGAGTCATTGGGATTAGGTGGCGTATACATTGGTGGCTTACGTAACAGCGCACAACAAGTCGATGAACTGTTGGAACTGCCACAACACACGGCCGTGCTATTTGGTATGTGCTTAGGTCACCCAGCGCAGCAGCCAGAAATCAAACCCCGCCTTCCTGCTCATGTGGTGATGCACGAAAACCAATACCAACCATTGAGCCTAGATGAAATCGCTAGCTATGACGATTCAATGCAGAGCTACTATGCCAACCGCTCAAGCAACCAAAAGCAAAGCAGTTGGTCACAGCAGATCACTCAAAAGCTCTCTGGTGAATCTCGCCCACACATTCTGCCGTACTTGAACAGTAAACAGCTGACCAAGCGATAGCTCTAAAGCTGCTCTAAAGACAGAAAGAGATTCCGATGAGCGAGCTCCGTTTTCGTCATCACAAACAAAAATGTCAGCGTATTATGCGCTGACATTTTTCATTTCTACGATGCTGATTCTCTTACAGATATTTCTCAATTGGCAGTAGCTGTAGGAAGCCTGACTGCATTCGTTCCCACTTACCGGTTTCTGGTTCGCTGTCCCAACTTTGGTCACCTGAATACCAATACACGTCGCCATCTTCAAGCTCCAAACGCCAGCTGTTGTCTTCACTCATCGCTTGTTCAATGGTATCGGCCAGCGTTTCAGCAATCGCTTTGTTGTCGATGATCAATACCGATTCCGTATTTAGGTAGGTCGAACGCAGGTTGAAGTTAAACGAGCCGATACTCGCAATACTGCGGTCAAATACGACTGATTTAGCGTGTAAGCCATAGGCCGTCTCAGGCGCACATTTCGACATGTCTTGAGTCGATGCTTCACACAGCTTGGAATCTGGTTTTAACTCAAACAAGTCGATGCCATGTTCTAACATGTCGTAGCGTCGACCCGCGTAAGCAGAGTGATTGGTCACCAGATCATTAGAGGCCATTGAGTTAGTCAGTGCTTTTATCTCAACGCCGCTTTTGTTCAACACTTGCCACTCTTCCAACTGACCGTCATCAAACACTAAGTAAGCCGATTCGAGCAAGATCTCTTGTTTAGATTCACTGGCTAGCTGCCCTAACAGAACCGCCGTTGCTTTCGGTTCGTCGGTATTGTCTGAATCGATAGGCACAGGGCGATCATAAGCAAAACGAGCATTCACCCAAGTCATCTCATCTAGAGCCTCTTTCAGCAGGCTATCTGCCGCTTCACGATTTAATGGTAACTCTGGGTAGTTTTTGTATTGTGGAACCGTTATATCGTCAATCTTTGAAAGATCCGGTTGTTCCTCGTCACCTAACATATCGACAGGGTAAGACCAACGGCTGTCCCAATACTCAATAAAGCTGGTTTGGATAGTGGTAACGACTGTGCCCATCACCAATACATCACGATCTCGGAAGTTGATTTCATCAGAAAGATCGAAATATTCATCACCAATATTACGTCCACCAACCACAGACAAGGTGCCATCTACGGTAAACGACTTGTTGTGCATACGGCGGTTTAAGCGAGAGAAGTCGCCAAGGAAGCTCAACCACTTACTGAAACCACGGCGCGTTGGTGTTGGGTTGAAGATGCGGATCTCGACATTCGGGTGAGCGTCGAGTGCTGATAATAGCCCTTCACGCTCATTGAGGTTGATGTCATCCAACATCACTCGAACCTTAACACCACGATCAGCGGCTGCTAATAAACGGCTAGCTAGATATCTGCCCGATTCATCGGAGTTCCAGATGTAGTATTGAATATCAATGGTGTGTTCTGCACTTTCAACCAACGCCAATCGCTGCGCTAAAGCATCCCAACCAGATTCTTGTAAACGAACGGCGGTCGTCGCCTGCTCTGATGCTGGTTGATATTCATCTGCCAAAACCGACAAAGTGCTTGGTCCATAAGAGGTGTACGGTTCTGCAGAGTGGTCGATGCCTTCTGGTAATGAAGAACAACCGCCCAGAATAGCGGCTAAAATTAAGGTTAAACTGATGCGTTGGAGCGCAGGCATGTGTCTGACTTCCTTTTCACGATGACGTCTTTGAGAATGGCCTCGACAGCTTTACAACTATCAAGCTATTCGGGTTTATTCATTGATTATTACTGCTAAATCCAGAAATTTATAGGTAATTATCCAGTATAAATAAAACTTAGTTACTCAATCGTGGAGAATACACCACCTAAGCCCACTATCCGGCGCTCAATCTATGCGGCAAGATCACGATGATTTCAGTTGTTCGATGGCCAAACAATAGAGGCCTAAAGGCTTTCTGACCATCTCAATCGTAATCTCTGTTCTATCTGGGTTACAGTTCAATGCAAGCGCGTAACCGTGTAAATAGTCCACTAGCAAATGAAGGGCGTCTTCGGTTTGCTCTGATGTGAGATTCAGCGGGCTCAACACCGCTTCAAAGCGTTCACTAAACACCTCAACGGGCCCAAGCGATTTCATCGTTAGTAAAGTTTCTAGCAGCCCACGGTAGTCATTCAACACCGACAGGTAACTCACGCTAAGCTGATAAAGATTCTCTTGCCACACTTGGTTTTGCTCAGGCAGCGCCACTTCTCCGACTAAAGAGACAGTGATCGATTCCAAGAGATCATTTTTGTTTTTGAAGTAATGGTATATCGCCATCGCATCCACGCCGAGCTCTGTGGCTAACCCTCTGATACTCGGCACTTTACCGCCTTCGCGCATCATGCCTTTTGCCGTATCTAAGATCTTTTCTGCACTCAGTTGGCTTGATCCACTCTTTGGTCGACCTCGCTTTTGATCCTTGACAGCCATAACACCACCTCTTAAACTTAATTTCTACACTGTAGAATATTTTAATTTAATACAGCGTAAATGCCAAGTTCCTGTTCAATTTCGGAGTTAACAATGTCAAATATTGTCTTTATCGGTACGAGTCTTGATGGTTACATTGCAGACAAAAACGGTGGTCTAGATTGGCTACAAGCCATCCCAAATCCAGAGGGTGATGACATGGGGTACAACGCCCATATCGATCGTATCGATGCTTTGGTAATGGGCCGAAACACAATGGATATGGTGCTGAGCTTCGGTATTGATTGGCCTTACACAAAACCGGTTTATGTTTTGAGTAACACGTTGACGGAAGTGCCTAAGGAACTCGAAGGTAAAGTGTTCTTGATAAAGGGTGAGCTCACTCAGATCGTCGAAGACCTAAACAGCAAAGGCCTTAACAATCTGTATATTGATGGCGGTGTGACCATTCAAAACTTCCTGAAAGAAGACCTGGTTGATGAACTGATTATCTCGACGATCCCTGTCGTTCTTGGTGGTGGCGCTCCGCTATTTGGTGACTTAGTCTCTCCTCTCGACTTTACGCTGAAAAGTGTCACCACTTACCTTGATGAAATCGTAACCACTCACTACTTACGTAAGCGCTAAGCATATACTTATTACTAATGTAACTATCAGCATCGTAAACATTGTTCACGCAGTATCGATTCAGTAGCGCCTACACAACACTACCCAAAAGTAGTACCATTTATCGCATCTCATTCTTAATGGTATCTGGATCTTATGAAGCTTTTGGTCGATCGCACTGGTGAACAGTTTTTAGAAATTCTGGAAGAGTCGGGAGACAAACTGACGGTTCAATTCATTAGTAATGAAGGCAATCGAAAGGGCAAGCCGTTTCAAGATAGCTTGAGTGGATTATTCCTCACAGGCTGGAAGCCTCGCACGACCTCAACCGCCATTGGCCTAGAGCGCTTTAAGCAAGGTAAATTACAAGATCCAAAAGTGAGCTTTGCGCTTCACCAACTCTACCCACTTGGTCGAGACGTAAAATTGCCCTCTGGAGATATAGCCACAGTCGCAAGCTACGCCAATACCCACAGCGATGGCTACTACATGTTTGTGCGTCTTAATGACGAATTGAAGCGCCTGAAGATGACACCAGAATGGGAGCTACTACCTTCTGTTGTGAGATTAGCGCTACCTTATTATCCAGCCCCAAGAAGCCAACAAGAACTCGACAATATTGATGACTTCGATGCTTGGGCGGGCGGGTTTTAACCCAGTCAAAGCCCGTTAACTTAACGGGCTTGTTACTGAGCGTTACGATGTTTGAGAACCGCTCATAGCCAAGTCTACTGACGAGTTCTGCTTTGACTGCCATTTATCCACGACCAGTGCAGCAATCATGTCACCTTCTACGTTAATCGCGGTACGGAATGTATCTAGTGGGCGTTCAATAATGAGCAGAATCGCGATCGCTTCCAGTGGTATACCGGCGGCCAATAACACCAGCTGCATGCCAGACATAGACCCAGATGGCATACCCGGAGCGCCTACGGAAGAGACCATCGCCATAATGAAGATCATCACCAAGCCAGAGGTTGTGAGATCAACACCAAACAGTTGAGCCAAGAAGATTGCCGCTACCCCTTCGAAAAGTGCCGTACCATCCATGTTCATCACCGCGCCAAGTGGCAACACCATGCTACTGGTACTTTGCGATACGCCGAGCTTTTCTTCTGCACTCTTCATCGCCAGTGGCAAGGTAGCAGAGCTTGATGACGTTGCGAACGCCATCGCCATCGGAGCCGAGATACCTTTGAACAAAGTGCTGAGACGAATCCCAGTCATCACCTTCGCAATAGTCGGTAATACAATCGCACCGTGAATCACAGTCAGCACAAACACGAGCAAAGCAAACAATGCCAATTGCTCAAACAGTGACTCACCACCACGAACTGTAAAATCGAGAACAATGGCGAAAACCGCGAGCGGAGCTAAATGAATGATCCAACCAACAATGGTATTGATGCTCTTGTTCAAGCCATTCAGTACTTCAAAGATCGGGTGTTTTTCTGGCAATGAAGAAAGTAGAGCAATACCTAGCATGAATGAGAACACGACAATCGCGAGCAAGTTACCATTGGTTAACGCCGCTACCGGGTTCACTAGTGCCATACTAAAAAGCTTGCTGGCAATCGCGGCTCCGCCTGCAGCATCTTCGCTTATGAGTTGAACACCATCTCCAACCGGAGCGAAGCTAGTTAGTGGCTCCCAAGCAGGCAGCAACAGTGAGGCACCCAAGCCCAAAGAAATGGCCACCAAAGTCGTGAAGCTATAGAAAAGCACCGTATTGCGGCCAATTTTCTTCAATCGAGTTATCGAGCCAATGCTTGTTATGCCTTGCAATAACGAGAATAAAACCACTAACCCAACGACCATTTTTAGCAAGCCTATATAGGTAGTTTTGCCAAGCATTAAGAACTGATACCAACCCGATTGGGTTACATCAGATGTTGGAGAAATAAGTTGTGCCAGAAACCAAGCAAGCAATGCAGCTAGCATCAGTTGAAGAGGTAGAGAGTGGCGAAGTTTGGTCAACATAAGGACGATTCCAGTAACCCTGTAGGACAATTCAGATACCTTTATTAAAGGGAAACGCCTTTAATAAAGGTATGCCGTGGTAAAGATATGCCTAAGAAAAAATAAAGTCCGTTAGATTCAATCTAACGGACTTTATTAAAACCAGATGAGGTTTAAGACTTAACGCTATTTATCCATGTGTAGAACAGTACGGATAGACTCACCTTTGTGCATTAGTTCGAATGCTTCGTTTACGTCATCTAGACCCATAGTATGAGTGATGAACTCTTGTAGTCCGAACTCACCTGCCATGTAACGGTTTACGATTTCTGGAAGCTCTGAGCGGCCTTTAACACCACCGAAAGCAGAACCACGCCATACACGACCAGTTACTAGTTGGAACGGACGAGTTGAGATCTCTTGACCCGCGCCAGCAACACCAATCACAACTGATTCACCCCAACCTTTGTGGCAGCACTCTAGTGCTTGACGCATCACGTTTACGTTACCGATACATTCGAATGAGTAATCAACACCACCGTCTGTCATCTCAACGATAACGTCTTGGATTGGCTTGTCGTAGTTCATTGGGTTGATGCAGTCAGTCGCGCCTAGTTGTTTCGCTAGCTCGAATTTGCTCTCGTTGATATCAACACCGATGATTTTGCTTGCACCAGCCATACGAGCACCGATGATTGCAGAAAGACCGATACCGCCTAGGCCGAATACAGCAACTGTGTCGCCTTTTTCAACTTTAGCTGTGTTCAGTACCGCACCCATACCAGTAGTTACGCCACAACCTAGAAGACAAACTTCCTCAAGAGGTGCTTCTTTGTTTACTTTCGCTAATGAGATTTCTGGAAGTACAGTGTACTCAGAGAAAGTAGAACAACCCATGTAGTGGAAGATTGGCTCACCGTTGATAGAGAAACGGCTTGTGCCATCTGGCATTAGGCCTTTACCTTGAGTTTCACGAACCGCCTGACAAAGGTTAGTTTTACCAGACTTACAGAATTTACATTCGCCACACTCAGCTGTGTAAAGTGGGATAACGTGGTCGCCAACTTCAACGCTTGTTACGCCTTCGCCGATCATTTCAACGATACCGCCACCTTCGTGACCAAGGATAGAAGGGAAGATGCCTTCTGGATCGTCACCTGAAAGAGTGAATGCGTCAGTGTGACAAACACCAGTAGCAACGATACGAACAAGTACTTCGCCAGCCTTTGGCAGTTCAACGTCAACCGTTTCACGCTTTAGCGGCTCACCTGCTTTCCAAGCAACCATAGCTTTAGATTGGATATGAGTTTGACCAGGTTTAATTTCGATAGTCATGTGATATTTCCTATATTAGTCAGTCAATGTTGAGCTTATTTGTTATCGCTCTCTCGTTTTGTTGGGGCTAGTATAGGTAGGGATATCAATTTTGATAATCCCCTATTTTTGGAAATGATTATTACGTATTGGTAATAATGAATCGAGAAAGCTAAGTTCATCACCTACACAATAGAAAATGGCTCTAATGTAGATGATGAAAGTATCCAGTAAATTTAGTCGTTTTCGATCGATTTCAGCACTTTACATGGATTGCCCACTGCAACCACATTGGCTGGGATGTCTTTGGTCACCACACTTCCAGCGCCAATCACGCTGTTTTCACCAATGGTGACACCGGGGCAAATAATCACACCACCACCAAGCCAAACATTGTCGCCAATGGTAATCGGAGTACCGAACTCAACGCCGTCTTCAACTCGGCCTTTCACATCTAATGGATGGCCTGCTGTAAGGATTTGTACATTAGGGCCAAGCAGCACATTGTCACCAATGGTGACTTCAGCCACATCCAAAATCACGCAGTTAAAGTTAGCGTAGAAGTTCTTGCCCAACTTGATGTTTGAGCCGTAATCACAGCGAAATGGTGGCTCTAAATGCGCATTTTCACAGCCAGGAATGAGCTCTTGGGTTGCCGCTTTCCATTCAGACGTATCAGGAATACTGTTGTTGAGTTTTTGGAGTACCTTACGACACTCAATTCGAGCTGAATAAAGCTCTTCATCCCAAGCCTGATATGGTTCACCTGCTAGCATTTTTTGTTTTTCTGTTTTCACGTTACTTACCTATTTTCACATTACTTACCGTTAAAATGGTCAATTCATCGACCAAAGAACGCAATATCGCATATCTTTAACTCTCATAATAAGCACGCTTTAAAGAGGATTTCTGAGATGCGCTGCCAGTCACGATTTGTAGTGTTCGGCCAATTTAAATTGCTTCTAAACCAAGCAAGAAACATAGATAGTGCCAATAAAAAAGCCTTTGCTATCAAGCAAAGGCCGGTTTAATTCAGTGCGTTGCACGCGGCTTAGATACGCTGGGCTACCGAGTCGCGAATTACCAAGCTACCAGTCGTACTCAATGCTTCTGCTTGCTTTGTCTCACCAACAATTCGAAGTATCGCCTTTTGCGTCATTTGTTCGAGTGGCACACTCACAGAGGTTAAGCTTGGCGTTAGAAATTCGCCCACTTTACTGTTATCAAAGCCAACAATAGAGATGTCTTTAGGTAATGAGTAACCCAGCTCTGTTAACGCCTTAATCGCGCCAATCGCCATGTCATCGTTTTCAGACAAGATCGCAGTGAAGCTTGCTTTGCTTTCCACTAAAGCTTGCGCGGCACGGTAACCACTCTCCATTGTCCAATCGCCCTGAACGATATTAAGTTCATTCACTGCAATACCGTGCTTGGTTAACACATCTTGATAAGCTTGGTAACGCTGTTCATCGGTCGACGAGCCTGCTTTACCACGAATTACCGCAATGTCTGCATGACCCTGCTCGATGATATGTTCAACCATCAAACAAGCACTTTGATAATGATCGGTGGTAATTGCGTGATTGGGCTTCGACGGCATTTCACGATTGAGCACCAGAATCGGTGTATCCGTGTTTTCGATGATCTGAGTAATCTCGCTTTCCGTTAAGCATTGCGGATAGATGATGATACCCGCGCATTTCATATCAAGTAAGAAATTGATCGCCTTCCTTTCATCTTCGGCGCTGTGTTTACCATCGGTGATCACCAGTTGGTGATTCGATTTTTCGCTATAAGATGCTGCGTGATACATCAAGGAAGAGAAGTAAGGGCCGTTGAACAGCTCATTAGTGATAACAAAGCCGATGAAGTTGGTCTTCTTGGTCGCCAATTGCTGAGCTAACAGGTTTGGTCGATAGCCTGTTTCTTGAATCGCATCAAATACCTTTTTCACCACATCTGGGCGTACGATATTCTTGCCGTTTAAGACACGAGAAACCGTCGACTTAGATACGCCTGCGCGGTTCGCGACATCAAGCATTGTCACCATTTGCTTCTTTTCCTCATATAAAAAATTAGCCGACATAAGCCGACTAATTTAATGCTAATTCATATTGCGCGTATCTTTATATTACATAGGACGACGCAGTAAGAGGCATTCTAAATAGTGGCACCGTTAGATGCAATCACGCCTTTATACCACTCGAACGACTTCTTACGTTTGCGATCTAAAGAACCAGATTGATCGTTGTGCTTATCTACATAAATGAATCCGTAGCGCTTTTTCATCTCACCGGTGGTGAATGACACCAAATCAATACAGCCCCAAGGGGTGTAGCCCATCAAGTCAACGCCATCAATCGCAACGGCTTTTTTCATCTCTTTGATATGGCCACCAAGGTAAGCGATGCGGTAGTCATCATTGATGCTGCCATCATCTTCAATCGTATCAACAGCGCCAAAGCCATTCTCAACGATAAATAGCGGCACTTCGTAACGCTCATACAAAGAAGCTAAACAGAAACGCAGACCTGTTGGGTCAATAGGCCAGCCCCAATCACTTGATTGGATGAACGGGTTATCAACCGAGTTTTCATGACCGCCGTCCATCGCTTCTTCAGTCGACTGATGCGAAGAAGAATCCAAAGTATTCGACATGTAGTAACTAAAGCCTAAGTAATCAGCCTTACCTTCTTTCAAGATTTGCTCATCTTCAGGCTGCATTTCAATATTAAAGCCTTTGATAGCCCAATCACGCTTGGCGTAACTTGGGTAGTGACCACGAACCATCACATCCGAGAAGAAGTAACGATCACGCATCGCTTGCTGCGCCACCATAATGTCTTCTGGCTTTGAAGAACGAGGGTAGAAAGGCACCATCGCACACATAGCACCGATCTGAAGGTCTGGATTAATCTCGTGACCTTTCTTAACCACCAACGCACTAGCGATAAACTGGTGATGAACCGCTTGGTACATGGCCTCTTGCGGCTTTTCACATTGTGGGAACTTCACACCAGAGCACAACCAGCCAAAGATATCCGCCGAGGTGTTCATCTGGTTATTGATCTCGTTAAACGTCATCCAGTACTTCACTTTATGCTGATAACGCTCCATCACCGTGGTTGAGTACTTAACAAAGAAGTCAATCACTTTGCGATTCATCCAGCCACCGTATTCTTTGGCTAGATGGTAAGGCATTTCAAAGTGGCTCAGCGTCACGACTGGCTGAATATCGTATTTCAACAGCTCATCGAACAGATCATCATAAAACGCTAAACCCGCTTCACACGGCTCGGCTTCATCGCCATTTGGGAAAATACGCGTCCACGCGATGCTGGTGCGGAAACACTTAAAGCCCATCTCAGCGAATAACTTAATGTCTTCTTTGTAGCGATGGTAGAAATCAACCGCCACTTGGTTTGGGTAGTTTTCACCGTCGATCACGCCATCGGTGATTCGACGTTGGACACCATGCGCGCCTGCCGTTAATACATCAACGACACTCACACCTTTACCATTAGCATCCCAGCCGCCTTCTAACTGATGTGCTGCAACCGCACCACCCCATAAAAAATCGTTTGGAAATTCGTTATTCATACCATTACTCACTAAAAGTTATTCGTGAAAAGAAGAAGACTAGAGAAGCAATCACGACTCTGAAACCGATTTCAGTTTGTAATTACGATACAGATTGAAACCGGTTTCAGCAATAGCCAGTTGATCTTTTTTTGATCGAAAACCCATTAAGCCGATCCAGTTCTGAACAACATCACACGTAGCAGTAAAACCAACTCAAAAGGTAACTCTGTAAGATTTAACCCCCATTCGAAATAAAGAGTGTGTTCTGACTCACACTCATATCCCCTTCCCTCCCTAAAATGGCAATCGTTTCCTTCACTGACATGAGCACACTATGAAAAACCTAAAACTAAAGCCGTTATGCTTTGCGGTCTCCGTATTAGCCACCGTGGCATCAATGCCAACCTTAGCTGAAATAAAAGAGATCACCCTGCTTCATACCAACGATATTGAAAGTGTTTACGACCCTGTGGATGCATTCTGGAATGACGACATTGAGCTGATTGGCGGTATCCCTTACTTGGCAACCTTGATCAAAAACGTTCAGGCTGAAGAAGGAACCAGCTTCCTATTAGACGCCGGTGATATTTATACGGGTGCACTCTCTAAAAAGTCGAAAGGGAAACTGCCTTTCGACCTTTATAACTCAATGGGTTATGACGTAATTACACTGGGTAATCATGAATTTGAATACGGTTGGGAATCCTTGGTAGAGACCATGCCTCGTGCCAGTTTCCCTGTGCTCAACGCGAACATCTTCCATGAAGCTTCTGACTCAATGTTTGCTCAGCCATACACAATCATTGAACGTGATGGCGTTAAAATCGGCGTGATTGGTGTCATGGGAATAGATGCGTTCTACAACACAATGTGGAAAGGAAACCGTAAAGGGTTAACCATCAAAGACCCGACAGAAATCGCTCAAAAATGGGCTGATAAGATCCGCGATGATGTCGACATGATCGTCGTACTGACGCACCAAAACAAGACAGCTCCAATGCAAACGGACAAAGAAGCCGATCCAGAAGTTCAACGTGGATTTGATGAAGATTACGAAATGGCAGGCAAGCTTAAGGGAGTGGATGTCATCTTCGGTGGTCACTCGGATAATGGCTTGATCGAACCTGTTGTTCACCCAAAAACCGGCACAGTTATCGGCTTAACCTTTGGTCAAGGCATGCACCTTGGCTACACAAAATTTACTGTCGATACCGAAAAGCATGATGTCAAATTCTTAGGTGGTAAGTTGATCCCTGTTGAGTCAGCCAAACTCAAACGCGACGATGCAACTTACGCGTTAATTCAAAAAGTACGTAATGGTAATCCTGCTCTGGCCGATCAACTCGCCACTATTGATAAAGCGGCTTCACGCCGTTACTACCGAGAATCAAATATTGGTAACCTTGTCGCTGATTTAATGAAAGAATCCGGTCGAGCTGATATTGCAATGATCAGCTCAGGAAGCATTCGCGTTGACTTAAATCCCGGAGTTGTCACTCGTGAAAATGTGATGAATCTTTTCCCATTTACTGACACACTCACCGTAGTTGAACTGACTGGCAAAAATGTCAAAGAGCTGCTTGAATACAGTTACACGCTACCTTATGGCCTCGCACAATTTTCTGGAATTAAAGCAACTTACGACAGCACGCACCCAGAAGGTAAGCGCCTAGCGAGTTTGGAAGTCAACGGCCATCCGATATCCGACACGCAAAAGTACAAGGTTGCCACCTACTCCTATGCTGCCAGTGGCGGTGATGGTTACACGATGTTCAACAAAGGAAAAATGCTGTCAAATGGCGAATCTGTCACTACAGTACTTATTGATGGTTTCCAGAAAAATAAAGTCATCACCGTTCCAGAATTGGGTCGCCAAGTCGATTTGAGCCGCCAACAATAAACACGGCTGATATCAAAGTATAAACATCAGGGATTAGTAAGCATCGTACCCGTGAGAACTCAATTTAATTGCTGCAAAAGCTACGGTTGTAAAAACCTTGCGAACCCTGATTTAAGTCTTTACCAACGCAGCGTTCAGCTGGGTTTCGAGTCTTATAAATGCCCTCTATGTGGGGCATTTACCCCTATCCTTGAAAATGAACCGATCCTGCTTTTAAGCAAACAAATTGAGGATGACCAACTCCGGCTACCCAATGTTGAATGTCCGTCCTGCCAGACTCACACCCGAACACACGCTTATGGATACACAAAAATTGGCACACCACGCATCAAGTGTCAGCAATGTGCATCAGTTTTTGGCTTGCTAAATCCCCACAAAACCAGTGCTACATTGCAGCCCTTGCTTGACCTATTAATTGAAGGAGTTTTACCTCAAGAACTTTTACAAAAATCTCAGCTCAACAATAAGCTCTTCTATGCGCGCTTAAAAAAGTTGGGGCTATTGCTACACCAAATCAATCGGTTGCTAATACAACAGTATCTCAGCGATACCGAAGGTGGCGTTGCATTTTATACCGCTAGTGCCTCTTCTTTATCTCGTTCAGGAAAAGGGGGAAGCCTGAAATGCTGGAATCTATCAACAACAGAGAGTCGCTATGGATTTCATATTTTGAATACCGATAATCTGTATATCAATAACGATCAGAGCAGCCAGATTGGGCGTTATTACTTAGATACAGTCGAAACCACGGCTGAATGTTTAGATGATCCTTTCAAAACCGTTCAATCTACATACGACAGGATTTTCGCTAGAAGTAAATTTGATGAACTCGGCTACGCACATCAAACGCAATGTCAGTCGAACGAAGGAAGCATACTACGACCAGTTTATGCCGCGCACGCTCACTGGATAAGCCTATCCAAAATGTTACCTAAGCATCATTCGTTCGATTTTTTCCTAGAACATGAGAGTTTCATTCGCGGTGGTGCCATCACCAATCTAACTCCCGAAATATGCACTGGTCGTTTTAATCTCTATTATTTGTACGCAAAAAAAACGACCAACATTTCACCTTCCATTCAGCACAAAAACATTGGTTGGTGGGGCGAGACTTGGTCGACATTAACTAAGCAATATCCAAGTGGGTGTTGGAACATAACCTTTTGCGCGCTAACAGCTAACAAGCAACCAAACCTAGAATTCAATGGAACCGAATGGCACCAAGATTACCAAAGGTTACTCAATCAATGGTTGCCAAACCGCTATCAGAAAATACTCTCGCACCACATGTCTAAGCATTGGCGAGAGGTATTTACCTATCTATACAACTTCACCTATTGCTCGAATAGAAGCTCACACTTTCCCGACTTCGACTTTACCTCCATCAATGACATCGTAACCTTACTCAACACCTTTGCTACGCTCGACCCCACCAAAAGATAAACGAGCACTCCTGTTTGACCCGTCTACTAGTGTAGGCTTTACACTTATTCCTCAATCAACAACGAGGTGTGTCATGTCTATCAACCGTTCCTTTTCAGTGCCTCTGCCACTGCTGTCATTTTTTAACTCTCTATCAGACCCAGCAAAAGGAATTACACTCGCTTTAATCTCAAACGCTCTGTTTATTTTAGTCGGCGTTATTGTGCGAGAGCTCAGCCAGACTATCGATATTTTCCAAATATTGCTGTTTCGTCAGCTGGTTTTTGTCACCTTATTGATGCCATCGATCGTCAGCAACATAGATGCGATGCTCAACCCTAAAATGGTGTCGATGCATGTATGGCGTGTCACCGGAGCATTCATCGCACTGTACTTCAGCTTCTTAACCGTCAGTAATATTCCGTTTGCCGATGCAACCGCATTAGGATTTCTGAAGGTGTTGTTCGTGGCGGTCATTTCCCGCATGTTTCTACAAGAAAACGTAGGTTGGGCTCGCATGACGACGATCTTAGTTGGCTTTACTGGAGTGATGTTAGTCGTACAACCGACCTTAGAAAGTGAATCTCTTTTCTATGTTGGAACAGGATTAGTCGCAGCATTAGGTGCTGCTATTACGGTTATCTGTGTGAGGAAGATGGCGAATGTAGAATCGAAAACCGTTGTATTGGCCTACCAAGCCATCTTTGTTGGCGCTGTTGCGTTAATCCCAGCGATCATCGAATGGCAATGGCCAACATGGTCTGAACTGGCTCTGCTGATGTTGGTGGGTGTGATCTCGTCCATCGGCCAATGGTTTGGCGTGACAGCCTACAAATGGGGAGAAGCTAACGTGGTATCTAATGTTGAATATTCGCAGATGATCTACTCAATGATTCTTGGTTACTTGTTATTCGCTGAATTGCCGAATTCGCTCGCAATTATTGGCGCTACAATCATCATTTTGAGCGCAGTGATGCCTTTTATTCTCAAAGTAAAAAGTAGAGGCTAATCAGTTAGAAACCGGTTACGACAAAACTCAAAGCTTATAGTTATAAAATTTGTAACTATAAGCTTTGTACGGCTATACAAAGAAGGTAACAAGAACAGATCAAGCCTTACACATGCTCTAACTGAATCAAGCGCGAGTAGACATCATCACTCTTCTTCAGCAATTCAGCGTAGCGCAGAAACTTAAAATCGGTATAACCTTGATAAAATGCCAAGATCATTGGGTTTGAGAGCAGCTCGAACAAATTACACGTCGTATAGATGCGCTTATTTTTAACGAATAGCACCCCCGTATTAGAGTCATCGATAAATTGGGCGAATGAGTGGTCCAATACAGGGAGTGTAATCTCAATACCACAGTAGTCGTGGGACATATATCTAATAATGTCATACCTTACTTTTTGGTTTTGAGAACCTATGCTAATGATATATTCAGTATTTCTAACAATGTGACCAACTAACAAGTTAGCAGAGAAATACAGTATAAACTCTACTTTCCCACCTGCGACATCATAGTAACAAGCTGATTCTAACTTTTCTTTATACACTCTTTGGTGATAGTCGAATATCTTTTCACGCTCTCGACTCTCCAAGGTATCTATTGATTTCTTAGCAATATGATCAATTGTTAACCTATATCCATTATCATTGTGAATGAGTGGGTTCTTATAATTATCTATTTTTTTTATTTTTAGAATTTCATCAGGGCTATAGCTATAGTCACACAAGAAAAAATTTGCAATACATACTCTTTTTAACAAACTCGGAGATCTCTTCTGAGATTCCCATAAACTGATCATTGATTGCGTCACATCTTGAAATGAGATGTGTGACAAGGAAAGTACGTCGACCAAATCTTTCTGTGAATAGTTATTTTTTACTCTATGATATTTTAGTGCCTTTCCGAATTCATTTTTACTGAACAATGGTTAATCCTTGGCTATTTTCAAGAAAAACAAATTTATCGTTGTTCATTTTAAACATAGTGTATTATATCAATAAACTCCTATCACCGATAAATCGCGGTTATTCCAGATACACTCAATGACATACCAACAGCCTACTGGAGCAAAATTCTTTTAACTGTTCTATGTTAATCGCCTGACTAAAAATAAAGCCCTGAACACATTGAAAATTCATATTCTCGGCCATCATCAAGGTATTATTATCTTCGACACCTTCCGCGACCGTATATATTCCATGAGCATTAAAGGCAGAAACCAATAACATGACAATTTTTCTTACAATAGAATAGTTAGAATTTAATATAGAACGATCAAATTTCACTTAATCTATGTAGAAATCAAGGAGTTTATCTAAGTTTGAATGCTCAATTCCAAAATCATCTAACGATATCTTAGATCCAATCAGCCTGATTTCATTTATTTTACAAATAAATAAAGCATTATTTATCCTTCTATCTTTCTCACTAAGTTCTATAATTATTTTTGCATAAGGGAATGAGTGTTTGTTACAGACTTCTTTTATTTCTTGGGCGATATCATTGCTTAAAATATCTGAGCATTTTAAGTTAATAGATATTGTCATGTTCCCATCAACCCTCAACACGTCACTAATCGATTGATTTATAATGAACTTAAACAATGTATTATTCATACCCATCGAGTAGACCGCGTCCATAAACTCTTGAGGGTAAAGAACATCGCCATTGACTAGCTTTAATCTAGCTAGACATTCTACTCCAACAACGTCACCAGTTTTTATATCGATCTTAGGTTGATAATGCAATTCGTAATTAGAATTAATAATTGCATCCTTAATTAAAGAATTCATAGATTTACCTCATTGCTGGCTCTATACATTAGGCTTAATCCTCTTCATTTTACATTTCACTTTTTATAAAAATAAATGCGAATGAAATAAACGCCTGAAATCTATAAATTCTCGACTAAAAATAAGTAGCTAAAAAGTCATCTATTGGATAATTACTAATGGAGTATAGGGTGTTTAATTTCAATTCTATCAGTAGAAAATAGGGGGGGGGATGTTAAGAGCGGGATTGATGATAATCGTCAAATACTTTATCTGATTTATATAGCCGTTATTTCTAATAGTTTTGATTTAAATAGCAATAGGTTATATTTTAATTTTCTTACGATTTTTGAATAGTAGTTTACATAGCGTTTATCATAGCTATATTGATTCTGACCAATAAAAATATTAACACCAGCATCTTTAAGCTCATTGAGTTTAAGAAACAAAACATTATCACTTTCATTTGTTGGTGAACTGTCCAATTGAAGCGTAATAGAGCTCGTTGAAAAACCATAATTATCACAGTGTACTCGAATAGATGTTGCAAGATCATACGATAGTATATCCTGCCTTTTCACCGATATGAAAATACATAATGATGTATTTATATCTCTTAAGTGCTTGGTTGACTCCTGTAGAGTAAACAAGAACATTTCGTAGTTTCTATGTGTCGAATAAATATTTTCTATGAAAAAATTGGAGCTGAGCGTAATACCATTCTCTACCTTGAACCTTGGTTGGCATTCAATACCGATCACCTTTCCAGTTTTATTTTCTAACTTTGGCTTATAATACAGTTCATAACTTTCACTAAAAATCATAACAACAGAAATAATCCTTATTTATTAAGCTTCCATGTAAAGCCTATTAAATACTTATTCTATTGGTGGTTACGTTGAGATGCGATGTCATCTTCAACAAGAAGTTGTGAATATGACATATCTTTATAAATTTATTTTTAAGGGAATGTTAGAAAGGGAGAATAGCCCGATACGTAAACCACGTTCCTTAGGCTAGATATAAAAATGTCATTATATCTCAGCGAAATCTCAATGCTGTTCAAAATACTGATCATGTTGTGATTTGCCAGAATGGTCTTGGCTTCCAGGGTAGAACTGTACGAGTGTCTGATCGGCTAGTGTAAGGTGAATCCAGCCTTCTTTGACTCTCAGCCAATTAGTGCCGTTTGTCTCATAGACGCTAGGAAATTTACCCCAGCCAGACTCAGTAACCTGTAGCTCTTGGAAGCGGTCAATCGGTGGTAGTTGATTACTTTCGAAGTTAGCTTCGCTATAAACAAACAAAGGTTCAATGGCATCGTTTGGCTTAAACGTATAACAGCTCACAGACTCTGATGTGCGATCAAACCATTGGTAGGGCTGTGCTCCTGTGAGATCATAAACCATGCAGTCATTGAATTTAAGAGCCCACTCTTGATGAGCTTTAAAGCCGAGATACCCTACTGGCTGTGATGGTTCAGGCTTCAAGTCAGTATCTGGTTCATAAACCGATTCTGAGGTAGCACATCCCATAAGCCCAAGACCAAAAAGAAAAGTCAAAGCGTGCTTCATCATTGTCATACCTCAGTTCCATTCGTAGATGAGTAACTCAATTAAGTCTCTACATTAAACGGTAAGTTCCAATCGATTACCATCAGGATCGAGTACACAACTCTCATAATAGCCATCTCCAGTTCTTCTTGGGCCATCTAAGCGTTCATAACCATCTTCAACCAAACGTTTAGTGAGTTCATCCACCGCTTGCTCTGATCCTAGAGAAATTGCCATATGAATGAATCCAGTAAACTGATCATAGAGGTCATCTTTCGATTCAGGAACTGAGTCCATTTCCATGATCTCTAGACGACTTCCTGTTTCAAAAGAGAGGAAGTATGAAGAGAAACCTTTGGTTGGGTTATGGTATTTTGAGTTCGATGTCGCGCCGAAATAGTCTTCATAAAATCGTTTCAACACTTCGAGTTGTTTGGTCCAAATTGCGATGTGTTCAATCTTCATTTTGTTCACCTAAGTTTGATGTATAACGCTAGATTACTCATCAAATCAGGATCAATAAACAGAACGAAATCAATCAAATCTATTCCTATTTAAGAGCTCGAACCTATACCGACAGTTGCCAATGTTAAGATCTAAGTTTGTGTAATACATAGCTTTGATTCATAGTCGGTGTTTTACATCTTCAGAGGTTCATGCTGTGAGCTTTATAAAACTAATTATCCTCGCTGCGATATGGGGTGGTTCATTTCTTTTCATGAGAATCGCAGCCAACCCTTTAGGCCCAGCAGTCCTAATTGAAGCGCGAGTTCTGTGCGCAGCAGTTACCCTACTCTTGGTTTCTTTTTATCTGAAAAGGAAGCTCTCTTTTAATACTCATTCGAAACACTTTTTCATTCTTGGCTTGTTTAACACCGCGCTTCCTTTTTTGTGTTTCGCTTATGCAGCTCAAACTTTGAATGCTTCAACCCTTGCGATTTTGAACTCTACGGCACCGATATGGGCGGCAATCATTGGTGCGATATGGACGAAAACCGCACTTGAAAGAAAGGTATTACTTGGATTAGGTATTGGGGTAACTGGTGTAGGCGTGTTAGTTGGTTGGGATGCGATAAACATCGGCCAAGAAGCCATTGTTCCTATTTTTGCCGCGGTAATGGCCGCATTTAGCTACGGTATCGCCTCTAACTACACTAAAACAGCACCAAAAGTTGAAGCCTTCAATAACGCCCATGGCAGCATGTGGGCAGCCGTATTACTCGTGTTGCCGTTCGTCTTCTTTTTTCCGATAAGAGAAGCACCCGACCTCACAATCACAACATCGGTTATCTTGTTGGGTGCGATTTGTACTGGATTAGCGTACCTACTGTATTTCAATCTCATCTCTGAACTCGGCGCACCTTCGGCACTCTCGGTAACTTTCTTAGTCCCGGTTTTTGGTATCCTTTGGGGTAGTTTGTTCCTAGACGAAGTAATCGGCATTAATACCATTGTCGGATCTATTCTAGTTATCACTGGCACCATGTTAGTCACTGGCTTATCCCCTGTTCAGATGATTAAGAATGCGCGCCAAAAGCGAAAACGAAAAGCGGAATAAGCAGATACAGAAACGGCCTCATTTAGAGGCCGTTTTTACATACGTATCTTTTGAATTCAGCTGATCTCAGACTTCTTCATATATTGTTGGATCTTATCTCTTAACCACTGATGAGCCGCATTCAAATCGGTTCTTTTATGCCAGATCATATATTGCTGCATAGGTAGAACCTCGAATGGCTGATCTAGCACCTGAAGCTGGAAGGGTTTTGCAAACTGATTGGCAAAATCACGCGACGTACTGCCGACACATTCAGAGCCCGACACCAACACACACATCGTCATTAGCGAGTCACACTCTGCGCTGACCTTTCTTTGCTTAAGTGGAGATTTGGTAAAGTATTCCGCCGTATACAAGCGAGTACGACGCATGCGAAAAGTAACGTGCTTTTCGTTGTAATACTGCTCTTCTGTCACCGAGCCATTAATTCTTGGGTGCCCCTTTCTGGCAATGAGCACCAGCTCATCTTCAATCACAGGTTGTTTCATGTATCCATTGACTTGCGGATAATGAATATCGATCGCTAAGTCCGCTTGCTGCATGCTCAAACTTTGCAGTAAGTCTTCTTCATTATTCGGCACCATATTGAACTCGATTGAGATGTTTCCCAAGGTTTCATCTTGCTCAACAAGGGGTTGAAGTTTGGTTAGGCCGATCTCGTTAACCAGAACTCGAAACACGTGATGCTGCTGATTATCAAACTGCTTTAAGGTGCTGACCGCGCTCGTAATTCCCTCTAACGCGGGCTCTACTCGGCTTGCCAGTTGTACGGCAGCATTGGTAGGCGTGATCCCTCGCCCTTCGCGAATAAAAAGGTCAGTATCAAGTTGAGATTGCAATCGCTTCAATGCTCCGCTGACCCCTGGTTGAGTCATCCCAAGAGATTCTGATGCTAAGGTGATCGACTTTAATCGATACACTTCCAAAAACACGCTCAATAGATTCAGGTCTAACTTTTCAACATCACTCACGGCCACTCTCCATGTTCGCTGCGGTCGTATTGAACATACGACAAGGTTTAGTTTTCAATATCTCACTTTATACAAGCACAACACATAACAGTTCGTGATGTGTTAAATAAAGCTTACTTTATTTTTTGCTATATGTGTTAGTCATACAATCTCCTCATCGAAACGAAACCCGAATTGAAGAGGCTCCAATGACAACTGCACGCACATTCAAAAACGCATCACTGTTCCTTGCAATTTCTCTCGCATTTCCATCTATTGCAGCGAACCACGACCATGCTCATTTTAGCGAGATTGGTGACCAAGGTGGCAAAGACGCGACAGAGATGACGGCACAAGCAAACCAAGAGTTCGCAAAAACACTTAACTTTGCCGACACTCGTGCCTTCGACAATAACAACAAAGGTCTTATTGCGAGCTTCGACCAAGAAACGGGCGACATCATTCGCAATAGCTTTAACTTCATCGAACCTAGTGTTTCAAACGCAGACAAAGCGCCAGATTCAGTCAACCCATCGTTATGGCGACAAGCGGTATTGAACCAAGCTGCAGAAGGTTTATATGAAGTTGTTCCGGGTAAGGTTTATCAGGTCCGCGGCGCCGATTTAGCTTCGATTTCTTTCATCCGTACTGACAATGGCTGGATCGCTTATGACGTTCTACTAACCAAAGAAGCAGCAGAGAAGTCACTGAATTTCTTCCAAAATAATGTTCCTGATGGTGGCAATTTACCAATCGTTGCGATGATCTATTCGCACTCACACGCCGATCACTTCGGTGGTGCCCGCGCAATTAAAGACGCGTACCCAGATGTAAAAGTGTATGGCTCAAAGAACATCACTAAAGAAATCGTAGATGAAAACGTGTTAGCGGGGAATGCGATGTCTCGCCGTACCGCTTATCAATATGGTGCAACACTGAATCGCCATGAACACGGTATTGTCGATGCTGCGCTGGCAAAAGGCTTATCGACGGGTAGCATTACCTACGTATTGCCAGACTACGAACTGAATCACAACGAAGAAATTGAAACTCTGGTTATCGACGGTTTAGAGCTGCAATTTATGGATGCATCGGGCACTGAAGCAGCCTCTGAGATGGTGACTTATATCCCGAGCATGAAAGCACTATGGACGGGTGAACTGACTTACCAAGGTATGCACAACCTGTATACCCTACGCGGCGCGAAAGTTCGTGATGGTTTGAAGTGGTCTAAGAAAATCAACGAAATGCTAGTGACTTGGGGGGAAGAAACCGAAGTGTTGTTTGCTTCTCACTCATCGCCAATTTGGGGTGAACAAGAGATCTCTGATTACCTAAAAATGCAGCGTGACGCTTACGGCTTTACTCATAACCAAACGCTTCGCTTAGCCAATAACGGCGTGGTTCTGCAAGACATTGGTGATGAGATCTACAAAGTAATGCCAGACAGCATTCAACAATCTTGGCACACCAATGGTTACCACGGTACTTACTCGCACAATGCTCGCGCTGTGTACAACATGTACCTTGGCTACTTTGATATGAATCCAGCCAACCTTAACCCACTGCAAGTGAAGCCAGAATCGGTCAAGTTTGTTGAGTACATGGGTGGCAGCGATTCGGTAATTGAAAAAGCGCAACAAGACTTCCAAGAAGGTGAATACCGCTTCGTTGCGACAGCACTGAACAAGGTGATTCAAGCTGAGCCAGACAACAAAGTTGCACGTGGCCTATTGGCAGATACTTACGAACAGTTAGGTTACCAATCAGAAGGTGCAGGTTGGAGAAACATCTACCTAACCGGTGCTCAGGAGCTTCGCATTGGCACACAACCGGGCGCACCAAAAACCGCGTCACCGGACGTACTGGCTAACATGACCATCGAAAACCTACTTGATTACTTAGCAGTAAAAGTGGATTCGCTAAAAGCGCAAGAAACACCATTTACCATGAATATTCAGCTGCCTGACGTGAAAGAGTTCTACTACGTAGAGATGTCGAACGGCAACCTGAACAACATTCAAGTTTCAGAGCTGCAAGATGCGGATACGACACTGATCATCAATAAGTCTGACGTGTCTGACATCGTGCTGAAGAAAACAACACTCAATAAACTGTTAGAAGATGGCCAAGCAGGCGTGAAAGGTGACAAATCATCTCTGAACAAACTGTTGTCTTCACTGACTGAAGCTGACACCTCGTTTGAGATTGTACCTCGCCCGAATAAAGGCGAAGAGGTGGATGCCGAGCTATACCAAGATTCATCGGTACACGCTCATTAAGCGATAAAGCGATAACAGCGTCAAACAAAGCCTAAAAAGGCAAGATGGCTATTAACGATAAAGCCTCAACCGATTCGATTGGTTGAGGCTTCTTTGGTTATTCAAAGTGACCAACCACTCTTCCAACAGCATTAATTACAACATGGCACAAAATGGTAAAACCTCCGTTCCCATACTTTTTATAGTACGTACACCAGGTACTTACCACAAAGCGGGACATAACCGCTTAAATATGGCAAAAGCCGATTAATACAATGGAAGACTGAACAATGAAAAAACTGGCACTAACAGCATTAATCACAACAACATCATTCACAGCCTCAGCAGGCTGGTTTAGCAACGATCAGGATGACATATCAGAGATGATGGGAGTAATGCAGGCATGCGTATTGTTCGAGCAAGTAGAAAGCACGCCAGCCTCTTACGCTGACCTTTCCACATTGGTTGAAAGCCGATATGACCATGAACAGATATTTAAAAGGGTGAGTGCTGAGACTTTAATCAAGCTAAAACACGGCACGATGGCCACTAGCGAATGCAGGGCTAATGAGCAGCGCGCGCTCGAATTTTTAACATCAATATAAAAGCCTATCGCCAATGAGAAGTTATCACTAACAATACTAGTTACAGCGGCAGTGTAGTAACTCCAGCTGCAACGGCTTGGGGTGCTCGCATAGGTTTAGGCACCAAGAAATCGACCGTTTGGGGACACCTAAACCGTAATTGAGGAGGGATATAACTTCACCCGAATTCTCGATGTCTCTGCTGCGTAATAACTAGCTGATGGTAAACACCCGGACGAGCTAGAGCTTGATATCGTGGCGGAATACAAATTCAACATATCAAGATTTTGGACAAAACCTTTCTTAGAGTCGCCACTAAAATTAGATTAATGCGGATAACTTTTGGTATCGGAAAGTCGCTTAGTGAAGTGTCCAGTTCCACTGGAGCAGAGCACCTTCGCGCTGTTTCTCTTTCTTAAGACTGCGTTAAATCAACCTATCAGCAACTCAATATGCAACTTTGTCACTATTCATGAATGGCTGAACAAAGAAAGTTCATCTCTAAAGGGGATAGCCAACCCCGAGATGAACTTTAATCTACAGCTAATTAACGTTGCTGTTGGATGTATACTTCGCCATATTAGCTGATCACAACACCAATACTTAGAAGAATCATGATCATGGTACAAAGTACGCCAAGCAATGGACCAATGAATTTTAGCCAAGATGAGTAAGCGACTCGCCCAATGGCTAGACCGCCCATCACCACACCCGATGTCGGTGTCACAAGGTTTGGTAAACCAGAGGCAGATTGGTAGGCAGTGACAACCAGTTCACGGCCAACACCAGCAAAATCCGCGAGTGGGGCAAGGACTGGCATTGAGAGTACCGCAAGCCCTGAAGAAGACGGAACGACCAAACACATAACGGCTTCAACCCAGTAGATAGCATTGATAAATGCGATTTCGTTTAACCCGCCTAATAAGCCTTCCGCGTAATGCAAAATGGTGTGGGTTATGTTGCCGTTATCCATGACGACCACGAGGCCACGAGCAATAGCGATGATCAGGGCCACTCCCAGCAGATCGCGCGCTCCGTTTACGAAACTTTCGGTAATTTCAACTTCTGACATCCGGCCAACGAAGCCAACAAGAATGCTTGAGCCAAGAAATAGAGCGGAGAGTTCAGCCATCCACCATCCTGCTGCGGATACACCCCACATCATAACGGCGAAAGTTAAACCGAAGATAGCCAGTACTGCTTTACGTGTGTTGTTTAACTCTGGTGTTTCTTGCTTTTTACTGTGCAGGAAATATTCTAAGTTTGACTCTTTCTGGTGAGCGACGATTGAAAGCTCAGGGTTATTTTTCACTTTCTCTGCATAGCGCATGACATAGATAACACAAACGATCCAACCAAGAACAAGGATCACGGCACGCAGAGCAAAGCCCTCCATAAAATTGATTTCAGCTGCGTTAGAGGCAATGACAGTTGCAAAAGGGTTAATAGTAGAGCCTAAACAGCCAATACCAGCACCAACCATGATAATAGCAACGCCAACGATACTGTCGTAGCCTGCTGCGATCATTACCGGTATCAGCAGAGCGTAAAAAGGAATAGTTTCTTCCGCCATGCCGTAAACGGTGCCACCCAGCGCAAACAACCCCATTAGAATAGGGATCATCCATTTCTCGCGACCTGATAGGCGTTTCATGGTTCCGGCGATACCAGCATCAATCGCGCCAGTTTGGGTTACTACAGCCAAAAATCCACCGATAACCAATACAAATAGGGCGACGTCCACTGCACGCGCCACATAGCTATCTGGGTCATAGAAGCCTTGAATTGGTGCCATTAAAATATCGACGACACCTTGAGGGTTTGAATCAACGGTTTGATACGTACCAACCATTGGTACCATACGGCCTAGTGTTTCATTGGTTTTCATCTGGTACTGACCGGCCGGAATAACCCAAGTTAAAATGGCCATTAGTACGGTCAGTATCATCAAAATTGTATAGGCAGAAGGGAATTTAAATTTTGTCATTACGATGTCCTTTTGTTCCTTATGGGGCCGAAGCCCCATTGGTCGGATTTAGCCTAAAAGCTGTTCCTTCACGTTAGTTAACGAATTCCATGATCTGTTGAGCAGACATATCGCCAAGTCCCATTTTTTTTAATGTTCTTCCAGACTCGAAATAATTGGTCTCGTTATACGCATTGTCGATGTGCAGACATGATGTCACCATAGGTGTGTCAATACCGACCAGTTTACCAAGCTCGTAACAAGGGACGAGAAGGTAAGCGGCATCTTCTGTGATGTATCGGTTGCTGGCTGAATTGGGTGCGCTGTTCAGTTTGCCGTGGGTTTCTGAAGTGCGGTTAACCTCATAAACACTTTCACATTTCATACCGTAAAGGGCATTCATTGCTTGAAGCTCAGGCAACAGTTGTAATCCTAGCGCTTTGCCTATGGATTGACGCTCTGACTCCATTACTGCTGCCGCTTTTGCTGTTGAAACTGAGCAGCAATCTTTGTAGTAATTGAATTGGCCATCGAAGTTTTCTAGTAAGCCAATATTGAGCGTTGTTAGTAATGGATGCCCGCCAAAGTTGATGTTTTCTAATCCGGCTTCAATGACATTACTAAGCTTTGTTAGAGGCAAAGGCATCACAGTTTGTAAGGCTGCAATAGCCTCTTCCGTGCGATGTGCAGGATAAGCGGCGACAGGAAGGTGCTCTTTCATACCTAAAATAGCAATCTCTGCAGGCCCAACAATTCGAGTTGCCCAAGGAATCGAAATTGCGTCGACAAAAGTGATATCTAAATGAGCAAACCCATGTTCATTTTTAATTCGATTAAGCGCTAATGACCCATAATTCCCTGGCATAAGCATGATGATTTGGCCATCACATAAATGAGGCAGCATTTGAGTAAAGAGTGGCTCTTGCGCAAATGATGGAACCGGTAAGACGAGTAAGTCAGCATATGAGACTGTCTCCGCTAGATCGCGGCTAATTTTGTCACACGCCTGAAAGCCACTGTAAGTCAGTTCAACGTCATTAAAGCTTTCAAGTGCACAGATCCCTCCTCGTTGCTCTATGTCTGCCAGAGGATGGTCAAAACCTGGCGAGCCATAGAGGCAGACATCAGCACCTTGCAGGGTAAAGTGATAGGCCGCTGTTAATCCAGCATTACCGGAACCAATCACAGAGACGCGCGTTTTCATAATTTCTTCCTTATTAATTTTTGTTTTTCTGGTTGAGAGCTTAAGGAAGAAGGCATATTCGTCGCCAATGACTAAGCTGGAGACTGGTATGCAAAAAAGGAATGATGAGCGACTAGTGTTATCTCAAAGCATTGACCTTATTAGTATAAATTGATTACACCAAAATAGTCTGGCATCTCTGTAACTGTGAACTTACTCAGAATCATATTCACTGAGGTTTCGCATTGGCCCAATTTTGAGCTGAATATTCATCGCGTCAGCTTGCAACATGAATTGCTCAATGAACTGTTCCGCATTTCGGTGAATGGGCTTTAACGAAGGGTAGAGAATATCAAATTCAAACGGCAGGCCGAATACAAGCGGTTTCATTACGACCTTTGGGTGCTCGCTTTCCATGTAAGCGGTAAATGGATCAGTGATCGCGATCCCTACACCTTCTCGAACTAAGGTTGCAGCGGTGCTTGCCAGTGAGACTTCGATTTGCTCAATCGTTGATAGGTCATAGCGGCGTAACAATGCATCGACTCTTCTCTGAGTAATATCCTTTTCGTGGCGGATGAGCACTTGACCCGCAATATCGTAGATGTCTATGACCGAGCGTTTGGCCAGTGGCGAATCGGAGGGAATAAGACAGACGCATTCGCATTCTACTTTTTGTGCTTTTACACCCGCGAGATGCTCATCAATAAACGCAAAGCCAATGTCTGTTGTTTGGCTTTGAACCCGCTGAATCACCTCTTCGGAACGATATGTTTTAAACCCGACTTTGACTTTAGGCGCTTGCTTTAAAAAGACCGCCAAGATTCTGGGCAAAAAGGCGTTTGAGAGAAGAGGCATCGCAGCAATATTCAGTGTCCCGAAATGGCGCGAGCGAATTGAATGCGCAGCGTGATCGAGACTTGATACAGCATCAAAGACTTTGGATACTTCAATATAGAAGGCTTCTCCCTCACTGCTAAGCTCCAAGCGATTTCGTTTACGATTAAAAAGTTGAAAGCCAATTCTTTGTTCTAAACTGGCTAATAGTCGACTGACGGCGGATTGACTAAGTGATAAGCGCTCTGCCGCGGCAGTGACGGTTTGACATTCAACAATGGCTTTAAAAGCATTGAGTTGGGTTAGCTTCATTACATACGGCTCTGGATACAGGGATCGATGAAATTACCAGAAGCTCTAGTGGAATACCTTGAGCTGCTATGAGTAATCAATAATTTTTTGGCAACTTTAAAGTGGATAAAACTCAACTAAAAGTCGTTTTAAACAGTGAACTTCCCCAGCAATTTTGGACATCGAGTTAAGTGAGTGCAATCACTAACGAGGTAAACAGTGACAACCAAGAAAACTAGAATTAAACATTACCCTGAATTTAAAGCAGAAGCGCTGAAGCTAGCAGAGAAAGTAGGAGTAGCTGCGGCAGCAAGACAGCTTTCTTTGCATGAATCTCAGCTCTATGGTTTGCGTAAGATTACCAATAAAGACGCTAAGACCGGTCAACAGAGACCAGCACAACTGCACTAATTGCAGCAGTAATGACTGGTAAATGAATAAAACTAAATGATTCCATATGAACAGATTTCCTTGAGAAGCCTAACGGTTAATAGACGGATTTCTTCCGTACTTATATGCAACCGTTCATGGAGATAATTATGGTTACGCTCAATCAAAATCCCGTACTATGTAGCTTATGGGAATTACTGAAACTTTCCGTATAACTCCGACTGGTTCTGAAAAATACGATTTCCAACCTATTCACTCCCAAAATGATAATGGTCTGCTCTTCTTAATTCGGATTAGATTTGCTAGGGAAAAAGCACGCCACTAAACTTTGTAGAGTATTTAATCTGAATGATTTTGGGGCAAAAGTTTGCTAATGATTTGTTGAGTTCGCAACTTATAAGTTTAGTAAGTCGCTTAACCCAGAGCCCAGTAATTTTTGAACTGATCAACATTTGTAATCAGTTGATCAAATTCAACCATCCATTAAAACTGAACACATTTCAGTTTCCCCCCCCCCCCCTAATAAGGGGGCTTTGAGTAGTGAATAAATTTCTAGCTAATGTTGTCTGTGAAGGTATTAATTTTCACTATTTTAATCACTGTATACGAGAAACGATCTAAGACATTAATTAGTGCGAGAGCTCAGGGTCATCGTCTAATGCATGACTCGGTAAGGGATTCCACACAGCTTTCATCAGCGTGGAAGTTGGATCGCAAAGAACACACAGAATCCCCACAGGCAAGCAATCGCCACTGGAACCGTCACTGCACAACACCGATATATGGAAACAACACCCGAAAAACCTACTGTAACAGCCAATAGTGCTGAATAACGCAAGTCAATATCATAGAGGTCAAGTAACTGACATCTCTGACAAGGTTCTTGAAACACCGAGCCTCTGAATTTAAGTTACAGATCACTGTAATGGGTAAGCCGATTAGCTTCGATAATTTTGATTGAACGTTTTGCCCGACAAACTTTCCTAATTTTCGTTTTGATTAAACTACGCGACCAATAGAAGGTATGAATCAAGAAAAGATCCACACAACAAGTTGTGATGTCAGGTTAAAACCACCTGACATCTTTCTGTGGAGAGGGGGAGGCCTGGTGAGGGTTATTAAATATTTAAAGTATTTAAAGCATTTAATATCCATTATTAACAATAATTATTATTAGCACCTCTATTTAATAAAAAGCCCAAATGCTAACAAATTCTCGCAATTCTTACTTATATTGTTTTTTTATGTGAGGTTAAGGACCAAGCTCTCAGATGGAATGTAGGTGTAGTAGACGTGTTATTGTAAGAATTCATAGGACGCTAATTGAAAAATTAATTGGAATTAAAGAAAAGTACATGTGCAGAAATTGTCGAGTTATATTTATAGTCAAATGAAATCTTAATATTTATTAGCATGATCCAGAAAAATAATTATCGAGTGCTAACTAGGCGCCCCCCAGTAGTGGTAGTGTTTATTTAGGCATTATTGGCATTTCGGTTTTGTGATGGATGAAAATGAATTTAATATGATTAAATGTGAATTGATGAGGTTGAAAAGTCACCAGTTAAGAGAATTAAGAGATATTATTAATTCTAGATTAGGAGGTTTTGATAAGAAAGAACTAATTCTAACTGAAGAAGAAAGAGAGTTGATTGATTCAATATGCTCTAGGGTTTGATATTAATTACTCAATGATTACTGAATATTTTTTTGATTGTTAACAATGGTATGCGTTTTGGCGGTTCTCAAATGAACCTTTAATTGATAATAAATTATTTCACTAAAACCTGAGAGGAATTTAAAGCATGTGTTTTCTTTTGACCAATACTTATCAGGGCGAAACATGGTAAATAAACATAACCTTAATTACAAACTACAAGAAATAACTAATTTAGACGGGATAAACATAGGTTATGAAATACTAATCGATGCTAAAGGATTTTCTGTTGCACAAGTTGATGAAATATACAATAAAGGCTTAATATTCCCTCATTCAGCCAAGAGATTAATGAGACGTATAGAGAGTTACATAGAAGATGGAGGGGATATTTTATCAGGTAAAAACCTTTTGTTAATTTAGAAAGAAGCCACTTATGTGACAAATTTCTTCTTTGTGATATTGTTATATTGTCTAAAAATCAAAGAAAAAATATCAATTTGATAATAGAATTAACGGAGCGAGATATTTGCGGAAAATGTTCAAAAATAGATGAAGGTATATGCTTTTAAAAAATAATAAAGTATTATTAGCTTTGGATGATTATGAAATTAACGAAGATGATTTTAGACGTGACGAGTTGAATGCCAATGTGTATAACTTTATTAAAGTTGACTTTTTGTCTATAAAAACAATTTAAGATCTATTGAAGCGATACTTGAAAAGTACAATTTAAAATTAATTGTGGAATATATAGAAAGTGAGAGGGATAAGGAATGGATATCTAAAAATCTAAAAATCACTTGGGCGTTACAAGGTTATTTGTATAATACTTTTCCAATTAAAATATAACATCCCACTGTATTATTTTATATTTAAGACTCCACTGTCCTTATTATTAAATTCCTGTAACACAATACCTTACATTAATTTTTATCTTGTGTTATTTTCAACCTCTTGTAAATTACATAGTTTACAACTTTCATAATTGCATGTCGAAAGACAATTTAACTTTTGTTGTATCATGGACAATAGAATAGGGTTAGCAATGGACTTAATAATGTCAAATTTAAGCAAGTACACGCCCATTTTATCTTTTTCATCTAATGGCGGGTAATATTTAACTTCTTCCGCATTAAATATTAACTTGCAAAATTCAATTATCGGACGGCAATCCACATTAAAAAATAAATGTAATCTTTAGTTTTATAATAAGATATCAAATATAAACAAATGGCTTGAACGATAAGCTCAAAGTAATGTTCTGAGTTGGCATAATATCCCAAAAAACTAAACAACTTTTATCAATTTCGTTTGAAGGTATAGTGATAAACGATGGGGAACCATTTAGTTTTTCTATATCAAGAATACCAGACCAATGACCTATTATCTCATCTTCTCCATTTTTAATTACAACACTTTTGTAATCGATATTACTTCCCATGGTATATAAATCATTTTTAAACTCTTTTAAAGATGAAATATTCCCATAAAACTCGCCGAATTTTTCAAGGTGTTCTTGATAGCTATCGTTAGAAACCTCGGAACTAACGACCTTAGGTACATAACGATAAGAAAGAACGGAAATTGAAAAATCCAGAACTTTGGTTAAATTATAAACAATTGTATTGTATTTCAGTGGATTCTTAACATTAGATAAATCCAGTGATTGAATGTACTCTTTCAAATCAACATCTAAAATCTTCGCTATATATAACTGCTTGTATGTTGGGGGAGTGCTCTTCCCATTCAACCAACGGCTTAATGTTATTTCATCTAAACCTTTAAATTCTTCGTAACATTTACTTTGAAGAAGAGCAATTATTTCCTTTCTTGATAACCCTTTCATTTTAATCCATAAGAATAAGTTATCTTTGAATTTCATTGTCATATTCAAACACCTTTCATTATAATAGTTATTTTATTTATTAGGATAAGCCTACCACTTTATATAAGCAATCAACATGAAAGAGCCCATAATTTATGGGCCCATTTGTTTCGAATTATTTTAGTTATTGAGCCCACCACTGTGCTACATATCCTTCCCCTTTATTAACAGAAGTATGATATGTTTTAGCTCCAGCACCATCTCCGTTACAACCATAAGCCCTTACACCTCCCAAGGTTATTAGCGTAGGGCTTGTACAAAGGCCAAATAAATCGAGTTGATGGTCATTCTCACCCCAAAAACCCCAAAAGTTGTTCAAGTATTGGCCGTAAATAACTTCATCTACAGTGTAGTGAAATCCATATCCACCACCATAAATTGTCATATTTCCCAGATCTCCACCGTCGTCACTTGATAAGTCAACGACACGGGATGATCTGTACTTCCCTGAAAAGTGGTTTCCGTTAAGTTTGCCATAAACTCCAGATTGAATACTTCCACTAGCAAAGCTAATGTCACCCTTATAGAAAGTTACCGGGCTGGAGGTTTGCATGTACCAGTTTTGCACTGTGTTGTCTGGATCTTTGTTAATCGTTTTGATTGAAGCGTCTGAGGTATAAGTAACTCTTGAATACGACAAGCCGTATTTATTACTCATTTCAGAGTTCGTTACACGGAAATCGTTGTAGTTCACAGTTCCACTTTCTGTAGTCACTAACCCTCGACCATTCGTAAACAAAGAGCCATTAAACGCTACATTTTTACCACGCTGAGAGAACACGTTGGTATTTCCACCAAAACGCTGTAAGTTCGTTTTCTCTGAGTAAGACCAGACGAGTGTGTAGCCACCCACGGTTTTGTCAGATGCGTCCGCTTCAGCTTGAGAAACCATGTCACACTGGGTTTTGTAGGTGTAAGTATTGTTTGCACTTCTTAACCAATATTCGCCATCGTTAGCTTTCAGAGCGAACGGAGAGTTATATGTCGAGAAAATATCCTGACAATCTTTCGCTGGCTGGTCGAACGAACCGATAACAATTTTAAAGAAATCAAACGAACCTAGCTCATACGTCACTTGGCCAAATACGTCGTAGCCAATCACCAAAAGCGTCACATTGTAAATACGTTGCTCTGGTGTAATGGTAAAAGACTTGTCCCTAGAGACTGTTTCACCGTTGATCACCCATTCGTATTCATATTTACTCACATCACAATATTCACAGGTCACTGACGCGGTAATAAGGTCATCTTGCCCTTCTGTCGCGTCAATCACCGCGATCTCTAATGCAGGCGGGTTGCCAACATGAACGATCACGTTGCCAGCGATTTCAGCCCCTGAATTCGTCTTAACTTCGAAAATAAAGTCATCCACTCCTATCGCGTTACTATTAGGCGTATAGACCACTTTGGACTTACTCGTGTCAGAGATTGTCACCGTACCTAGTAACGCACCTGACGTACTTTTAACTTCAACAGATGCCTGCTCACCAGTGCGATACCCTTCAATCAAAGACGAAATATCGATCGTGATTGGCGTGCTTACATTCACACTAAACGTTCTTTCCAACTCGCTTTTCAACGATAAATGCGTGTTTGAGTTAACAATAACGACCCAATGTTGCGTGACGTCGGCTTTACCATCTGTCAGTACAACGTCGAAGAAGTGAGTACCTTCTGAGTCAACTTGAGCATCAACTTGTATCTTTGACTTATCGGTTGAGATTTCAGCTTTCACCGTGCCTGAAGCCGGCTGAGTCACTGACTTGAACGTTACTGTATCGCCATCAATGTCAGTTGCGAGAGCAGAAGCGTTAATTGACATACTAGTATTTTCATTGGCGTACCAAATATATGGGTTGCTTTGTAATACTGGTGCACTGTTATCTTTTACGTACACACGAACAATACCCGTTGCAAAGCCCCCAAAGTGGTCGCTAACTTGGTAATTAATATCGTGTATACCAGTACGACTGAAAGTCACATCGAACTTAGTATTATCCAACTGAGTTAAGCTTGTTGGTGCAACCGTAGCGTCATACGTATAAACACCGACAATTTGCAAAGAGTCGCTATCAGCATCATAAATACAACTACCTTTAGTATCTTGTGGTTCACGCCCATAGGTACACTCGGCATTGATATCACTCGCAACGTCGATCGTGTATTTCTGGGCAACTTTTATGTCTGTACCGTTATTGGTCCACTGGAAATACTTGGTTTCAGGGTTACTGTTACTGCCTGATGCGCTTACGCTGATATCAATCGCACCGACTTTAAAGTCCCCTACACCGTCGCCGTCAAAATCGTCAGACAACGAATATATTAATCGCGTAATACCACCTAGGTCATAGGTGTCACTGGTGTATTCAACAATACTCTTTTTTAGGTCATCAGTTGTCGCTTTCGCGCTACCTGAACCAAGCACCAATATCGTGCTAGATAGAACGTAGTTGTTACCTTCACTATCTTTCGGGTACAAGCTCGCCAACTGTGCGTTCAAATCAATATTAACTACGCTTCCAGGGACAGAAACAGAGAGTTGAATTGGTGGAAGCGTTGTAGAAGGAAGTGAACGCAGACTAGCACGACTATTTGGCATGATAATTTTGCGCTTTTCGACCAGCACATTCGTTATCATTCTTGAATTCGAAAAAGTTGTTTCACTCTCAAGACTACGCAGTGAATATTGATACTGGCACATCGTCGGACTTTCAAAAGCGTCCAACTCAAATGTCATGCCCGATACCGTAACAGGGTCACATTGGCTGCTGCCCGTAATATTGGTGATATCATCAATCAACAACGCTTCGCTATTTGAGATAGAGTTTCGCTCGCTCAAATCTACCGACAGTTTTTGTTCGGTATAAGTACGCACAATCCCATCTTGGGTGTAAACCACTGGTTCTTGCTCTACCGAACCATTATTGTTTGACGATGAACCACTCGATCCTTCTCCACCGCAACCTAATAGCGCAAACGGCACTGTTATTAAGGCTAAATATAGTTTTTTCATTATTATTCTCACACATTCATTAAATGAATTGATACGAAGGGTCATGGTCATCGCTAAAATAATTTCGATGATATGCCTTGTGAGTATTCGTTATTTATTTGGATTTTTTACTTTTACAATTTCACCTGGATAAACATAATCCAAGTCTCGACCGGCAAAATATGCTTTATTCATGTTTACAAACTCATCTAAAGACATATCAAATCTATGGCATATCTGGTAAATGTAATCACCTTCTTTAAGAACGTATTCAAGCGTAGGCTTCACCTCTTGCTTAACAACAAGCGTTGGTTCCAGCACCTCTTCAATAATAGGTTCAACTACTTTTGGCTCTGCAGGCGCAGGTTGTAAGACTTCTTCTACTTTCTTTTCTGTGAAAATACAGTCACAAACTGGCTGCGGTTCAATGGTTGGATTCTCTTCATAGAATTTATATTTCACCCCCAAACTGTAAGCGTATTGATCTAAGTAGTCAGAACTGAATGACTGGTTAAAACCTAAAACAACCGCCCAGTTATTATTGATGTTGTAATCCACATCCAATTTAACGTAAGGGTTCACTTCTTTACCTCTTGCTTCATTCCCTACATCTAGGTCTGCTAAGAAGCCGCCTGAAAGTGAAAAATTGGTTTTCTCGGTGAATGGGTAGTTCAGTTTTAACAAGGTTCCGTATTGAAGAAAGTTGCTTTCAAACTGATCTGAGTTCCAATCGATGTACCTAATGGTGTTCTCGATTGAAACAAACTTATACACCGGCACACCAATATCAAGGGCGTAACCTAAACCAAAATCAGAGCTATCTTCTGAGTTCAGTTGATTCACAAAATCTAACTTCGGCGTAATGTAAAACGATTCATCGTATTCTGTTGTGTAACCGTCGATAGAGTAGATGACAGTCGCCACTGCAATGAGTTTTTTAAACATATTAAAAGTCCAATCCAAATATCACGACAAAGGAATCTGAGTAACCGCCAGTAGCGACTTCATTGACCGTTTTATCGCTGTAGCCAACTGTTAGGTTGTAGTTAATTCTCGTTTTATCACTTCCAACAGGCGCCAATACCACGCCAGCATTATTCAATACAGACGTGGTGACCTTGCCGTTATCGCCGACAATGACTTTGTCTTCACAGGTATCACAGTGAACGTAATACGGGATTTCTTTCTCTGTTTGAGAGTCATGGGTTAAGGAATAATCTTTTGAAGTATCAAACTTCATTTTGATTCCGGTGTTAAAGTAACCAAGCGTTTCGATATTGAAGCGTGTCTCACCTTTTACAGTCCCAGAGCCATATTGAGGAGGCATTACGCCGCCGTTTTCTGGAGTCACCACCAATGAAGTAAAGACTTCTGGGAGATAGTTGACTTGAAAGGTCAAATTAAGCGACAGATTCCGATAAGTAAAAATCGACATACTGTTGTAAAAGTAGTAACGAACCGGAACTTTTAAGCTGCCGACATAAACCCTTTCTGGTTTTCCTTTTAACGCTGTCAATAGATCTGGCAGTCGAAACATCGGCCTAACAAAGTAAAAAGGAATGTTTTCTTTCGCGCTAACCACTGGATAATTGGAGATACACGTGTAGTTAGCTGCGCTGTTGCTCAACAAAACACCTGACGAAGTTTGTTCTGGATTACATCGTCCTTTTTCTAAACCAGAACCATGCGAAGAGTCGCTCGTATCAATAGATGAATTAAGGCCGCCCCAATCGAACTCAAGTCCGTAAATTCCGACAGTTACTTCAGCTTGACTCGTCCCGTTGGTTAACGTCACCAACTTGGATCCCTTTTCAACGGCCGGGATCCATTTTTTTGTTGGCTCCAAACCCGAGTAAATTTCTGACGCTGTGGTTAAATAAAACGAACCAGCATACGATCTCGCATTCTCGTATCGAATATCTTCGCCTTTCACCGTCACGTTCACTGTCAATGCATAACTTGATGCACTGAATACCAAAGAGAGAGCGAATAGAATTAAATGTCTCATAAGCGACCCATACACCCGTTAACGCCCTTTAGCAGGAACGACAATCTTTTTTCGATAACTTTCGTCATGGTTTAGCACCGTGACGTTGAGGTCTTTGTTGACTAAGCCTTTGGGCAAATCAAAGCTCTTTTTTCTACCTTTGATCAGGGTGTAGAAAACGCGGCACGAGCTTTCTTTCACGCCTTGGCAGTTATCAATCAACACTCGGAGCATGGTGTTGCCTTTGTTGTGAATAGAAAGGCTTTTACCCGCAACATCAATGTCGTAATCAACCTTTGGCTCTTTAGCAGGCACAATTAATACCGGTGCGTAACCTACAAAAATGTTGACTGATTGTTCGCCTGATTCTGTGTCATTAGCGTACGGTTTTGGCACAAAGACGATTTCGTAAGTACGGTCTTCATCCCAAGAGCAGCTATCCCCACAGATGGCTCGGATACCAAGACTTTTTGTTCTGCCTGGCTCGATAATGAGTCTCGGGTTACTTACCGCAACCGTCCATTCTGCCAAGTTTTCTCGTGTATAAGGTTTGCGAATTAATCCACCTTCTTCCGTGGTCGCAATTTCATTGATTTTCGTTTCAACGAAATAAACCATTTCTTTATCGTTGGTAACAATGAACGATGCGTTGCCGTTTTCATCGGAAACTTGCAGCATTTTGTCGAGGTACACAGCGCTGGATAATGTCGAGAAAAGACACAAAAACGCTCCAACTATTAATCTCACTTTCATATTACTTTCTTACCTCACCAATATTGATTGGAGTATTTGTTCTCGCAAATTTAAGTAGCATATCCATCTCTTCTAACTGTTTATTTGAGAGAAGGAGTTCATCTTCATAAGAAACATAGACAGCAACTCGCTCGCGCTTATCTAGCATGTAAACTTGCATATCCTTGCTTTCAATATTGGATATGAAATCGAATATATTGAAACCCTTGTAATACTCACCCAAGTATTTAACCAATTTATTATTCTCAGGGTGGCCGGGTATTAGAATCGACTCACCTAGTCTTAATTCAGGGAAGCAGTAGTTAGTGCCGTAGTTGGTTTTATCTTGATAAATTTCCAATTCACACACCAAGCCATCCGCTTTTAATGTAAATGGCAGTTCATCAAATACCGTAATATCGAAAACACCGTCGTAAAGCTCATAAATATCTAAACAGCCCGCACCATCACACGTTAGGTTCGCAATCGGTGTATCAAAAATATCTTTAAAGCCTGATATAACTTTTTTGGTGATACCGACACTGGTGGTTAACTGAATCACACCCGATGGGTACGAATACCCCGAGGTATAATCTCGCCCACTGTTTTGTAGGTCACCGACATCGGTATTCAGCTCAATCGCGTACTGTCGATAGTCATTCATTGGAATAACCGTTTGGTAGTTATAGACCGAGACTTTCTTCAATTGACCGTCGTTGTCTTTAACGGTTAAGTACGCTTTCAGCTTGTTGTCGTCATCTGAGCGCTGTCTACCACCGTTGCGTTGTAGGTCAACAATGCCATAACTGCTGCTTTTATTTGCGGTCACGTAGCCTTTACCGTTGGCAATGATCTGTGATGAATCAAAGCCCAGCGAAGCCCCTCTCTTACCTTCTGTATCAGTAGTGACTAGCCCGTTAGCACGTAAGTAGTCGTTGCGATAGTTGCCCGAATAAGAAGCATCCACTCTGGTCGAAGACTCAGAAACATTGTTATATACGTGACTGACTTCGCCGTAATCGCTGTAGTTTTCTCCGTCGATGATTGACGACGCTGACAAAGTATTTCTGAACGATGATACCTGTCGGTTGTAGCCATGAACCGTTGAGCGATAAGAGATAGAATCTTGCGGGTTCAAATTGATCGTTACCGACAAAGTTCCATCAAGCTTGTCTAGCTCAAAGTCTTCTTCCAAAGAATTGGTTGTGTAACCCAGATTGACGTCCATGCGAACATAGTTGTTAATCTGACGTCCCAAGCCAAAAGAAAAGTTGTAGTTTTCATAGTCAATCGACGTCACATCACTTTGGTTAAAGTTATACGCACCACTTAGTCTTGCCTGACCTAAGTTAAACAACTTAAATGAGCTGCCTATGTAAGCGCGTTTAAAGTTGCCGTAACCGTACAACGTAGATGCCAAATTACTGTTGTTGCCACCTTTGTATTCTTGGAAAGATGTGGTTAACAAGCCCAAGTTCAACGTAGTATTAAAATAAGTTTCGCCACTGTTGGCGTAGTTATACGTTGACTGAAGAGACAGATCCCAAGGTAGATCGAACGCTAAGCCCGCCGTTGCGATCGCCCCTAAGTCACTGCCTGTAACACCTAGCCCTAAAAGTGTTGAGTTGTGTACTTTCAAACTTGTCAGTCCACGCGCAAACATCAAGTCATCTTCTTGCTCTTTATTGACGATGTTTTTGCCTTCAAGTTGCCCGACCGAAAGTAGAAAGTCGTAATCGTTAAGCGCCAAGTTGTCAGAACGCTTGTTATAGATAGTGTGCGCTTCTTGTAACAGCAGGTTGTCGTTATTACGGATTTCTAGAATGACATCGTAAATACCGTATGGCAGCTCAGAGTAAGATACAAACTGCTGACCAGGCGCGGTGTTTCGGTTTAATAGTATCCGGCCATTGTCGGCATCTTTAACGATCAAACGACCCACCGATGGGGAGAAGAAATAGAGTTGTTGGTTTTCGTTCTTCTTGCCCAATAACAGATTGTCTGATGAACCGAAATCTATGGTTCGCTCGGTAACGCCATTCAGCGTTGAGCCTTCACGTAAGAAATCTGTACTGTTCATTGATTCATGGCCGATGAACTGCCCGACTCGTAAACTGTATCGGTCAAAATCGAGATGGTACGCAAGCTTGTACACGTCGAACTCGTCGCTGTAACTCTGGTACTGAACCTCACTTTGGATGTAACCGTAGTTCAACCCAACCATTAACTCGTCGTTAATGCTGTAATTGAAATCCGAATCATCATATTTATCGAAATCAATAGAAAAATGGTTAATAGTCGCTGGGTTATCTTTCTTGGTTTGTTGGTACTTCCCATCGACTTTAGATTCGACTTGATTGACTAAATCAGGACTAACAAAAAGCAGTAAGCGTTTATTGTCATAGTCCAACACCAACGCATAATCTTCACCTGTAGGAACGAACACGCAGTTAGACAGTTCTTTCTCTTTACACTCATTATTTCTAACCTTGACGCCACTTTTTAGTTCAACTAGGAATTTTTCGACGTACTGAGGCTTCACATTGTTGTCCAACAACATGCGGCTTAGTTTTGCGTTTTCGTTCGAATCACTGGTTAGTTTTACACTATCGTAGGCAACCAGCAGAACCACATCACGATAGTCACCATTTAGTTGCTTTAACTTAAGGGTTTGCTTTTGGTATGCAAAAAAGTCTTCAAAACCTTCGGGAACATTCACTCCCATTGAAAAAACACTGGATGAGGTGATCAAAGAAATACAGATTAATAAGTTGTATACACCTTTCATAAATCATACCTAAAGCCCACCACAAACGAGCCGTTACAACTTCTAACGTCCTCATCCCCTACGGCCTTGAACTTAAGCATCAGATCATGGGTAAGAACGCTACTTGCCGAGTCAAATTTTGTATCTGAATACGAAATTGCTTCACCAATCTTCATTGGCTCTACTTTGTTATCGATATGGACGTTGGCGATACTGTCATAGCCATCCAGTTTATTTTCAGTCTCTGGTCGTAGTGATGAGTAACAACTCGAGACGTTATTTATCAGGAATAACTGGTAGCCTGTTACTTCTAGTTGCGAATCGAATGTATAGACATCAGATTCAATCATGAGCTTGACGGGCTTATCTGCAAACGTGCTGATAACCGCGTCATAAGCCAACGTGATTGAACTAGGATCGAGTTTTAAACTGACCGTATCCGCCAACATGTTTGAACGGTCAATATTGGTTGACACCTGAAACGTATGACTTTTGTAATCCGCTGCGGCACTCGGGACCATCAGAGCCGCCAGCAATGCAGTACTACAGACAATAACTCTCACGTGATACTTCCTAACTCAGTGATGAGGGGCAATCTTGATAGCATTGCCCCAGATCGACTTCTCAATTAAAGCTCTGAAGCCACTACCGTTACTGATAGCGCCGCGTCTTGACCTGTGTATGCGTCAATCGCGCTTGTGTCAGAAGTAGAAACTGCGTTTAGAAGCAGGATATCGCCTTTGTGAGCAGCAACTTGAGTAACGCCAGTTGAAGTTACTGTTGCTAGTTGAGTGCCATCATTCTGTACTGACCACTCAATACCAGTAACAGGAGTACCGTTTGCGTAGAAAGCAACATCTGCCACTGTCCATTCAATAGAACGAGCCTCTGTACCGCCAGCACCGTCATCACGTTCAGTAGTAGAAACCAGTTCACCAACGACTGGAGCAGCTGCCGTACCAGTGTTGTCACGCGCTTCAAGTTGAATGTTTGGAGCTACAATTGCGCCATCTTGAGCACGCATTAGCTGACCGATAGGAGTCACTAGTGCGCCGCCCTCACCAGTGATAACAAAACCGTTAGCCTGGATAACACCAGGGATTTGACCTTGCCAGTTTGCAGTCGCAGTCGCAGTTTCACCTTCTGCTGCGTATGCGCCTTGAGCTGTTAGTGCGATTGCTAAAACAGAGAAAACTTTCTTAAATTTCATACTCTTACCTTTTCATTAGAATTTAATTTGGGAGTGCGAGCATGTCCACATGCTTACTGTGGATAAGATTAATAATCTTGCGTATCTATTTGTTAGCATGCTGACTTAAATTCATCCAGCAACGCTATTGACGCATCGGATGTCATGCATGTAACCCATACAATCAGAAAGAAAATGAAAACAGAACACACCAAAAGCAATCTCAGAAAATTCCTACAAGCAAGAAGCGAGGCGGTTAACACTTTGAGTCAATGTTGCGTTTCGTATCATCGACGAATTACAACTTAAAAGAAGAAGTTAAGTAAGCAGGTATAAGGTGTTTCAAGTTGACTTGAACATTGAACTTAATTGAAGACTATTAGGTAAGTGGGGTAACACAAATATTCACAGTTTAATCATTAGCTGCTTGAAAAATGGTTATTGCGGGGATTTTTATTGATAAAACCGAAATTGTTGAGCGACTACTTATCGGCTTACTTGTAATGGTAACCAATAGTGAATCAGTCACAGACACTACTGCTGATAACTTGTTGCCTGTACCTTTTTTTCTTGAACACAATGAGTAGGAAAAATATCACACAGACTTGAAGTTAGTTCGACAAGTACTGTTTGCTACCACACAAAAATACTCTGACTGTATTTCAAAAGCTCTAAAACAAAATAACCATTCAATATCTGAATTTGGGGGAAATTTTTCAGACAGATGTAACTTAGATGAGAGCACTTCAACTTTTATCTCACTCAAGAGAATGTTAATTCAATATTTTTTACAAACTACCGTGAATTAATACACTTGGATATTTTATTAGAGTTCTGAGGATGAAAAAATAAATTATGGAACTTTAAATCGACTTCAATCGCATCCTAAATCACTATGTTCCAAAAGTTACTCAGACTGATTTGGGCAACAAGCTGTTGCCCAGTTAGGGGCAATGACAGTTGTTGCAAATTCTGCAACTGCTAAGGGTTCTTCGGTAGTTCTTGATGAATTTTGCACATTAGCTAATTCGATGGTTAGCACTATGCCTTCTGAAACGTTTTGGGGCATAAATGAGTTAAGTCGACCTAATTAAACTCTAAATTGAAAAGTGGCTGATAACATACCAACAAGACAGCCTGTTTATTTCAAATTTATCAATAATGAGTACACTTCTTGCGTTGATCCTGTGAACCACTAGAAACTTTGCGCAGTTAAACTTTGTTATAAAAGTGGCTAGGATTCTGTTTTAAGGAAGGGATATGCAAAAAATAATTCTGATCACAGGAGCCACAGATGGCATTGGTTTTGAGACCGCAAAAGCGCTGACTCAACAAGGACACCACCTTCTAATTCATGGCCGAAACTCAGCCAAGGTGAGTAAAGTCGTAACCGCTTTGTCTCGCCTGTCTAAGAATGCAGTCATAGAAAGCTACATAGCAGATCTATCAACGCTCTCAGAAGTCGATGCGCTCGCTACCCAAATCAACAACAATCACAAGCGGCTCGATGTATTGATCAACAATGCTGGCGTATACAAGGTTTCAGAAGTCACCACCTCAGACAACCTTGATGTACGCTTTGTTGTGAACACCATTGCGCCTTATCGACTGACACAAAAGCTGCTCCCTCTTTTTGATGCGACAGGTCGTATCATCAACCTATCTTCAGCAGCCCAATCAACCGTAGATTTAGAAGCGCTTATCAGTTCGAACGCCGGCGAATTAGATGGCCCAGTTTACGCGCAAAGCAAGCTCGCGCTGACGATGTGGTCTATCGAATTGGCCAACACTCTATTAGATAATGGACCTGCGGTGATCCCGGTGAACCCTGCTTCTTTCCTCGGCAGCAAACTGGTCAAAGAGGCTTATGGCGTGGACGGGAATGATCTGGCGATTGGCGCCGATATCCTTTGTCGCGCTGCACTCAGTGACGAGTTTGCCAACGCTTCGGGGCAATACTTCGATAATGATTCAGGGTTATTCAAAGCCCCTCATGCCGATGCATTGAACCCCGCTAAAAACCGTAAATTAGTGGAAGCGCTTGATCGGTTGCTAGAAGAGAAATTGTGCGTGGCACCCAGTTGATTCTGGTAAACACATAGCATCAAGCATACTTGATAAAGGCTTGGCTTAGCTGCTGAAAAAGTGAGTCTACGTTGGGTAAGGGTGTTACATGCTTAGACAACAGGGTATGAACATGTGCATCCACCACGGTTGGATTGCCGCAAACTTGATTGTAAAAGTTCACGGGGGCAACGATGTGCTCTAAATCAGCGTCTAACAAGATACAGGCTTGCGAAAGTACGATTTGACCGCCCCCACGTTTGAGTAAAACACGCTGAGCCGTACCCACTATTTTTTGTTTATTGATGTTGAGATTATAATCGCCATCGCAATAAGAACCTGGGGTTGCATGAACATCCACATCGACGCCCAGCTCCTTAAAAAATTGCGTTAATACATTGCATAAATGTAGATACGCTTTTTGAATATTGTACGCTTCGTCACGGGGCCAATGATAAATGTGCGCTAGGTTAATGACACCCGGCAGTTGAGGAACTGGAGCACCGCCCGTTTTACGCGAACAGAGTTGCCAGCCTTGGTCGGCGAGCTGTGCTTTAGACTGCACCGTCACTGGCCACTTTTTACCTGCCGGCAAAACCAGTGTCGGCGTTTTGGCTTGCCACAACATTAAGGCTTGTCCAATCTCACCAGCCTGAATTTGCTGTAATAGCTCGTCTTCTTTTTCAAACGCGCGATCAACATCAATGTGCGGGTAACGCACGAGTTTATTCGTTAACTTCAATGCACTTTTCCTCTACAACTTGTTGTGGTCGAATTAATCACAGGCCCCTATGATTAATAATATATCCCCCAAATCCAATACAGCATAGCGCCATATGTACAATATTTTATTATTCCTATCTATGCTGTATCGGCTTAGTTAAAACCCTTCCGTTTGGATAGCTTTAGTCAAGCAAGGTTGTCTGATATGGTGGCGGCAGAACTTCAGCAATTGTTTAGATCGTATTGAATATGAAAACACTCACCATACTTGATGGCGGCATGGGCCGAGAGCTCAAAGAAATTGGAGCGCCATTCTCGCAACCTCTTTGGAGCGCTCAAGCGCTGATTGAAGCCCCAGGTTTTGTTAGCCAAGCACACCAAAACTTTGTCGATGCAGGCGCTGAAATCATAATTACCAACAGCTATGCGTGTGTGCCTTTTCACTTGGGTGAAGAACTCTTTACACAACGAGGCTTTGAGCTAGCTGCGCTTTCTGGCGAATTGGCTAAGGCTGTTGCCAATAGTGCTCCTCACACCGTGAAAGTAGCGGGTGCAATTCCACCGCCATTTGGTAGCTACCGACCAGACTTGTTCAAAGTCGAAGAAGCAGCGCCAATCATCCAAACTCTTTACGATGCCCAAGACCCAAACATCGATCTTTGGATAGCGGAAACCATTTGTAGTCTGCAAGAGTTCGAGTCCATTCATGCGGTGCTCAAGCAATCAAACAAACCGTGTTATTACGCATTCAGCTTGGAAGATACCAAGGGCGATTCCGCTTCTATTCGTTCTGGTGAGAGCGTAACAGACGCCATCAAACTGGCCTGCAAATCAAACGCAAAAGGCATTATGTTTAACTGCTCAGTGCCTGAAGTGATGGATCAAGCCATTATTGATGCTAAGAAAGTGATCAATGAACTAGGTATCAGCTTAGAAATCGGTGTCTACGCAAACAACTTTGCGCCTATCAGCAGCGAACATGAAGCGAATGACATGCTTCAAGAAATGCGCGAGCTGGATGGCCAAGGTTGCTTAACTTACGCCAAACGCTGGCACGCATTGGGTGCGAATATCGTCGGTGGTTGTTGTGGTATCGGGCCCAAACACATTAAAGCCCTAGCCGATTGGAAGCTCTCCATACAGAGCTAAGCCAGAGCTTCAACTAGAATAAAATAAATAGAGAACAGGTTGAGAAATCTGTTCTCTATTTGTATGTGACGTCTCTGAGTACACTGATACAAAACAACGATCTGGAGCAACTGATGAGCGACACGCAACGCAAGATTAAATGGGGCATAGCCGGGCTAGGTAATATCGCCAATAGATTCGCAACGGCAGTCACAGAACACTCTCTGCACGGAGATTTATATGCTGTTGCTGCAAGAGATCACTCTCGCGCAGCCACGTTCGCCAACAAGTTTAGTTGCGCCAAGGCTTATGGCTCTTATGAAGCCATGGCTCAAGATCCCGGTGTTGAGGCAGTGTACATCGCAACGGTTCACCCTTATCACAAGCCTCTAGCCGAACTGTTTCTGAGCCATAAAAAACACGTATTGGTAGAAAAGCCCGCCTTTACCAACCTTGGTGATTGGTTAGAAATGAAAGCCCTTGCGAAGCAACATGGTGTGATGTTACTAGAGGCAATGAAGACTGTCGTGTTCCCAGCCTATCGCGAGCTTACATCGTTTCTCATCGACAACCAGATTAAGATTGATTCGATAGAAGCCAGCTTTGGCAATGAGCACGACTATGACCCTAAACTGTTTATCTTCAACCCAGATTTAGCGGGCGGAGCAACGCTTGATGTTGGTGTGTATGGACTGTGGTTTTTCTACGATTTGTGCCGCACGCTTGGGGTTACGCCTTCTATCCCTCAAGTAGAGATGTCGAGCCTCTATGAAGAATCAAATGTTGATACCGATTCATGCTTCCAGTTCTCTGGAGAAATCAGCGCGACCATATCGGCTTCAACGGTACGCAATCTGCCACGCGCTGCGCGATTAACTGGCCCAGACATCACTATCACAATTCAAGAGAAGTGGTGGAACCCTGCTCACATCGAGATCGAATACCGAAATGAAACCTTCACTATCCAACACCCGATTCAGGGTAATGGGTTCGAATATCAAATCGAGCACTTCTCGCAACTTGTATTAGAGGGCAAACTTGAGTCTGATATCCTAAGCTCAAAGATAAGTGCACAGGTTCTTGAAACCATGGAAACAGCACTCGCTGATGCTGGCTACCAACACTTAACTCAACCTAATATTTAGGAATGCGAATTGGGCAACCTTAAGCGCAAGCTTGAACTGTACGAAAAGATATTTCAGGCTTTTGGGCCTGGAGCATCACGCTGCCAAGTCAGCCAATTAGCAACGCTTCTACATGTTAGTGAGCGTCACGTTCAAACCTTACTAAAAACAATGACAGCGCAAGGCTGGATTGAATGGCAAGCCAGTTCTGGGCGCAACAAAAAGGCACAGCTCACATGTCTGGTTGAACCGATGGATATTTGTTACCAATACGCGAAAAACCACGCAGATTCAGGTAACGTCGAGCAGGTATTTAGCACCTTAAGCTTTAATGGGCGCAACGCTGGCGCGGAACTGCAAGCTTTTCTAAGCAGCGCCAATCACTCTGCGCAGAACGTCGCGTACATTCCCTTTCACCGTGAGCTTGAGACTCTTCATCCTCAACGAGTACTTAGGCGCACCGAACGCTTCTTAGTGATGCAGGTTTGCCAACGCCTCACCTCCGTTCAGCACGGTCAACTCAGCGGCGATTTAGCCTACCACTGGCAACCCAATGAAGATGCAACTGTCTGGCACTTCCAAATTCGTAATGGCGTTCAATTCCACAACGGTCGAACACTTGAAGCTCAAGACATAGCTCGCAACCTTAACTCACTCTGCCAAGACAAAATATGGCGTCGCTGCTATCAGCATATTGATGAGGCCTCTGTCTCGCCTGGTAATGTGGTTGTCGTGAAATTGAATCAACCTGATTGGCATTTACCGCGCTTACTTGCCAGAGTTGAAGCCTCCATTTTTGATCACTCATCTTCGACCGATAGGCTGATTGGTTCTGGCGCGTTCTCGTTAGACATTTTCTCGAGCAAGATGTTGAGATTGAGCCGCAATAGCGCGTATGTACACAGTACGCCCATTCTTCATCGAATTGAGTTGTGGGTCTATCCAGAATGGGCACAGAGCAAAGCTTGCGCTCAAAATCAGGTGTGTGTGAAGCTGCCCGAAAAGACGATCACAGTGAGTGGAGATAACTCTGCTGATCAACAGAATTTCGGCTCAACGTTTTTCAAGATTCAGAACCCAACATTGTCTAAACCATTTCGCGAATTCACCGTTGAAGACACCTCTGAATGCCAAGCACTATTCAAACAGTTATCGGTTTCTGGTGAGAGTTCGATTGGCGTTGAATATGGACACTACCGAACCATCAAAGACGTCGCGCTATGCAGCATTATTGATGAAAACGACACCTTTGCTTCGTGGTTAAGCTTCTTCAGTCGGTTCCCGTTTAGGGAGTTAACACTACCTGCTGAGATGCTAGAAACAATCGAACAAGGTTTAGCCTCAATAAGAAGCCAGCCAAACTTTGAGTTAGCAATGAATGCACTGTTGATGCTTCGGCTTTGGTTGAATGACTCTGGGGTTGCGGTTGAGCTCAAGCAAGAGGCGTTCAACTTAGAGGTTTCTGAAAAGATACACGGCGCACAAGTGAATGGTTTCGGTTGGTGCGAACTCGACAAGTTATGGATTAACCATTTGTAAGTCTAACCATGTTCAAAATAAGTCATTAGGCACAGCGACTTATCTTTAACACTCCCCTGCCAATAGCAAAGTAATCGGGTGCTAATGTACTCTGGAAGTGATACTCAACAAAAATAGCACAAGCTAAACAGCCCCAATAAGAAGGTAAACCATGACTCGACACTTAAAAGGCTCATTATTGTTTCTTTGCGCACTCTCTTTTAACAGCATGGCGAGCACCCAATGCGACGCTCTCGCGGGTTGCGAGAAGAAGTTCTGTGAGATCGAATATCAAATTAAGAAAGCAGAACAATACGACAACCAGTACAAAGTAGAGCGATTAACAAAAGCGTTGAAAGCCGCGAAAGAAAACTGCACCAATGAGGGTTTGAAAGAAGACCTCCGTGACAAAATCGAATCCAATGAAGAAGATTTGGCCGAATACAGAGCCGACTTAGAAGAAGCAAAAAGAGACGATAAAGCGGATAAGATTCAAAAATACCAACATAAGATCGAAAAAGAACTGCATAAAATCGATCGCTTAAAGCAAGAGTTAGCAGAGATCCCTTAAGCAGCACTTGTTTTCAGCTAAGCCCCTTGCTCTAAGCTACCCCTAGTTTCGATACATCATTTAGCTACCAATGATGTATCAAAACTAGAAACAAAAATGGCCTTACATATTAATAAGGCCATTTAAAGCATGCTGATTTAAACAACATCCACAATTAACAAAGCAAATTCGACAGCTTATCCCACCAACGCCAATTCAGACTCTTTATAGATGCGATTAGCTACCTTGTACGCTGTCGGTGACGTCAGCCTCTCTTTGCATCGACTCTTAAACTGCTCGATGTCGATCGCCTGTTCTTCCAATAAGTACGTCAGCTCACTCAAAGAGTTAGCCTCAAACACCGCTTGGCCAAGTGGAGTGCATGCGTATCTGCTCGACTCTTGATAGCCAATCACAGTCAATACCGATTCAGGCAGATCCCAGAACTTTGCAATCGTGTAAGTCAGGCGAATAGAATAACTATGAATCAAGCGCTTCAACGCCAATGAGTTAGGCGGGACAGAAGGGTCAACATGCTTGAAAGCTTCCACCATCATTTGGAAAATGATCATCTTGCCTAGATTACGGATCAACCCAACAAAATATGCGGTAGCTTGGTCTTCTTGAGATGGTGACTCTTTCATTAACTCCTTAGAAAAAGAAGCCGTCTGGATGCTGTGATTCCAAATTTTCTCACCGAAATGACGCCAGTAAATATTATTACCCGGCGTAAAGTTCTTCATATAAGAATTCACCACCCCCTCAACAAGACCTTGAGAGCCCATATTTAAGAATGCGGTTTTTAGATCCGTCACCTGCTTTTCATTACGTTTGTAGAACGCACTATTAGCCAGTTTAATCACATCGGCCGCCATGCTTGGCTCTCGCTCAATCACCTTTAGCAGGGCATCGACATCAAACTCATCACTTTGTAGTTCACCCATTAATGTCGTGACAGAAGCAGGCATCACGGGCAATTCATTCAGCAGCGCTTTAGGAGAACGAATCAAGCGTTCAACTTGGCACGCCACAAAGTCGCTAAATGGGTCCGATTCTGTTCGTAGACGTGACTCTCCAAACAGATAATCAAGAAACTCTTCATCGTGAAGGCTCATCGCTTTATCGACGATTAATGATGACGGTTGATTTGACGAAGGCGGCACAAAGATTGAAGGCTTAACAGCCGTTTGCCCTTGAGAGCAGACCTCATCTGAGGCGGTTTTCTGAGAGGCACTTTGTAAGGAATTTAGTTGCTTACCTTGCTTGGAAGCGAAAGGGGAAAATAGTGCCTGCAATACCCTTTTAAACATCAATACGGCTCCTAGATGAATACAAAACAGAACGGGATATATAACGGCGGCGATTATTACACAGCAGACTCATAAACCATACAATGATAAATGAATCATTAATTTTTCAGCTGTATAGGATCTGTTACTCAACAGACGGCGAGACCAAGATCGCTTGTATTCACCGAAACAAAAAAAGCGAGCTAATCACGCTTGCTCGCTCTTTCATACATTGGAACTGTGATGCTAACGAAACTAGCGCTCAGCAACTTTCAATACGATCTTACCGACGTGCTTTTTCTTTAAAAACTCATCTTGTGCGGTATGGATATCTACAAGCGGATAAGACTCTGCGACAATGGCGCCGATCTGCTGCTTCTCAATACGATTAATCAAGTTTTGGAACACTTGTGGTTCTAAAACCGTGCAACCAAAAAAGCTCAGGTCTTTTAGATACAGAGTACGAACATCAAGCTCGACCATCGCACCACCAATCGCCCCGGACACGGCATAACGACCGTGCGGCTTTAGGACGTCAAGAAACTCTGGCCACTTGTCACCCGCCACTAAATCAATCACAACGTTAACGCTGCTTTCGCCCAACGTTTCGACTAAATCAGCATCGCGAGCAATCACCTCATCGGCGCCGAGCTCAAGCAACTGTTCATTTTTGCTTGGGCTAGTAATCGCAATAACATAAGCGCCACGAGCTTTTGCCAGTTGAATCGCCGCCGAGCCCACACCACCCGACGCACCAGAGATAAGTACGCGGTCGGCCTCTGTCGCATTAGATCGCGTCAGCATGTTTTCCGCAGTCGAGTACGAACACGGGAAAGACGCCAGCTCAACATCCGACATCGCACTGTCCACTGCATACGCGTGTTTTGCCGCTACCTTAGTGTATTCAGCAAAGCCACCATCGCACTCAGAACCGAAATACCATGGTTGTGGCAGTTCTCGATCGTAAACTTCTGTCAAACATGGCTCGATAAGAACACGCTCACCAATACGATCCGCAGAGACTTCATTGCCGACCGCCACGATAAAACCACACACATCAGCACCTTGGATACGAGGGAACTTTAACGCTTCACCCGACCAACTGGCGTCGTCTGAGTCATCACTTTTTGAGTACCACCCGATTCGTGTGTTGATGTCCGTGTTGTTGACGCCTGCTGCCATCACTTTGATAAGCACTTCATTAGGTTCAATTTCAGGAACAGCGATATCTTCACGGTAACCAAGCATTTCCGCTCCGCCGTGACCTAACATCTCTGCGCCTTTCATTGTTTTGGGGATCTCGAAATTCATCGTGTTTCCTTAAGTAATTTTGTCACCATATTCTGTGCTGATGCCACCGCTTCTTCGCCTAATATCGGCCATGCACTAGAAACACCTTCATGAAGTAAAAACAGTGGTGTTGCGAGATCGTCTCGGAGGCTCTGCTTGCCAATAAGCACACGAACTTGTTCTTTGTGTTGCGTAACCGCTTGGTTAATAAGCTCGTTATCTGGGAACGCAGCAATGGCATTCATCGACATACAACCATGCGGCGCATACTCTTCTAACCACTGTTGAAGCTTGTTGAAAATATGAACGACAGCTTCCAAGCTAGCCTCCGGAGATGCTTCTAACAGGAAGTTAAGGTAGCGCTGATGTCGGTATTCCAATGCACCAACGATCATCGCTTCTTTTGAAGGGAAGTGTTTATACAAGGTTCTTAAGCTGACATTACACGCCGTTTTCAGTTGTGCAACGCTCGGTTCCGCAAAGCCCTGTTGGCTAAATGCCACTTCAAGGCTTGCTGCAATCTGCTCTCTCAACATAATTCTCTCTTAATACTGAATACCGATCCTAGTTAATAACCGTGACAGGCATAACAACAGGTAGAATGATTGTTCTACTTACAGGGTAGAACGATCACTCTACCCATGTCAATATCCAAATATTACGAACGAAGAAGTGAAAAATTCCGCTCCAAAATAGAGTGCGGAATTTATCGATATAGATGAGAGACTTACCGTTTAGGCTAGAGTCGACTGCGTATCGTCACCAACACAGATAACGCACCACAAAGTACCAACACCACACCTAGATCTTGAATCATTCCCGCTAGAGCGAGCCCAGACCCGATCAAGATGTAATACATCAAACCAAACAATGCCCCTGCACTTCCGGCTTGAGATTGGTAACGCACCAATGCTCGGCTCAATACATTAGGAATCGCAATACCAAACGCCATCACCACTAGCATCATCGGAAGCAAGAACCAGATTGAATGTTGTGAAAAATACACACCCACCGCACCAACCGTTTGAAGCCCTGCGGCTAGACCAATCAAAGAGATAGAGGAAACTTGTCGCTTCAATAGCGCCTTGTTAACCAAGCTTCCTAGCAAGGTTCCGAACCCAAGAACGACACCACTATAACCAAACTGCTCGATACTAAATCCAAGCTGTAAGAAGGTGAATGAACCTAGTTGGTAATACGAAAACAGCGCAATATTGAACGATGCGACAAGCAGTGCTGAAATCCAAATGCTGCCGTCTTTGACCATGCGAATACCGAGCGATTTTAGCTGCAACGGCTGCTTAGATTGCTGTGTTTCCGGCAAAGACCACAAACTGTGTGCTATTAGTGCCAACACCATAATAAGTAAGGCAGTAAATACGTATTGGTGTCCACCAGCCTCACTCAATTGGCCACCAAGCAGCAGCCCGATAATTGGGCTAATCGACAGCCCCATCCCCATGTAACCAAACACCTTGGCCAACTCTGGGCCACTAAAAGCATCTCGCAACATGGTTTGAGTAACAACCGAGCCAACCGCAAGCCCAAAAGCGCCCATCGCTCTTGCTATCATCAACCAAGTAAAGCTATTGGTTTGTATGGCAATGACTGCCGAACAGGCAAATAACCCCAACCCCAATAACATGGTTGGTCGACGTCCCCATTTATCAGCGAGTACACCCCAGACCACCACACCCAACGCAAATGCCGAGAAATAGATAGAGAGGGTTTGTGCCGCTTGTGTATAACTAACATCGAAGGATTTCGATATTGAATCCAGAGTCGGGCTATAGATGGTTTCTGCGATTTGAGGGAACATCAACAACAGCACCATTTGCCATAAAGAAGGTTTTGTTTTCATCATTTTTCCAAGACCAGTGAACTTGACGCGAAGTCTAGAGGAAACTAATCTTGACCCGTTAACAACATTAAGACCAAAAACAACAAGATTAGGACAAATGGCATTAATTAGTGAGACGAGTGAGTTTGATGCCGACGGCTTACCCGCACCTGTAATCGGCATTGCTGCAGAACTAGGTCAGCACGACTCAGGCATCCACCACCACGTGAAAGGTCAGCTATTGTATGCTCCACAAGGCTGCATCACCTTGACCTTGGAAAACGCCCTTTGCATTTTACCGCCGACCAAAGCCGTGTGGATCCCACCCTATACTAAGCACCGAGCACAGATGACCAATGTGGTTGCCTATCGCTCGCTCTATTTCGATAGTGGTATTTACACATGCCCAGAAAACATAGAAATTGTAGAAGTAAATGAGCTACTAAAGGCTCTGATCAACAAAATGGCTTTTTGGGATTGGGACATTGCGTCCGAGCAAACCACCAATACTGCCAACCTGTTTTGGGAAGAATTCTATAGCGCCAATCAGCACTCATTCATCTTACCACTCCCGACAGATCGCCGATTCAAACGCTTTTGTGAACAAGTTAGAAGCGATTCATTCTTAGCCCCCGGGTTATCGACATTAGCTGATTCAGTTGGGGCAAGCACTAAAACTATCACTCGATTGTTCAAGGCAGAAACAGGCATGACTTATCAAGATTGGCGGCAACAGTGGCGCTTATTTAAAGCGATTGAACTGCTCTCAGAGAACCGACAAGTCGGCGATGTAGCACACCAATTGGAGTTCTCTTCCAACAGTGCTTTTATTTCCTTTTTCAAACAGCAAACCGGACAAACGCCACTGGCCTTTACTAAGGTAGGAACGTGACCTTTTTACCCAATGCATCAATTTTACTTAGCTCAGAAACGAAAAAACCAGAGCATAAGCTCTGGTTTTTAAGAGTATTTTAAAGCTAGGTGCAATCGTTACTTGGTGTAGAAAGCGCGTTTCAATGCCATCTCTAAACCGCGCACTTCAGCCAAGCCTTTCAATCGACCAATTGCAGAGTAACCTGGATTGGTCGTTTTCTTCAGATCATCCAGCATTTGATGACCGTGATCCGGACGCATTGGAATTAGGCGGTGATCGCCCACTTCTGCACGACGATTCTCTTCATCCAAGATAGCCATTACAACGTTGTACATGTCCACGTCGCCATCAAGGTGAGCCGCTTCGTGGAATGTCATTGGGTTGCTCTCTTCCCGCTTGGTAGAACGTAAGTGCGTAAAGTAAATTCGGTCACCGTGCTTTTTGATCATGTTAACCAGATCATTGTCGCCACGCACACCGTATGAACCTGTACACATCGTCAAACCGTTCATTTTGCTCGGAACATGCTCGGTCAGCCAGTCAATATCTTCAATCGTTGAGACGATACGAGGCAAACCTAGAATTGGACGCGGTGGATCGTCTGGGTGAACCGCCATCTTCAAACCACTCGCATCACAAATGGGCATCAGCTCAGCGAGGAAGTAAGACATGTGCTCACGTAGTTTATCTTTATCGATGCCCGCATAACGGTCTAGCTGTGCTTGAAAGGCTTCAAGCGTATAGCCTTCTTCAGCGCCCGGCAGACCCGCGATGATGTTGTTGGTCAGCTGTTGGATTTGGTCTGGCGTCATGTTGTTGAAGTAATCCAACGCCTGTACTTGCTCTGACTCTGAATAATCCGACTCTGCACCCGGACGCTTCAAAATATGCAGTTCAAATGCCGCAAACGCAATTTGGTCAAAACGCAGTGCGCGAGAACCATCAGGCATTTCAAATTCTAAATCGGTACGCGTCCAGTCCAACACTGGCATGAAGTTATAACAAACCGTATCGATGCCACACTCAGCAAGGTTAGCCAGAGTTTGCTTATAGTTATCAATCCACTGCTGGTAGTTGCCAGTTTGAGTTTTGATCTCTTCGTGCACCGGCACACTTTCTACGACCGACCACGTTAAACCTTTATCTTCGATAATGGCTTTACGCTTAAGGATTTCTTCTTTTGTCCAAACTTCACCATTTGGAATATGGTGCAGTGCATTCACAATACCAGTTGCGCCCGCTTGACGAATGTCATCTAGCGAAACTTGATCATTAGGGCCGTACCAACGCCACGTTTGTTCCATGAGACTTACCTTTCTTTAAGACGCACTTAGCCGGCTCGAATTAATCAAGCTAAATGCAATAACGACTTCTTAATGGCAGTAATGATAATTACTGCCCGAGATAGCACCGGTCTACGCCGGTCTAAAGATGATTGCCTATTAATAACCTAGTGAATGAATCAGCCTTCAAGTGAAATCTCGTGGCTGAATTCAACGCTAGCTTTCAGAACTAACTTTCTGTGCTAAGCAGCACCACTGGGTTGGAACTAAATAAGTAGCCATCAAAGTTTGGGTCATCAATGTCTGACAGCGCTAACAAACGCTGTTTAACATTCTCAAGGTGTTGCCACATTGCGTTCTTAGCAGCGACAGGGTCTTTACGCTGTAAGGCGGCGAGGATACGGGCATGATCATCTAACCATTCTTCACGGTAATCTTGACCACTGATGTGAGAGTGGAGTTTATTCCACATTGGACTCTTTTCGCGTCGATCCCAGGATTGTTTCAACATATCGACTAACACAGAGTTTTGCGTAGCCTCTGCAATGCACATGTGAAACTTTTCATCTCCGCTGCAATCGGTAGTGCCGCTTGCAAGCTCTTCGCGCTCAAGCTCGAGTGCAGAGCGCATCTTAATGATGTCGCCCGGAGTGACCTGAGTTGCCGCAAACTCCGCGATATTACTTTCCAGTAATTGACGGGCCTGCAGCATCTCGAATGGACCAGCATCATCGCTGATCACATTCTCGCGAGAATGAGTAGGAATGTTCAGGACATAAACACCTGACCCTTTTTTTACCTCGACTAAGTTTTCAAGCTCCAGCATGATGATCGCTTCACGCACCACAGTGCGGCTTACATCTAAACGGTCAGCAATATCGCGTTCTGGAGGTAACCTATCTCCGACCTTGTATAGGCCTTCAATCAGTTCTCTTCTTAGTACTAACCCTATCTCCTGATAAGGTCTTTTCGGCTCGAAAGGCATCATGATGATATTGTCACTTTTTTCCATTATATATCTCTCGCCATCATAATGACCAAATATAATTGGTCAACCTCTATATCCTAAAATGCAGTAACACCTTGTTTTTGTATTACAATTTTTTCTATATTTGTTAGTTATTCAACAGCCTGGATACGATCAATAAGAGCACTCAACTCGGGATTTGTTTTCTCTAGATCGTCATACATTGGTTGAACCGCTAGTGCGAACGCAGCTTTGTCTGGCTCAACGAACGTTACGCCCATTTTCTCAGCTTTAGCACGCTCTTTTGCTTCCGATTCAGCCCATAGTGTTTTCATCAACTCAGATGAATCACTCGCCGCTTTCATTAATGCATCTTGTTGTTCTTTAGTCAGTTTATCGTAGGCTCTGGTTGAGATAACCAACACATCAGGAACCATTGTGTGCTCATCTAGGCTGAAGTATTTAGACACTTCGCTGTGACGGCTCAAACTGAAAGAAGGGATGTTATTTTCCGCTGCATCCACCACACCTTGTTGCAACGCTGTGTACAACTCTCCATAAGCCAATGGCGTTGGGTTGCCCCCTAGCGCTTTCACCATTGCAATTGCTGATGGGCTTGGCTGAACTCGAACTTTCAAACCTTTTAGATCTTCTGGCGTATTAATTGGCTTATTGGTGTAGAAACTGCGCGCACCAGCGTCGTAATACGTCACACCAATAAAGCCGCTATCACGAGAAGAGTTCAGAATGTCACGGCCTACTTCACCATCAGTCACACTGTAGTAGTGCGCCTGATCGCGGAATAAGTAAGGCATGTTGAATGATGAATAAGCAGGAGAAAAAGCTTCTAATTCAGCGGCATTACTTTTCACCATATCTAAAGCGCCGTTCTGCATTAGCTCCATAGATTCGCGTTGTGTACCCAATTGAGCATCAGGGTAAATACGAATACGCACTTCGCCATCAGTCAATTCACGTACTTCTTTCGCCATAAACGTCATCGCTTCATGCACCGCATGGTCACGAGGGTGGTTATGACTCAGTTTCAATGTTGTCGCTGCATAAGCAGAGGCTGTTGCACCAAAAGTGAAAGCAGCACCGACAACAGCACTAATCAGAGTTTTACGCGTCATCATCATTCTTGTTCTCCGTGGATTGGTTATCCAATGTGTAGGGTGTTTTTTGTTATGGGCTCATATTGGCGCTCAAAAAAGGAACCGTCAAAGCCGAATTGGAAATTGATTGACCAATATCACAATAAAAACCCACAAATTGGTCAACCAAAATCATTTGTGAAGTCGCTCACGCTACATTTAAATTGGATCGCTTATGATTCAACCAGAATTTTGAGCGTACCTACCCTACAAAGAAACAGTTTTTTACATTGGTAAACCAATTGTTATGAGATACGCAATTTTGTTGAAAGGAAATAAAAATGAATAAATTGGTCAGTTATATAAATAAAGGGTTGGCCGCCTTTACCGTGTCTCTTTCGTCCTTCTTAGTGCTGTGCGTGATATGGCAGGTTTTGTCTCGATACGTCTTAGGTAAGCCAAGTACCGTTACCGACGAACTGGCTCGTTATCTCTTTATGTGGGTAGCCCTTATCGGTGCTGCTTATACAACCGGCCTAAAACGCCACCTAGCCATAGACCTTCTGACGATGAAATTGACGGGTAAACGTAAACTCATCAACGAAATCGTTATTCAAATCGCCATTGCAACCTTCTCTTATATTGTTCTGGTTCACGGTGGAAGTCAGTTAGCAGCTAAAACACTCGCTATGGGACAACTGACACCCGCACTAGGTTTAGAAATGGGTTACATCTACTTCTGCTTGCCGATTAGTGGTGCGCTGATGATTTTTTACTCCGTCGTATTTACCTACGAACGCGTTCAAAAACTAATATCTGGCGACGACCTAGTCACCGAATCTCAACTTGATTGATAGAAGGATTTCACAATGGAATGGCAAGTAATACTGACCTTATTCGGTAGTTTCGCTGTACTGCTTACAATCGGCGTACCGGTCTCTTTTGCTATCGGTTTATCATCATTAGCAACAATTTTAATGAGCTTACCGCTTGAGCCTGCAATAGCCGTTGTCGCTCAACGTATGGCTGCAGGCCTTGATAACTTTGCTCTATTAGCAATCCCGTTCTTCATTTTGGCGGGTAACATCATGAACCAAGGCGGCATCGCGCTGCGTTTGATCAACTTCGCGAAAGTGTTGGGTGGTCGTCTACCGGGTTCATTGGCACACGTAAACGTGATGGCAAATATGATGTTTGGTTCTATCTCAGGCTCAGCGGTAGCATCAGCAGCTGCGGTTGGCGGCACCATGTCTCCTCTGCAAAAGAAAGACGGCTATGACGAAAACTTCTCTGCTGCGGTAAACATTACTTCGTGCCCTACCGGCCTATTGATTCCGCCAAGTAATACCTTGATCGTTTTCTCTTTGGTTTCAGGTGGTACTTCAATCGCGGCATTGTTCTTAGCGGGTTACATCCCAGGTCTCATCATGGGGCTAAGTATCATGATTGTGGCGGGTATCATTGCGAAACGTCGCGGCTACCCAATAGCAGCGCGTCCTTCATTATCAATGGTTTGGGATACCTTCTTAAAAGCAGCGCCTTCTTTGGCTCTGATCGGCATCATCATGGGTGGCATCATTGGCGGTATCTTTACTGCGACTGAGGCTTCCGCAATTGCTGTGGTATACACCTTTGTTCTCGCGGTACTGATCTACGGTGAAGTGAAATGGCGTGATATTCCAAAGATCATCCTTGAGTCTGCAGTAACAACATCTATCGTTCTATTGCTTGTTGGCGCATCTATGGGTATGTCTTGGGCAATGGCAAACGCCGATGTGCCTTACATGATCGCTGATGCATTACTGGCGGTTTCTGATAACCCACTGATGATTCTACTGATTATCAACGTGATTCTGCTGATTGTGGGTATCTTCATGGATATGACGCCAGCGGTACTGATCTTCACTCCAATCTTCTTACCAATCGCATTGGATCTAGGCATCGACCCTGTTCACTTCGGCATCATGATGACCTTCAACCTTGCTATCGGTATCTGTACACCGCCGGTAGGTAGCGCTCTATTCATCGGTTGTTCGGTTGCCAACATCGCCATCGACAAAGTCATCAAGCCTTTGTTGCCATTCTATGCAGCACTGATTGCAGCCCTAATGGCCGTTACTTTTATCCCTGAGCTGAGCTTGTTCCTACCTGAATTGGTACTGGGTTACGGTTCGTAATTTCGTCACAGATACATTTTAAGACCGCTAAACATTCAAACGTATTATCAAATAATAAAATCCCGCTGGCTCGCTAGCGGGAGAAGGAAATAAATAATGAAGACTGTTGCTAACTCGACGCTGCCAAACACTGTATTACGACCTGACTACGACCGTTCAGCACTCAAAAGCCGTATTGTGCACCTTGGTTTCGGAGCCTTCCATCGCGCGCACCAAGCTCTATTCACCAATGAGATGCTCAGCAAGACCAACACTGATTGGGGTATTTGCGAAATTAACCTATTCGGCGGAGAAGATTTGATTGAATCACTTCGTACGCAAGACCACCTTTACACCGTTGCTGAAAAAGGTGCGGAATCTACCGATATAAAATTAATCGGTTCAGTGACTGAATCACTGCATCCAAAGCTAGACGGCATCGAAACTGTTTTAGAAGAAATGGCTGAGCCTCAAGTGGCGATCGTGTCTATGACGATCACAGAGAAAGGTTACTGCGCCGATCCTGCAACTGGCAAGCTTGATAGAAATAATGCCCTAGTCATCGCTGATTTAGCGAACCCAACCCAGCCAAAATCGGCACTTGGTTACATTGTCCAAGCCCTAAAAATTCGACGTGAACGTGGCTTACCACCATTCACGGTCATGTCTTGCGATAACGTGCAAGAGAACGGTCATGTAGCAAAAGCAGCGATCATTGAATTCGCTCAACTGCTCGACCCAGAATTGCGTGATTGGATTGAAACCCATGTCACCTTCCCTTGCACCATGGTTGACCGCATCGTACCCGCAGCAACAGAAGAAACACTGACAGAAATTGCAGAGCTACTTGGTTGTGAAGACCCGTGTGGCATCGCCTGTGAACCCTTCCGTCAATGGGTGATTGAAGATAACTTTGTGGCAGGTCGTCCAGACTGGAATGTTGCCGGTGCAGAGTTCGTAGAAGATGTGGTGCCTTACGAAGAAATGAAACTGCGCATGCTCAATGGCAGTCACTCTTTCCTTGCTTATCTTGGATACCTTGGTGGCTACGCCCATATTTCCGACACCATGACAGACGCTGGTTACCGCAAAGCCGCTTTTGACATGATGATGAAATCCCAAGCACCTTCGTTAACGATGCCTGAAGGGACTGATTTGGAAGGTTACGCAACCTTGCTGATCAACCGCTTCACAAACCCAAGCTTGAAACATAAGACATGGCAGATTGCGATGGATGGCAGCCAGAAGATCCCTCAACGTATGGGTGGCAGCTTACGATTCCATTTAGACCAAGGCTCAGATTTCTCGTGGCTTGCAACCGCCATCGCTGGATGGATGCGTTATGTATCTGGCGTTGATGAGCAAGGCAACGAAATTGATGTTCGCGATCCAATGGCAGATACACTGCGCCAGATCTGCGACGAGCATGGGTTCAATGTTTCTGTCGTTCCTGCGTTACTTGCTGTTGAAGCGATTTTCCCTGCCGAGCTAGGCCAAAACCCACTGGTCACTGATGCGGTGAGCTCAGCGTACCAATCATTAATTGAACATGGTGCCGTGGCTACCGTCGCTGCGTTATAAGGAGTATAAGCAATGAAAAATTTCTTATGTGAAGACTTTTTACTGTCCAATGAAACAGCGCGCCGCTTGTACCACGAACACGCAAGCCACCAGCCGATTTATGATTATCATTGCCACCTAAATCCAGCAGAGGTCGCTCAAGATCGTCAATTCGAAAATATGTCGAAGATCTGGCTTGAAGGTGACCACTACAAATGGCGAGGCATGCGTTCAGCAGGCATCGACGAGCGCCTGATTACCGGAGGTGCAAGTGATTATCACAAGTTCATGGCGTGGGCTAAAACCGTCCCTCAAACCTTAGGTAATCCTCTTTACCACTGGACGCACTTAGAGCTACGCCGCCCATTTGGTGTTACTGGCACTCTATTTGGCCCAGAAACCGCTGACCAAATTTGGCATGAATGTAATGAACTATTAGCGACACCGGAATTTAGTGCTCGCGGAATAATGCAACAAATGAATGTTGTGATGGCCGGCACGACGGATGACCCTATTGATTCTCTTGAACACCATAAAGCGATCGCCGAAGACAACACATTCGATGTGAAAGTTCTACCAAGTTGGCGCCCTGATAAAGCGTTCAAAATTGAACTTGATGGCTTTGCTGATTATATGCAAAAACTCAGCATGGTATCTAATGTGGAAATCACTCGTTTCCACCATCTACTAAGTGCATTAGATAATCGCTTAGAACATTTCAACGACCATGGTTGCCGTGCAGCGGACCACGGTATTGAAATAGTTCGCTACGCGCCTATTCCTGCAGAATCCGATCTGGATGCATTGTTGAATCGACGCCTCAATGGCGAAACGCTCACTGATTTAGAATGTGCACAGTTCTCAACAGCCGTTCAAGTATGGTTAGGAAAACGCTACGCAGCAATGGGTTGGGTAATGCAACTTCACATTGGTGCTCAGCGCAATAACAACACGCGTATGTTCCAACTGTTAGGGGCAGATGCCGGGGTTGATTCAATTGGCGATAAGACGTTTGCCTTCGAATTGGCTCATCTGTTGGACGAGATGGATAAGAGTAATGAGTTACCTCGCACCATCCTCTACTGCTTGAACCCTCGCGATAACGAGATGATGGCCACCATGATTGGTAACTTCCAAGGTGGCGGTATCGCGGGCAAAGTCCAGTTTGGTTCTGGTTGGTGGTTCAACGATCAGAAAGACGGCATGCAACGTCAAATGGAGCAGTTATCTCAACTTGGTCTACTCAGCCAGTTTGTCGGAATGCTGACTGACTCTCGCAGCTTCTTATCGTACACACGCCACGAATACTTCCGTCGAATTTTGTGCGACATGCTTGGTCGCTGGGCTGAAAACGGTGAAGTGCCAAACGACATGTCGCTGCTTGGCCCTATGGTCGAAGACATCTGTTTTGGTAACGCAAAGCGCTACTTCGAAGAGAGGGCGTAACCCATGAAACATATCGCCATTATTGGTGAGTGCATGATCGAGCTGAACGGAAAACCGTTCGGCTCAATGCATCAAACGTTTGGCGGAGACACACTCAATGCTGCGGTATACCTAAGCCGCGGCTGCGAGGCGAACCTCAAGCAAGATGACATCAAAGTGTCTTACATCACAGCTTTAGGCGCAGACCCGATTAGCAAGGGAATGTTAGAACGCTGGCAACAAGAGGGTGTGTCGACTGAACTCGTTTTACAAGACAGTCAACGGACTCCAGGCCTATACCTGATTCAGCTTGATGACGCAGGTGAGCGTACCTTTCTGTATTGGAGAAATCAGTCGGCTGCGCGCTACCTACTGCAAAACCCAGATTTCAATCAGATAAAGCAGGCACTGCGCAATGTCGATATGGTCTTTCTCAGTGGCATCACATTAGCGATTCTGCCCGAGCAAGATCGTATCGAACTATTAAATATCTTGGTTGAATTGAAGACGCAAGGCGTTGAGATCGCCTTCGACAGTAACTTCCGCCCTGCACTTTGGCCACAGGACGAAAACCAAACCGTTAAGAACAGCTACCAAGCCATGTATACGCTGACAGATTTAGCTTTAGTAACGTTCGATGATGAACAGTTGATCTGGGGAGATACTTCACCAGAACAAACCATCGAACGTCTAACGGCGCTAGGTGTTAAGCGATGCGTCGTTAAACTGGGTGCTGATGGCTGTCTTATTCAAGGTGACACAAGTCAAGGTAACAGAGAGCAAGACTCAGGTACGGGTTCGGCTCCACGAGCGGTACCTACTCACCCCGTTGAAAACGTTGTTGATACAACCTCAGCGGGAGACTCATTCAATGGCGGATTTTTATCTGCTTACCTTGCCGGCGAAAACTTAATAACGTCATGTCAACGCGGCAACACCATGGCAGGCGTCGTTATCCAACATCGCGGTGCCATTATTGCAAAAGAACTAACTCAAGCGGCCATCACAGCCATTTAAGGAATACCAATGTCTAACATCAAACAACAACTGAAAACACTGAAAGTTATCCCTGTGATCGCTATCGACAACGCTGAAGACATCATCCCTCTGGGTAAAGTCTTAGCCGAAAACGGCCTACCTGCAGCAGAGATTACGTTCCGTTCTGACGCTGCTGTCGAAGCTATTCGTCTACTTCGTGAATCACAACCAGATATGTTAATCGGCGCTGGCACTGTACTCAATCGTGAGCAAGCTATCGCGGCTAAAGAGGCGGGCGCAACGTTCGTAGTTTCCCCTGGCTTTAACCCAAACACGGTAAGAGCCTGTCAAGAGATTGGTATTGATATCATTCCTGGGGTCAACAACCCGAGCACAGTAGAAGCAGCGCTTGAAATGGGCTTAACCACATTGAAATTCTTCCCAGCTGAAGCATCGGGTGGCATCAACATGGTGAAGTCATTGCTTGCGCCATACACCGACGTAGAGCTGATGCCTACAGGTGGTATTAACCCAGCTAACATCAAAGACTACCTTGCGATACCACGAGTACTGGCGTGTGGCGGTACATGGATGGTCGACAAAAAGCTCATTGAAGCAGGAGATTGGGAAGAGCTTGCTAAGCTCACTCGCGAAGCCGTTACTTTAGTTAATAAAGATTAGTTAATAAAGATTAGTTTTAGTTAATCAATAGCAGCTTGAGTAAGACAAATATAATAAGTAACAGCCCTCTCTTCAGAGGGCTGAATTTTTGATAGAAAACCTCAATCAGTACTGATGGAACAAATATGGAAAACTGGCTAGCGCAGGGGATTGGCGGAATTGCATTTTTCGTTGGCGTAATGGCTTTTTGGCAAAAAGATGACACACGTTTCCGCTATCAGATGATGACATTCTGTTTCATCATGAGTGCTCATTTCGCACTTATGGGGGCAACCGTGGCTGCTATTGGTGTAATCATCAACGCCATCCGAAGTTTTGCTTCAATAAAAACTCAGTCCCGCAAAGTGATGTGGTTCTTTATTAGCCTAATGTGGCTGATGACACTCCCCAATATTACCCACTTCTTCGAACTGCTCACCGTAATCGGCTCATCTGTCGCCACATGGGCGCTGTTTTCAAAACAAGGCATTCCTCTTCGCAGTCTAATTTTGTTCAATTCCTTCTGTTGGGCTAGCCACAATATTTGGATTGGTTCGATTGGCGGGTCATTGGTCGAGAGTACTTTTATCATCACTAATTTGATAACCATATATCAGTTGTATCAAACAAAGAAAAGTTGTCGACGTTAGCTAACTCCGTTGGAGCAAGTACCAAAACAATTACTTGTCTCCGAAACGAAAACCAGAACATATGTTCTGGTTTTCGTTTAGATATATTGAATTAATCAATCAACACCAAAGAATCTAGAATCCCTTTGCCACTGTGGATCCCACCTTCGTTTTCACTGGCAGGTTTACTGCGAATCAAGTATCCCGCATAACCATCAAGCTGAGTTACTGGCTCACCTTGGTAATAGGCGGTGAACAGCCCAACCTCACTCACAAGATCATCAACCAACGTTTGTTGAGTATCTCGCACCGCAATAGTTGGTACATCACGTTCATGTGGATACAAACGTTGCATCAGAGCCCAAGCGTCGTACTCTTCCGGTTTAAGCTGGTTCAGTTGTTCACTGATGTCATCGCCAAATACGCAGTGACCGCCACCTTCACCTTGGTTTTTTAACACCCACTCTTGTTTAATCGCTACGCTATTGAACCACTCGATAGTATCGGTAGTAATTGGCTTCATATCAGCCAGTACACTCTTAACTAGCTCTGCTTCTTCTAGCGTTAAACCCCAGCGCGCGTATTCCGATGCAGGCATCATGGTCAGCAGCATTTGCATGGTTTTACTAGTGGCGAGCTGTTGGCTAATCGTGGCATTCATCGCCACATAGTGCTGCTCCATAAATAGACGAGTTTGACTCAGTGTTTGGCAACAAACAGACTCATTCAGCTCCGGTGCCCAGTAATCAGAATACTGATAGCCAGCACGCAAATACACGACATCAATGGCGCCAATGCCCTCAAGGAGTAAGCGCTGGTTCTCTCCGCTTGAAAGCTGCTTACTCAGCTGTTCAAAGGTACGGCGAACCGTACGTACTCCCTGCTTTTGCAATTCAACTTCAAGTAGATGTTGGTCGTATACGTTATCTTCGTTCTTCTGCACCACCATCAAAAATGTAGGTTTAGCGGAATCATCAAAGTGCTCTCTTACCTTTCTTGCCGAGGTAGCAATACCGAAAGCCAATTGTTCAAGACCTTGGTTTTCTGCCGGAGTCGCTGACTTATCTTCTAACCAGTTTTGATAAGTCTCTGGCCATTGGTTGTGCATAAAAGCATGAAACTCTGTCGCTTTTTGTCCAAACGGTGCCATACCTGCGGCAATACCATTGAACTCGATGACTTTGGCTCCGTGTTTACGATCATCCATAGAATCAGTTCGCATCAACAATAACGGTTGTCGAGCAGGACGTAATCTTTGAGATTCACTGCCATGAGCCTGTTGATGCAATTCCATCAAACGGCCAAAAAACGGGTCCGCTTTCGCCATATCACTCAGCGACGATTGCAAGAAGTCGTGATCTTCTGAAACGTTGCTCACCAGCTTGGTCGCCAAAGGCGTGACTTTAAGAAGATGCTCATAAACTCTACGTTCCATCGTCATCGGCGCGATACTAAAAGGACAATGTCTTGCCGTGTTATCAGATTGACGGAACGCGACGCCATGCATAATTGCCCACTCAGCAGCATCTTCGATGGTTTGTTGTGGTAACAGTGGAATTGTCATATCTCATCTTCCAAATAAAAATAGCACCCTGAATAAGACGAAGCTTAATTACAAAAGACGAAATAAAGCTGGTTTTTTTATCAAATATTTACGTTTGTCTTATCTTTCAATGATTTGTATAGCTTACATATCCAGCTTAACGAGTCTGTTCTATGATCAGATCGCGCAACCATTTGTGGCTCGGCTCTGAATCGAAGTATTTATGCCAAAGCAAGAACAAGCCTCCTGGCACCAAATCGACCGGGACGGGCTTCATCACTAACTCTCCACTATCAATGTAATCACGTACCGAGTTGTACGGATAACACATCAACAAATCACTCTGCTTACACAGCTTAATTGCACTGGTGATGTCTGAAACATTAGCGGCTTTGTTGATTTCAAGCTGCTTGGAATTTAGCACTTCCATCAATAGCCAATCACCCGCCCCCCCTGTAACCAACTGGATATGGCGATATTTCAGGAACGTTTGTAGGTCCCACTCCTCTTCAAGTGCAGGGTGATCATTACGCATCAAACAAACCGAATAATCTTGCAGTAATTCAACGTAATTTAATTCCGAAGGGATATTTTGAATATGCGTACTAGCACGCTCATCAAGCTCAAAAATGCCGATACCAAAATCAACCTCTCGCTTTAACAAACGCTTGAAGGTTTCGCTGCTCCAAGTTTTGCTATTTACCGTAATGTTCGGCGCATCTGACAGCGCGTTAGGCATAAATTTAGGATAAATTGCGGTATAAGCGGTTTCAACAAGATCAATATTAAACGTTCTCTCACTGCCCTTGGCATCGAAAACATCAGGGACAGTTAACTGCTCGACTTGTAGAAGAATTTGGTGAATTTTAGGTGCTAACGAAGAGGCCTTAGGTGTAGGAAAAAGCCCTTTCGATTCGCGCTCAAATAGAGGGTCATCAAACAAAGCTCGTAGTTTAGTTAACTGCTTACTGACCGCAGATTGGCTAAGGAACAACCTCTCGGCAGTTTTGCTCACACTGCGCTCTTCCAATAAAACGTGTAAACAAAGCAGTAAGTTCATGTCGCACTTGAGTAAGCTCTTAACATCTACCATGATATTCCTAAGATTCAGATTAATGATGATTATTAGTCACTTTTAATCATATCATGTTCTTGATAAATTGAGACCATGTGAGTTAACACACTCAAATAATAATAGAACTAAGGAATACTCATGGATTTTCTAGCACTGCCAAAGATTGATTTACACTGCCACTTAGACGGAAGCGTTCGTCCAGACACGATCATTGAATTAGCAAAACAATACGATATCGAGCTACCAGAAGACCGCGATGCGGTTGTTAAATCTCTTACTGTGCCTGAAGATTGTAAAGACCTAGACGAGTACCTAGCTTGTTTCGCGCTACCATTAAAAGTAATGCAAACTGAAGAAGCGATTGAACGTATCTCTTTTGAGCTTTACGAAGATGCGGCACTAGAAAACGTTAAGTACCTAGAAGTTCGCTTTGCCCCAATCCTGCACGTAAACAAGGGCTTGTCTCTTGATGCGATCATTGCAAGTGCTGTGAAAGGCATGAAGCGTGCTGAAGAGAAATACGACATCAAGGGCAACTACATCATGTCTGTGCTGCGTATGTTCCCTAAAGACTCTATCAAAGACGTGATTGACGCAGGCAAACCATACCTAGGTAAAGGCGTGGTAGCATTTGATATTGCAGGCGGTGAAAAGCCAGGTTTCTGTGCTGAATTCCCTGAGTACACGCAGTACGCTATCGAACAAGGCTACCGTGTAACAGTACACGCTGGCGAACAATGGCACGGCCAAAACGTTTATGATGCCGTAACACTGCTTGATGCTGAACGTATCGGCCACGGTGTTCACATCCAAGGCAACGAAGACGCATACAACATCGTGAAAGAGAAGCAAGTCGCGCTTGAAACTTGCCCAACAAGTAACGTGCAAACAAAGTGTATCCATAAGTTTGGTGACCACCCAATTGCTAAATTCCAAAAAGATGGCATCGTTGTAACCATCAACACAGACAACCGTACTGTGTCGAACACAACCATGACTAACGAAGTTAAGCGTGTATGTGAAACTTTCGGCCTAACTAAAGAAGATTACGTAGAAATCTACAAGTACTCTGTCGACAGCGCTTTTGCTTCAGATGAAGTGAAACAGCACCTAATGGGTTTCGTAGAGCAAATCTAATTAGTTCTGTAAGCTGAGCTCACTTGAAGTTACAAAACAGGAAGAGAAAGGCTGAGGCTTTTCTCTTTTTTTATGTCCGTTTATCCGTATTCTAATATCAATGTTGACGAGTAAGATGCAAACAATGAAAACGAAAACAGAACTCGAGAAAATGCTATCCGGCGAGGTTTTTGATGGCGCAGACCATGAAATAGACCAAATGCGCACTCATGCTAGCAAGGCACTGTCAGATTTCAATCACTGTACAGATGCGTCTCAGCAGCCAAGCCTGCAAGCCAACCTGTTTGGTAAGGTAGGAAGCAGCATTGTCCGCCCTCCCTTTCACTGTGAGTTTGGTAAAACCATCGAGATTGGTGACGACACCTTCATCAACATGAATGTGGTGATGCTTGACGGCTCCAACATCAAAATTGGCAACAATGTATTGGTTGGGCCAAGTGTCCAGTTTTACACGGCCTCTCACTCGCTGAACCACCTCAGTCGTCGTAAGTGGGAAACGTTTTGTCTGCCTATCACAATCGAAGATGATGTCTGGATTGGTGGAAACTCGGTGATTAACCAAGGCGTGACGATTGGCGCTCGCTCTGTTATCGCAGCGAGCTCTGTGGTCAACAGTGATGTGCCTCCAGACTGCTTATACGGCGGCACACCAGCAAAGCTGATTCGACACTTGAATACTGAACAGACAAACGACAACAGCTAGCGTCAGACTCGTGGCAACAAGCGAAATAATAGACAATAGATAGTAAAAAAGGCGATGTTTATGATTAAACATCGCCTTTTTTTAATCGCTCTCTTCCCGGCTTTCAAATAGACTTTGATCCATGGCTTTTTCATACTCACTTTGCGGGGCATTCAAATACGTCGTTTTAACGAACTTCTCCCAATCAGAAAACAGGGACTCTAGCGGCTGGTCAGTAAGTTTTGAAACATCACCGTTGCTCTTAATAAGGTCTACAAACGCCCTGTTCCCCCATGAATGCTCAATAAACTCCCCTATCGTATAACCAACCTCATAAATCGCCGAACTGGTGTTAGGGTTAATGTATAGCTCCTGAATCAGCCCATCGAAACGGCGATTGATGGCATTTCTGTTACTCAGGTGAAACCAATAGTCTTCAGACTTGTAGATAGCGATAGCCTCCCACAGCCAGCGCGGATTATTCGCAAAGTTGGGATTTACTTGCAACGTCAGCAAATGTACAAACTCATGCAAAGCGGTTTTATGAATTTCACCGCCAAAATAGAGCAGCCTGATTTCATTACTTTTAGGCTCGATATACCCGGTAGAAAACGCATATCGGTATCCAATACTTCGTTCTTGCTCGTCTAAATAAGCCTTTTGATCACGCCACACTCTAATGGTCACTGTCGGCATAGAATCAAGTTCGAACGTTTTCATCAAAGGAACTCGATTGAGCAACAGGGTGTTATGAATGCTTGGAATAACAGAGGGCGACGTTCCATTGTAAAGGACGTATTTAAACTGCCCTTTGTCTGATTCGTAGCAATCATCACACGTCTGCTCACCACGAATTTGAAGTACGGCAGCAACCACTAAAACCAACACCGACAATGTTAAAAACAAGAATGTAACGATGGATTTAGATGGGTATCTTTTCATTTTCTACATCCTCAAATTAAGAGATATTTCACCCAGTAGTCAGAGGTTCAAATTGACGCCAAGCGCTCGTAAACTATTTTCACACTGAACGGCATCTACAAACTGAATACCAGCCATACCCACGGCTTTCGCCCCTTCTACGTTATAAGGCATATCATCAATGAAGACCGTTTCTGAAGCCTCAAGATCATTGTTAGACAACAGCGCACGGTAGATTTCGGGTTGTGGCTTGAGCATGCCAAGTTCAGCAGAAACCGCCGCACCATCAAATAGCGGCCAAAATTCGTAGGTATTTTTTAGGAACTCAACAATCTCGACCACATTGTCGGTCAGAGCGTAAACACCATAACCTGCAGACTTTACTCGTTTGATGAGGTCGACAGAGCCATGCAGTAAGATCTGCGTTTTCTTAACGTAATAAAACAAGCGGTCACACTCTAATGGAGATAAGTCGAGTTCTTGTTGATAACGAAGCTTAGCCTCATTTTCGGTCAAAAACCCTTTATTCAAATCCAACCAAATAGCGCTTTGAAAGATTGAACGCGCGCGAGTTTCCAGGTCGGCGATGCCTCCAAACGTAAGGTGAGTAATTTCTAAAGGCGACCAATGCACAATGACATTACCCACATCAAACACGACGTTTTTGATTTGATTCGAACTCATACCTTACTCCTGAAATAGCCACACAAAATAGCAACAACACAAACATTAAGTGCCGCACGTTAAAGTTCATAATATTGATTTACAAAATGAGGAGTGAAATCACAATATGTCACCGAGTAAACACAAAAAAGGCCATCATACAGATGGCCTTTCTCAGTATTTTGTAAGCTTAAGTCATTAACACAAGTCAGCTTCAGACGACAAAATGGTGGGGGCGCCCGCAGAAGCATTCGAACGATAGATCACAACGCAAGTTTCGTTTTCTTGCGCATTTTCAAACGAATAGACAATGACTTCATTTGGAACAGCCTCAGTATGAGCACCTAGCTGCTTCCAATCGCTATTATCACCACTAAGCCCTTGAACCGCAGTTCCAATACCGCTTTCTGAAGCAGTTGGATAACCAAAATCGATTTCAACGCCATCCACTGTTGTGACTTGTCCACTTGAAGCGGGTAAATTTTCAACACCGGCTACAGCAGCTTTACCGTAAACAATTGCTGCAGCGCCTTCCATCGAACCTCTAAGCCCTTTTAACGCTGCCGCTCTGGCATCGGATTGAAGCCCTAAAAATTTTGGTGCTGCTACCACAGATAAAATACCAAGGATCACAATAGCTACGACTAGCTCAATCAGAGTAAATCCACTTATTCTTTTCATAGTCAACATCTGAAGTTATAGAATGAGAGACAGTATATATTGAAGGATTATGAATTTATACCATCAACCATACCTTTATTGCTCTTTCTCCACCGATGCGGAGTTATTCCATTCACTCGCTTAAACGCTCTTATAAATTGTGAGGCATCTGCGTATCCCAAGTGAAGCGCAATATCTGAGATCGAATAATCTTGCTCAGTCATAACGCGCTTGGCGAATTCAAAAGACAGAGTCTCTTTGATGGTTCGGAAGGTCGTCCCCTCTTCACTAAGCGCCCTTTGGATTGTTCGCTTACCAATTCGGTTTATCTGACCAAACATCACCAAATCTACATCTACTCGCCCGATATAAGGAAGTAATGCTTGTGTCACCTTGAAGGCAGAAGTCGTAGCCGTTGACAGCGCTTTGATAGAGCAATCTAGAGCAATTGGGTTATACGAAATGCACGTCTCAGTTTGACCTAAGTACTGTGGCGTTTCCGTTTGTATTCTCAACTCACTTAACGTGCTCGCCGACACTGAAACTAAGTCGTAACGAATCGGCTTATCAATATCCGCCTGCTGGGCTTTAAAATAAGCGTGGCTATAAACGATCAAAAACAGTTCGGCTTCAATACTATTAAGCGAGCTATTAGATACTAGAAATGAAAGCTTTAATGACTGTGAAGACGATTCGACTGACCATTGTTCACACGGAAAAAGGGAGAGAAAACCTTGATTTGATAGGTTGGAAAAATCGAGTTCAAGAGCAGTTCGTTGAGCGCTCTCCAATAACGAAGAAACAAACACATCAGATGGCAATACCTTCCTCAAACCCTCTAAAAACTGAGTAAACACATTGAACGAGACATATTGAGCAGGTGAGGTATCCATTGAGAATGGCATGCTCACTTGAACAGCGAGTGCTTCAATTGCGGCATGATATGGTTCTAATGCCTTACGTTCTCGCACGCACTGCAGAAAATGACTCACTACACTCTTCGCAATCAACGGTAACTCAAGCATCAGTTCAAAATTCCTTTGTCTTGTTCAAACAGGTTAAATCCACAACTCAACCCCATATCGACATCAATTTCTTCATCAATACTAGCTCTAAGCTCTGTGGCACAAAATGCACATTTTACTTTTCTAGCTTAGCTACTATTACCTCAAGTTAACAAGAGGCGCTTTAAGTTTTTAGCATTAAGGCGAAATCACAATTCAGGACGTAACGCTTTGATTACAAAGTATGACAGGGTTATCAATTTTAAATAACTCGACGATACCGTCAGGGTCTACTATTAAATCTAGGCATAAATATAAATGGACTTAAGCCCGTAATTGAGAGGTTTTCATGTTTAAAAAGATAACGTTAGTAGCAGCAAGCATTGCAATGAGTGTTGGTGTTGTACAGGCAAGTGTTGAGAGTAAGACCTGGCCTGCATCAGACAAGGCTAAAACATTTGTCCAAGACACCATTGTCATTGGTATGCTCGCGAGCCCTTATGGTGCAGGCTGGCAAGATGAGCAACAACTGTTGGATTACTTCCAAGGTGCTCGTGACGCAGGTATTACAGGGCATGAATACACTATTACCGCTGCTGACCACAACTTTGATGACTTCTTGTTTCACCATCATAAACACCGCTCTGCGATGGCAAAACAACCTGACAATTTCATCATCGCTCATTCTAATAATGACATTGAAAAAGCGCACACTGAAGGCAAAACCGCCGTGCTTTGGAACAGCCAAACTGCAACGATTTTGGAAGAAGATGTTACTAAGATGGCGATTCTAAAAGACATGGGCTTAAAAAGCATGATCTTGGCGTATAACGACATTTTCAGAACAGGTTCAGGCCAGTTAGCAGCATTTAACGGTAGAGATATTGGCCTAACACCTTGGGGAGAGTCTGTTATTGATTCGATGGTCGAGTATCAGGTCATTCTCGATCTCAGCCATACAGGCTCAAAGACAGCAAATGACGCAATGGATTACATGGAAGAGAAGTATCCTGGGACCCCTTTTGTTTACACACACTCAGTGCCTGCTGGGCTTTATAAGAGTGAACCCGATGCAACGCCACAAGGTTGCTACCGTGCTATTCCCGATGATGAAGCGATACGCGCGGCTAAATCTGGTGGTTACGTTGCTCCAACCTTCACTGAATGGATGGTGGATGGCGTGTGGCCTGAAGATATATCTCCTGTTCAAGCTGCGGATATGATCGATTACTACGTGAAATTGGTAGGCGTTGACCACGTAGGTATCGCTACAGATGATATGTTCTCTACAGCAATGGTTGTAGATTTCGCAACCAAGAACGCGAAAATGTACGACGATGGCGGCTACATGATTGAAGCGTTCAACAAAGGTGCTACCGGTAATGGTGAGTTATCGAAGATCCTAGCGGCGATTACTGATGAACTGTGGAAACGTGGTTACAGCAACGATGATCTTGCTAAGATCTACGGCGGTAACAAAATGCGAGTTTATGCTCAGGTATCTGAAGGCGCAGACCCTGACGAATTCCAAAAAGAGTATGCAAAACGCCTTAAAGAACTAACCCAGTTAAGAAATGAAAACTTAGCCATGTAGCTCGCAACTAAGAAAGCTCAAACACTCAAAGCACGTCCTATTGGATGTGCTTTTTTCTTATCTGCTTGCAGACAATTTTGCCCTTCCCCCCTTCCGCCTATCAAGCCAAGAGAGAGCAAGGTGAGATACCAAGTAAATTAAAGATCGAGTAATAAATAGGACAAATATATAGGAAGTTTAGGAAATAACTATATAATATGATTACGCTTCAATAATTACACTCTCCATTTAACCAACCTCCTTACTCCTTATAACAATATTTTTACTGGTCACCTCCTCAATAAAATACCAGTCAATCACGAATACTTTGTGATATCAATCTAGACTAAATTCCCAAGTACAACTTATTGATACTGCCCACCCAACAAATTAATCTCTCGTAAGAAAATTTTTACTCAAAACCACCATGAACTTAATTTTACGCATCAAAACAATTATACTCACACCCATACTGATAATGAGTTAAACGTTAGTTACATTGAGTAAAACTTGTTCAATCAACAACAAGTAAAATTCTCAAATTTGCAAAACTCAACTCAACTCATAGTTAATATTGAAAATATTTGGAACCAAAATCACAAGAGTAGGATTCTCTTGAATTTATTATCAGGGATGCTGACAAAAATAGAACAGGCATTGTTAGATGAATAATTCTGCAACGTATTTACTTGCTGCTTTACGAGAAAAAATCAAAGAGAAAGGGATTTGTTATTCCGATCTCTCTGCTGGGATGGGAATTCCTCTCTCAACCATTAAAAGACAACTACACAACACGTCTTTAGGGCTGGATAAAATACTCTCGTACGCGACTCATTTAGATACTGACTTAGTAGAATTATCTATGCGAGGCAAACAGTTACAGCAAGAGAACGAACAGTTTATTACTGATATAAATAGTGAAATATTCCATCAATATCCGTACTTGTTTGATTTTTTGTATCTATTACGACGAAAAAAATGGTCGCCACAAGATATTGCCAATAAATATCAACTGAGTCATACGTCAGTAGCCATATATTTTCGAGCATTAGAAATGATGGACTACGTTGAATTAAAAGGCGAAGACCAATACCGCTTCAAAGATCAAGGCCGTTTTATTTTTGAAGAAGGATCTAAGCTTGATACGTTGTTCGCTAAGCGCTTTCGAGATGAAGTATTCAGCCATGATGTACGCCCTCCGATCTGTATAGGACGTATTGCTATTACTGAAGAACAAGAAGAGAAGCTGGCGAACGAGGTGTACAACAAACTGATTGAGTTTGATGTACAAAACAAGAATGGAGAAGGCAGTGAACGGCTCAGAAATGTGTTAATGACCTACACACCAGGCAATCAGATATTTCTTTCTGATACGATTCCAAATATTGACGGTGAATTATTAAAAGCCATATCGATGGCAAACGAATAATGATTAACACGCACTAATAACAAATTATATTTGATTGAGAAAGAATCTAGTCGTAATCCATCAAGGCTACAATATTATTCAATAATTAATAACTTGTTATTTAAACAAGTTGAATAAAGAAAGAATAGACGCAAATAGCGCTCTTTTATCATACCAATAAGTGAAATAAATAAGGCTGAATCTTCTTCACGAAACTCGGCAGGACATGTCTCGACCTTTTTTCGCCTGATCAGATTCAAAAACCAATAAATGAAGGATATAACATGCAGTTTAAAACGTCTTTATGTGCGATTGCTGTCGGGGTTGCTCTAACACTAAGCGGATGCAACAGTAGTGATAATAGCTCGAATGTGGATGCTCCACTTAAAGCAACCGAATTCCACAACACCATCGATCGTGCAGGTGTACCTGTGGCATTACGTGATTTACACGGCGGCCACCTGCGCTACATTCCAATGTTCGATAACGGCTCATGGCATGGCCACACGTTAGACACCAAAGGTGGTGAAATCACGCTAGGTGGTACAGCGCTATTGACCGAAGAATACGTATCATTCATGGCTGCACGTTTCGACCGTTTGGCTCTGACTGTCGACGGCCAGCCAATGCCGCTAGAACTGACAAACGCATACTCACAACCAGGTGCGTTGATTCAAACGTATACAGGCGATAACGGTATCGAAGCCGAGCTAGAAATGCGTTTTGTGACTAATCGTACTTCTCTTGTAAAAACCACCATCAAAAACCCAAATAAGCTAGATATTCAAGGTGAATGGGATGGTGAGTTGATGCAAAACTATCGTGCGGATGATGGCACGGCATACAAGAATGAAGACAGCACAGTCCGTAGTGTTGAAGAAGCTTACCCAACTTACTCTCGTGAAATTACAGCGACAGACAGTGGAGTAGAAGTCTCTTTTGGCGCAGTTCGTGATTCATGGTCATTGTTAACGTCTGGCGATTCAAAGTTCGAAGTGACGCGTTCTATCAAACCAGAAACTTCTACCATCAATGATGACAAGAAAGGTTTCGTGCAAACGGCCTCTCTAGGTGATGGCGAAGAGATCACGTTATACACGGCTTACACTCACGTTCAAAACACCAAAGAACAAGCGTCTGAGTTTGCAAAACTGGATAAAGTGATGGCCGATCCAAAAGGTTACATGCACGATTCAGCAATGCGTTGGGAAGAATACCTAGAAAACGGTCTCACCAATGATACGGCTTCAAAAGAGCATGAGTTTGTTGCAGTAAAAGCAATGGAAACATTGAACGCGAACTGGCGTGGAGCTGCGGGTGCGATTGACCACGACACGGTAACCCCTTCCGTTACTGCTCCTTACTTCTCGGGCAACATGACATGGCCGTGGGATACGTGGAAGCAAGCTTACGCAATGTCACACTTCAACCCAGATGTAGCGATGGAAAATATTCGTACTGTATTCCAATACCAAGTGCAGTCTGATGATCCAGTCCGCTCTTGGGATGAAGGCTATCTACTTGATGTCGTGACTTACAACCTACCAGCAGAACGTTGGGAAGGCATGTCTGCGGAATACAAAAAAGTGTTCCCTCAAGCGACCGATGGCCTGAACTGGAACGAGCGTAATACTAAGCCATCACTGGCTGCATGGGCTGTTTGGGAAGTGTATACGACACTGAAAGACGAACATAACCGTCCCGAAGAAGCACAGAAGTGGCTAGAAGAAATGTATCCGAAGCTAGTGGCATTCCACGATTGGTGGTTACGCGCTCGTGATACCAACAAGAACGGAATACCGGAATATGGCGCAGCGAAAGATCCAATTCATACCGTTTTCGAAGATGATGTGAATAACGGTTCTTGGGGACCAGATGCGTCTGTGGACGACATGAAGTTCCAATATAAAGACGAAGCGAATGGCGATACGTGGATCAAAGAAACGAGTATTGAGAAGTACAATGAATTGCTGACTTCTGGTGATTACACAGCAATGAGTATCCCAGCGAAAGTGGCAGCGGGTTGGGAATCAGGGCGTGATAACGCAGGCGTATTCGGCTTTATCGACACCATCGACAACCTACAAGGATTATCTGAACAACCGACACAAGAAAAAGCGGAAGAGATAGACCAAATGGGTCGCTACGCGCACGACACCAATAGCTTTGACAACACGTACAATATTGCGATGGGCGCAGACGGTTCGGTGGTGACCTACCTTGATAATTCGGTTGTGAACATGAACAAACTGGCTCTGGCGAAGAAAGACTGGGAGGTGAAGTTCAACGAAAACACGGATGATTCAAACAGCTTATCTGGTTACTCATTGATGCAAGAATCGGTAGACCAAGCGTCTTACTGGTATTCAGACAACCTATACCTATCGCAAATTGCCGACGTATTGGGTAAAGCAGACAAAGCCGCTGAGTTTGCAGAAAAAGCAGCGGACACCAAAGAGTACATCAACCGTTGTATGTACGATGAGTCAACGGGCTTCTACTATGATATCGAAGTGGTGCCAAATGGACTCCCTAACCAATGTGCCGGTCCGGTATTGGTGAAACGCGGTATGGGCCCGGAAGGTTGGTCACCGCTATTCAACAATGCAGCGACGCAAGAACACGCAGACAAAGTCGTGGAGAACATGCTAAATACCAGCAAGTTTAACTCACCTAAGATTCCGCTAGGTACGGCATCAATGGACAACCCAGCTTACGGCCCAGACATTTACTGGCGCGGTCGCGTGTGGTTGGATCAGTTCTACTTTGGTGTACGCGGTATGGACAACTATGGGTACGGTGTAGAAGCGCGTCAAATGGTCGACAAGCTATTCCAAAATGCGCAAGGCCTAACAGAAGCTACCCCGATTCAGGAGAACTATAACCCAGAAACGGGCGAGGTTCAGGGCGCAAATAACTTCTCTTGGAGTGCCGCGCACCTTTACATGCTGTACAACGGTTTCGTGGGCAAATAACAGCGACTAATACACTAAGGTTGGGCGTTGCAGGTAACCCCCCTAGCACCTGCAATCGCTTAATCCACTTCATATTAGGCTCAATAAAATCAAGCCTACAGTGATCACTCCAATCAAAAAGCCACAGCAAATGCTGTGGCTTTTCTTTTATCGGGTTGAATCAATACCGCTAACTGTCCGTCGTCGTTAATGGCCTTTTCCCATCACACGCCCCTTTCTCAAGATCGTATAGCGGACTGGCTCCATGGCTGCTCCATCGGTGGTCTTCCCTAGCCAGTTTTCTATATTGAGTCGGCGTGACACCAATGTATGTTTGGAAGGTTTCATAGAATCGGCTACTTGAATTGAAGCCCACTGTGAGTGAGATATCGAGAATGGTTCTATCCGTATCGCTCAGCAAAGCACGTGCATGATTGATACGCATCGCAGTAATGTACTGCTTGATGGTCATCTGCATCGTTCTCTGAAACACATTCATCGCATAGTTGCTATGTAATCCAATATGTTCAGCGATATCTTTAACGGTCAATGGTTGGTTATGGTGAGTGGCTATGTATTCCAACATTTGGCTTACATAGAATTGGGAATGTTTCGACACCCCTTTCTTGGTCGACTTATCCTGTCGATTTACCAGCAATTGTTGCCAGCCATCAAGGCAAATCCGTTTAAGCATTAGGCCAATTTCATCCATAGCCAATTGTTGGCGACTTTCTAACGAATGCTTTATCTCTTGTTCCCAGCGTGAGATTTCAAATTCACTGATCAATGAACAAGAATTCGATTGCAACACACTACCGTGAGTTATCTGATTCACTAAATCTCGACTGAGAGCCCATGACATAAAATGGTGAATCGGGATATTGATGATCCCCATATTATGGCATTGACCCGGATTCGTGAGTCGATGAGGCACAGATGCCCAAAACAAGCCAATCGATCCGCTTTTAACCACGACGGGGCTTCCGTTAATGATGTACTCCACATCATCGCCAAAAGGAATATTCACCTCAATTTGACCATGCCAATGATAACCAGGCATGGAATGAGGCGCTCTCAGTTCGATATCGATTTTCTCATAGGAAGAATAGAGAGAGAGCGGGCTTACCGATACGGTCTCGGACGAGTACTTGTCTAAAGTGATGATTCTCACCGTATCTGGGGCTGATTGGGGCATGTCTCGCTCCTTAGGAAATCGTATACCAGACTTTTATCAGCTCCTCGATAATAAAACTCAGAAGGCGATCATAGAGCCGTAATAGCCCATTTCATAAGATCAGAACTCTGTGATTAGAGTTCAAACCTTGAGTGTAAAACTGACTTCATTGCACAACACCTCTCCTTAAAACCCAAGAAATTATCCCATTTTCTAAGATTTCCATTCACTAATTTAAAAATATTAGAAAACAGGAGAGCTATTAAGTTATCTGAGACGAATCGACATGGGTTCTAGGTGTAATTTATCAGCATCAACAAAGAACTCAGATAGATAAAGGATTCCACTATGCAAAGCCCTAAAATCACATTCATTGGTGCAGGCTCCACCATTTTTGTAAAAAACATTCTTGGTGATGTTTTCCACCGTCCAGCTTTAAAAAACGCTCATGTTGCGTTGATGGACATTGATGAGGTTCGATTGGAAGAGTCTCACCTTGTCGTCAGTAAATTGATGGAATCATCCGGTGCGACTGGCTCTATTTCATGCCATTTAAATCAAAAAGAGGCACTGCAAGGCGCAAATTTTGTTGTCATTGCCTTTCAAATCGGTGGCTACGAGCCATGTACTGTCACAGATTTTGAAGTGTGTAAACGCCACGGTCTTGAACAAACAATTGCTGACACACTTGGCCCAGGTGGCATTATGCGTTCGCTTCGCACGATCCCGCACCTTTGGAGTGTCTGTGAAGACATGACTGAGGTGTGCCCTAACGCCACCATGCTCAACTATGTTAACCCTATGGCAATGAACACGTGGGCAATGTACGAGAAGTATCCGCACATTAAACAAGTCGGTTTATGTCACTCTGTACAAGGCACAGCAGAAGAGCTCGCACGAGACCTAGACTTAGATTACGCGGACCTTCGCTATACCTGCGCAGGCATTAACCACATGGCTTACTACCTAACCCTTGAGAAGAAGACAAAAAGCGGTGAGTACGTCGACATTTATCCAGACCTACTCGAAGCCTTTGAGAGTGGCAAAGCGCCTAAACCGGGCATCTATCACAATGGTCGCTGCACCAACTTAGTTCGCTATGAGATGTTTAAGAAGCTTGGTTACTTCGTGACGGAGTCTTCTGAACATTTTTCTGAATACACCCCCTACTTTATCAAACCAAATCGTCCAGATTTAATCGAACGTTATAAAGTGCCACTTGATGAATACCCTAAACGTTGTGTCGAACAAATTGCAGATTGGAAGCGCGACCTTCAAGAGTTTAAAACAGCGGACAAGATCACCGTTGAGGAGTCTCATGAATACGCCAGCACCATCATGAACTCTATCTGGACAGGTATACCGAGCGTCATTTATGGAAACGTTAAAAACGAAGCCTTAATCGACAATTTACCTCAAGGTTGCTGTGTTGAAGTCGCCTGTTTAGTTGATGCTAATGGTGTTCAACCAATCAAAGCAGGGCGTCTACCAAACCACTTAGCTGCATTGATGCAAACCAACATTAATGTTCAGACTCTACTCACAGAAGCGATTCTCACCGAAAACCGTGACCGTATCTATCATGCTGCAATGCTTGACCCTCATACCGCAGCAGTACTTGGAATAGAAGAAATATACGCACTGGTTGATGACTTGATTGAGGCACATGAAGGCTGGTTACCAGAGTGGGTCAATCAATAATTTCATACTAATTAAAATACAATAACGTGAATATTAACGCCTTCTCAAAGAGGAGGCGTAAGGAGTGGCAATGAGTATCTCTATGAATACCAAGCTAAGTTATGGCTTTGGCGCGTTTGGTAAAGACTTCGCAATCACCATCGTCTATATGTACCTTATGTTTTACTACACGGATGTTGTCGGTATTTCTGCCGCAACAGTCGGAACCATTTTCCTCGTCGCTCGTATTTGGGACGCGGTCAATGACCCCATCATGGGCTGGCTGGTCAACAATACGCGTACCCGCTGGGGTAAGTTCAAACCTTGGATCTTGATTGGCACACTCGCTAACTCTGTGGTTCTACTGATGGTGTTCAGTGCACACTACATCGAAGGTCCGTGGCTCATCGTATACGCCACTGTGACTTACATTCTTTGGGGCATGACTTACACATTAATGGATATTCCTTTTTGGTCACTGGTTCCCACACTCACCTTAGACAAACGTGAACGTGAAGAGCTTGTGCCATACCCTCGATTTTTCGCGAGTCTTGCGTGGATAGTAACCGCCGCCATTGCAATGCCTTTTGTGAACTACGTAGGTGGGGACGATAAAGGATTCGGATTCCAGATTTTCACCCTCTTGTTGATCGCTTGTTTCTTGGTCTCTACTTTCATTACTTTGCGCAATGTAAAAGAGCGCTATTCAACGGCTAACCTCGACACAACACAACCGGAAGAAAAGGTTTCACTGAAAAAACTTCTGTCGCTTATCTACAAAAACGACCAGTTAACTAGCGTTTTGTGTATGGCGTTGTCTTATAACCTCGCGACCAACATTATTACCGCCTTTGCTGTTTACTACTTCACTTATGTTGTTGGTAATGAAGAACTCTTCCCTTACTACATGGCTTATGCGGGTATTGCCAACCTCATCACACTGGTGTTGTTCCCTAAACTTGCCCAGATGTTTTCACGCCGAGTTCTGTGGGCATGTGCATCCACTTTCCCTATCTTAGGCAGTGCTGTACTTATCTACGTTGGCATGTATGACACACAAAGCATTCTGCTGATATCAACGGCAGGCGTATTCTTACAAATCGGTACTGCTCTGTTCTGGGTACTTAACGTCATCATGGTTGCAGATACGGTTGATTACGGTGAGTTTAAGCTAGGTGCTCGTTGTGAAAGTATCGCCTACTCCGTGCAAACTTTGGTCGTAAAAGCAGGCTCGGCATTTGCTGCGTTCTTTATCGGTATCGCGCTCACTGCCGTTGACTATGTGCCTAACGTAACGCAAAGCCCTGAAACAGTATTCGGAATGCAATGCATCATGGTCGGCCTACCTGCTTTCTTCTTTGCCATTGCGTTAATCATCTACTTCCGCTTCTACAAGCTCAACGGCGCTTATCACCAAAAGATTCAAGATCACTTAACCGAGAAATACGACCACATTACAAACGACACCTCAAATAAAGGCGAAAACCACAAACCAACAGAACCGGCACAAGTCGTTTAGCATGAAGTCACATCGAACGGTTCGCCTATACAATTAAAGCGCAAACACAAACAACAAAGCCACAGCACATGCTGTGGCTTGTCTTGTTAGTTAGTTAGTTAGTTAGTTAGTTAGTTAGTTAGTTAGTTAGTCAGCTTAACCAGTCCCCTGATTAAACAACCAATAACTCACGGGGTTATCAGGGCATTGATAAGGCCCACACTCAACGAACGTAGCAAGGGCATTGAGCGCAACGACGACGATTGCCAATAAGCACGCAATACGCCCTAGATTACTCATTTTGTATGATTCTTGAGACTCTGACTTATTGGTCAGTATCAAAATAACAGCGACAGCAAATATAGTCGCAATGAACAACACAAAAGCCCAAGTGTAGTAATGCATCCCAAAGATAGGGCTACCGTAACCAGGAGTTCCGGGAATAACATGAAGGGAGACCTGCCTTAGCGATGTAGCAACACCGTACAGGGCACCAATCAGAATAACACCATAGTGGCGAGATTGAGGCCCATAAACCACATTCAACATGAAGCCAAATGCGACCATCACAAAGCCAATACGTTGCAATAAGCATAACGGGCAAGGCAACTCATTAAGAACAAACTGAAGAATAAAGCCTATCAACAGCACAGCTGTCATCCCTAGCAGCCCAAGAGTATTCAAGAGAGTTAACTGATTTCGATTCATGTTAACTCCTTACAATAAAATCGATAGTGGGTCGGTGGCATGGTGGTTAAACCAATACAAACCAAGGATCACTGAGCTAGCAAAAAAGCCATAAGCAGCAGTCTTCTTGTCGAAAAAGGCGCATAGCATCGCCACAAGTAACAACAAAAACAGTAAAGACATCATAAGAGGTATTTCCTTTCTATTTATCCTGTTCATTCAGATTGAACGTCATAATGAATATCCACACCGATGCTCTTAGTCATTCAACTTCGGTAAATCTATGGATTACGAATTGAAAATCATCAACTTAATAGTTGTAAGTAAGACCCAAGCTGTCAAGTTTGAAGCCACGCACTAAGTGCGTACCAGCACGTTAAGGCAACTAACAGGCCGATGAAGTTCGTTGATGTTGATGTCAGGCAAGATTGGCGAATATATGAATGAAGTTAAGCTTGGGGAATACTAGCGGCTATTTTTACTGCACCCAAAAGCAAAAAACCTAGCGAAAAGTCGCTAGGTTTCAAATATAAAATGAGGTAATACAAGCTTACTTCAGCGGATCATTATCAGGCAAAGCTTTGTGTATCCATAACGCCAAACGCTTTTTAATGTTCGCACCGTCAAGCTTACTTTCAGGTAGAGGCGTAATCTGATTCACTTCGACCAAAAATAAGTACACTGATTTAATCTTTATTGGTTGGGATGAGTGTGGCAAATCAAAACCTTGTAATTTCGCCATTTTAAAACCGACTTCCAGCGCCTTCTTGACCAATTTATCTTCATTAATGATCTTCGCGGTTTTCGACATATCATCTCCATCATATTTATCGAACGAACATTGAGTATACCAAACAGAATCGCGGACAAGATTACCGCGATCTCAATTCGAAAACTCTATTTGATAAATACAATAAAACGAATCACCTATCTAAAGTCAATTACAATCTAATTAATATTTTCCAGATGAATAGTAATAAGCAAACGATTTCTTAATAGAATACTCAATAAATGAGATCCTCAGTCAAGAAACTAAAAACCGAACAATTTTTGACTTATCATTCCAAAGGATACGGAATACTATGATTACCATTAAAATGATACACATTCTATAAAAGAGCAATAAGCTTCTGTTATTTAATCAGTTTTATACTAAAACGACTCAGATCATATTTACAGAAACCTGTAACAAAATATTATTTACAAAATACTCACTAAGAAAATAGAATAAACCCACTAATATTATACTGGTGTTAAAAATGCGTTACCTATGGGCTTCATTCTGTCATAAAAACCCAATTCCCGGACGAATCGTTCATATCTTTGTTATGTTGGTAGCGTTAGCTTCTATCGTTGTTCCATTGATTTCAAAAGACGCGACTACGATCTTAGTTTCACTATGTATCGCTTTAGTCTGTTTCGTGCTGTTTGTCTTCTTTGCTCTTGCCGACAAAATGCGTTCAGGTATGCACTAATTCGCTATACATCTGCCAAGCATTCTCTTTTCTAAACTTCATTATAAAATGCTGGTTATCAGATACGGAAAAGCCCAAAGTTATTAGCTTTGGGCTTTTCTTCTAGCGACTGTGGTTGATTACAACCGAGTGATACAACAACCGAGTCTTACAGCGTCATATGCAGAATTGGAAATGGTTTTCCCATATCATCAAGCGGTGAGCGTAATTCAATTTTGAACCCTATGTGCTGATAGAAACCTACCGCTTGGGGATTCTGTTCATTCACGTCAACTTTGGTGGCAGCTAACTGCTCAATCGCATGTTGCAACAACACCGTGCCTATTCCCTGTCCTCGAACTTCATTCAAAACAAAAAGCATTTCAACCTTTGCTTCATGGACACCCACGAAACCAACAATCGAACCACTTTCATTTTTCACGCATTTCAAAGAAACTGCAGGGAACGCATGTTCCATGATGATTGGTTTAAAAAACTCAATATCTTCTTCTGTAATAAAGTCATGAGTTGCTCGGACTGAATTCTCCCAAACCTTAAGCATTTCTGCATAATCTTCAGGAAGCACATTTTCTATAGTCATAATTTTCTCTAGATTGAACTGAATATAAACATGTGCAGCCGCGAGCCCGTAGTTTAGCAGTGGTTAGAAAAACAAAACAACCGCCTTCCCTATACGATTTACTGATTTCACAAGTTCTATCAATCAGGCATTACCACAATACCCATGCTTTCAAGCAGTTGCTCTTGTTGCCAAGCGACAATTTTAATCCCCGATGTGTCAACCTTACGAGGATCTAACCCCTCCAATTCAGCGTGGCACAAGTTTGCTCCCTGCATACTGAACTGCCCCCATACATCTTCAGAGAATACACCGCGGCTCAGATCAGACTCTTTTAGCGATGCTCCTACAAGGTGAGTCCCTATCCACCGGTTCTCAAACAGCTCACATTTTTCTAAACAAGCCTGTTCAAAGTTAGCATAGGACAAGTTACAGCCTGTGATATACGCTGAACAAAAGTACATACGGTTACTCACCTGATTGGCAAAGTTTGTTCGCGTAAAGTTAGCACCTTTCAAATCACATTCACGTAGCTCAATCCCATAACAATTGGCGTTGCTAAAATTCGCCATGGCGAGCTGACAGTTCTGAAAACTTGCATCACGTAAGTCTGCGATGCCAAAGTGGCACCCTTCGATATCGCCTTGTTCAATGAACTTACAATTGATAAACGTCGTGTCACGTAGGTTGCAACGCCTAAAGTCACAGCGAATGAAAGTGCATGCTGTAAAGGTCATCTCAGAAAGATCTTGCTGAGCAAAACTGTGTTGATGATAAGTACTGTTATTAGTATCCATTTAGCCCCCTAAAGAAATTAAGCTAAGACTACCACTGCGATCTTCAGAAAACACCAAATTAAAAACCAACAAAAACAGCAACTTAAAACACCCCGTTTTAGCCATTTTAAGGCACCCCAGAAGCCCTCTAAGGCTGCCATTTCCGATTTACAGCATGCGCTTATCTTGAAAAAAGTTTTATCGCTTAGAGGTAACAATAAGAGAAAAAGTCACTTTGACGAAATGAGTCAATTATTGACAACGTCCTAACGCGCTAGACTGGACGGTTGGTATGTTGCTCGTTACACTATTCCTCATTCTCAGCATAAGAGTAAGAACAATGAAAGACATGCGACAAGCTATGCTCGATGCAGGGTTTAGCCTTATTAATGAACACGGGTTTGCTGGCGTTGGCTTGATGAAAATCATCAACCAAGCCGAAGGAACTAAAGGTTCTTTTTACCACTACTTCAAATCCAAAGAGCACTTTGGCGAGATCCTTCTAGCCGACTACTTTGATGAGCACCTAGGTAAGCTTAATTACTTTTTAAGTGATGAGTCGCTTTCTCGCCGTGACCGCGTAAAAGCCTATTTTGACTTTTGGTGCGCATCGAAACTGACTGAAGACTTCAATATCCAGTGTCTTGTAGTCAAACTGGCGGGGGAAGTATCAGGCTCAGCAAACCCATTGCAATCAACCATGGCAGAGGGTGCTGAGAAGATAATCCTACGTATGGCAAAGCTGTTTGAAGAAGGCAATGCAGCAGGTGATTTCAATATCGCAGAACCTGAAACGCTTTCTCGAACGCTTTATGGCTTATGGCTAGGCTCTACGTTAATGGCAGCGATGCAAAGAAACCGTTCAATTCTAAGTAATGCGATGGAAGAGACATTGCTTGCGATGAGTTCAAAAGATTAACCAGCTCCTACACACTAAGAGGCTCGCTTTATATAGCGAGCCTTTTGTTTTTCAGGTTTGTTCGTTTTCTACAGAAGCTTTTGCTTATCACGTGAGCGATTCGATTATCCCATCCGTGACGCTATACCATTGGCTTTTAGCAAAGCATTGAGCACCGGGTCGATATGTTGAAAGAACTTAAGCCACCCTTCACACAAGTAATTTAACCCAGCCTCACCGTCACGACTGGTGATGATTCGGTTCTTAGGGCACTCGCCATGGCAAGCAAACTTAAACTCACAGGTTTGGCACTGTTTAGGTAATGACTTTTGCTTAGAGAACCCAAAGGTTTGTTGAGTAGGTGAAAACGCTAACTTTGATAATGGCTTGTCGTGGATATTACCCAACTTAAATTCTGGGTAAACATAATGGTCGCATGAATACACATCACCATTAGGTTCGACCGCTAGCCCCTTTCCACAGATTTCACTCAAGGTACACATGGTGCTGTCTCTTCCCATCCACACGCCCACAAAGTTTTCAAAGTAAGGCACAAGCACTCTGCCAAAATCGTGTTCGAACCACTCATCAAAAACCGTCGAAAGAAACTCTCCCCATTGCGCAGAACCAACACTCCAAGACTCGACCTCTCCCGAAACAGGAATGATCGCTTGTTGATGGGTGAGCCATTGATTGTTGGTATGAGCCTCGCGCTTATCCACCACAGGGATGAACTGAAGCTGTTTGGAGCCCACTTCGTCACGTAGAAAGCGATAAACTTCTAACGGGTATTTCCCTGTCACATCATTCACGCAGCTTAGGGTCGCGAACTCGACGTTATGCTGTTTCAAGTAGCGAATACCACGCATTGTTTGAGAAAAAGTGCCCTTGCCTGCACGATTGGTTCGGTAATGATTATGTAAATGCTCGGGGCCATCAATGCTCACACCAATGATAAAGTGATTCTTCTTGAAGAACTCACACCACGCATCATTCAACAAGGTGCCATTGGTTTGGAGGTCGTTGCTGATATTGCTGTGGCTAGGGCAGTATTTTTTCTGTAATGATACGACCCTTTCAAAGTACTCAATCCCTAGCAAGGTAGGCTCTCCACCATGCCAAGAAAAGATAATCTCCGGCGTATTCTGTCCCTCAATGTACTGCTTGATATAGAGTTCTAGCAGCGCTTCACCCATCACATATTGAGATCCTTTTGGGTATTCAAGCAGCTGCTGTTTCTCTAAGTAATAACAGTAAGTACAACTGATATTACACACCGCACCAATGGGTTTTGCCAACGCTTGAAGCTTGCTGTGCGCCTTGCCGTTAAACTGCGGAACCGAACTCAGGTTTGATAGTGATAATGTCGTCATGAAGAATTCCTCGATGTAAAAGTTATTGTATTAGCCAAAACAATTCGTAATTCCTTTACACGGTGTTCATCGGCCAACCAAGCTTGATGGCACTAGGTTAGCCGAGTGGTTCATTTCCTCTATTTCACGTTTTCAAACGGGTTCCACGCTTCGTCTACTGGAACAATATTTTGCGCTTTCTCGTATTCTTGATATTCAGCGACCATTTCAAGGAACAGATCCGGCATTTGGTTTCTTAAGTCATGTTGCTCAGCCGGATCCTGTTTGGTGTTGTACAGGTGCCATTCACTGTCACCGCCCATACCGGTAGAAATTCGGATGATCTTGTAATCCCCTTTCAGCAAAATGCCACTACCAAACAGTTCAAATGGAATCGCATTATCGGCACTGTGCACCTCTGCCGTTTCACCTTTGAAATAAGGCAACAAGCTCACACCACTCATCGGCGCCACTTCTCTGCCCTGATACTCCGTTCCTGGGTGTTGTACGTCGGCGATTTCAAGAATGGTGGCCGCGATGTCTTTTACTTGTGACAAGTCATCAGTTTGGGTGCCGGGTTGCAACGCATCTTCATCTTCTAAAAGCGCTTTTGCTGGTTTAACGATAAACGGCACACGGATACCGCCCTCTGCTGTGTACGCTTTGTACCAAGATAGGCCTCCGGTTGAAGCACTTGCCCACTCAGGACCAAGTGACACACTGGAGTTTGCCTTACCCAAGTTTTCAGTCGAATTATCGAAGTGATGAGCGGTCCAGGTTCGGATCAAATCACTGATATTTTCGCCGGTAATATCCGCAGCTTCTGGGCCGTTATCCGCGAGATACATAATGTAGGTATTGTCGTATTCCCCAATTTCTTTTAGGTAATCGACTATCTGACCGACTTGTTGGTCCTGCATTTCCATCATGCCCATCGCAACAGCCATTTTCTTGCCGTACCATTTTTGTTCTTTCTCAGAGAGCGAGTCCCAAGGTCGACTTAATGAATTACGGCCAGAAATGTCAGCGTCTTTTGGAATCACGCCCATCTCTTTCATGCGTTGAAAACGGTCTTCGCGAATCGAATCCCAACCATGCTCAACATAGTAGTCAACCTTGTCTTGATATGCCGACTCTGGCGCTTGCAACGGCAGGTGTATGGCAGTGAAAGGAAGATAAGCGAAGAAAGGCTTACCGTCGTCTTTCTTGCCATCGATCATCTTGATGAGTTCGTTAGTGTAAACTTGGTCGGAGTACTCGCCTTTGTATTTATCCTCAACCACCTCGCCGTTGCGATAAGTTGGCTCAACTTCAACACCGGGAATGTCACCTTTTTGAAGCGCTTCAGCGGTAGCCGCGTTTTTGGCTGGGAACATCATGTCGCGATTAAAGTGATTCGAACCACCCGCTAGAATACCGTAACTTTCAGAAAACCCTCGATCATCGGGTAAAAAGCCATCTTCGTGGCCTAAGTGCCACTTGCCTGATAGGTATGTGTTATATCCATTTTCTTTAAGTAGCGTAGCTACCGTGACGCCCTTCTTAGTGAGGTAACCTTCATAGCCCGGTTTACCAATCGCACCCGGATAGACAGCATAATCAAAGGTACCTAGCCCAACCTCGTGGCTATTCGCTCCGGTTAACATCATTGACCGAGTTACTGATGAAGTCGGTGATGCATGGAAGTTAGTGAATTTAACCCCCTCTTCAGCTAACGCCATCAAGTTCGGAGTTTCGACTTCTGAACCATAAGGCTGGGTATCAGCAAAGCCAACATCATCGCCGACAATAACAACGATGTTCGGCTTGTCTGATTCGGCGGCGAAGGCTGCGCTACTTGCGGCGGCCATCGCTGTGAATAGTAGGGATTTCTTGAATGTCTACATAAGACGTCTCCAATAGCTGTGATTAATTTTTTCTGTGATTAACTTTTCTGCAATTAACACGGAGTAGAATCTGAATTAGTGCGCGGCTTGGGACATCCAATGTAATAAGTCGAGCGCAGGGTCATAATCTTGAGCTGCTGCCATACCGATCCAGGTGACAGCCTCCGCTTGGCTAACCTGAACGCCACTTCCAGAGAAGTACATTAGGCCAAGCTGTGTTTGAGCTTCAGGACTACCGGCACTGGCTGCGGTCTCAAACCATTCCGCCGCTTTCTCGTCATTCTGCTCAACACCATTACCGCTCAAATACCGATAAGCGAGAGCAAGTTGTGCCTCAGACTGTCCTTCATAGGCTTCATCCAACAGCTGCACGGCATCTTGATGCTGTTCAGATAAAGCCGTGGAGCTTTCGCTTCCAACGCTTACTTTGGCAAAAAGCAGGACAGCCAAAGCACCAATCAGAGTCACGGTAGTTAAACGTTTATTGAACATTTATTTCCTCCTCGGGAATAAAGATCACAACGTCCCTGTCGAGTGAATTAGGCGAAAAGTAGGAATGGCGCGATGATGCACAAGCTTGATAGCAAGACGTTTTCGATCTTCATAATTTGCCCTCGATTTACAGTGAGTTTTTGAATACTTAATGAGACGACTAAATCGCTTTTTCTATAATCTGTTCAATCGTTTGTTTTGAGATTGGGTAGAACTGGAAGCAGATGTCTTTCTCAATTGCTTGAGCAATATTGCGCTTCTCTTGGTCATCAAATTCCCAGCTACTGAAACGCTTCATCGCACCAACTTGGGTTTGAAAGTTATGTAAGAAATCCAAAACTCGTTGGTAAATCATTTCGTCCGTTCCTGTGCTATCAAGCGAGAATGCTTGAGCCAGTTTAATTGCGTTCGGCATGTAGAACTCGGGTAGCGCCTCAATCACAACTGGCATCAATACCGTGTTGGCGTCGCCATGCGGGATATGGCTAATCGCACCAAAGGCATGAGCACAGTTATGAATTGGAATGCCACCTAGCGATGAATAAAATGCCGAGATCGCCATCGTGCTCGCTTGAAGAAGATTGCCGCGTGCCGTGAGGTTTTCAGGTTCCTCAAGTGCCACGGGTAAATTTTCAACAATCAGTTTTGCAGCTTGAATACCGTAAGCATTGGTAAAAGAATTGCTCATTGGCGAGACAATCGCTTCAACCGCATGTGTGAGTGCATCCATCGCAGTGGAACGAGTAAGGTGAGCAGGTAATTTGGTCGTAACTGTAGGATCCAGGATCGCGATGTCAGCTTCTAAACCAGACGCGACTAAACTTGCCTTAATGTTTTCATGCTCGTTGTAAAAAACAGCAATCGGAGAGGCTTCCGCGCCAGTTCCCGCGGTTGTCGGTACGGCAATATGAGGAACTCGAATGTCTTCGTTGTTTGGCCACACTTCCATAAAGCCACCACCTGCAATCACAGTGCGGATATCATCGATCTGTTTATGAAGTGCGTATTTCACGCCTTTAGAAGCATCAATCACGCTGCCCCCACCCACAGATAAAATAGCGTCTGCATTCAAGTTGTTCGCAAACTCAATCGCAGCGTTAATGTTGTCGCACGTCGCATCTGGTGCAATATCGGTATACACACCGACGAGCTGCGCCGCATCTTGGCTAGCTTCCGGATTAACAAACAGTGCCGAGAATTGCTCAACGAAGCCCAATGATTCCAATCCTTTATCAGAAAAAAGCACAACGCGTTTTGCGCCTAATCGAGAGAATAAAGATGGAATATTTTCGATACCGTTATCTTGAGCGTGAACAATGGTTTTCAGTTGAAAGTTAAAGTTATTGGTAGTCATGGTGTTTACCTCATTTCTATTTGATGACTAAACAATAACCAATACAAACCGGTCGGTCTAGAGTGTGAATGTCAAAGATATGTCAATTAAGATCGTTGAAGATCATTTCGCTCATACAAAAAAGCCCGCAGATGCGGGCTTAGGAATATTAGATTCAGCGAGCTAAACAACAGAGGTTAACGCAAGTGAGCGGGCACCTTGGTTTTATCTCGATTGAGGTAGTAGTAGAGATAAACCAAAGAGTAGATGGTTACAAACGCGTCAAGCGCAAACACACCACTCCAACCGTAGAACCACTCATAGTCATTAATACAAACGTTGTATAAGAAGATGCCAACAAACATCGACTTCTCAAACGCGCTGTAAATCATGGTCGAAGTACGTAGGGACTTGTACTTGGCAGAGAACATCAATAGCACGCCAATACAACCAACCATTACACCCCAGTGCTGATAAGTACCTAACAGATACTCTTTGTTTTCCATCATGGTCTCGTTGTAGGAAAACAGTGTCTGCATACTCCAGTCCGGTGCCAAAAAAGTGGAAAAAGCAGTGGCGGTCAACAACCCGGTGATCATCAAATACGACTTCATGGTGCTTTCAAAAAAACGTTCTAGCATAAGTAACCTCTTAAATAATTTCTAAAATGAATAGCGTAATGTCAGGTGTGATTTACTTGCCTAACATGTTCATCACAGCCGTCTTTAATTCGTTGTCTTCTTTTGAAAACAGATACTTAACTCGATGATCTAAGCCCGTTTCCAAGACTGTTTTGGCATGGGAGAAAGTAAGAAAACCTTCTTTACCGTGATAATTGCCCTGCCCTGATTCACCAATGCCACCAAAGGGCGCGTCATCAACTGCTAAATGGAAAACACAGTCATTGATACACATTCCACCGGAATGAACTTGGTGCTTAACCTGAGACTGTAAACTCAAATCAAAGCTCATCAGATAGAGCGCTAAAGGCCTTGGTTTGCTATTGATGATTTGGAACGCCTCTTCGATATTGCGATACGTAATCAACGGTAATAGCGGGCCGAAAATCTCTTCGTTCATCACCTTGGATGACAGGCTTGGTTCAACAATCAGATGTGTCACCAGTCGTTGGTAATCTAAGTCCATCGCGTCGTCATGACAGGCCACAGTTCGAGTTCCCGCTTGTTGTTCTTCATTCAACAAACCCACTATGCGGTCGCATTGGCGAGGGTTGATTAGGGACGTCAAATTCTCGGAATAGACCCCTTCATCAAACAGCAGTTGGTATTGTTTTTTATATTCCTCAATAAAAGCGTCGAGTTTATCTTCAGGCAGCAATACGTAATCAGGCGCGACACACACTTGGCCGTTATTGAGGCTCTTGCCGTAAATGATTCGCTCGACAGCAATATCGATCGGCATATCTTCGGCCACGATAACCGGAGACTTGCCACCAAGTTCAAGAGTGACGGGAGTTAACGTGTCAGCCGCTGACTTCATCACTTGACGACCCACTTGGGTTGAACCCGTAAACAGAAGGTGATCAAACGGCAACGCAGAAAACGCAGCAGCAATTTCAACCTCACCTTCAACTAAGCACACCTCATCGGCATTGAAGACTTCATCCAATAACTGTCTTAAAACGTGATTGGTTGCTGGCGTAAATTCACTCATCTTGATCATGGCGCGATTGCCCGCTGCCAAGGCTGAAATGAGCGGGCCGACTGATAGCATGATAGGGAAATTCCATGGAGCAATGATTCCCACTACGCCTTTAGGCTGATAAACCACTTCAACGCGAGAAGTTGAAAGCAAAGGACCAGAGTGGCGAATTGAAGATGTTGACCAATGCGGCAAACACTCAATGGTGTGATCGATGTTTCCTAAACAAGGAAGTATGTCGGCCATCAAGGTGTCTTGTCGGCTGCGGTGGCCATAGTCCTCACTTACCGCTGCACACAAACGGTCTGTATAATCGATCAGAGCAGATTTCAGCGCAAGTAACTGTTCTATTCTCACCGGCACAGTTGGCATCGGATCATCTGCAAAAGCTTCCTGCATACTCTTCAACGTCGCTGTCATTTGTGTTGCCATCAATTCATGTTTCATACATCACCTCGTGGTTAGGAGATGCACACAATAATACAAAACAAACCGGTCGGTCTAGGCATTTATTGTCAGAGAATCGTCAATGCTTTTGTGAAACAAGTGAATAAATGTTGGACACATTAGAAGTGGGAAAGCTGAGGAGTTTATAATCGAAAGGGGTAATTAGAAGACCGTTTGGACAAATATGGACGAAGGAATGGGGACAGCAAGATCAAAAATGGCCGCTCAAAGCGACCATTAAAAATATTCTAATACATTGTTTTTAAACAATTAAATCCGTCAGCTAATTAGCTTTTAGCAACGTTGGCAATGCCTTCAAGCTGTAGAACTGGGGCAGCGTCGATGTCTTCTGCGTTCATCATTGCAGACACACGTTGCATCGAAGAAAGCAGCAGGCTTTGCTCCCATGCTTCTAGATTTTGGAATTTTTTAACGAAGTTATCTTGTAGCGGTGGGGGCGCATTGTTAAGTAGCTCTTGGCCTTTCTCCGTCAAATTCGCATGAACTTTACGTCGATCAGCAACACTACGGATACGCTGCACATAGCCATTAAGCTCTAGACGATCGATGATCGTCGTTGTCGTCGCTTGACTCACATTAGTTTGATTAGACAATTCTTTGATCGTCACATTACCCATCTCTTGGATTGCGCGCATTAAAATCAATTGAGGGCCCGTCAAACCATACTCTTTACTCAGCTTTTTCGAGTGTAAATCGATAGCGCGAATAATTTGGCGAATAGCGACCAAGATTTCGTCATGTTTATCCAAGATGCAGACCTTTGTACTAATATACTGTGAGTGACTTTACAGTGCCGTGGCGATGAGATTTTCCAAACTGAACAGCTTGGGTTCGCCCGAATTACACTGTAAATTGATAATTTACTTCATTGATTTTTCCGCATTGTACTGATGTTAATACTATTCTCAATCTTTTCTATACCACTAAACTTGCGTGGTACGGCACTTTTGCTTAATGAAGGGGGAATGAAAGCTTCAATGAAGGCAAAAATAATGAGTCAGAGAATACAAACTCAAAGAATAATATATTTTAATAATCATAGTGGTAGAGAGACTTGACCCTCTCCACCCAATAAAAAACAGCCCCAATAGCTAAGCTGAAAAACGAAATTTTACGCGGCTGTATTCATCTGAAAGTTACCAGTAAGCGCATTATAAAATTCACTGTTATCCAAAATACCGACCAGTTTATTGTCTTCCACCAGCAAAATTGGGTGATTACTTAGCTGTTTCAGTTTAATCGCATCGCGCATGCCGATCTCTGGACTTGCCACTACAACACTTGACGCGCTGATAGCCGTTAAATCGTCAGATTCGTTCCACTCAACAAGCGCTAAAGTCGATTCACCTTTTACAGACAAAGTACCTTCATTCTGCTCAATCCATAAGTCTTTAGAGTCACAGATCTTCCAACTTTCATCTTCTTGTTTCAAAGAATCCAGAGGCTGCATCAACGAACGACCTTTGAGTACGTTCAACGGGTTAGTGTGTGCGACAAAATCTTTCACGTATTCCGTTTTTGGCGTAAGTACGATCTCTTCAGGCTTACCGTGTTGAATCAGTTTGCCCGATTCCATGATAGCAATGTTATTACCTATCTTTAGTGCTTCATCTAAATCATGACTCACGAACAGAATCGTTTTGTTAAGCTTGTTTTGCAATAGGATTAGCTCATCTTGCAACTGTGCACGAATCAGTGGATCAAGCGCTGAAAACGGTTCATCCATAAGAAGAATGTCAGTATCCATCGCGAATGCACGCGCCAAACCAACACGTTGCTGCATACCGCCAGAGAGCTCATGAGGATACTTGGTTTCCCACTCTGCCAAACCCACCATTTCAAGCTGTTCACGCGCTTTAGCACGACGAACATCTTTGGCTACACCTTGCATTTCAAGACCAAACGCCACGTTATCTAACACGTTTAACCAAGGCATGAGGGCAAATTTTTGGAACACCATCGAAACACGGTGAGTACGAAGATGACGTAAGGTCGCTTCGTCGCACTGTTCTCCTAAATCAACCAGCTTGTCTCCATCTTTGATCGCCAATGAACCACGGCTGATCTCATTCAAGCCATTCACCGCACGCAATAAAGAAGATTTACCTGAGCCTGACAGGCCCATCAGCACACAAATCTCGCCTTCTTCAACGGTCAGCGACACATTATCTACGCCAACGACTTGGCCAGTTTCATCGATGATCTCTTGGCGAGTTTTACCTTGGTCGAGCAGCTCAAGCGCTTGCTTCGGCTTATCACCAAACACAACATCGAGGTTTTTAATGGTAATCGCATCCATAGACTTTTGTTCCTGAGAGATAGACATGATTAAGCTTCCTTCTGGTTTGGTGTTTTGCACAAGCGATCCAGAATGATAGCGACTAATACGATCGCCAATCCTGCTTCAAAACCTTGTGAGATGTTCACTGTGTTCAATGCGCGAACAACAGGTTTACCAAGTCCGTCAGCACCGACAAGAGCGGCGATAACCACCATCGAAAGCGACAACATAATACATTGGGTTACACCCGCCATAATGCTTGGTAAAGCGGCCGGTAATTCCACCTTCATCAGCAATTTCATGCGGCTCGCACCAAAAGCTTTACCCGCTTCAATCAACTCTTCAGGCACTTTGGTGACGCCTAAGTAGGTCAAACGAATTGGCGCGGCAATGGCGAATATGATGGTCGAGATTAAGCCAGGAACGATACCTAAACCGAATAAAACCAAAGTCGGAATCAGATACACAAACGTTGGAACCGTCTGCATTAAATCAAGGATGGGTCTAAGCACTGTATATAACCAAGGGCGATGCGCGGCCATAATGCCAACTGGAACTCCAATTAATACGGAAATCGTTGTCGCTGCAAACACGAGGACAAAGGTTTCCAGCATTTCTTGCCAGTAGCCAAGGTTTAAAATGGTTAGCAAGGCTGCAACCACGAAAATCACAAGCGAGGGTTTACGGTGTAAATACCATGCAATCGCCGCAGTAATAACGATTGGTAAAGCCGGCGGCATCCACTTAAATACATCGACTAAAAACATAATGACGGTTTCTAAAAAAATCGAAATAGCGTCAAAGAATCCTGCTGCATTGATCGTTAACCAATCAACACCCGCTTCCATCCATTGACCAACAGGGATTTTGTTTTCCGTAATAAAATTCACAATATTGCCTTTTATTATGGGTGGGCTACTTCAAACCAATCGATAAATTGGCAAGCCCACCTTTTTTATTTATAGAGCTTTGATAAATAGATCGATAGCTAGGTAAAACTAAGCTTTAACTTGTTTTAGGTATTCAGTAACCGCTTGCGTCGCTGATTCACCTTTATGCGTTTTTACGTTGTCTAACCAAGCTTCAACTTGTTGTGGGTTAGCGTTTAACCACTGTTGCGCCGCTTTTTCTGGCTTCACTTTTTGGTTAAGAATCTCTTCCATCAACTTGTTTTCCATCTCTAGAGTGAACTCTAGGTTTTGCAGAAGTTGACCGACGTTTGCACACTCAGACACGTAGTTTGAACGAACATTGGTGTAAACATTTGCTCCGCCGTAGTTCGGGCCGAAGAAGTCGTCACCACCTGAGAGGTATTCCATCTCAACGTTGCTGTTCATTGGGTGCGGTGCCCAACCTAGATAAACGATCCACTGGCTACGACGAGCAGCGCGAGATACTTGCGATACCATGCCCGCTTCACTTGATTCAACTAAGCTGAAATCTTTCAAGCCAAAAGCGTCCGAGTCGATCATTGACTGGATTAGACGGTTGCCATCGTTGCCCGGCTCAATACCGTAGATGCGGTCTTTAAATTTGTCGGCATTTTTTGCAAGGTCAGCGAAGGTTTTTACGCCTGCGTCATACACGTATTTAGGAACAGCAAGCGTGTATTTTGCGCCTTCAAGGTTGGCACGCACAGTGTCAACCGTTCCTGCTTCACGGTACTTAGCGATATCGCCTTCCATTGTTGGCATCCAGTTACCTAGGAAGACATCAATGTCGCCATTGGCCATCGAAGAGTAAGTGACCGGAACTGAAAGTAGGTCTGTTTTGGTTTTGTAGCCTAGGCCTTTCAGTAGCTCTGAAGTGACAGCCGTTGTCGCTGTGATGTCTGTCCAACCTACATCAGCGAAGCGGACGTTTTCACATTGTTGTGGTTCAACAGAAGCGTTAGCACCCAATGCAAATGAACTGATGGCTAGTGCTGTTAACGTTTTCGTGGTCACGTTCTGAATATTTAGAGTCGTCATAATGGTTCCTTTTTATCTTTCCTTTTGCTGCTCGATATCAATACCGATAGAGAGCAGTTTTTCTGACTTTTGACTAATTAGTTTTGTTATTTGTTGCTTGTTACTTGTTACTTGTTGTTTTTATTCTTTGCTCAGCAAGAGAGGCTTACGCTTCTCGTACTGGCTTATTGATTCTTTGCGTCTCTTCCCATTCCGGGGCTATCCATACTGGAACGTTTTGCTCTTTTAGAACGGGCTTGCCCAGAATCAGATCCGAGGCACGCTCAGCGACCATGATGGTGGGTGCGTTCAGATTGCCGTTTGGAATAACAGGGAAAACAGACGAGTCGACAACGCGCAGGCTATCAATGCCGCGAACACGACACTCTTCATCAAGTACCGCCATTGGGTCATCATCAGCGCCCATTTTGCAGCCGCAAGAAGGGTGATACGCACTTTCAACATTTTGCTTAACCCATTCGTCGATCGCTTCATCGGAAGTTACGCTCAGACCTGGCTGAATCTCTTCGCCACGGTAAGCATCCATCGCAGGTTGAGATAAGATCTCACGCGTCAGACGAATGCAATCGCGCCAATCTTGGCGGTCTTGCTCGGTCGAGATGTAATTGAAAATAATCTCTGGCTTGGCATGGGGATCCGCCGAAGTGATCGCCACCGTACCGCGACTTTCTGGCTTGTTAGGCCCAACGTGAACTTGGAATCCGTGGCCATCAAAGGCCGCTTGACCGTCGTAACGCATTGCTGCTGGTAGGAAGTGGTATTGAATATTCGGCCACTTCAATCCTTTGCGAGAACGAATGAACGCACACGATTCAAAGTGGTTAGTGGCACCCAAACCTTTACGAGTCAGAATCCACTCTGCGCCAATCATGCCCTTGCTGACTAAACCAAGCTTGCTGTTAAGCGTGATGGGTTCGTTACAGTGATATTGAAAGTAGACTTCTAAGTGGTCTTGCAGGTTTTCACCGACACCACTGAGTTCGTGTTTAAGCTCAACACCCGCCTTTTCAAGCACCGCTTTCGGGCCGATACCAGAAAGTTGCAGCAGTTGAACAGAACCGATAGAACCCGCAGAAGAGATCACTTCTTTGTTCGCTACCGCGACTTGGGTATTGCCTGACTTTTCAAACTCGACACCAACGGCTTTCAAGCCTGATTGACCTGTTGAGTCTTGTGTCTCAAGTAAGAAACGACGTGCCACGATGCCTTTTTTCAAGGTAAGGTTTGAACGCTTCAATGCGCGGCGTAGATAAGCGTTAGAGGTTGAGGCTCTAACACCTTTGTCTACGGTCATGTGCATAGTGCCGAAGCCTTCTTGCTGGTAACCGTTGTAATCTTGTGTTTCTGGGTAACCTGCGTCTTTACCTGCATCGATGAACGCTTGGTAAAGGGGGTTGAGCTCCATATCGTTACCGTTACAAGTGCCTACAGGGCCATTGTCGCCACGATATTCATCACCACCTTTATTCCATGATTCAGCACGGCGGAAGTAAGGCAAGCAAGCTTGGTAATTCCAACCAGCAGCGCCCTCTTCTTCCCATTGGTCGAAGTCACAAGCATGGCCACGAACATAAACCATGCCGTTGATCGATGAGCTGCCACCCAACACCTTGCCACGTGGGCAATGCAGTTCACGTCCATCAAGACCCGGTTCTTGTTGAGTCTCAAATTGCCAAGCGTACTTTTCAGTATTCATCGGGTAAGAAAGCGCAGTCGGCATTTGGATAAAAATGCTCTTATCCGTACCACCCGCTTCCAGTAATAAAACGCTATGTTCACCGCTTTCCGTTAGCCTATCCGCTAACACACAGCCGGCCGAACCCGCGCCGACGATAATATAATCGTAGCGTTGTTCCATGTTTTGGTTTCCCTGAGATGAGTCAGTGGGACTAGCTCTGTTAAGCTAGCCCATTAAATTGATTGTTACGCGTTAGGCATAAGGGCTGGCGTAGTCACCAAGTTCAATAAGAATGCTCTTAGTCTGCGTATAGTGAAGTAGAGTCTCTGGTCCGTTTTCACGGCCAACACCTGAAAGTTTGTAGCCACCAACAGGCATTTCTGCAGGTGAGTCACCCCATGTATTAACCCAACAAATACCCGCCTGCATTTGATGAATAACACGGTGAGCGCGAGAAAGGTTTTGCGTGAATACGCCAGCAGCAAGGCCGTATTTAGTATCGTTAGCACGACGAATCACATCGTCCTCATCAGTGAACTTCAACACTGACATAACCGGGCCGAAAATTTCTTGCTGAACGTGAGGCATGTTGTCTTCGCAATCTACAAACACGGTTGGAATAACAAAGTTGCCGTTCGCCAATCCGTTGTCCGTCACTTGATAACCGCCAGTCAGCAGAGTTGCACCCGACTGTTTTGCCAGCTCAATCGCTTCAAGGACTTTTGAAAGGTGTTCTTTAGAGATCAACGCACCGATCTGAGTATCCATATCCATCGGGTTACCAATGATGAGCTTTTCAGTGCGTGTTTTAAGTTGGTCGATGAAATCGTTGTAGATATTTTCATGAACGTAAACGCGAGTACCATTAGTGCACACTTCGCCTTGGGTGTAGAAGTTAGCGACCATTGAAGCTGACACAGCATCGTCCAATTTTGCGTCATCAAAGATGATCATTGGTGATTTACCACCGAGCTCCATCGTTACAGACTTGAGTGTTTTTGCACTGTCTGACATTACCGCTTTGCCTGTACCAGTTTCACCCGTGAACGACACTTTAGCGATGTCAGGATGAGCCGTTAGCATTTGACCCACTCGGTAGTCACCTTGAACTACGTTGAATACGCCATCAGGAAGGCCAGCTTCTGTGAAGATCTCTGCAAGTTTGATCGCTGTTAGCGGCGTTTCTTCTGAAGGCTTGAAAATCATCGCGTTACCCGCAGCGAGTGCTGGAGCCGATTTCCACATTGCGATTTGGATTGGGTAGTTCCACGCGCCAATGCCCGCACAAATACCTAACGGTTCACGGCGTGTGTAGAAAAACTGGCTGTCACTAAGAGGTTGTTGATCGCCTTGCAACGTAGGTGCTAGCCCTGCGAAATACTCAATAACGTCAGCGCCAGAAGCCACATCGACTTCGATCGCTTCTTGTAACGGCTTGCCCGTATCGACAACCTCAAGGTTCGCAAGGTCATTATTTCGAGCTCTAAGTATCTCTACTGCCTTTAAAAGAATGCGACTGCGCTCTACGGCTGTCATTGCTGACCATACCGCAAATCCGCGCTTCGCCGATTCAATCGCATTTTCAACGTCAGCTGAAGAAGCTTGGCCAAGCGTTGCGATAGGTTCGCCGTTTGCAGGGTTAATGCTGACGAAAGTTTCGCCTGAGGTAGCGTCAACCGCTTTACCATCGATGTATAACGAGTTCATTTCCATTTGATCTTCTGACTTAATTATTGTTGTTAGACTCTATCGGTCTATGTATTTGTGAATGCATATCGTTGTTGAGAGCGAGCCTTTTGAGCTCACGCACTAGAATTTTTAACGAATCATTAATCGCGCTGACACGAGTAAAACGTAAGCTGCTTGTCTAAGTAGTCATTGATGATTGCACGTGCTTTATCAGCGTTAATGCCTTCAGGATTGAGCGTCCCTCTTAACCAGATCCCATCAATTAATGATGCAATGCCGTGTGCGATCAATTCCGCTTGTTCAGGTTGAAAAATCGATTTTAATTCAATAAGTAAATGAGAAATCAAACGCTTTTCATTAACCCTTTGCAGGCGCTTTAGTTGAGCGTCATGCATCGAATAAGACCAGAATGCCAGCCATGTTTTCGACACTTGATTTTCCGCTTGATAACCTTCGAAATTACCGTTGATGATAGCGTTGATCCTTTGCTGGTGAGCATCAGCAGGGAGCGCTTTTAATTCTGTTGTTACGGTATTCGAAAGTTGACGCAGTATTTCTCGCATGGTCTCTTCGAGCAGCCCATGCTTTCCACCAAAATAGTGATTAATAATGCCAGTGGAGACTCCCGCTTCTTTGCTGATCAACGCAATACTCGCGGCATGTAAACCTACTCTATCAATCACCGTCATGGTGGCTTGAACAAGCTGTGGTTTACGTATGTCAGGCATCCCAACCTTGGGCATTTCTTAGTCCTTCTATTTTATATTGAACGTTCAGTTAAGTATAAAATGACAGAAATTTAATTAGGGTTCAAATGATTATTTAAAACAAAATCGCAACAACACACCATTCAAAATCAAATAAATCATTTTAAAACAATGCCTTAGATATCATTTAGACCACTAAATAAAATCATTAAAGATTTGAGGTGTGATGGTTACGGGTCAAAAGTTTTTAGTCAATAAGCACAAGATTTAAACAAGGGAAGAGAATCGCATAAGAAGAGTCAAACGTCGTTTGAGATAGCTTGAACGTAATAATCGGAGTAGCAGAATGGGGAACATAGAATGAAAAGCAGAGCACCTTGTAACGAATGGATGCTCTACTTGGTGACGCCTCAATTTCAGAGCCAAATAGTAGATCTAGGACTCGATCTAGAAACTGGGATCAATGATTAACTAACCGATAATCGGCATAGATTGCCAGGCTCTTTGGTGCAACATCTCGCAGCCAGATTCAGTGATAACGATGTTTTCCTCGTGCACCATCATACGATTTTTAGCAAATGCCATGCCCGGCTCAAGCGTTAGCACCATACCGGGTTTTAAGATCACATCACCGTTAGGGACATGTGATGGCCATTCGGTTAACTGCATACCCAAGCCGTGCCCCATGCGACCCACATCGTTGCCGAGTGCGCCGTTCTTTTCGAGCACCGACCACATGGCTTGCCATACGTCTCCGGTTGTTCGTCCCGGCTCAGCAATCGCTAACCCTGCTTCTGTCGACTGATATACCGCGTCATAAGCCGCTATTGTATCTAGCTGCGCATGTCCAAACGCATAGTTCCGGTCAAAGTCACTGAAGTAGCCATCAAAGTTAGCCCCCGTGTCGATGATCAATACGTCTCCTTCATTGAGCACACGATCGGTTGGCCCCATGATGATGTTGTCATAACCACCTTGGCCGGATGCCGAGATCAGATAGGGACATGCATCAGCGCCCAAGCGTAGCATCTCTAAATGCATTGCTTTACATGCCTGTCGCTCTGTCATACCTATTGCTAAATTTTGGCGAAGATACTCAAAACCCGCCGCCGTGACTTGGCACGCAAAGCGTACTTTATCGATTTCGGCTTGAGACTTAACACTGCGCATATCGCGAATCATCAACGATACATCAACCACACTATGTTGGCTTAGCTTCTGCTGTAACAATGCATAGTTAGTGGCCGGCATACGCAGATGTGTTTCTGGGCCGACCATCGAACCGACTCGGCGAGATCCTCTCGATACTTCAGACAACGTAGCCGCTAACAAAGAGATACCATCATCTTCTGGCCTTGGTGATGGCCAACTGCGCACATCGTCAATCCATGTATCGTCAAAGCCAGCCACACCGATCTCTGGCACCACAGCGATAGGCTTGCCAACTGCTGGTACCACCAAGAACCAAGGTCGAGTTGGGCTTTCCCAAAACTGCGATTTAAAGCCACTGAAATAGCGGAATTCAGGTTCGGTAGTAAAAAATGCAGCATCGATGTTTTGAGCGCGAAGCCGTTTTTGCAACTCAACGGTGCGTTGCTCTAGTTCTGCTGATTCAAACCCTCTCTGTGGAGGTGTTAGCGGCAATATACTCATATATCTATCCTTGATTGAATAAGGGTAACTCGACGAATTAATTGAATAAAATGTCTCTTGGTAACAGAGCAATGCTTGGGAAGAAAATCAGCAACGCAGACATTAATATCAAGATGAGGAAAAACGGCAGTGTTCCGCGGATGACTTCCATATAAGGACGCTCGAAAATCGCAATTGCGGTAAAGATGTCACAACCGAATGGCGGCGTTGCCGACCCAATGGCCATTTGTAACGTCACCATCACACCGACCAAGATTGGGTCGATACCTGCTGCATCAACAATCGGCATAAAGATCGGCGTTAAAATTAGCAAAACCACCAAGGAATCCACAAACATGCAGCCGACAAAGAAAGTCAGTGCGATAACAAACAGGATGAACTCAGGCGAAGCGTCTTCTAGATTGAGAGGAGCCAGCAATTCTTGTGGGATTTGCTCAAACGAGATGTACCAAGAGAACGCCTGACCAACACCCACCAGCACAAACACCACCGCCGTAATCAAGCCGGTATTTAACGCCGCATCACAGATATCTTTTACGCCAAGTTTGCGATAGAAAATGCACTCAACGATGATTGCATACAACACTGCAAATGAAGCCGCCTCGGTTGGCGTGACAATGCCCGAATAGATACCACCGATAATCAAAGCAGGGAAACCAAGAGGAAGAATCGCTTTCTTAATCGCTTCAATGCGTTCTGCGGTGTTGGCTTTTTCAACCAAAGTGATGGTGTCGCTGTGTTTTACGCTATAGGCATAGCTGTATAACGAGAACAGGCTCGCGAGCACTAAACCTGGGCCGATACCTGCAATGAATAGCTCACCCACACTGGCATTGGCTAAGGTGCCGTAAAGAATCAGACCGATACTCGGTGGGATAAGAAACGCGATGTCACTGGCATTGATGATCAGCGCCATCACGAAGCTGTCTTTATAGCCTGCCTGAAGTAATTTCGGGCGCATGATTTGACCAACCGACACCACGGTCGCTTGGGTCGAGCCAGAAACAGAACCAAACAAGGTACAGCTGATACACGTGGTAATAGGTAACCCGCCACGCAAGTGACCTACAAAAGCTTGAATTAGACCCAGTAGGTTATAGGCCGTGTGACCACGCGTCATAATATCCGCAGCTAAGATGAACATCGGCACCGCAATCAATGCGTTCGGCGAGATACCTGTCACCATTTGCTGAATCAGCACTCCCGGCTCAACCTGAGAGAAATGAATCAAGCCAATCAAAGCCCCAACCGCTAACGGCACTATCATAGGGAAGCTCAAAAACAGCAGAATCACCATCACAGAGACAAGAGTAAATGTGATGACATAAATATCTAATTCGCCGGCAATAATGTCCGAGAAAAACTGTGCTACATCGCTCATTCGAACTCACCTACTTTTGTATTTCTATTTTCAATCACGTCAAATGACACGTAGATCTCTTTGTGCAGCAGGTTCATCAAGAAACTCATGCTGTATTGCAATCCGGCAATGAAAAATCCAATCGGAATGATCGCGTATACCCAATACACGGGGAACTGCAGGGCTGGGCTTAATCGATTGATATCTTTCAGCTCTTTAACGTAGAAGAACGCATGGTAAGTGAGGTAAAACATCAACATGGCAGTGAGTAGCGCAATGATGGTGGTTAGAACTTTTTGAGCTTTCGTGCTTAATGAATCGTAGACCGCAGTCATGCGTATATTTCGGCCTTGGCGCACCGCATAAGCGAAGCCAATAAAGGTCACAGACACAATCAGAAACTGGTTGAGCTCTTCCGAAAAAAATAGGCTTTTATTGAAGGCGTAACGACCAATCGCATTGGCAGTAGAGTTGATCATCATCGCGAGAATAGCGGTCATGATCAGAAAGCGCTCAAGCTTTTCTGTCGCGACACTTATTTTATGTAGCAGTTCTTTCATAGCAGGCAGTGCTCCATACTTCGTTCAGTGACACGAGTCCATTGCCACAATTTGGAGAAGGTGGGGATAAGCTATCCACTGCCAATGAACAGCGGATAGCATTCATCCTTACTAACGCTTTTTATTGCGTCGCTGAAGCAGCCTTCACTTCATCTAGGATTTCTTCGAGAATGGTTTTCGCACCCTCACGCGCTTCACTTTGCTCACCAGAAGGGTAAGCATTTGCTACCACGTCATAGTAAGTCGTGTGCAGCTTTTGACTGAGGACCTTGAAGCGTTCACGCTCTTCCTCGGTTAACACGACCACTTGCATGTTTGGACGCTCTTTCAAGATCTTGTCCATGTTCTCTTTGTTGATGCGGATTTGGTAGTCATACGCAGCTTGGTCAGCGGCTGTGATCGCTTTGTCGACCATCGCTTGCTTCTCTTCCGACAGGCCGTTGTACCACTTGCTGTTGGTCGAAACGGTGCTCACATAAGGTTGTTGACCTGGGAACATTAGGTAATCTTGAACCTCATGCCACTTCGCGTTGTAGATGAAGTAGATAGGGTTAACCATGCTATCAATGGTCTTAAGTTGCAGTGAACCGTACACTTCACCCCAAGAAAGAGGGGTGGGTGTTGCACCAAACGCTTTGTAGGTTTCAACAGGAACGGTTGAAGTGAAAGTACGGATTTTCTGGTTCGCAAAATCTTCAGGCGTGCGGATAGGTTTGTTGCCACCCCACACCATTTCGCCTTCAGACATCATCGACAACAGCTTTAAGTTCACGCTCTCAAACTTGGGTGCCAGCTTGTTGTAGATGGTTGGGCTTTCCGTTAAGACCTTATGCGTGATCGCTTCGTTAGTACCCAGAACATACGGTAAGCTCACCGCTTGTACTTCAGGAACATAAGACCCTAAGTGACCCGCACCTACAGACACAAATTGAATCGTACCTTTAGCAGCCAGTTCTACGATGTCGTTTTCTGTACCCAGTTGACCGTAGTAATAGATGCGAACACGGATGTCACCATCAGATTCCTTCTTAATCACTTCCGCAAATTTTTGCGCATAGATATCTTGAACGTCTGTTTTGTCCTCTTCTGAAGCAAACTTCCATGTTTCGGCATGAACGCCAAAAACCATGCTAAAACTTAGCAGTGCTACGCCTAATCGTTTCATCCTGTCTTTCCTTTTATTATCCTAATTACACGTTGATGACCTTGGTCACTTCACGCGCTTCAGTTTTGGCTGTGTCGACAATAAACTCCGTTTAAAGTCAGCCATCTTGCAGTGCCAAATTCGCCACTGCTGAATCTGTTTCTCTACTTGTTGCTTCTCATTGACTTGCTTCTCATTGAGCCGTTTCTAAATTGATCTTGCTAAACGGTCGTTCACCAACTGAATCCAGTAGCTCGCACCGAGCTTTAAGATGCCGTCGTTAAAATCGTATTCGGGGTTATGCAATGCACAGCCACCGACCGATTCCGTGCCATTACCCAACAACACATAACAGCCCGGTTTAACACGCAACATGCTTGAGAAATCTTCCGAAATTGTCAGTGGGTCGCAGGCGTCATTAACGTTCTCGACACCAAGCACCTTCTGCGCGGCGGCAACCGAATATTGGGTTTGTTGCTCACTATTGATGGTTGGGTAGAAGGTATTGATAAACTCAAATTCGTAAGTCGCACCTGCCGCCTGACAAATGCCCGCCACGATTCGCTCCATACTTTGCTTGATTAGGGCGAGAGAAGATTCAGTAAAACAACGGCAATCTCCCTTAATAATCACTTGGGTTGGGATAACGTTAACCGTACCGTCTGTAATAAACTCGGTTGCTGAAACCACAGCAGTATCGTGAATCGCGCTAAGATTGCGAGACACGATGGTTTGCAGACCAAGGATTACTTGCGAGCCAACGACTAGAGGATCGACCCCTTGATGCGGCAGAGCGGCATGCCCACCCACACCGTTGATCGTGATCTCAAAGCTGCTCTCACTGGCCATTAATGATCCAGGACGAACCATCAATTCACCTTCCGCTAAACCGGGAAAGTTATGTACGCCATACACTTCATCAATCGAGAATCGCTCAAACAAGCCATCATCAATCATCGCTTGCGCGCCGCAGCCATGCTCTTCATCGGGTTGAAAAATGAAATACGCCGTGCCATCGAAGGTTGGGTTCCCTGCCAATAGGTTTTCGGCTAAATAACTTGCTGCGCCAAGCAGCATTGCAGAGTGTCCATCGTGGCCACAAGCGTGCATCTTTCCATCGTGTTGTGAGCAATGTACGAAGCTGTTTTGTTCATGAATATGCAGAGCATCCATATCAGCTCTTAGGCCAATACTCGCTTCACTTGATCCTGAACGAAGTATCCCTACCAATCCCGTTTTGCCAATATTGCGCACCACTTCGATACCAAAGCTGTGTAATTGATTGGCGATGAAATCAGAGGTGAGATTCACGTCAAAGCCGCATTCAGGAAAACGATGTAAGTGTTGACGCCATTCCGTCATGCTTTGAATAAGCTGCGAAGACAGTTGGTCTGGTTTTACCGAGAAAGTAGACGACATAGTAGTGATCCCAAAGTGTAATTCTTTGTATTAACGTTAAATGTAGAGTTAGCTTGGCGGCTTGATGTAAACGCAAAACGAGCAGCCTTAATCAGAAATCATTAAAACGGCTACGACCTTCGGTCATTACCTGAAGCTGGTTGAAGGTGATGCTCTAACAGCGTACCGAAGCCTTTGATAGGCGTGGGGTAATTCATCAACTGAAGCGAGTGCCAAGCCAGCACCTGATTGCTGCTAACAACGGGCTTATCTAATTCCGCTTCAATGGATTCAACAACGGATGCTGCACGCAATGCCGTGCAAGAGATAAACAGAAGATCCGCTTCAGGGTCGCAAACTTGTAGTGCGGTGTGTTTAATGTCCATTGGATCAATGAACGTCATCGCGGTGTCATCTTCAAAACCAAAACCATGAATGCTCAGCACTTCAATTCCCTGTGAGGTAAAGAACTCGGCAACACCCTTGTTCACCGCTTCGGTATAAGGGGTCAATATTGAGATGCGCTTAGCTTTAAAGCTGTCGAAAGCCGCTAAGGCAGCGGTCACAGGGTTCGTTACCGCAGCGTTTGGGCGAGACTGATGAATGAGCTGGGTAATTCGCTCGCTTCCGATAGCCACCGTGCCAGAGGTACATGCGTAAATCACAACATCCAACTCTGTGCCCGGTAAGATAGTATCGGCACAAGCGGCAATTCCCGGCTCCATTCTGCGTAAGTTATCAATGGTCAAAGGATTGTAATTTCGAACACGGCTAGTAAAAGATTGCACATCACTTGGGTACAGTAGGGCGAGATCTCGCTCAATATTAAAGTCGGTTGCTAACGCGATCACACCGACGCGTCCTGCTGGTGCTAATGCTTCTAATTCAGACTGTAAAGTAGCGATTCCAGATCTCATACTTACCGATTCCTTGAACTCATTAAGTGTTAATAAAATGTGCACTCACAACTAACATCTTTGCCAATTGACTCTTTACATTTTGTTTACAAGGTTAATAATGCCTCGATAAGTTTAAGGATTATCATCAAATAACGTATTTATTGTGCAGAAATTCCGCATTTTTATTACGTTATAGCGATTTTTTGTTCTCATCGGTGGCTCACTCATTGCTAAGGAAAAATACCTTAATCTTGATCACACAATGACTTAAAAGTAACAATTCACTTACAAGCAAATATTGGGAAGCGTTGGTATGGCACAGCAACCGGAAATGATGGTCGACAGTTTTGACAGAAAGATCCTCAACATCGTACAAGACTCAAATCGAGCAACTTCGGACAACATCGCAGAAAAAGTGGGGCTCTCTCCCGCCGCCGTTCAACGGCGTTTAAAACGCATGCGAACTCAAGGGGTCATTCAAGCGGATGTCTCGGTCATCAATCCAAAAGCGGTGGGTCATGCGATGACTTTTATCGTCCAAGTAACCTTGGAGCGTGAGCGTGTTGATTTGATGCATAACTTCAAAAAAGAGATGAGTGCCAATCGATCTGTACAGCAGTGCTATTACGTGACGGGCAGTTCTGACTTTATCTTGATCGTCACTGCGGCAGATATGGAGGGGTACGACAATTTTACGCGTGAGGCTTTCTTCGATAATGCCAATATCAAGAGCTTTCAAACCAATGTGGTGATGGATAACGTCAAGGTAGGTCTAACCATTCCAATTGATGAGCAGCGTGATTAGATAACGCAACACGTCGGAAAACGAAACAGGAATACAGGAATAAAAAAGACGGTATGAAGAAACCTTACATACCGCCAACTTTGGGGCTTACTTTATTATTCGTTGTTCGTGATTAGCTATTAACTGCTAACTATGTACTTTTCGTTATTAGATTTTGTTGTCGATGATTTGTTGGTATAGCTCAGGGTCAGTCGCCCCTTCGGTACCAATAACCAGCACTCGGCTGTCTTCAGTTAAATTCAATTTTTCAGCGAATTTCGGTTCTTGTTTGGCGATGATAGCAGCAGAAAAACCCGGAACCGCAGACTCACCACCTTCAATCGCCACTTCCGTGTGTTCGCCACTCGCCAACATACGCATCGCTTGCGGAATGGCCTCTTCGCTCAGCGTCATAAAGTCATCCGCGCCATTTTGTAGAATTGTCCACGCCAAGCTTGAAACCTCACCACAAGCAAGGCCAGCCATCAGTGTCTCTAGATCACCTGTAACTACTACGGGCTTGCCCGCTTGAGCACTCTTCTGAAGACAGTTTGCCAGCTCAGGTTCGACGATTACAAAGCGTGGACGCTCAGCGCCCCACAGATCCCAGAAGTAACCACAAACAGCGGATGCCAAACCGCCCACACCGCCTTGTACGAAAACATGAGTGGGGATTTCACCATCAAGTTGCTCGACAATTTCAGCCAACATCACGGTATAACCCAGAGCAACGTCTTTAGGGATTTCCATGTAGCCTTCGTAAGAGGTGTCCGACACGATCACACGATTTTTCGCTTTGGCTTCAGAGTCAGCCAAGCGAACAGATTCATCGTAGTTACCGGTGATGCGAACCACTTCTGCGCCAAACGCTTCCATCGCTTGCTTACGCCCTTCCGACACATCGCGATGAATGTAGATAACACAACCACAACCAAACATTTGTGCGCCCCACGCGACCGAGCGGCCATGGTTTCCGTCTGTCGCACAGCTGACAACAATTTCAGCAACTTCTGATTTCCATTCCCCGTTGAGCAGCTCACTGATGGTTGGATTCTTCCCATAACGGTTGGCGATCTCAATCTGAAGCTGACGGGCAACAGCATACGCGCCACCGAGTGCTTTAAAACTCTTTAGGCCAAAACGCTGCGATTCATCTTTGTACCAAAACTTGTTTACACCGATCTCAGCAGAAATACTATTCAATTCATGCAAAGGAGTGATGGAATAACCCGGCCATTGTGAAATGTCCTTAATTGCCTGCTCAGAACTCGCAACACTCAGAATATCAAGTTGCTCACTTGAGTACTCCAATTCAGGGCGTGCTTGAGGGTTAGCATAGTGTGTCAGAGTGCCAGCCAGTAACTGCATAAATGATCGTCCTTATTAGTCATTCACATTGCTCCTTACATCACCAAACATAATCGTCTTCGGCTTGTAAGGCTTGCGGATATTAAAGTTTATCGGCATCAAAGTGCTGTGATTGTGCTTTCTAAAAACCAAATCTGCAGAAATTAGTCGTTACTTAGCGAATAAATGCGGTTTTTACTCACATCCATGTTCTCTCGTTGAATTCATGAGCATTACAAGCGGTACCACCTTCAATTCCAGAACAAAAAAGGTTGGTAATGACAAAGCACAACCAACCTTTCAGCATACACACCTAATTTTTAATGCTAGTCAAAGCTACTCAATACGAGTGATGAAACCATATTTATCTGAATCGGCCTTAGTCACCCAGTGTTCACCAGAAGCAGGAGCAGAGTCTAAAGTGAAGATATAGAAATCGATTCCTTTGTCTCCCATCACCTTTTTAAAGTAGGTCGCTTGCTTACGATGGCTTTCGTTGGTGTATGGGAATTCTTTGGCTGTTTTATCACCCTCAGCCCAACTGTGCACACCAACCTGCTTATTAAGCTCAATAACTTTAGTGGTATCAGCGCGTTGCAAAACTCGTGGATTACCTGCAGCAAACAGGTCCGTGCCGCCAGAGAACACCGAGCCTGTAGGCGTTACGATCGTCGTCATGTTGTTATTGTGGATCATGCGACCGGTGTACATATTGATATCATCGTCGGCACTGCCACCAATATGGTTGGTAAACTTCAGCGTCATCTCACTGCCTTGATACAATTTCACGATATCAAACAACTGAGAATAAGTTGATGCCCCCAGAGTCGACTGAATTCGCTCAACAGCGCCAGTCTCGTTGAGCACATCGCGGTAAAAAGCATTGAAAGCAAACGACGTGGTGATCGTTACCTTGTTCCCACTTTTGGTTTTACTCAGGATTGTAGACCCTAGGCTAGTCACGTATTGGACCAGTTCATTGTGATACTCAAGCTCGACTTGTTTATTCGTATTCGTCGTCGTGTTAATTAAGGTGGTGTCATTCCCAATTGAACGTTGAGCCGTACCACAATCAAATGAATCAAAAAAATTACCCTCGCGGTAAATCGCACAGTCATCGGTTCCAGCATCAGGGAGGTACAGATCCACACTTTGACCTAAACTATCCGCAAGCCTTACTACTTTTTGCTTATCACTGATGTCTTCAGCAAATTGAATTTTGTCGTACTGCACACCGTCATAGGTTAGTTTCATTGCCTCTTGAAGCTCTTCTCGCTCTTGATACAACTTACCTAATTTCACTGATGAAAATACGTAATCCGCCTTAGGTTTTACTTGTGCTTTAGTCCCCGCTTTACCTGAGTTAGAGCTTGAGTTGCACCCAGCTAAAATAATCAAAGGCAGTGCCAGTAACGTTTTTCTATAGTTATTCATGCGTCATTCCCAAAGTGTTTGATAGGGAAATTCTATTGTTTAGTGCTAAATTTATCTGTCGTGAAAATGTATTAGAATGTCGAACCTATTTGAACAATGTTTTTTATTTTCCTATAAATGCCAATTCATCATTGAACTAACTTATAAAGTGTTTAATCATTCGCGTTAGGTATTTAGTGAAGCATGTGAACTCAATATGCAACAGAGCGTAATCGAAATGGCTCATCACGACGAAGACTCGCTCACGTAATCTCAATGATTGAAACGCACGACAAGGCTGATAATGGAATGACAAAACCTAAAATGATCATCGTGGAAGACGATTTGAAACTTCAGAAAATGTTGCAGGACTACTTTGTCGCGCAAGATTTTGATGTCACGGTATTGGACGATGGCAGTGATGCCGCACAGACTATCCTCGCGGAGCAACCTGACATCGTACTGCTAGATTTGATGCTTCCTGTAACTGATGGACTTACAATCTGCCGACAGACGCGTACGCACTATAAAGGTAAAATCTTGATGCTCACCGCCAGCGATGACGACTTTGATCACGTCGCTGGTTTAGAGACAGGGGCTGATGACTATGTCACCAAGCCAATCAAACCAAGAGTTCTGCTGGCCAGAGTTCGTTCGCTATTACGCCGCCAAGACGCCAATACGGCTTCAGTCGCTGACTCAGACAACCTTCAGTTTGATCAACTCGTTCTGAAAAACACTTATAAGAAGTGTGAACTTTCAGGCGCCGTCTTATCACTCACTGACAGCGAGTTCGACCTACTTTGGTTATTAGCGAGCAACCCTGATACTCCGTTATCACGTGACTATTTGACGCAAACACTGCGCGGCATTGAGTACGATGGGATCGACCGCACAATAGATAACAAAGTCGTGCGTCTAAGAAAGATATTGGGCGACGACCACACACCAGCAGAGAAAATTCAGACCATTCGCGGTAAAGGCTACTTGTTTGTTTCAACCGCCTGGCATTAACTTCGCTCACGACGAGCGTAATGAAAGAGAGCGATTATGCGACGTATCTTTTTGGAGTCCCTATTAGGGCTGTTAGTTTGCTTTATGGGCGGCCTTGTCGCCTACGAAATCTGTGTCTATCAGCTCAATACCGACTACGAATATGTTCTGCAAGATTATGAAGCGACAGCCCACCAGCAACTCATAGAAAACATCGCAAAAAATCAGGGGCTTGAAGCGGCTCAACAAGCAATGAACCAGTTTGTCGAAACCACTCGAAATAAACTGGTGACGTTCAACCCAAAAGATGAAATACCAAGCCCTGTTTCAGAGTTCTTCTCGACCAACCCAAATACCTTTATCTTTCACGATGATGAACGTGATCTATGGTTTCGCTTAGCAAGCAGTGACAATACCTATCATTATCTCCCCAACAGTGAAGCGTTCGTTAGACAAAAGATAGAATTGGAAGATGACCTCATTTGGTTGTTCTTCCTAGCAAGCTTTATCTTATACGGCGTATGCCACCTATTTATCATCTTCCGCCGAGTTAAGAAGCTGGAATCGGCGACTCTAGCCTTTGCAGAAGGGGATCTCTCCTCGCGAGCCGAGACCTCAAGCGGCATTGCAATCGGCTCATTGAACAAGTCTTTCAACCTAATGGCCGACCGAATTCACCGCTTGATTGAGAGTAATCGCTCGCTCACTAATGCCGTCGCTCATGAACTGCGCACGCCGATATTCCGTATCCAATGGCAAGCTGAAATGCTCAAAGACACGCCACTCAACGAAGCTCAACAAGAGACTGTAGAAAGTATTGTTGAAGATACCGAAGAGATGGAGAAAATGGTCGACGAGCTATTGTGTTACGCCAAACTGGATAGCTGCGACCTCGAAAATCTACAACAGCCATTAGAGATAAGAGACCTTCTCGACAACGCAATGACGCGTTGGAACAAGGATACTCAGCTCAACATCGACCTATCACTGCCAAAGCAACCTAGCTCGATACTGGCGGATGAGATACTGCTGAACCGCGCCCTAGATAACCTCGTACGTAACGCCATGAAATTCGCACGCTCTCAAGTGTTGATTGAAGCCAGTGTGCATCAAGAACAACTACAGATTGCGGTGCATGATGATGGTGATGGTGTGGCTCAAGAACATCAGGCTCGCCTGTTTGAACCGTTTTACGTTGGCGACAAAGCGCGTAACAAAGCCAAGAGCGGCCATGGTTTAGGACTGTCTATCGTCGAGAAGATCTGCGCTCAACACAACGCAACCGTGGTAGTTGGTCAGAGCCAAGCCTTAAAGGGTGCAGTATTCACCATAACCATTCAGCTATGTAATGATTCAGCTGACAAACCCATACAGTAACGACAAAACACCTCTGGAATAATGTTCAACATCGGTCGGGAGATGCTGTCTCCCATGAACTTATTGAATCTAAATAATCATGACACTGCCTTTGTGGCTTGCCATCTAGATTCCAATCATTCTTAAGGTATTTTTATGAAAAAGTTATTAGTTGTTTTAGGCATTGTCTCTCTAGCAGGTTGTTCAGGTATCAGCCACAACGAAGAAGTTTACACAGCGCACGCTGAGAGCTTCAACATCGTCGGTTTCCAGGTTCCGGGCAATACTCAAGACCGCGCAATGGAATTAGTACCTGAAGGCGCTACGGTTGAGACTATTCGCTCAACAAACTCTGATACAAGCTCTGTTCTGGGTATCATCAACCGTATTATCGGTATCGACTACGTTCAAGTTGGCGGTAAGAAGCAATAATTCGTTAGAAAGCAATAACTCGTTAAAAAGCAATAATTCCCTATCGTTGCATACTTAAGGTACCTATCTTAATTGCACACGTAAGTTACGCACCTTTAATCAGTAGCCTGTAAGCCAGTGACCTCGTCACTGGCTTTTTTCATCCAGCAGATTTTGTGCTCTGTGCCAAAAAAATTCCTAAGTACCCTGCCCTCTTATAAGTAACAATTCGAAAAATAAGCCTAAAAACCTTCAATTTCTTATCAAAATGGCCCTTAAATTCGCTTAATTACCTTCCGCTTAAACTGACACGCCTAAATCGTTGATCCTTCTATCAACCCAGAATCCGTTAATTGAGGCGCAGATCAATTTACCCAGAAATCTTAATTTCCATAAAAAAATAACACTTAATAAAAGTGTCATGATTTTATAAACAAAATCTATGGGTGCATTCAAAAATAAACAGAAACGATAACTATCTGTAAATACGAGAAATATAAGTTTCATGAATAAAAGAGATCATTGCCATGCTACTAATTAATCAGATCGAATGATGTAAATTCGCTGTGAGAATTTTGTTACGTTTTCTTTGATTTTACATGGAAAGAGAAAATAACAATGAAAATAAGAAAGCGTTTAGTTGCCGTTGCTATAGCCAGTGCTATGTCTTTGTCAGTGCATGCAAATGAATCGGTTCAGATTGATCAACCCATCAACTTTACTAACTTTTCTGGGTTGAATACCCAGTTAGGTGTTAGCAATGCTTCTAGCTTCAAGATGGTTAAAGAAGTGAACCTGAAAAAGCGTGGTATCTACAAAGTTAAGATCCAGCAAAACATCTGGGGAACGCCAGTATGGGGGCACTACCTGAATGCAACCCAAAGTGTACAAGGTGGCGCGCTTAAGTCCGTTCAAGGCCGCTACCTCAAAACAACAACCCTAGAGCGTTCTTTTGTTAAACCATCAATCAACAGCTCCCAAGCCGTTGAGCTTGCGAGTAAAGATCTCAAGGTTCAGGGCTTAACCAGCAAATCTCTAGACAACGTACAACATGAGCTGTTTATTTATCAGGGCGCATCTAACCAAGGAGCCGATAAACAAGGCATTGGTACACAAGGTGCAAATAAAACACGCCTAGTTTACGTTATCTCTTATCTTGTCGAAGGCAGCGAACAGCCGACTCGACCATTCACCATGCTAGACGCGCACAGCGGCGAAGTTATCGACCGTTGGGAAGGTATTGCTCACGCACAGATCGGTACAGGCCCGGGTGGTAACGAAAAAACGGGCATGTACGAATACGGTACCGACTACCACTACCTTGATGTGGTAGAAAATGGTACAGAGTGTGTGATGGAATCGGAGAATGTTGTCACTGTTGACCTAAATGGTGCTACCGATGGCGACACCACTTACAGCTACGAATGTCCTCGTAACGAACATAAAGAAGTGAACGGAGCCTTCTCTCCACTCAACGATGCGCACTACTTCGGTAACATCGTGTTCGACATGTATAAGAACTGGTTCGACACTGCGCCACTCTCTTTTAAACTCATGATGCGAGTTCATTACGGTAACAACTACGAGAATGCATTTTGGGACGGCAAGGCAATGACATTCGGAGATGGTGAAAGCTTCTTCTACCCACTTGTAAGCCTAGATGTATCAGCGCACGAAGTGAGCCACGGTTTCACTGAGCAAAACTCAGGTTTGGTTTACGCGAATCAATCCGGTGGTATGAACGAAGCTTTCTCTGATATGGCAGGTGAAGCGGCAGAATACTACATGAAAGGCACCAACGACTGGATGGTCGGCCGTAATATCTTTAAAGGCGACGGCGCTCTGCGTTACATGGACGATCCATCACGCGATGGTTCTTCAATCAACAATGCATCCGAGTACTACGATGGCTTGAACGTGCACTACAGCTCGGGCGTGTTCAACAAAGCCTTCTACCACCTTGCAACCACGCAAGGCTGGGATACTAAAAAAGCGTTCGAGCTTTTCGTGCTATCCAACCAAATCTACTGGTCAGAAAACAGTGACTTCTGGCAGGGTGCTTGTGGCGTGAAAAACTCAGCAACCGACCTTGGCTACAATGCCGATGACGTTGTTTCTGCGTTCGCTCTTGTGGGTGTCACCCCATGTGCAGAGCCACCACTGCCGCCAGAACCGGAATATCAACGCCTTGAAAACGGTGTTGAAGCTGCGGTTGCTGGTGAAACAGGCTCAAAAACTTACTTCGATATCGATGTACCAGAAGGCCAAGACAAGCTGACGATTGATCTTGCAGTGTCTACTGGTGACCCGGATATGTATGTCGGCCTAGATTACGCGCCAAGCTCTCAACAGAATATCTGTAAGAGTGAAAGCGTAACCGATGAAGTGTGTGTAATTGAAAACCCAACAGCTGGTCGCTACACGGTGAACATTCTGGGTTACTCAGATTACGCAGGTGCAAATCTGAAAGCATCGTACGAATCAGGCAATGCTAACGTACCGCCAGTTTCTTCTTTCGAGCACACGGTCGTAGGCAAAGAAGTAGAGCTACGCAGCACAAGTTCGGATAGCGACGGTCAGATCGTTTCTTACCAATGGAACCTAGGCGATGGCAACACGCAAACCGGTGAAGTGACTCGTTATACCTACGCTGAAGCTGGAGACTACGTGGTTACCCTAACCGTGACTGACGATGTAGGCGTTGCAACATCGACAAGCAAGTCGATCACGATTGAAGGTGACTCAGCAGAAGGCTTCCCGCTAAAACTGAAGTTTGGTAACAAAAACCCGAACGGTAAGGCTCGCGTTAAGCTGGCATGGGATTACGACACCAATGACTACTTCGTGATTAAGCGTAATGGCAAAAATGTTGGTGCTACAGACTTCAACTCATACGTCGATAAGTTCCGTCACAACGGCACGGTGGATGTGGAGTACCAAGTGTGTACCTCAAGCGATATCTGTTCTGAAACCAAGCACTACCGTTTCATTAAAGCACAATAATCGAAAGTGAATTCAGGGCTCCGTAAGGGGCCCTTTTCGCGATTATCTGTTCAGGAAATGAAACATCTACACAAAAACATCCGCACATTACACAAAAATCACACTCATCAACATAACAATACTCACCATAAAAAGGACGACAAATGGCTATTCAAAAAAGCATGCTAGCTTTGGCTGTACTCGGAGGCTCTTTAGCATTAATCCACAGTACTTCGGCTTACGCATCCCTTGGCATCACACCACCAGCGAACGAAGAAGTTTGGATCACCACCGATGCTGACGCACAGCATATAATGACTCAGCATGGCGCAACGGTTTACCCAAGCGTGACTGGAAACAAGCATCCCATCGTCGCGAAAATCAACGCAAAACAGCTGGCTAAACTCTCTAGCCACATGCACGAAGAAACCCACCGTTGTGGTGGCTACATGGTACACGAAGACAAAGCAAGTGCGCTCAAAGCCGCAGCGATGCCACTGACAATGAGCACCTTCGAAAAACCGGTGATCAGCCATCAAGACACGGTTAATGACCTACTCGCTCAGGTCGAGCCGAACAACATGGTCACGACCATTGAAAATCTAACCAACTTCACCAACCGTTTTTATACTACTTCTACTGGTGTCGCTGCTTCAGATTGGCTTTTAGAGCGTTGGAAAACGGAAATTAAGGATGTATCGTATGCGTCAGCACGACAGATCACGCATGCCGAATATCCGCAAAAATCCGTTGAAGTGACACTGCTTGGCGCTAAGTATCCTGAAGAGATCGTCGTTGTTGGCGGACATCTTGATTCGACCGTTGGGTCTTGGACAAGCGAAGGCACCATCTCACCGGGAGCCGATGACGATGCATCTGGTATTGCAACCGTTACTGAATCACTGCGTCTGATGATCGCCAGCGGTATTCAGCCAGATAAAACCATTAAGTTCTATGGGTATGCTGCGGAAGAAGTGGGGCTGCGCGGTTCACAAGATGTCGCCAACGCTTTAAGAGATGAGCAAGCCAACGTTGTATCGGTGCTGCAATTAGACATGACCAACTACAACGGTTCAGCGCACGATATCACCTTCATCACGGACTATACCGACAGTAACTTAACCACCTACTTAAGCGAGCTGATCGACACCTATGCCAGCGATATCAGTTACGGTTTCGATGATTGTGGCTATGCCTGTTCTGACCACGCCTCTTGGCACAATGTTGGCTACCCAGCAGCCATGCCATTCGAAAGCATGTTCAATGATTACAACCCAAGTATTCATACCCAGCACGACACGCTTGAAAACTCTGATCCAACCGCGACACACGCGACCAAGTTCGCCAAACTGGCGATTGCCTACCTTGTCGAAACCAGCCTTGATTCGCCCGTTGCAGGCTCTAAAGAGCTGCAAAATGACGTGCCTGTTGAAGGGCTTGCTGCAGGATATGGTGAAGAGCAGTTCTTCACCTTTACGACGGAAAGTGCGGGTCAATTAACGATAACATTAACAGGCCCTCGTAGTGGCGATGCCGACTTGTATGTGAAGCACAATGGCACCGTATCAAAAGCAAGCTACGATTGCCGTCCATACCAGAACAGCAGCAACGAACAGTGTGTATTGAATAAACCTGCGGGTGAATTCAACATCATGGTACGCGGCTACCGCAACTTTAGCGATGTCACCATTGTCGCTAACTTTGTGCCTGATGGGCTATAAGGTTAGTTGTTTACGAACATTAACCCCAGCAAATACGGCTAAAACTAAAAATCCGCTAGCTCGATCCTAAATAGAATTGAGCTAGCGGATTTTTTATTGTCTTCGGAGAAAAGTTCGATCAATAGCCTTCAGTTATCATCAAGCCGTCTTTTTCATCACCTTACTACAAATATACTCACCAATCGGCATCGCAGAAGTCGCCGCCGGTGATGGCGCATTGCACACATGCAAGCTTCTTGGGCTTTCGGCAAACAGAAAATCATGAACCAAGGTGCCATCTTTGAGTACCGCTTGGGCACGAATACCTGCTGGGTAAGGTTTGAAATCTGACACCGTAATGCTCGGGCAATATTTGTTAACTAATTTTAGGTAACCCGGTTTCCACCACGAGTTCTTAAACTCGATCAAACCGGTTTTCAGATTATTCGCAGTCACTTTCCAAAAGCCCGCAAAGCTCAGCATCTGCCAAGTGTCCTTGAAACTAAAATTAAGCTTGCCATAACCTTCTCGCTTCCAGCCTTGAACTGCATTTGGCCCTACTGTTACGGAGCCATCAATCATACGTGTTAAATGCACACCCAAGAATGGCAGTTCAGGGTCAGGGATCGGGTAGATAAGATGATTCACCACTTGGTTGTGTTTGGCGTCCAACTGATAATACTCACCGCGATAAGGCACGATTTGGAAGTCGGTTTCGATGCCAAGCATGCTAGTCATTCTATCGGCCATCAAACCAGAACAAGTGATCAAGAATCGGCTGTTCAGTTGTAGAGTTTGACCATCCACTTTGCAGGTCAGTTGCACCTCATCGTCTTGCTCATCTGCCATGATTACTTCTGCGCCTAAGCTCAACTCGCCACCCGCCTCAACAAACTGCTGAGCCATCACTTCGGTGACTTTTTTGTAGTCGACAATACTAGTGGTTTTGACATAAATCGCGCCCAAACCGGTGATGTTAGGCTCTGCAAGTTTCAGTTGCGCTTGATCCAAGAGATCGACATCAATGTCGTTATCATGACAACGTTGATAGAGAGCATTCATTCGCTCAACTTCCTGCTCATTGGTCGCGACCAACAGCTTGCCACAGTTTTCGACAGGGATATCGTGTTGGCTACAAAAGGCGATGGTGCGCTCGACGCCACGCTTACAAAAATCCGCCTTTAAACTGCCCGGAGCGTAGTAAACGCCAGCGTGAATCACACCACTGTTATGGCCAGTTTGGTGCTGCGCGAAGCCACGCTCCTTTTCGACTAAAAGGATACTTTTATCAGGGTGAGCTTGCTGTAATTGCCATGCCGTCGACACGCCAACAATGCCACCACCAACGATAATATAGTCGTATGTTGAGTTCATAATATTCCTACATTCAATCCTTTTAATTATAGGGAAGACGCGACAGTGTCAGGTTCGGTTTGAGGCAACGATTCTTGCTCATCTTCCGATTCCTTTTTCACTTGATTCGCATCGTATTGACGAGCCGTGTGAATAAAGAGGCCAACGAAAAGTGCTACGCACACTAGACGAATCACGACTGAAATATCAGGCCAAACCAATGCCACACCCAGCACGATTAACACAACACGAGTCAGCAGATTAATTTTACTTTCTAAATAGCCTTCAATCGCAGCAACAAACGCGTAAGTACCAATAATAGCAAAACCACCTGTGACCAAAACGGAGGTCACATCCCAACTTACCAAGTTGGTGTAAGCAATCAGCAATGGCACCAAATACAAGCCTTTTGCTATCTTCCATGCCATTAAACCGGTTCTCATCGGTGGGGTTTTCGCAATGGTCGCAGCCGCAAATGCAGTTAAACAAACAGGTGGCGTCACGTTGCTGTCTTGCGACAGCCAAAAAATAATCAAGTGTGCAGAAAGCAGTGCAAGGCTAATCGCTTCTAAGCCTAAGCTTTGCTCAAGCAGGGTTTCCACAAAATCAGCAGGTACTAACGCAATCATCTCTTTGGCTGTTTCGAGAGCCATTGGCGCATTCAGTAAATCTAATTTTTCTGGTGCCGCCAACATGAAGATAGCTTTCGCCTGTTCAGGTAACTGACCCGAAACCAACAAGTCGAGCAACTGGCTTTCAGCAATCAGTTTGTACAAGGCTGGAGCAGACAGAGTACCCAACACGATATAAGCCGCGGTTACTGGTAAGCCCATACCCAAAATCAAAGATGCCAGCGCGATTAAAGCTATCATCACCAACAAGTCGCCGTTCGCCCAGCTGTTGATCATCAATGAGAAGGTGTTACCAATACCAGTCGTGCTGATCACGTTGATAACTAATCCAATACCCACCAACAACACCGCCGTGGTCGCCATGTTCTTTGCGCCTTGAGAAAGCGCTTCAATGATCGCCTTTGGTCCCATTTTGTGATTTTTAGAGAACCATGAAGCCACTACGACAGACAGAATCGAGATACCCGCAGCGTAAGTCGGTGTGAAGCCCTTCACCAACAGAGTCACCAACACCGCTAGTGGGATTAGGTTGTGCCAACCCGACAGCAATACCTTCAATAGAGGTTCACAGCCAGAAGTGACTTTTTGCACGCCACTGCGTTTTGCTTCAATACGTACGAAAAATGCCACAGACAAAAAGTAGATAAGCGCAGGTAAGAAGGAAACCGCAATGATGTCGACATAAGGGATCTGCGTGTACGACGCCATGATAAACGCACCCGCACCCATCACCGGTGGCATCAACTGCCCGCCCGTCGATGCAGCCGCTTCAACACCTGCCGCGAAACGCGAAGGGAAGCCTGCCTTTTGCATTAAGGGAATACTGATCACGCCCGTCGATACGGTGTTTGCTACGCTCGAACCAGACACTGACCCCATTAAGCCTGAGCCAATTACCGCGATGAAACCAGGGCCACCAATCACCTTGCCAGCCGCTGCGCGAGACACATCAATGATGTAATCACCGACACCCGAACGCACTAAGAATGCACCAAATAGGATGAACATAAACACGAAGGTCCAGCTGATTCTTGAGATAGAACCAAACATCCCTTCTGATGAGTAAAAGCTTCGATAAAGCAGAGTTTCAAGGCTCAAACCCGGGAAATGGAAGATGCCGCTGGTCCATTGCCCCCACAGCACCACATAACTCAAACACACCAAGATAAGCACCGGAATAAACCAACCCATGGTGCGACGAATCAGCTCAATAACAATGGCAATTGCCAAGATAGAGAAGAACCAATCACTGGCGATAAACTTCACGCCTCGCTCATAAAGTGCATCTTCTGCAAAGGGAATGTAGATAAGACAAGCCAGAGCCGCCAAGGCAATTCCGATATCGACAGCCAAAGCAATTTTGCTTCTTTTCAATGAGATATGGGCGGGATACCAAAGTGCACAAATGATCGCAAAGCCAGCAAAGTGGGTCGCCGAGATCCAAAGCTCTGGCAAGGTAGATAAGGTGTTAAACCAAATGTGTAACAGCGAGAGGATTACTCCCATGGTTGTTATCACTTTGCCTACCCACGGAAAATCCGTTCGGGTCGGCAGTTCAAATTTTTTCAGTTCCTGCTGCAGCGAATCGCTCATAGAAAACTCCTGCTCTCCGCAGCAAACACGAAGAGAAAATCCATAAAGTGAGGAGGTGCACGAACACATTCACAATATGAACGCGCACCTAGCAATTTAGTTACGAAGGGTGTTTTTTGAATTGACGAAGACGGTTAGTTGTCGAAACCGTTAGTTGACGATCAACTCAGAAGGGACATCGATGCCCACTTCTTGGTAGTAACGTGCAGCGCCCGGGTGAAGTGGAACAGGCAGACCTGCGATCCCTTTCTCGAGAGCCATTGCTTTGGTTGCTTTGTGGATACCTTGTAGGAAAGGTAGGTTTTCATAGATAGCTTTAGTCAGCTGATAAACATCTTCTTCAGAGATGTCTTCACGAACCGCTAGGAAGTTAGGTTGAGCGATAGTGGTGATCGGCTTATCAACACCAGGGTAAGTGTTAGCTGGGATCTCGTACTTGGTCCAGATATTGTAATCGCCGTTCGCTTGTTTGATTTGCGCATCGGTAAATGACAGGATTTGAATGTCTTCACCCAAGGCTGCAAAGGCTTGAGTTACCGCACCAACAGGCACACCAGCAGGCGTATTCATGCCATCAATGGTGCCATTTTGTAGTGCACTTGCACTGCCGCCGTAACCCATAAAGGCGAGTTTAAATTGTTCTGGGTTAACCGACAGGCCTTGCATGATCTGGCGTCCTGAATTCTCTGTACCTGAGTTCTTCTTACCGATAGAGAATTTTTTGCCGTTTAGATTTTCTAAATCACTCATGGTGCCCGTTTCTGTCAGATCAGAGCGCACAATAAAGTGTTCAACGTTTTGCCATAGCATAGAGACTGAACGCAGTTGTTTTTGACTGCCTGACTTCTCATATGGACCAAGCCCTTGCCACGCCCATGCACCATACAAACCTTGCAAAATGGCAAACTGTGCTTCGTTCTCATTGAGAAGTTTCACGTTCTCGCCCGATCCCGCAGAGCTGATAGCCGCTAAAGAAAAGTGCTGCTTTGGCGCAAGCTTAACTTTACTCAATGTCGCTAAAGCCACCCCCACTGGATAGTAAGTACCACCCGTTGAGGCCGTCGCTAAAATGTAGCTGCGATCTTCTTGAGCTGAGGCGTTGCTGATAAGGCCAATAGAGGCCATTGCGATTGCTAAAGTTTTAACTAGCTTGTTGTATTTCATTGTTACTCTCCATGTAGAGTTATTCACGTTATATTTTTGTTAACAACAATCGTTAGATAGCAAGCGCAATGCCAGTTTTTAAATCACTGTTTTAATTGAATTTAATTCCAAATCTCATTTGAAGTGAGCTATTTCTTGCTTATTTGACCACGAATCAATGAGCTATTTTTTGCTTATTCAAAGTAAGCTTTAACATCTATTTAAAGATAGATAAGTCACACTGCGTCGTATTTATGTGATCAATGTTTATAAAGTAACAAATATGAGGTGAGCCATTTTTTGCTCATTGATTTATGACAGCACCTCTCATCTCCTCATCACTTACGAATCGACATAATCGCTTCGGTTCAACGCATAGCGCACCATTTTTTGATTCAATGTTCGGCGGGGTAAATCCAAGTCTTGCATCACATCATTGATGCGCCCTTGATAACGCACTAGCGCATCATGAATCACTTTTCGCTCAAAGCTCTGAACCTGAACCGCCAATGGGATGCCTGCCGTGGTTGATTCTGTTACTGAGTTAGGTCGACACGCCAAAATATCCCCGACGGTCAGGCTTTCATCCAGCGCAAAACGAATCGCCACGTTACGCAGTTCGCGCACATTACCCGGCCATGCATACGACAACAAGGCATAACGATCGGCCTCACTGGCAACTCGGGTTTCACTGTTCGCTTCTTGGGTAAAGTGTTCAAACAAAAGCAAGGCATCTTCTTCGCGATCACTGAGTGGAGGTAAATGCAGTTGGGCAACGTTCAAACGATAGAAAAGATCTTGGCGAAAATCAGGATGATTAAGTAGATCGCTTTTCGAAGCAGAGACCACTCGTAGATCAACATGTTGTTGCTGATTACCACCCACGCGTTCTACAACATTATCTTGCAAGGTTCGCAGCACTTTTACCTGCATCGACAGCGGCATACTCTCTATTTCATCAAGAAACACCGTGCCTTTGTCGGCAAATTCAAGCTTACCAATGCGTCGCTTGGCGGCACCAGTAAACGCACCAGCTTCATGCCCAAACAACTCGCTTTCAAAGAGATTTTCTGGAATCGCACCACAGTTGAGCGGCACAAATGGATGGGTTTTACGCTGGCTAAACTCATGCAGACAAGAAGCGACCAGCTCTTTACCACAGCCGGTTTCACCATAAATGATCACATTGGTATCAATCGAGGCGACTTTTTGTATTTGCTCGCGTAATTCACACATCACCTTGCTGCGACCAATCAGCACCTGTTCAATGCCCTTAAGGTTATCCAGATAGTTCTGACGACGGTTTCTGTCTTGGCCACTTTGATGCTTGTCGACCGCTTCCGATACCGTTTGAGATAGGCGCTCTGGGTCGAACGGCTTTTCAATGAAATCATAGGCACCTTGCTGTAGCGATTTCACCGCCATATCGACATCACCGTGACCTGTAATCAAGATAACGGGCACATCTGGCACAAGGCTTTTAAAGCGTCTTAGCAGTTCAACACCATCAATATCAGGTAAGCGAACATCGGTGATGATGGTCTGAAAATCACTCAGCTCTACAGCATCTAACGCATCTTGCCCCACTTCAAATGCGGTGACATCAAAGCCAGCCAACTGTAACCATTGGCTGGTTGCTTGACGCACAATCGCGTCATCTTCAATTAAAGCAATACGCTGCATAGTTTGGTTCCGTCGCTTACATCTGGATAATGTCGCCCACGGTATGTAAAAAAGGCGCAGACGAAAAGGAGCTAGCTCCCACTTTGAATAACACTCCTTTAACAGTTTAATAATGTTTGTTAGCTTCGATTTGTCCCACACTCCACCTTCCAAGCAATAAAACAGTGAAGCTTCGTATCTCATTAATCTAGATAGGTAAATCACTAATTTTAAAAGGATTTAATCAAGAATGGTTAACAACAATCGATATTGGTTATTCCTATGTGCCTGTTTATTGATTGGATTGGTGCAGGTCACCACCAAAAATGGAATTAGCCAGTGGAAACTCGAGCAAGCCCAACGCTACGCCGAACAACGCTTCCTTGGTTACATTGCAGAAGCGAGGCGAACCCTTAAGCGTTTCTATTATCTGCCCTACCTGGTAACCAATGATGAAACCACGGTTCGTTTTATCGATGGTGAAGACCGCCTTGAAAAACGTATCAAGAAACAACTGATTCAATTGGATAAAGCCGCCAATACCAAGGGCTGGTATCTGCTTTCTGGCGAAGGTGATTTGTTGGTATCGAGTGTCGAAAGAAGCAAACTGAGCAAAAACAACGCCAGCACGATTGTTTCTAAGATCCACCTTCAAGGTGGCGCGATTTCAGTGGTGACAAAAAACAAGGGTGTCACTCCCGATTACTTTATTGCTGCACCCGTTTACAGAGCATCCGATGTAGTGGGAATTGTGGCGGTGCAAATCGACTTATCGTTACTAACCGATCAATGGTTTGCCGATGGTGAAGCGATACTATTCCAAAACCCTCGAGATCAGTTCTTTCTCTCCAGTGATCACCGACTGAGTGCCGATTGGTTCAATGACACCTTCAACTCTCAGCCGACAGCCACAAAACGCGAGTTGTATGACCAAACCCATATACGCGTGTGGCGACTGCAAGATAAAGATTACCTGATTCAGTCAATCAAGTTAGATGACCTTAATTGGCGTTTAACCTACCTCACCCCATTAACTAGCCTCAACCAAACCACTAACTGGATCAGCTGGAGTGTCGCGGTGGGCTGTCTTTTCGTCCTGTTATTACTGGTTATTCTTTATCAAAGACGCCAGAAAAAACTCAGCAATCTGCGAATCCAAAAGCTTATCGAAGAGTCTGAGAAACGACTGTCTGGGATGATCAATAAAACCCATGTTGGGTTGATACTGATCGATAAACACGGTCGCATCCACGATATCAACCTGATGGCGAAGAACTACTTTTCCCTATCTGATTCAATGATCAGCAATATCAAGGCGTGGCAGTTATTTGAAGCCGGCAACCCGAATTCAACCAGCTTACAATTGCTCAAGAACTTGGAACAACACCAAGAACTGGCTGAGATCACCAGCGTCGAAACTATGGCGAGGCGCAGCGATGGCAGTTACTTCCCGGTGTTGTTCTCTATTAGCGCCTTTCCTTGGCATGCCACGACTTATTACCTGTGTACCGTAATTGATATCAGTAAACGTAAGAAAGCGGAGATCGCAGTTCAGGAAGCCAATAAAACGCTGCAACTGCGCGTCGAAGAGCGAACACAAGACCTCAAAGATGCGCAGCAAGAACTGGTGGAATCAAGCAAACTTGCCGCATTAGGGCGGATGTCGAGTGCGATCACTCATGAGCTTAACCAACCGCTTACTGGTCTAAAAACCCTGCTTTCAAGTAATCAATTACTGATGGAAAGAGGCGAGACCAAGATGTTGAAAGCGAACATGGATCTCGTGATGAGCCTCATCGACCGAATGGCCAACATGACCAGCCAGTTGAAGTCGTTCGCCTTTAAAAGGCTTGAAAAGCCTTACCCAGTATCACTGACAGACGCACTGCAAGAAACCCTGCGTATTCATCAAGCCGAATTGGAAAACGTCGATATGCGCGTGCGTGTCGCTTCAAATATTTCGATGGTGATGGGAGAAGAGGCGCGACTCAGACAAGTGCTTGGCAACCTACTTAAAAATGCCGTCGATGCCACGAAAAATCAGACGCCAGCGACCATTATTATCAGCGCTCATACCGAGCAACAACGCGTGATCATCAAGGTTAAAGATAACGGTTGTGGTGTATCTGAAGATCAACTCGAAACCATTTTCGAACCGTTTCATACCAACAAGAAGATGGGTGAAGGTTTGGGGTTAGGGCTAGCGATTACAGCCAACAATGTACGGGATATGCAAGGCACCTTGATAGCCAAGAACAACCCAGATCAAGGTATGACATTCACGTTAACGCTACAGAACATTGATAGTAAGTAGTCGCTTACATAGAGTTTAGAATTCAAATCCGATTGAGAAGCTAAAACTAAAAAACCGCCCACAGAGGACGGTTTTGATTCACTTATTGGCGTGTGACTTATTCGCTAATCAGTTAACGACTTACTCAGCCAACTGCTTCAACAATAACTCTGTCGGGCGAACAATCGCGATGATCGATTCATCATAGATTTTCGCTGATTCAGACAGTATTGCTTGGTAGGCATTCGCATCTGATGCTCGAACTTTTTCGCCCGCTTGTGCTTTAGCAATCAAGGTTAACGCCAAGTCTGCTACTTCCGCGGTTTTCTCTGCAACCACCACAGTCTCTACCGAAGACACATTACCTGCGAAGACAGTCTCAGCGGCAAGAGCAGCCGATTTTGCTTGCTGATAATGCTCAGCGAGTTGCTCTAGTGCTTGTTGATTGCCTGTCGCCACTTCATTAACCAAGTCTTGCATCTCATACACGGCGTAGCTTTCCACTGGCAAAGCATCAACGAAGCGGTTTAGACGCTCGTATTGGCTGTATAAAGTGCCCTTAGGTTCAGTAGAATTCCACTTCTCCCAGTTGCGCGCATAGTACTGTGCTGGTTCAGTATATTTCGCAAGCACGCGCAGGTCGTGGATATCCTGCCCTTTGGCAATACGTTTTAACAGCATGTCAGCGTCCGCATGATGACGAAGTCCAACCGACACTTCAGACCATGTATCCATCGCCTTCATACGCTTATACATGCTGCGTTCGTCCGTCAATTCTGCATCAGACCAGAAGCGCTCTGCAATCGCGTAGCTGCGCGGCCATAGGTAGTTTTCAACCGTGAGGCTGTCTTTGTTCTCTAGCCACATAGTGATCTCGCCGCCCAAGATAAGCTCTTTTTCTTTATCGGTTAATTCCGCAGGGTAACCACCATTCGGTTCAGGAATCACGCTGCCTTCAACATCACTGCTCGCAATCACGTCACCTGTAGTTGGCCAACGTACATTACCGACCAATTGGTAACTGCCTTCGGCAAAACCATTTGAATTCAGATTTAGGTTGAATTCGGTGTACGACATGAAGTTATCGAAGTGGCCAACAAAGGTTTTACCCGGCACATAATCAAGGATGAAGATCTCTTCGCGAGACTTGCCGTTGTAATCACTAAATGCGCGGAAAGTGCCGTCTTTCGCTTCAATGATAGTCAGTGTTCCCTTACGTGGGCCGCCTTTTGAACGAGGCTTCTGCCATTGGTACGTCACGAATTTTTCGCCGCTGTGCAGCTTATCGTCAACTGTGATGCCACTTGGCATTGGATCATTGCGATAGTGGTAGCTAGTCGGCTGAGGTTGATCTAGGTAATAACCCGTAGAAAGAATACCTGGGTAGCCCTCTTTCGCAGCACGACCAATGCTGTCGTGTCCTTGCCAGCTTTGAATCACGATTGAAGTCGGCAGATCTTTATGCCAAATCTCATCCCAACCGGTCATCTTCTTACCGCGCTCTTCGAGCATCTTCTCAACTTTTACATTGAGGTAAGACTGCAGACCACGCTCGCCATCGATATTGTTCTCTTCAATGAACCGTTGGTGCTTTTCGCTGTTTTTCCATTGCGCGTAATTCGGCTCATCGCCGCCGATATGGAAATACTCATCAGGGAACAGTTCGGTCACTTCGTCAAATACATCACCTAGCATGTCATAAAGCTCTGGATTCAACGGATCCATCAATGGTTCAAACACGCCCCAGCCACGCTCTTGATCATAGCTTTGACCTTCTGCACCAGACATCAGGCGTGGGTAAGCATGAGCCACGGCAGAAGAGTGACCCGGTAGAGAGACCTCAGGGATAACACGAATACCAAGATTACGTGCATACTCAACTAGGTAACGAACTTGGTCTTTGGTGTAGTAATTACCATCAGCGGTTTCAGACCACAGACGCGGCCATGATTCGGTTTGAATGCGAATGCCTTGGTCGTCCCAGAAGTGCCAATGGAACACATTCATCTTCGCCGAAGCCATCGCATCTAACTGACGAATTAGCACATCGAATTCAATAAAGTGACGTGAAGTATCGTAAGAAACACCACGCCAGCGGAAGCGAGGCTCATCGACAATTGTTACGGCAGGAATATGGTAGCCAGTCGCTGTGGTTTCAACGAGCTGTAAAAGGGTTTCGATGCCGTGAATTGCGCCGTATGGGCTTGGTGCGCTCAACGTGATTTGCTCACCCTGAGTGGTAATTTTGTAGGACTCTTCGGAGTCGATATTTTGTACTTCAGATTTTGGCGCCGCGTCGATATCAATGATCAGGTTCGCTTCGTCTTCACTATCAACCTGCCAATTTAGAATCGGCACACCCGTCTGACGCTCAAGGCGATCAATAAAGCGTTTCGCCGTATATTCGACACGGTCAGAGTTAAAGCCTTTGATATAAACTTTAAAATTACCATCTACTTTCACTTGGCCTGATTTTAATTCCACAGTTTGTGGATAAGGCATTAAATTCAAGTCTGTATTTGGAGCCATTGCTAAAGCCATTGGAGAAACTACTGAACCGGATATCAATAGTGACAATATAGTTTTTTTCATTATTAATTTTCCTATATAACTTTCATTGTATTTTATTTATCAGAGCCTATTCACAAAAATAATGTGGCTCTGTTGTATTAAAATGAGAAATTAACACCAACTCGGAAACGCCAATCCGTTTTATCGTTTTCTGATTGCACCGTATCCGCATCAACCACTTCAGCGTATGGCCTCACTGTTGGTTTCCATTTGTAGACTGCTTTGACGGTATGCTCGCGGGCATTTAGATCGCCGGTTGCGAGCTCTGTCGTATGATGCGTAATCTGATCGAAATACGTAAAGGCATACGAAATCATGTATTTGTCTGTATTGTATCCCGTCCAAATATCATAACGGTTTCGCTTTGCTGTCTCTTCATTGCCATAGTCATTCACTAAAGCTTCGGTCGAAAAGTCATAACGATAACGGCCATGTACAAAGAGCCCATTGTCAAAGTTGTAATTAAGCTTTAGATAAGGCATCAAGAAGGTATTTGAGCCTTGAAAATTCATCACTACGCCAGGGTTCAGCATAAAATTGTCATTGATGGCATAGGTGTAATAATGGGTAAACTCGGTATTAATCACCTTCGTTTCGTCATACGCTCCCGCTGCATGTCGAACATTTGTCAGTGTTTCTAAACCATACCCATTATCAAAATGGTGACCAACAATAAAACGACTTCGATACTGATCTGTCGTACTTCGATACTCTGCCCTTAAATCGACATAACCCCCGGCAGTTGAGGTCATTGGTAATAATGCTAGTAGTGTTAAAGGAAGTAATTTTTTCATAGTTCACCGATATTATGATTATAAAAACCCACCGCACATTGATATATGCAGAAAAGTGTAAATTCGGAGACTACCTTTTTATTTCTTATTAATTATTTTGATTGTATGAAATGTATTTATAGCTACTGCTCATATTCAGTAGCTATTATTTATTTTAATAAAATCTAAATTTAACTATTTCACCAACTCAACGGCTTCACGAACCAACACTGCAATCTCATCCCACTGCTCGTTCTCAATCATCTTTGGAGAGACCATCCAAGTACCACCACAGCACACCACGCGATCGACTGCTAGGTAGTCATTGACGTTGTGTTTACCGATACCGCCCGTTGGCATCAAAGACACATCAACGTATGGCGCTAGCAGAGACTTCACCATGTTGATGCCACCAGACGCTTCTGCAGGGAAGAACTTCAAGAAGTTAAGGCCCAGTTCCAGCGCTTGCTCAACTTGGCTTGGGTTGTTTACGCCCGGAACGATTGGCATGCCGATTTCTTGGCAACGTTTTACGGTGTTTGGATTCAGGCCCGGAGCTACGATGAATTCGCTGCCCGACTCTTTCGCAAGGTCAATTTGCGCTGGCGTTAATACTGTGCCAGCACCGATACACATCTCTGGGTAGGCGTCACGCATCGCACGAATCGCGTCTGCTGCCGCTTCAGTGCGAAATGTCACTTCAGCAACTGGTAGGCCGTTTTCTACCAACACTTTTGCCAGTGGAATCGCGTGTTCAACCTTGTTGATTTGGATAACAGGGATAACTTTGAATTGCTTAAGTTTGTTGATCATTTCTTGAGACATAATAATTCCGCTTTTATTTTATTTTTTAATCAGTTGGCTCATAGCGCTCACGGGGATGATTGCGCCAGAGTATTGAATAACGATGGAAGCCAGTTGGTGGCCAAGTTCGGCTGCGTCGGTAGCGCTCTCGCCAGTAAGGCGCGCAGCTAAATAACCCGCGGCGAATGAATCGCCCGCCGCGCAGGTGTCGACCACGTTAGAAACACGAGTCGCTGAGACATAATTCTCAACAATGTTGCCCTGTTCAACTTGAACAATCTTGCATGGCTCGCAGCCTCGCTTGATAACGATCTCTTGGCAACCCAAACGGAGGCAGCGTTGTTGAACGCTCTCTGAGTTCCCCCATACAAGCAGGTCGTCATCTTCGGTAATCAAGGCGATGTCCACCAGCGGCAGTAACTTGGCGTACCAATGTTGAGCTTGCTCAGTGCTCCAAAGCTGCGGGCGATAGTTGTTATCAAAAATCACCTTGCCGCCTTGGTTTGAGAACACGCTAATAGCTTTGAATAAACGCTCACGAGAGGTGTCATCCAAAATCGCGATACTGATACCGCTGATATAAACTGCGTCGACTTGTTTCTCTGTCAGGGCAATTTCAAGCTTGTTTAAGTTATCGATTTGAAAATAGAACTTTACCGCCGCATCGTTGCGCCAGTAGTGAAAATGTCGCTCGCCTGTCTCGTCGGTTTCGACCATGTACAAGCCGGGCAGCTTGCTTGGGATGCGTTCAACGAAATTGGTTTGAATACCCTCTAACTGCCAGTTATCAACCATGTTCTGAGACAGTTCATCGCTACCCAGACCCGTCGCGTAATGAACAGAGAGCTTTTGATGTTGGGTTAAGCGAGAAAGGTAAAGTGCGGTATTGAGCGTGTCACCGCCGAATTTTTTGGTTAATGGAGAGCCGCTGATTTCGACCATGCACTCGCCAAAGAAAGCAATATTGAAGTTAGAAGATGCAGGCATAGCAGATCCTAAAATAGAGAGATAAATGGGGAAGAAGGCCCTACCAAAAAGCAGAGCCTGAGCTAACCACTCCACAACTTGTTGTACTGAGTTTGTTGTACTAACTAGCTGCGGAGCGTTTGAGATTAGCTTGTTTGATTAGCAGGACGTTGAGAAGACGCTTCTTCTTCAAGCACACCTGAGTCTGACAATTCCATTTCCATCAGAGCACGCTCGTCATCAAGAATTGCTTTTGCCATTTCTGGTGTCACTTGGTTAGCCGGAGTACATAAGCTTACAACCACACCAGCCGTTAGAGCCACTAGACAAGAAGGAATCACAGGGTTACCCCAGAAAGCCGTGTAGTCTGCGTTTAGCATTACGACAAATGAAGCCACAGATGCACCCGCTAGCGTAGCAAGAGCACCCTGCCAGTTGTAACGTTTCCAGAATCGACCCAACATACCGCACACAAACATGCCCGACATTACGGTTGAAATCATTTTCGTGATGTAGCCAATGATGTCGTTTGACGTTAGTGCGAACAACAGTGCAAAACCAATCACCACAATCAATGCCAAGCGAGAATAGTTCACCATTGACTCTTTGTTTGGTACGCGGCCAGTGAACATCACGTAAACATCACGAAGTAGGATAGAAACACCTGCTATCGCATCTGAACTTGCGCTCGACATAGTTGCGGAAAGACCCGCGATAAGAACAATCATGCCAACGCCAACCGGGAGCACCGTTGCAGCAACATAAGGGAACGAGTAGTTCGCGTTATCCAATGATGGGTCAATGGCATGCGCAGCCATACCAATGATTGCAGGGATGATAGAGAAGAAAAGATACAACACACCCGATGCAACAAATGAGCGACGAACGGTTGATACATCTTTACCCGAGTAGATACGCTGACGGAATGAAGGCGTCGCCAGTACACCCACACCAATAACCACAGCCAGAGACACAGCAGGCAGAAGACCCAGTTTATCGATTGCTAAAAAGCTCGTAGCAGCAGGGTCCATCGCAGCGTAAAGGTTATCCATGCCGCCGATGTAATCAACTGACATTACCGCCATCAAGATGAAGCCAGCAAAAAGAATAATAGCTTGAATGGTATCGGTCCATACAACCGCTGTGTAACCACCGATCACCACGTAAATAGTGAATGCCGCTGCAATAATGATTTTCGCTAGGTTGAGATCGATGTCTGCAATCCACGCTAAATACATGCCGCCACCTAGAATGTGTGCGCCTAACCAACCAATTGAAGCAACAAAGATCAGTACACCTACAACGTTTTTCACGATGCGGTTAGCGCCAACATAGTAAGCCAGTTCTTCACTCATGGTCATGAAGTTCAGTTTACGAACCGGAGCAAACCAAAGTGCAAGTAATAGGATGCCTATCGCACCACCAATGCCGTACAGAGCACCTGCCCAGCCATTTGCGTAGCCGAAGCCAACCGCACCCATACTTGAACCCGTACCAACCATCGTCGCTACTGTTGTACCAAGTACTAAGAACATAGGTAGGCCACGGCCACCTAATAAGAAATCTTCGCCAGATTTTTGATTACGCGAGACAAACCAGCCTAACCAAATTAAAAATAATACGTACACGCCGAAGCCTGTAAGAAAAAGTGTGCTGTTCATTTGACACCTCTCAGTGAAATATTAAGCTCATTCCTGAACTTTATTTATGATTCATTCATTTTATATTTCATATAATTACTTTATTTGTTTTGTATATTCTAATTAAAGTAATTTTTATAAATGTAGGGTGAGAGTATTAAAAGATAATAACAGGGATGACTACCCTCTAATACTCTCTAATTAGGTTATTGTGATTAGGTTATAATTAAACGCGATCTGCGCGGTAGCAAGTCACATCTACTTCAACTTTCACGTCTACGACTAGATCACAGACCATGCAGATACGAGCCGGTGGGTTAGCACCGAAGAACTCTTTGAATACCTTATTAAAAGATTGGAAGTAACGAGAATCCGTTAGCACAACCTTTACGTGCATTACGTCTTCTAGGCCGTAGCCCGCTTCAGTCATGATATCGACACAGTTTTGGATCGCTAGGCGAGACTGGTCAACAATGCCACCCTCAACCACTTCACCATCTGTCATCGGTGTCTGGCCAGAAACGTATAGGAAACCACCTGCTTCAGTTGCACGTGCAAATGGTAAATGTTGTCCGCCTGTACCTGTACCGCCTTCAACACCGTAACGTTTAATAGTCATTTTTTAACTCCACTTATTTATAGATAACATTGGATTTATAGATAAAACAAATTCTATTCCAATATATTTAATTTAATTCGCCGTTTTTATAATCACCTGAATTTAATAAATAATTCAAATTCTAGTTTCGGTAAATAAAAACACCTGAACGATTATTTTTTACTTTTCCTTGCTGGTAAGTTAACTCACCATTTACAAATACGCATTCTATTCCCTCAGCAACTGAAATAGGATTTTCAAATGTTGCTGTGTCTTTAATATTCTTTGGATCAAATAAAACTAAATCAGCACAGGCACCACAGCGAACTTCGCCTCGGCCAGCTAAGTTGTAACGCTGAGCCGACATTCCAGTCATCTTGTGAATCGCTTCTGGCAACGAGAACAGTTTTTCATCTCGGCAGTAGTGACCTAGAACTTTCGGGAAGGTACCCCACAATCTTGGGTGTGGATGCGGGTCATTAGGTAAACCGTCTGAACCGACCATGGTCAGTTTATATTTCAATACACGCTTTACGTCGTTCTCATCCATGCAGTGGTAAACCGCACCCGCAGGTTGAAGCGCTTTTGCTGCGTCCATCAGGGGTAGGGTCATTTCATCAGCAATCTGCTTCAGCGTTTTGCCTGCATGTTCTGGTTTTGCTTCAGACCAAGTAATGAAGATGTCGAAATCGTCGGTCACTTGTTTCAAATCTAATGTCGAAGAGCTCGCAGAGTATGGGTAGCAGTCGCAAGACACATCTTGGTGCTCAGAAACCTTGTCCATTAAGTCGAGTACTTCAACGGTTCTACCCCAGTTACCCGCACCAGCACATTTAAGGTGGGAGATAACAACAGGCACTTTCGCGTATTGTCCTGTCTCAAACGCTTCTTCCATCGCGCTTAAGATCTCTTCAAATTCGGTACGCATATGCGTGGTATAGATGCCGCCATGGCTAGACAGCACTTTCGCTAACTGCATCACTTCGTTAGCGTTCGCTTGTTTAGCACTTGCGTAAGCCAGGCCAGAGCTCAAACCTAATGCGCCTTGCTCCATCGCTAAATCAAGGTTGGTTTGCATCGCTGCGATGTCGTCTTCGCTTGCAGTGCGTTGCAGGTCGTCCATCACTTGGTTACGTAATGTCGTATGACCGACTAATGCTGCTACGTTTACAGCCGGTTGAGCTTGCTCTACCGCTTGTGCGTACGCCGCAAAGGTTGGGTATTTAAAGTCAGCTTGTGCGCCTAAAAGATTCATTGGGTCAGGTGGATCACCAGCCAAAACGGTTGGTGATGCACTGATACCACAGTTACCAACAATCACGGTTGTGACACCTTGGCTGATCTTAGGCAGGCAATCTGGGTAACGAATTACATTGGTATCGTCATGTGTGTGTACATCAATAAAACCAGGAGCCAATGCTAAGCCTGCTCCCTCTACTAGTTGGCCACAATCTTCATGATCGATTTGACCAATTTCGGCGATTTTTCCATCACGGATTGCTACATCGGCACAAAACGATTGTTCGCCGGTGCCGTCAAACACCTCTACATTTTTGATTATCGTATCGAACAACATTTTTCACTCTCTCAATCCACTGTGTTGATGGAGCTATATTAAGAATCCAGCCGATTATTTTCAGTGACAAAACACACATAATATTTTAATTTGTGTGATAGTTTCTACCAAAAATCAGATTGTAGATATATTAATACATTACATAACAACAACTTAAATCATGTTAGGAATCAGTAATGAAACATAGCCCAGCACAAGAAAATGTTAGAAAGTATCAAAAAGAAGGTTTTGTCTTAACTGAAAGAGGCCAAAAAGGGAGAGCGATATCACAACCTGAGAACGGTGTTTATCGATTGATTAACGAAGATATCTCGCTTCCTGTTGCAGCTATTAAGCAATCGGCCTTGACCAATAACTTGAATTGGATGCAGTCATTCGCCGATCACCATCAAGTTAAATTGTCGCCACACGGCAAAACATCCATGACACCTGCTTTTTTCCGCCAACAACTCGAAAATGGCGCTTGGGGTATCACGGTAGCAACCCCTGCACAGGCTGAAATTGCAGCCATGGCTGGTGCGAAAAGAATCATTATGGCCAACCAATTGGTAGGTAAAACCAACATGGCAATCGTTGAACAACTTATTCGCGAGTTCGATATCGATTTCTATTGTTGCGTGGATTCATCAGTCAACGTGCAGCAACTTAACCAATATTTCGCCAACAAAAAACAGACGCTAAAGGTACTGATCGAGTTTGGCGTACCGGGTGGTCGCTGTGGTTGTCGTTCACCGCAAGAGGTTCTAGAACTGGCTCAAACCATCCAGAACTCACCATCTCTTTCGCTAGCAGGAATTGAGGTGTATGAGGGGGTAATTCACGGTGATAACGCAGAGCAAGATATTCGTACCTTCTTAAATCAGGCACTAGCATCTGTCGAAAGCCTCACATCAGATGGACTGATTGCAGGGCAACCGATTATCACGGGTGCAGGTTCCGCTTGGTATGACGTAGTTGCGGAATGTTTGGCGAATTTAACCGATTATTTGGCGATCATTCGTCCAGGTTGTTACGCCATTCACGATACTGGGATCTACCTAGATGCCCAAAGCAAGGTGTTGCAACGCGCCCAAGTTAATCAAGGCTATGCGTGTGAATTGGGTGGTGATTTAGAATCGGCGCTTGAGGTGTGGGCGTATGTAATCTCTCGCCCAGAGCCTACCAAGCTAGTGGTTGGGCTAGGCAAGCGTGATGTGGCCTTTGATGCGGGTTTACCGATTGCAGAGCGCGGCTATCGCAACGGCGAAGCTATATCAGTGAAAGGCTTAACCTCTACTGCCGTGATGGATCAACATACCTTTGTTGAAACCGACGGTTCTTCTGAAATTGAAGTGGGCGACATGATTGCGTTCTCGACCTCACACCCGTGTTTAACCTTCGACAAATGGCGCTACATTGCCATCAGCGATGACGAACATCAGGTTACCCACTGGGTAGAAACCTGCTTCTAGTTCAATTTTTCGATAAGCTAGAATCAACGAAACAATAAGATATACTAACGGGGCTAAGGCTTAGTTTTAAATGGCTTAATGCCAAATAGCCTAGTTCTAAATAGCTTTGTTCTTACGAGCTAAGCTATTAAAAACTAAGCCATAACGGTTAGCCCCATCAACAAAGGATCAGGATTCTTGAGTTTAGAAGTAGATATCATTTCACAGATAACAGAGCGTTTTCCCGCTCTTCGTGATGCAGAGAAGAAAGTTGCTAAGCTAATCATGGACGACATTGATTTTGCTGCCAATGCCAGCATCACAGAGCTTGCTGAAAGTGCTCAAGTGAGTGAAGCCACCATTACGCGTTTTGCTAAGGCTATCGGCTGCAGCAACGTACGTGATATGAAGATTAAGTTGGCTCAGACACTGACAGTCGGCCAGCGTTTTATTCTCGAACCTGTTGACCAAACTGGCTATCAAGGTATCTACGAATCGATCAAGCAGAGCCTAGACATCAACCGCACTCTATTCAAAGAACAAGACGTTGAAACTGCGGTGAGCTGGCTGCATAACGCCAGACAGATCATTGCTATCGGTATGGGTGGTGGTTCGACTATCGCTTCTCAAGAGCTGCAACATCGACTGTTCCGACTGGGCTACCCGGTGGTCTCTTATAACGATGGCTTAATGTCACGCATGGTTGCCGCTACAGCAGATGCCAATGATGTGATGGTGATGATCTCAGCAACCGGTTTTACGCCAGTAATCACTGAAACTGCCGAATTAGCCAAGCAGTACGGACTTAAGATCATCGCAATTACCCCACAAGACACACCGCTGGCAAAGATTGCCGATATCTTGTTACCCATCAAGCATATGGAAACTGACTTCATCTACAAGCCGTCGGCGTCTCGCTACGCCATGTTGGCGTTGGTGGATGTGCTTTCTATGGGAATCGCAGTCAACCATAAGAACCGTTCGCGCGACAAACTGCGCCGCTTGAAGGTCGCGCTAGACTCTTACCGAGGCGGAGGCGACCGACAACCTCTTGGTGACTAAACGTTCCTGAGACTAAGCGTTATACGACTAGGAAAGTAACGAATCAGTATCAATAGAAAAGCCCCACAGCAACCACTCAAGCGAGTCGATGCTGTGGGGCTTTTTTAGTTGTGGTTTTTCTGGAAATCACTCGCCTGAGTCAATTGAAGCTAAGATAAACTCGACTCTTTCCTCAACAGATAACTTGGGCACTTCCACCAGCTGATAGCCGAATTGATTATAGGCTGTCACCATATTTTCATAAGTGGCGATCGCTTCGTCGAAATCTTGTTTACGTTCTTGATCATTGATGAAAATCGAATCCCATGGCGGGAAGATAAATACCTTACTGTTGTATTCAAGTTCATTACAGCTATTCAACAAGAATTGAGGAATAGGCAGCGTTTCTAACAAGCTGTAACCATATGAATCCACGATACTTCTATCAAAGAAAACCAGCTGCTCACTCAATTCGAAAACTTGGTAATTAGCTAACTCTTCTCGCACCATCTCATCACGAAAGGCCACTTTATCTAACCATGGCAAAGCATTCCCTTGTTGCTCGACTTGTTGTTGAATCACTTTACGCCCAACCTCGGGTGCGCAGCGATATCCCTGACTTTTCAAAGCGTCGATGACTGAGGTTTTGCCAGATCCCGGTCCACCAGTAAATACGATTAGATTATTCAAATGAACCTCTTCAAGGGGAAATTTAACGAAGCTCAAGTTAACGAATAAGGGATAGGATGTGTTTAAACTCTGAGGCTCGGCAATCTTTCACCAGTTCGTATAAGCTCATTTCCAACCCTGTGATTTGGATACCAGCATCCGTTAGTCTACGGATTGCCAGATCCTTGTTGAGTGCCGTTCGCGAGCTAATACAGTCGCCAACTACCTGAACCTTGTACCCAAGGTCTAACAACCCCATTGCGGTTTGATAGACACAAATATGAGCCTCAATGCCACACACCAACCACGTATCCACACCCTTGGCTTGCACAGCCTCAACAAATTTAGGTTCATCACACGCGTTGAACGTAAATTTCGGTATCGGCTTAATATCGTTCAATAAGTCATTAAGTTCGTCGACTGTATCACCTAGCTTTTCTGGATTCTGCTCCAAACGAACGATTGGTAGCCCCAAAACCTGCGCTCCTTGAATTAACTTCCCACAATTAGCAATCAGCGCATCGCTGTCATCAACGAGGCGTGCAAGCTTGCCTTGTACGTCCACAATCACCAACCCTGTGTTTTGTCTCATTAGCATGTGTATTCCTTGTTTTTGGCAGCCTAACTCACTACGCAATCTAATGAGTATGTTTTCTACTATGTAACGATTTAGCTTACAAAGCCATACAGTAATAGGTATAAGACTACGGAATAATACTCACCAACGGTCGAAAGATCGCAAAACAAAAATTATTGATACTGGCATGACATTTAAGAGTGAGTAAGAAAGATGAACAAGATAACGAAATCAGCATTAGCACTGGGCTTAATCAGCGCAGTTTCTCTTCCAGCTTTAGCAGCAGGTACTGACGGCGGCGCTTACATTGGTGGCGGACTTAGTGTCTACCAAGATTCTGATACCGATGGTCAAGGTAGTTTAGATTCAGATGGCATGGGCTACAACCTATATGGCGGCTACCAATTCAACCGTATCGTAGGTGTGGAACTTGGCTACAACGATTACGCAGACTACAAAAAGGGTGCTGCGAAACTGTCTCCGACGTCTATTTCTTTGTCAGCAAACCTAGGTTATACGTTCGACAACACGATCCGTCCATTCGTGCTAGCAGGTTTAAGCTCTGTTGACCTAAACGCAAACAAGAGCGCTGGTTACGATGATGATAGCGGTACTGGTTTCCACTTTGGTGTCGGTGTTGAATACACGCCAATCGAACATCTAACACTACGCCTAATCTCACAAGCAGACGCTGTTAGTGTTGAAAACTACTACATTGGAAACAACAGTGCATTGAAAACTGAAGACAAAACGCTTGCCTTCAACAGCATTAGCTTCGGTGGTTCATACAACTTCTAATGTGATTGAGTCGCATAGAATAAGCTGAACATACTAATTCACTTTGCTGTTCCACCTTGTCATGAAGGTCACTCAGTAAAGTGAATTTTTTGTTTCTACACGCCCTATCGCGTCATTTCACTTTAGTTGGTTTATCGCTCGCCATCACTTATTGAGCTTTATGCGTTGATATTAGAGCTTTCTTGGTAGCGAGACTAAAATAAAGGGATAAGAGACGCAGGAAAACAAAATCTATGAACCTTCCAAGCTTAAACATGTCGATAAACAAGCTGCCTTTTGTGTTGGCTGTGTATTATCTGCTTATCATCAACATCCCTCTCTCCCTCGAACTGTTTAGTATTGTTCAGGCATCAAAGTCTGAAAGTATCGCGTTTCTTATATCCATCCCTATCTTCTTCCTTGCTGCCTTCAATTTCATCTTCCAAGTCTTTAATTGGCCGATATTCTCTAAGCCGTTTTTCATCTTATTGCTAGTTACTTCAACACTCGTCAGCTACAGCATGTTTAACTACGGCATATTCGTCGATTACGGCATGATAGAGAACGTCTTCGAAACCAATAGCGGTGAAGCTGCAAGCTATATCAGTGGTCACTCGATCTTATGGTTACTTGCGATGGGCGGCATTCCATCAATCATCTTGTTGGTTACCAAACTTGAAAAAGAGTCTTGGAAAGATTTCTTTGTCTGGAAATCGATTGGACTACTCTCTTCCTTGATCGTTATTGCGATTATTGCCGGACTTTTCTATAAGGATTACGTATCGATTGGTCGTAATAACTCGCACATCAAAAAGATGATTATTCCGACCGAGTACGTGGCATCAACGGTCAAATACATCAATAATACCTACATCAAAGAGCCTATCCCCTATCAAGAATTAGGGTTAGATGCGAAGCAAACAACACAAGCCCAAGCGGCAACCAAGCCGACCTTACTGGTGTTTGTGCTTGGCGAAACCGCTCGCGTGTACAACTACCAATATCATGGCTATGAGCGTGAAACCAATGCTTATACCAAGCCTTACAACCCGATATTTTTCTCTGATGTTCAGTCGTGCGGAACAGCCACCGCCGTTTCTGTACCATGCATGTTCTCTAACATGAACCGCAGCAACTACGACCGCGACAAAGCCTACAACCAAGACAACGTGGTCGATATTATGAATCGTGCGGGAATTCACTCTATCTGGCGAGAGCACGATGGTGGAGACAAGGCGGTCGCACACCGAATCAAAGAGATGACTCTCGTCGCCAAAGACAGTGACCCCCTATGTAACAACGATGTGTGCTACGACACAGCAATGCTAGAGAACTTCGAACAAGATACTCAAGATCTCACGCAAAATAGCATCATTTTCTATCATATTTCGGGATCTCACGGGCCAACTTACTTTGAACGTTACCCTGAAGAGCACAAGAAATTCACACCTGATTGCGCTCGCGCCGACATTGAAAACTGCACCAAAGCAGAAGTGGTTAACACCTACGACAACACCATCTTGTACACGGACTTCTTTCTTTCACAAGCGATGCAAAAGCTTGAGAAACTGACCGACAAATACAACGTCGCGTTGATGTACGTGTCCGATCATGGCGAATCACTAGGAGAAAATGGCGTCTATTTACATGGCATGCCTTATTCGCTGGCACCGAAAGAGCAAACCCACGTTCCTATGATCATGTGGATGTCGGATGGCTTCGCGGCCGAGAAAGGAATCAGTGATACGTGTTTGCGTAAAGCAGGAAAGGAGCAGAGCTTTTCTCACGATAACCTGTTCGACTCCTTGCTTGGCTTGATGGACGTGCAAACCAAAGAATACCGAGCGAGCCAAGACATCTTCGCACCGTGTCGTTAGTTCTCTTCAAATGCTGATTTTAAAGGGGCTCATTGTATGAGCCCCTTTTACGTTCCATCTAAAACTGTCGGTTTTGTTCAATACCTGCCTAAAGCACTCGCCTACACTTGCTGCCATTGAAACAACAGGAATTAACACGATGTTAGACATCAAAAAAATCACAACACTTAGCGACTTAAGCGAACTTAAAACGGCTTACTTTTCTGATTCAACAACCCCACTTGATGGCATGTGGCACTTCGGCTTTGTACCAGTGTCAGACCATTACGGCTTTTACGAAGACGACACGCTTATGGGCTATTGCGTGTTGAATGGTGAAGGCTACTTGCTTCAGTTTTTCCTAGCACCAACAGCCAGCGCGAATATTGCCGACTTGTTCACCTTAATCATCGAAAACAACAGCTCTGTGATTGGTGATGTTAAAGGCGCATTCGTGAGCACGGCAGAGCCGCAATACTTGTCACTATGCATGGATAACACCGGTTCATTTAAAGTGAACTCATTGATGTATCGCCAAGACCAAGAAGCTAACTCTAGTCGTAATTCGGGTCGTATTGAAGACATCGAGATGACTCTCGCGACGGAAGAGCAACTCGATAAGCTAGTGGAATTTGCTTCATCAGCGATTGGCGCACCAAAAGAGTGGCTCACTGGTTACTACGGTAATTTGATTGCCCGCCAGGAGCTATGGGGCTACTGGGAAAGCGACAGTATTCTTGCTACAGGAGAGTGCCGTAAATTCGATGAACACCAAACGCAGTTTGCAGACTTGGGTATGATTGTCGCGCAAGCAGAACGTGGAAAAGGCTTAGCAACACGCGTGCTGAACTTTCTAACACAACACGCCAACAGCCAAGGTTTGGAAGCGATGTGTTCTACAGAAAGCAGCAACATTGGTGCGCAGAAAGCGATCGCTCGTGCTGGTTTGTCATCGAAAAACCGAATCCTACAGTTCGATTTTAGCTAGGATTCGACTTTAACGACTTACTCTTCGCCCGAGCGAAGCCAACATAAATAACTCCCATAACTATGACTCTATACATACAACGGTTATGGGCTTTATTGTTGTTGGTTAGTCATTACGTGTTCAGCAAAGAGAAAACTATCTTCCCCAACGATAGACACATATAGTTATTACAACGCTAACCTCAAATAGAATGCCGAATGATCAATTGGTTACAGTCTCCGAAATCCTCAGTTGTTGCTCAATACATTGATTGCTATTGGTTGATCGAGAAGACGCCTGATGCTCAAACTCATCAGTATCCCAAGCTTAACCCTGATCCTTCAGCACATTTGATTCTATCTCCAAACGAGCAGTCTTATCACTACACAATAGAGCAACAAGTCGATCAAGGGATTGGCAGCCATTTGCTGTTGCCGCACCATAAAGCGATTGAACTGGACCACTCGAAGCCGTTTATTCATTTGGGTATCAAGTTTCATGTTGGCGCCTTGTACTCGTTAAATATTCCGGACTGCCCGCACTCCAGCCTAGACTGTGTTAACCCTATCGATCTCGCCAATTTGTTAGGTAATCCAAAGGCTGATGCCATGTCGCTGATCAAGCTCGCTCAAACTAACTTTGAAGCCTGTTGTCAGCAATTGGATAGTTTGCTGCTGCCTTGGCTATCGACAGGTAAAACAGACAGACACAGCGAACTCACCCACAAGGTGTTAGAAGTGCTTAGCACAACACCGATTGCAGAGCTCGGCGACAAACTGTTTTGCTCGCAACGAACTTTAGAGAGAAGCTTCAACAAGGTGACAGGACTGACATTGAAACAGTGCCAATCGATGAACAACCTCGAGGCGATGCTCGAATACTTGTATAAACGAAATTGTGAAGACATTGATTGGATAGACGTCGCCTACCAGTTTGGATTTAGCGACCAGCCACACCTAATTCGCTACCTTAAGAAAACCATCGGATTAACGCCGAATACCTATGCCAAAGAAGGTGGCTTAACGATTGATGTGTATGGTGGAGTAAGATCGGAGTAACCCACTCTTTATCTATAACGAGCGCTCTGTCTTTTGTGTCCCATTAGCAGCAAGTTTTATTGAGTTTAGATTTGCGACTAAATATACTGGAAACACCATCAGACGGAGGACAAAAATGAATAATAAAAACAAACATATAGTTTTGATTCATGGTCTATATATGCCTGCGTTGATCATGCAATATCTGGATAGAAATTTCAAAAAACGTGGCTTTACAACGCACAAGTTTGCCTACAACTCGCTGCGTTTTCCTTCTGCAGCCAAACGTCTCAATCGCTTCGTGAATGCTCGTTTTAATGAGTATGATGAGGTCTATTTCTTCGGCCACTCTCTTGGTGGCTTGCTCATTCGTCACTACTTTAAGTTCTACCAACCCGACTTTGCAGACACCTGCATCATTACCGCTGGCACGCCACACAATGGCGCGACTATCGCTAAAACACTGTCGAATCATGGCCTTGGCTTTATATTTGGTTCGAGCAAAATGATCTTAAGCGATGGCTTGGGTGACTACGATATTGATGTGCCAATTGGCGTAATTACGGGTACCTACGACGCTGGTGTTGGACGTATCGTATTGGGCCGAAACCCAGGTGATGGCACAGTCACTCTCGAAGACGCCAACCTGAGAGGTGCGACAGATACTTGCGCCCTCAAGCTTAATCACACCGCGCTTGTGTACTCTAAGGAAGTGGTCGCACTCTCAACTCAGTTCATCGAACACAGGGCTTTTAAGAGCGCTTCATAGCTTTTTTCCGTTAGCTCCTGTATCTAGCTCTGGTTTTGTTTCTGTCTTCTTACTTCTGATAGACCAATACAAAAATACCACTCTGCTATGAGAGTGGTATTCAGAAATTCATGACTGAAGTCAGTCGCTTGCTACACTTTCTATACTTGCTACAGGAGATTAACTCGCGTTGGCAAGAACACCTCACCCAACATGCATCGCACCGAACCACCACCGATGTCTTCGATCGTTTTCACGTTAAATGGTAGTAGCTTTCCGTGTGTCGAAAGCTGAGCTAACTGAGCGGGAGAGAATGCATCGTAAGCCGATTGAGACATCGCGATTACCTTATCGCCATTCACTGTTTCCAGTTGCAGAATGTTGCCGCAGAATCGGTTCATCTGATCGATCGAGATAGAGATAACCTGCTTGTCTTTAGCAAGGGATTTCACCACAAAGCGGCGCTCAAATTCTGGAATCACTTCATCACAAATCACGCAGAAGTTATCGCCAATCGCCATCATCACATTGGTGTGGTAAATCGGCTGACCCGACGGTAATGCCGTTTGGAAAGAAACCACGCGTGAATAACCAATACGCTTCGCATAGTCTTCTAACACTTCACGATCACAACGCTGAGAAAGCGCAGCATAGATCGTCTTATTGATATGGTCTATCACCATCACACCAGTGCTCTCTAGATAAGAACCTTGAGCAACGTACGACTCCATAGACTCACTATGGTTTACAATACGACCAGACGCCTCTAGCGCTTCAATAAGAGCATGTGGCTTAACTTCATGTTGACGGTTTTCACAGGCCATAGGGAAAGTGAATAAACTGCCATCACCACAAGTACTGAACCAGTTGTTTGGGAATACGGCATCGGGCGTTTCTACGCCTAATTCTGGATAATCAAACTCTACAACTTGCACACCTTCTTTACGCAACGAAGCGACCATAGTCTTAAACTCGGCCATCGTTTCTAGCTTAACCTCAGCTTCGGTCAGATTGACTCTGTTTTGAAACTCGTTATCACGTGCAGTTTCTTCGTTAAATTTAAATTCTTTTGGCGGCACCATAACAACGCAATTGGCGTTTTGAACATTAGTAATATGAAGTGATTTTTTGTGTAGGTTTAACATCTCAACCGTCCCTATCTTTTATTTACCTCAGAATTGTAAACAAGTTGTTACGACAATATTCACTGAAAATAATAATGATTTGAATATTTATCCCAAACAATTACTGCAAAACTCAGTTTATTCGGTAATTTTTACTGCAAGATAACAGCACATCAGAAAGAACCAACAGTTTGCATATCAGTTTAAGAACTTGCTGAATAAATATCCGAATTTCATTATCTAGCTTGCCACGAGTTTAGGTTACAATTTAATCCATTTAACGTTAGGATTATCATCGTTGCATAGCCATCAATTACGTTTGAAATAAGCTTAACTTTTCCTGTCTACTTCAATCTAAAATAAGCGTCATGAAAGACACTCTTTGGGCCTTTCCTGCGTCGCTTAAACAAAGCGTTTAGTCTTAAAACCAAGTGATTAAAGCTAAGTGCTTAAACCAAAGTTAAAAATAAAGCTAAAAACCAAAATTCATCGAATGACTTAATGCTTATAAGAACGCATTGGCACTTATATAATTTCAAACTAAGACTGAAAAATTCAAATCAAGACTATAAAAACAAAGCTGCACATCAAGATGCTCTAGCTCAAAGATGCAGTAGCTTATAAAGGGAAAACTATGTACAAGAAATTTGAAGGCTTTACTGAAGCCTTTCCAAAAGGAGAGCCGATACAACCTCCTACTGGAATACTGGCATTCTGCCGCCATTACACACGAGGTTTTGAAAAGCCGTTGATCTTGCTCGGCTTGATGAGCATGACCATCGCGATCATCGAAGTCGCGCTGTTCGGTTACATGGGACAACTGGTTGACTGGCTATCAACAAGCAACCCAGACACCTTCTTAGCAGACAACCAATCTACTCTGATGGGGCTCGGTATCCTGTTACTGGTCGTGATGCCAATCTTGATCAGTGTTTATTCGCTATTGCTTCACCAAACTTTGCTAGGCAACTATCCAATGTCGATTCGTTGGTTGGCGCACCGCTATCTTTTGAAGCAGAGCTTGTCGTTCTATCAAGATGATTTTGCCGGACGCGTTGCGACTAAAGTGATGCAAACATCGCTCGCAGTGCGTGAAACCGTGACCAAAATGGTTGATGTGTTTGTTTACGTGACGGTTTACTTTACAGCGATGCTGTTCATGCTTGCCGAGTCGGATTGGCGCTTAATGGCTCCAATGTTGATTTGGTTATTCATTTACGTCGGTATTCAACTGCACTTCGTGCCAAAGCTGAAAGATGTCTCTTCAGAGCAAGCGGATGCACGCTCACTGATGACAGGACGTATTGTTGATAGCTACACCAACATCGCAACGGTCAAATTGTTCTCGCACAGTAAAAGAGAAACCGAATACGCCGAAGAAGGCATGGAAGGCTTCCTTGACACAGTCCATCGCCAAATGCGTTTGGTAACAGGCTTCAACATCTGTGTTGAATTCGCGAACTACCTGTTGGTGTTCAGTATTGCCGGTATCTCTATCTACCTATGGCTAGATAACGCAATCACGGTCGGTGCGATAGCCATTGCAGTCAGCTTGGCTCTGCGCATTAACGGCATGTCGAAATGGATCATGTGGGAAATCGGCGGCCTGTTTGAAAACCTAGGCACCGTGATTGATGGCATTAAAACCCTGTCTAAGCCAATCGCTATCGAAGACAAGAAAGGCGCTGAACCACTAAAAGTGCCACAAGGTGGCATCAACTTCGACAACGTGAGCTTCAACTACGGTGAGAATAAGGGCGTGATTAACAACCTGAACCTCAATATCAAGCCAGGCGAAAAAGTGGGCTTGGTTGGCCGTTCAGGGGCAGGTAAATCGACATTAGTTAACTTGCTATTGCGCTTCCACGATGTAGAAAATGGTCGAATTTTAATTGATGGCCAAGAGATCTCAGCGGTGACACAAGACTCACTGCGCAGCAATATCGGCATGGTGACTCAAGATACCTCACTGCTGCACCGTTCGATCAAAGAAAACATTCTTTACGGTCGTCCTGATGCATCAGATGAAGAAGTGTATGCCGCAACCAAACAGGCACACGCTCATGAGTTTATCGAAACGCTAACCGACCCGTTTGGCAACATTGGTTACGATGCTCAAGTAGGTGAGCGAGGCGTTAAGCTTTCTGGTGGTCAACGTCAACGTGTGGCTATCTCGCGGGTACTTCTGAAGAATGCACCGCTGTTGGTGCTGGATGAAGCAACATCAGCACTCGATTCAGAGGTTGAAGCTGCGATTCAAGAGAGTTTAATTGAGTTGATGGAAGGCAAGACAGTAATCGCGATTGCACACCGTCTATCGACCATTGCAGCAATGGACCGTTTGATCGTACTTGACCAAGGTAATATCGTTGAAGAAGGCACGCACCAAGAGCTCATTAGCCAAAACGGTATCTACGCTCAATTGTGGAATCATCAAACCGGCGGCTTCATCGCTGACGACCTTGAACACAAAACGAGTGCTTAATTTATGTGCTATTTTAAATAGTGCGGCGTGTTTCACACCAAATTGTTAACTGCTGGTAAATTACACGTGGCAGAATGTTATGTCGTAATTATATAATAGCGATAACAGATCAAGACGCTTCGCTTGCGCGTTCTGGAATAAGGCTAGACTTCGGGGGGAGGCTAGCCTTTTTTATGCCTGTCAATCTTCGCCCCTTTCTCATCTGTTTTCGTCTGTCCCATAAACTTCATCGATCCTTTTGTTTTTTTCTTGGCGTTTTTTTCTTAAAATGCGCGCAGTATTCTTTCTAGAGATCAACCATGAACAAAAGTGTCTTAACTAACGTTATTGCGTTAGCACTGCTTGCTGGCGGCTATGCGACAGCAAACCAATACTTGCTTTATGCAGGCCTATTCGCCTTTTCAGGTGCCATCACCAACTGGCTTGCGATTCACATGTTGTTCGAAAAAGTACCCGGCTTATACGGTTCTGGTGTCATTCCAGCTCGTTTTGAAGAGTTCAAGGCCGCTATTAAGCAACTAATGATGGAACAGTTCTTTACTGAAAGTAACATCGACCGCTTCCTTAGTAGTGAGATGACCGGAAAATCGCTCAATCTAGAGCCCGTGATTAAGAAGATTGACTTTAACCCTGCATTCGATTCACTGGTTCATGTTATCGAGAACTCTCAGTTTGGTGGCATGTTGGCAATGGTTGGCGGAACAGAAGCACTACAGCCGATGAAAGCGCCCTTTGTGGAGAAGATGCAAGAGTCTGTGATTGAAATCAGCAAGAGTGATTCGGTAAAAAATGCCATCAAGGATGAACTTGAATCGCCTGCCATGATGGATGAAATCAAAGAGAACATTGAAGCGATCATCGACCAGCGTTTGAATGAGTTAACACCAAAACTCGTGAAAGAGATGGTTCAGACCATGATCAAGAAGCACCTTGGTTGGCTAGTGGTTTGGGGCGGTGTATTCGGTGGTGTGATTGGCTTAATCTCTGCGGCAATTACGCTGTAAACTGGACAAGTTTATCGGATTGCTCTTTATCTAACGTTCAACAAAAATGGAAGCTTATTAGCTTCCATTTTTTATGTCCAACATAAGAGGCAGCCCTACTTTAAGGTTGCCAGCAACTCAGGATTCACGCCAAAGCCCTTCTTGTGCTCTTCAATCACCACTTCGCTGCGAGTCTGGATCACGCCCGGTAATGTACCCAGCTTGGTTGCCATAAACGCTTGGTATGCCTTCATGTCTTTCACTCGAACCTTGATCATGGTGTCAAAGTCACCCGAGAGGGAGTAACACTCCTCCACTTCCGGCATCAACTCAACAGCCTGTGCAAACTTATCAAAAATAGAGAAGCTCGTTTGGTCGAGTCGAATATGGATAAAGACTTGAACATCGAGCCCTAACTTCTCTGAACACAGCTCAGCATGATAGCCGGTGATGTAGCCATCTTTTTCCAATCGTTTGAGCCGATCGGAACATGGAGAAGTGGTTAAGTTGACTTGTTTTGCCAACTCAACAACGGGCAAACGCCCTTTCATATGCAGAATTCTTAGTATCTCTTTATCGATACGATCGAGTTGATGCTGAGACATAACATTCCTTAAACATTCTAAATTCGGCTCAGTATATTCCATAGTGATCAAAATGGAGCAAAACCCCGCTCACACATTTAAAAAACTAAATGCGCAGTCAACATTCATATGGAATATAAATCAACACAAACTGATAACATGCCTTATAAATCATCTTCTAGTTATTAACAAATTATTATAAAATTGACCCAAATAACAAATAAGTTGAGCCAGAAACGAAAGAAAGGATATAGACCAAAGTGAATAATAGAATTATCAAAGAGAAAGGATGACTCTATTATGAAAACGCAGGAACTCGCATACAAGCCGTATAGCATTGGCTCATGGACACACGTAACCGTATCAAAAGACGTCGCTCAAGCACTGGCAAATGAGTACTCCAACTACGGATGGGACGTGAAAATTGATGGTAACTCCATTGAAGCAGAGCTAGCGTTACAAGCCGCATAAAAATGAAAAAACCTCCAAGGCGGAGGTTTTTTTTGATCTAAATAAGTAAGTACTTACTATTGGCTAAGCTAAGCCCACTTGTGGGACGATACTCCCAGCTTCGCAACGGCAATTACACGTTCGGCAAAAATGTTGTGTTTCCATATCGTAGTACTGGTTGCCACTAAAAAGCTTAGATGTCCATTGCAACATGCGGCCAGAAGTCGTCCCAGGCTCTGATTCACAACGTTTCATTATAGACTTATGTAGTGTTGTTTTTTTACATCCTTTGCAATAGAGATCAGGCATACCTTTGTCCTATAGGTCTTTAGTGGTTACTGACAATTGACACATCATGTCCAATTCGGTTCCACAATTCACCGAGCTAATCACAAAAGTGAGCGCCAAGTTCAAAAAACAACCATTTTTCTCTTCCATTTTTTGACATCAAACGTCATCGATCTCACTCAGTTTTACTTTATTGCCCTCCATCACTCGGTTTCGATTTACATTGTAAAACCCCTTAACGACAGTACTTCGCCCGAAACTGTCATCAAATTCACACATAAAAAAGCGGCACTTCACCTAAGAAAGCACCGCTTTAATCGTTATTTTAGGTTCAATTTAGCTCAAACTTAAAAGCCAAATTTGCCGTTGTCGTTTTTCCACTCTGAACGTGCAGGAATGGTTTCGATGGTGTCCCAGTGCTCAACAATTTTTCCGTCATCAATACGGAATAGATCATAAAAAGCAACGTGGTTATTCATGAACTGGCCTTCACTGATCGATAACACAAAGTTACCTTGGCCTAAAATCTTATGGTTGGCGGTATAAACCATTGGCATGCCTGCTTCTGCTAGCGCACCCAATGCCTCACCCAACCCGCTCAAACCGTCGGCTACGCCTGGGTTGTGCTGTAAGTAAGCACTGTCTTCGTTGTCGATATATTGATTAATTTTAGACATATCGCCGCTAATCAAAATGTCTTTGACGAAACCACTGATTAGCTGTTTGTTTTGACCCGTTTTCTCAAGGTCTACGACTTTAGTCGTGCCATCTAATTGAGTGCGTCCACTTGCGTTTGGTTTAGCAATGTCTTGTAGGTTATCCCAGTGTTCAACGATCAACCCATCTTCAAAACGAAACACATCGAAGCCGACTTTAGGGCCAAAAAAGTTATATTCGGTGTGCGTTACGACGAAGTCACCATCTTGAAATGAGCGCTTAACTTGTGCTTTCGCTGAGCCTTCTGGCAGCATTTGTAGCACTTCACCAAATCCCGCTAAGCCATCGCCGACCGCCAGATTATGTTGAATGTATTTTTCAGGGTTGATGTAGCTCACTGCTTTCGCATCTCCCGTCTCAATACTTGAAATCACCGCAACGCCTTTCTCTTTAATAGAAAGCTCTTGAGCAGTAGCAGCGGTTGCGTAAGTAGAAGCACTCAATACGCTTGCCGCTAGTAATGTAGATTTAGTTATTGTTTTCATTTTTAAGTCCTCTCGTTGGCTTGGAAACTATATTAGTCAACGAGGGCGACTCACGGCAGAGTGTATTTAGGCGGAAAAATGGTAGATATCGAACCTTAGATGATTGGTGTCGACTCACGATTCAGAGAGCGACGGCTTTGAATATTTCTTTTGAAACTCACTAGGGGTCATTTGGGTATGATTTTTAAAGTACTTAACGAAATTACTCGCGTCTTCAAATCCAAAATCTGATGCCATTTTTTGTGAGGTAATATTGCTAACAACCAGCTGACGCTTCATCTCTAACACGGTAAATGAATCGATGATCTGCTTTGCCGTTAATCCAGTCGCGACCTTACACACTTGATTCAGCGTCTTGTAGGTGGTGTTAATTTGATTCGCATACCAGTTAGCATCACGAACGCGCAGGTAGTTGTCTTGAAGCAACTCGAAGTAGCGAGCAAACTTGATATTCTGCTGCAAGCTCAAGGCATCTTGCTTCACTTCCGGTCGCAGACGATGAAGAATCAACGCCAATGCCGAGAACAGATACATCACGATCAAGGGATCAGATTCGGGTTGATTCAGTTCCATCGTAATTTGCTGTAACAGGCTCTGCGTTCTATCTTGATGAGATTCGTCCAATGACAACAGCGCAGAGTGCGCCTTGTTCAAGTGGGTTGGCGTATAGTTAGGCAAGCGCATATTAGCGTGAACACTGTCGAGGAAAGCCTGAGTAAACAAAACCGCAGTACCTTGAGGCTGGTTACTAAAATCAAAGGCGTGTACTTGCTCCCTTTGAATGAACACGACGCTTCCTTGGCTAAACGGGTAGTCTTCAAAGTCGACCATATGCGTGCCTGAGCCTTGCTCAATAAACAGAATTAAGAAGAAACGGACACGATGTGGCAATTGAGGATCGTGGTCGATGTTGCTATCAGAATAAAGCCTAGACAGCGGAATCAGTTCTAACTCAGCCTGTGCCGTTTTTTCGTGATTAAATCCAACATTGGGGATCGCTTGTGACACTTCGATATTCCTTTAGCTTCCTACATCGCCATTTATCACTGTAATGTATCTCAACGAAAACTAAAATGTTCTCAGTACCAGAAACACGACTCAAGCATGGTCAGGAGTTAGAGGGGCAGGTATCAACCTCAACCAGATTACTTGCTATACACCTTAACTAGGCGCGATTAGAATACGCCACTCCTTGATGTTTCTATTCATCTAAGACGACCAAAGAGGCCGAAGATGCTCACTGTTACTCAAATTGCCAAGGCTTATAACATCTCTCGCACCACCATTCTTTACTACGAACGTGCAGGACTGCTTCTCCCTCACTGTCGTTCCGACAATGGCTACCGCTGGTATGGTGAAAAGGAACAGGCTCGTTTGGAGAGCATCATTTCCTACCGCTCTTTCGGTTTATCTATCCAAGAAATCACAGCGCTGCTTGATCGCAAAGACGACGTAAAACAAGAGCAAACCTTAGTAAACCAGTTCAATGCACTAGAGAAAGAAATTCAGAACCTTCGCCAGCAACAAAAAGCGATTGTGATGCTGTTGGAACAGCCAGAATTGTTAGAGCAAAAATTACTGACGAAAGAACGTTGGGTTCGTGTGATGGAGAATGCAGGGTTCAGCGAAGAGGACATGAAAAACTGGCACAAGCAGTTTGAGAAGATGGAGCCGACGGCCCACCAAGAGTTCTTGGAGTCATTGAATATCGACCAGAAAGAGGTCGAAAGCATTAGGGAATGGTCAAAAAAATAGAGCCACCGAAGTGACTCTATTACTTTTTGCAATTATTTTCACTGATGTTCTTTACTACATCATCAGAGTTTTACAATGTAAATTCGCCTAGTTTTTCACCTAGACGAATAACAATAAAACTAATCTAGTTCTACCAGATTCTTCTCGAATTCAGCGTGTTGCTTCTTCACTTCGTCTTCTGGCTCGCCCGTAATTAGGCTCACGATAACGATAGAAAGAGTCGATAGGATGATTCCTGGTACGATTTCGTACACATCGAACCAACCGCCTGTGAACTGCTTCCAAAGTACAATCGTAACACCACCAACCACGATACCCGCTAGAGCGCCGTTACGGTTCATACGAGACCAGTAAAGGCTCAACACGATAGCTGGACCAAACGCAGCACCAAAACCAGCCCATGCGTAAGATACAAGGCCAAGTACTGAGCTGTCTGGTGTCATCGCTAAGAATAGCGCGATAAGAGAGATTAGGATTACCGCAAAGCGACCCACACGAACAATCTCTTCTGACGTTGCGTCTTTCTTCAGAACTTGCTTGTACAGATCTTCTGCCATTGCAGATGAAGAAACAAGAAGTTGTGAATCCGCAGTACTCATGATTGCCGCTAGGATTGCAGCAAGTAGGATACCTGCGATTACTGGGTGGAACATCGCGTTAACAAGAAGCATGAAGATCTTCTCGCCATCGTCTAGCTTAGGTGCGCCAGAGTTAGTCACGTAAATTAGACCAACAAGACCCACTAGCATTGCACCAATCATAGAAAGAGCAGTCCAGATAACCGCAATGCGGCGTGCTGTCACAAGATCTTTGTTTGAACGAGTTGCTTTAAAACGAGCCAAGATGTGTGGTTGACCGAAGTAACCTAAACCCCATGCCGCTAGAGAGATGATCGCAATAGCAGAAAGCGGCTCACCCTTCGCATCATTCCATAGCGTTAATAGCTCTGGGTTGATGTTGTGTAAGTCAGTAGAAAGCTGACCTAGGCCACCGTCCATTGCAGCAATTGGTACAATCAATAGTGCTGCAGACATCAGTAGACCTTGAACCAAATCCGTCCAAGATACCGCTAAGAAGCCACCAAACAAGGTGTAAGAAACCACACATACAGTACCGATGATTACCGCTGTTGTGTAATCTAGGCCGAATACTGTTTCAAACAATTTACCACCTGCTACCAAGCCTGAACTTGTGTAGAAAAGGAAGAATAAAAGGATAAAGAAAGCAGAAATTGTTTGTATCAGCTTTGAATTGTCATTAAAGCGGCGAGATAAGAACTCAGGCAGAGTCAGTGATTCAGTCGTAATACTGTAAGTACGTAGACGTTTAGCACTGATTAACCAGTTTGCCCAAGTACCCACAAGTAGACCACCAGCAAGCCAGAATGCTTCAAAGCCAGCAGCGTAAGCGTAACCAGGCAGACCTAGTAGCAACCAGCCACTCATGTCTGATGCACCAGCAGAAAGTGCAGCAGGCCATGGGCCTAACGAACGACCACCTAGAAAGTAGTCAGTTGAGTTAGATGTACGTTTGTAAGCAATAACACCGATCGCTAGCATCATAATTAGATACGCAATGAACGTCGTCGTTATTGCAAAACTGTTTTCTATCATTTGATAGTCCTCATTTTGTAGAAAGCCTTCCATGCCTAATTCGATGCAATGCACTCACCGTAAAGGTAAGCGAATACATTGAATTAGGGATTATGGCCCCAAATACCAATGGATAACTCCCAAAATGGAAAAAACCAAAAGTCTTTAGAGCCAGATTTACTGAAGGTTAGTGAGCTTCGCTTCCAAGTTCGAGCAAGGTCGCATTACCGCCCACGGCTGTTATATTTATAGTTCGCGTACGCTCGGTAATGAAGCGCAGCGATAGGTGTGGATCATTAGCAACATTCATTGCGGTCAGATCCGTTTCAGCTACTAAACCGACGATTGCACCGTCACGCTTAGCAAGTTGTAAATTGATAGCTTGAGCCGTTTGTGAATTACCAACGTAACCTGCGCTTCGTACATCGCAAGACAGCAGCTGTTGAGCAGCGTCATACGAGGCAACTTGCACCAAGTTCGTTGGCAGATTCGCTTGTTTCGCGGCATCTGCAATTAATGTGTTGAACTGCACGTCATCACTGCACAATTGAACACTGTTACCAGCCAGTAGTGCAGCGGTAATCATTGCCATTGCGGTTTGCAGTGCGGGCACTTTCTCTTCACAATCATCAACAATCACTAAAGCCACACCACGACCAGCGGCATACAGCTCATTGGTTTCGCCCGTAGGGCCAGCCATTAGATGTTGTTCAGAAAGCAGTGCAGACGCTTGCTCTAGGTGATAAGTCGCCACCGCCGCCAAAGGCTTAGATTGACTCTCGATCTCTGATTTAAATGAAAGTACCTGAGCACTCTTATGATCAAAGTCGGTAAGATTCCATTGTTCCCACGCTAACAAAGCATCAGAAAAACCTGTCACTTGATGAACCATGATACTGCTCCTTATGCCTTGTCTTGTGATTGAGAAAAATGAACATCAGTAAAGCGATATAGGTAGTGAGGACCACCCGCTTTAGGGCCTGTACCCGACAAACCTTGACCGCCAAATGGTTGAACACCAACAACAGCGCCCACTTGGTCACGGTTGATGTAGCAGTTACCCACGCGCACGTGCTTTTCGATCCAACGGTAAGTTGTCTCGTTGCGGCTGTGAATACCCATGGTTAAGCCAAAGCCCGTTTGGTTAATTTGGTCTACCACTTGCGCCAACTCACTCGCTTTGAAGCGAACAATGTGCAGCACAGGGCCAAACTGCTCTTCTTTCAAACAGCTAATGTCATCTATTTCAAACGCACTTGGTGGAACAAAGTCACCATGTTCACAATCAGAACCTAAAGAAAGTTGCGCCACCTTCTTCTGGGTATTAGTCATGTTTTCTAAGTGAGCCAACAACTTCTGTTTCGCATTTTGGTCGATAACCGGACCAACATCCGTTTTATGAAGATGTGGGATACCTACACTCAGTTCATCCATTGCACCGTGAATCAATCCAACTACGCGATCTGCAATGTCTTCTTGGATGTAAAGCACACGCAGTGCAGAACAACGCTGGCCTGCAGAAGCAAACGCAGAACGAATCACATCACGAACCACCTGTTCAGGTAGTGCTGTACTGTCGACGATCATTGCGTTCTGACCACCAGTTTCCGCGATAAACGGAACAGGCTTAGCGTTACGGCTTGCCAGTGACACGTTGATACGTTGCGCTGTTGGTGTTGAGCCAGTAAAGGCAACGCCAGCAATCGCATCATGGCTGGTTAGTGCACTGCCGATCTCAGCACCACGACCTGGTAATAACTGAATAGTGCCAGCAGGGAAGCCCGCTTCATTCATCAGTTCAACCGCGCGAGCTGCAATCAAGCTTGTTTGCTCGGCAGGCTTCGCCACAACCGTGTTACCTGCAACCAATGCCGCTGTAATTTGGCCAAGGAAGATGGCTAAAGGGAAGTTCCAAGGGCTGATACAAACGAACACACCACGACCTTGTCGAGAAGCGATTCGTGTTTGGCCATCAAAACCTTTTAGTTCGAAACCTTGTAGGTTGTCAGCTTGTTTTGCGTAGTAACGACAGAAGTCGACCGCTTCACGTACTTCATCAACACTATCGTGAATTGTCTTACCCGCTTCTTGATGACAAATCGCCACCAGCTCAGCCAGGTTGTCTTCCATCAGGTCAGCCAGCTTATCAAGTGCAGCCGCTTTGGTTTCCACTGAAGTCGCGTTCCAATCAGCATATGCCGCGTCTGCGCCAGTGATCGCTGCGGAAACATGATCAAGGTTAGCGAAAGCCACCTGACCCACATTAATACGACGATCGTAAGGTGCGGTTACTTGCTCAACGTTCTGATCAGCCTTGATCATGCTTTCGGCAAGAGATTCACCGTTGATCACAGGGCCAGCAGTCCATTGATTGTTAAGGAATGTTTTTACCTGTGCTTCAAACTGATGCGCTTCACTCTCGATATCAATGTTCACACCGTAAGAGTTTTTACGCTCAGGGAATACAGCCGGTGGTAATGGAATCTTGGTGTTATGTAATGTATCGAATGCCAGAAGCATATCGACTGGGTGTTGAGTCAGTTCTGCCACAGGGCAACGTGCATCCACTAGACGGTGTACAAACGAACTGTTTGCGCCATTTTCTAGCAAGCGACGTACTAGGTATGGCAGAAGGTCTTTATGGCTGCCAACCGGTGCGTAGATACGTACTGACTGTTGGTACGCTTCCATCGCATGGTTGTAAAGAGAATCACCCATGCCGTGTAAGCGTTGGAATTCAAAGTCTTTGTGCTCAGTCATCACTGCAATAGCAGAAACCGTATGGGCATTGTGACTCGCAAACTGCGGGAAGATATTGCCACGAACACTTGGGCTCAACAGGTAACGCGCACATGCAAGGTAAGCTACGTCTGTCGCTTCTTTGCGTGTGTAAACTGGGTAATCAGTAAAGCCAGCTTGTTGCGACCATTTAATTTCGCTATCCCAGTAAGCGCCTTTCACCAAACGAAGCGGGATCAAATCACCCTGCTCTTTCGCTAAGCGGTTTAGCCATACTAGAACTGGTAGTGCACGCTTTGAGTAAGCTTGAATAACCAGACCAAATTTACCCCAACCTTTTACAAGATCGGTACGGTACAGTTTTTCGAATAATTTAAGAGAAAGCTCTAGGCGATCCGCTTCTTCAGCATCAATCGTAATTGCAACATCAAGCTCTACTGCTCGGCGCAATAGCTGCTCTAGCGTGTCGCACAGTTCCGTCAATACGCGTTCTTCATTCGCTACTTCGTAACGTGGGTGAAGCGCAGAAAGCTTAATAGAAACAGACGGTGCAGGGCTCGATGTTGAAGAAACATACGTGTCTCGACCTACGGCTTCAATCGCCATTAGGTAATCTTTGAAGTATTTGTTTGCGTCTGCAGTGGTCAGTGCCGCTTCACCTAGCATGTCATATGAGTAGGTAAAACCTTTGTCACGCATAGACTTACCGTTCTTTTGCGCTTCAGCAATGCTGCGGCCAAGAACAAATTGGTGACCCATCACCTTCATTGCTTGATGCATCGCTTTACGAATCACTGGCTCAGAAAGCTTGTTCACTAAGCGGTTAACTGCTTGACCTGCACTCTGCTCGTTAGATGAAAGTCCAACCACCTTGCCTGTTAGCATTAGGCCCCAAGTTGATGCGTTAACAAAAACCGAGTCAGAATTCTTCAGGTGAGATTTCCAATCCGCAACGCTAAGTTTGTCGCGAATCAGTGCATCAGCCGTTGCCGAATCAGGAATACGCATCAAGGCTTCCGCCAGACACATTAGCAAGATGCCTTCTTGAGTATCTAAACTGTATTCAAGCAACAAAGCGTCGATCATTTGAATAGATGTTTTATCCGCACGGATAGACTCAATCAACGACGTCGTTTTGTCTGTAATTTGCTGCTTTTCAGACTCAGAAGGGGTAGCTAGCGGCAGAAGTTGCTCTAGCCATTGGGTTTCATCCACCATATATAATGGTGAGATAAGCGTCCAAAGATCATCAAGCGACTGCTCGTTGAATTCTGGCTTTAACACATCAGTAGCTGTAAACATGCGTTTTCCTTAATCTCACACCCGAAAAGAGTTCGGGATCTCTACAATGGCTGCAGTGTATTTAGAGTATATAAGGATTACTTGTCAAAAACTCCGAGTTTTTTGCTAAAAACTCGCTTTATTAACAAAACAAACACAAGGTCACATATGAAACTTTAATATAATATGCCGTTTTGTTTTTTTATTTAACAGAAATTTGCTTTTTGTATTGAGATGGTGACATGCCTTGAAGGCGAGAAAAGGTGTGAGTAAAGGACGATTGACCGGAGAAACCAGCCAGTTCAGCGACCTGACCAAGGCTAAGATTCCCTTGTTCAATAAGGCGTCGAGAGCGGTCGATACGCTTTCCTAAAACATACTGGTGAGGGGTAATGCCCATTTGATCTTTGAAAAGCATGTGGAACTGGCTTTCACCCAAGAACACACTGCCCGCCAATTGTGCAACTGATATCTTGTTTGCTAAATGGAGCTCGATATAACGATCCAACGCTTCTAGATCAAAACGAGAGTCTTTAATCGAGGTTTCAAATGCCGAGATATGTCTCTGCAGCAGCGCAACCACCGTATCATTACACGCGCGACTCAATAACAGATCATCAGGGCTCGCCTGCATCTCTTGCACCAACATATGAATAAGCTTTTGAATTTGCGCATCTAATTGGAAGTAGATGTTGGATGATGCCAGTTGGTTTATCTTCTCTAACATCAAAGGGTCATCGTCACTTGGCATTGGCAGATTAAGCACCAAGATATCCGACTGACCGACTACACCACCGAAAGCATGATCAGAGCTAGCAGTAACCACACAACCCTGTCCGGGCCCAACCAGATTGCCTTTACCACTTACTTCAAATTCCGCCTGACCTTTTAAACCTATCACCACCTGAGAATAGTGGTGTTCATGACAATCCATATGCGATGGCAGCGTAATGATCTCTGCGGGGCGAGGGCCAGTAAGGCCTAGCGGGGACAGGTCTAGATTTGGAAAAAGTAAAGGTTTTGGCATAACAGCAAAATACTCAGGTCGACATACTAAGAATAATACTCTGAAATCTGCATAAGATGAATTTGTAAATGATCATGTGAGCTATTTCCCACCCCAGAGACATGATCATCGTTGCGATCCTCTTGATCATGCCTCCGGAAAGATGATCAAGAGTGTACAAACTACGGCCATTGTAAAACCAATCGTTCCGACGAATTTAGGGGCTTACAAGCACTCATACAAGCAAGCACACCAGCACGAAAAACCATGTCACCAATAAATACTTTATCGCCCCAACATAATGAATAAATTTTCTTATATAGCTCAAATAATTGGCGATAAACCTGCAAAAAGTGTATCCGAAGTACCGAAACTTGGCTTTTGAGTAGATTGGATAGCAATAAAACGGTATAAAGACGGGTACTGTGTTAATTGCTAATAACTAGTGACTCACAACTAGGAAGTAGACACTTTATTAACGAGCCAATTTTCAATCTACAAGTTGCAGGGACCTATGACTAACTTTCGAATTTCAGCGCTTTTACTCGCGCTATCCCCACTTTGGGTATCTGCATCGGTATCCGCTGAAGAACTGAATCAAGTCGATCCTGTTTCAGCTATCGATGCAAAGCTAACAGAGAAAAACTCAGATATTGAGCGTATTTCAGCAACCAAAGTATCGGCGACTGAAAACCTAAAACAACTACAAAACAAAAATAGTAAGTTGTTGCGCGAAGGTGAAGAACTTAAGGCAAAACGTAACAGAGCTAAGTCTGTACTAGACAAACAGTACAGTCGCTTACTTGAAGATCCAGAAACTGATTTGGTCTCTTTCCAGAAAAGCTACCAAGATGCTTGGGCGGCCGTTAAAGAGAATCAATCGTCTCAACTAGATAATCAACAAGCGATGAACGAGGGTGAAATTCACCTTTCTCAAATCAAGCAAAAGCAAGCGCGTCTTAATAATGAGCTGGCTAACTTGAGAGAGTCAAAAGTTGAAGCGCGCGTTAAGCGTATCGCAACAGAGCTTCGTGAAAGTGCGGTTCTTGAAACCAGCTACACCACTACTTGTGCATCAACAATGACACTCGGTGAATGTACATCTCAAGGCAAACACCTAACGAACCAAAAAGCCGTTCAAACGTTCAAGAGCCAATTACTTGAGCAGCTCACAGAAAGCACACTAGCGAAGCAAAACTTGCAGGGTGTTCAACTGAACATTCATGTTCAAGACAGCCAAGCAATTAAGAGTGGTTTCTCTGGCAACAACGCGTACTTCATGCAGATACAAGCTCAGCTTCAAGCGAAACCAGAAGCCATTGCCGCTTGTAACCTATTGAATGTGTCTACGCGCTACTGTCTAACAGGCAGCCAAGCCGCTGTCGTTAAGAAAAATGACAAGCAGTGGGCTAACGTGACGGTACGTTCTGATCAGTACAATGATTCAGTCACCATTAACGGCATCAAGTATGGCAGCACACCAATTGAGGTTGCACTACCAAGCGGACGTCACCAAGTAACCATTTCAAAACAGGGTTACGAATCTTACAACCGCTCTGTAACCATCAATGGCAGCGATACCATCTGGGTTAAGCTTCTTCCTAGTAAGCAAAGCTAAGTCGGGTATTAAATCTGCTATAAACAGCTAAGCCCGTTGAGATTGAAATAGCCGTGCCTGTTTCACAAAGCTGAATGAATACTCGCCATTTTGTTGATAGTTATAAACTGTATGATCGTTATAAACTGATGGTCGTTATAAACAATAGCTTCAGACGAAATGGCGTTTTCGTTTAGAATATTTGACTAACCTAAATTACGATTGAAGTAGCCCATCATGCGCCAAGGTTTTCCAGCTCTACTATTTGCACTTGCTCCCTGCTTAATGACACCCGCTGTTTTCGCTGAAGCAACACCACCAGCGATCACGTCATCTGTCACCGACATTGAAAGCGCGCTTTTCGAAAAGCATGCCGACTTAACGGCTATCGAGAAAAAGCTCGCAGACAAACAAAATCAAGTCGATAACCATGCACAGCAATCTGCGCGTGTAGCAAAGCTGACCGCTAAAGCAGAACAAGACCTAGCAAAAGCGAAAGTGAACCTAGAGCAAGATTATGCTCGTATGATTGATGAACCTGACTTTGATATTTCACTTGCTCAAAACGCTTTCCAAGGGGCTTGGAAAACCGTAAAAGAGAACAAGCTTGCGATGTCTGACTCTGAACAGAAACAGCAAGGCTTGGTGATGGAACTCGAGGCTATTCAAGCAGAGAAAGCGGCAGCAGAAGCTTCAATCGCACACCTCAATCAAGACAAGCTAAGAGCAAGAGCCGAGCGACTAAGAAACGAGCTCACTCAGACGGAAGAACAGACGGTCAGCTTTACCAATCGTTGTAGCAGCGACATGACACTAGCGCAGTGTTCAGACCAAACCGTGACCTTGGCACTTCAAAAAGCCGTAAAACAATTCCAACATAGCCTCGTAGACAACGCGACTGAATCAAAAGCCGTGAAAGAGCACCTAGCGTCAGCTTCGTTGAATATTCACGTCCTGCAACACAAAGTGAAATCCTCTGGCTTCTCTGAAGATAACCGTTACCGAGCAGTAATTGCAGCGAACCTAGAAACTCGCCCAGACAAAAATACACCTTGTCGCCTGTTGGGTATTCAGTCATCAAACTGTTTCACACAAAGCGAGCAACAAGCCAACGACCAGCAAAAAGAAGTCGCTTGGGTTAACTTGGTGGTTCGTTCAAACCAATACAACGACAAGGTTTCTATCAACGGCGTGAAATATGGCAGCACACCCGTTGAGGTAATGTTACCTACTGGTCAGCACATGATCACCATCGAGAAAGAAGGCTACCTTTCTTTCCATCAAGAATTGAAAATCGCTCGCGACCACAACCTCAGAGCGGTGTTGCGAGCGAAACAAAACTCATTGAATGTTGGCACCAAGTTCGCTGATCCAATAAAAGCCAACGCTCAAAGCCCAGAAATGATTGTGGTAGGTTCAGGTCGTTACTTGTTAGGTGAAAACAACGCACAACAAGTCACCATTAAGAAGCCTTTCGCTCTTGCAGCGACACCAATACGAGTACGAGATTTTAAAGCGTTTGCAGAAAGCACAGGCTACGAGACAGACGCAGAGTTAATGAATACCTGCGACACCTTTACAAATGCAGAAATAACCTCAGTATCGGACAAGCATTGGCAAAACCCAGGCTTTAAACAACAAGACGACTCTCCCGTTGTTTGTGTTAGCCAGAATGATGCCAAAGCTTATACGCGTTGGTTGTCTAAAAACACCGGCTTCACTTATCGTCTACCAACACCACAAGAGTGGGAAGCGGCGGCAAGAGCAGGCCAAGATACTAACTTCTGGTGGGGCAACGAATTCAAGTCTGGCAAAGCGAATACAGGCTGGGCTGGCACACCTTGGTCAAACGTCAGCACTTCACCAGTTAAGTCGTTCTTACCAACGCCAACGGGCTTCTACGATATGGTTGGCAACGTATGGGAATGGACAGTCTCTCAGAAAGGTTTAGCAAAAGGCGGAGCGTGGAGCTTCTCACCTGAAGAAGCTAAGGTCTTTAATGAACTGTATGTCGCGCCTTCAACCGCAGCCAATTACCTAGGATTCCGAGTAGTACGAGAGCTATAAGCGCTCGATTACTTGCTCAAGATTTTGAAATATTTACTCTAGGTTCTCAATTCTCACATTGAGCGGCGTTTATAGGGGAATTCCCCCCTTATGCATAAGCACTCCTAGGAGTAGATTCATCGATAGAGTAGTAAGTCACTCTGGGTATCTAACTGATGCCTCAGGTTAATTTGCACGACCCTCGCGAATTGATCTGAAAATCTTCTACATGTCGACAAGGCATATCTTGTCTTTAGCCAGCCCTTCTTCAGGCTGGCTTTTTTTTGCCTATTTATCCCCCTTTCCGTTCAGCTATCCCCCTCAAGGCAGACACTTAATCAACGATCCGTTTAATGGCTGTTCAGCCTCTTCGACGTGCTCGTCATTCAGCCCCGAATTGGCATTGCAGCTCAATAAGAAACTGATATCATCATTGTGTCGCAGCTTACGAGATAAAACTTTGCCAGAACCTCTCAACTCCATACATCGCTCTTTATTTGAACAACTTCCAGGCTGCTGGGGCTGTAAAGATACTGAGTCCGTTTTCGTATACGCGAATCTCGCTTACAACCAATTGATTGGGTTGATGCCGGGAGAAAGTTGTACTGGCTTAACCGATTTCGATATGCCGAGCCAAACAACCGAATGTGCGCAGGATTTTAGAGCTCAAGATAAACATGTGATGGACACGCGCTGCACGCTCAAGATCCTCGATATTCATCCTTATCCAGACGGGCGTTGGCACGCACATATCTTTACCAAGACCCCTTGGCTTGATGACAATGACAATGTCCAAGGCACTATCTTCTATGGTCAAGAGCTCACTGATACCGCCATTTTAGAGGTTGGCCATTGGGTGTGTCAGGCGACGTGTGAGAAAGGAAATCAGGCATCGATAGCAGGCTCAAAACCGCGAGTGTCTAAGCTGCAAAAGAAGCTGACTGCACGAGAATCAGAAGTGTTGTTCTTATTGCTGTTCGGTAAGAAACCCCAATACATCGCACTGACGTTAAATATCTCAATCAAGACCGTCGAAGGCCATGTCGCGAGATTGAAGCAGAAGTTCGATGCTCGCAGTAAAAGCCAATTGATTGAATTTGCATTGGATTCAGGGCTAGGTTCGGTGATTCCAGAGACTCTGCTCAAAAAACAGATCTCAGTTGTTCTACACAGTGATTAGCCATTAGTAGATGGTTCATGGTTCATTAACTAAATGGCCGATTCGTTATTGGCAAGACCAAAATACAGACAAAAAAATACCGTTGATTTAATGAGTCTAAGCTCCAAATCAACGGTATTTTTATATCTGTTAGCCGATTAATGTTAAGAAGACTAAGGCGCTAGGCGATCGATATCCCAGCTATTGTCCTGGCGTGAAAACAAAAAGCGGTCATGCAGACGGTGTTCACCACCTTGCCAGAACTCAATGCTATCAACACGTACTCGGAAGCCACCCCAGAAAGAAGGCACAGGGATCTCTCCCTTCGCGAACTTCTGTTTAAGCTCTAAATACTTACCTTCCAAGATCCCACGCGCAGAAATACGGCTACTTTGCTTACTCGCGATGGCAGCCAACTGACTCTCTTTCGGGCGAGATGAGAAGTACTTCATGTTTTCCATTGCTGTCAGCTTTTCAGCGGTGCCAGTAATATGAACTTGTCGCTCAAGTGGGTGCCAAGGGAAATGCAGGCTGATCTTACTGTTGTGCTCAAGTTGGTGCGCTTTACGGCTACCCAAGTTGGTGTAAAAAACGAAACCGTCTTTATCAACATTCTTCAACAAAACAATTCGTTGGAATGGCTGACCATTTTCATCAACCGTGGCAACGGTCATGGCAGTAGGGTCAGTCATCTTAGCTTCGATGGCTTGTTCTAACCATAGATTGAATTGCTCAATAGGGTCTGCGGCTAAGTCTTTACGTCTCAGTCCACCCTTAGCGTATTCACGACGAATATCTGTCAGTTCCATTTCGTTGCTCCTTTTAATTTTTTGTGATTCTGCGCTGTAATCCTTTGAAACACAAGTCTAAGCCGTGGTTTTGTCTTACAGAAAGCGTTCGGTGTTAACAAGATCTCGGTACTCAAACCATCATATTGATAGTCTATATATAAACGGATCATAAGCTGAGATACCAGTGACTAAAAAACGGCCTAACCTTCTAACACCCTTTGTTTTATTCTCATTGTTGTTAGGCATAGCAGGGCTGAGTGCAACCCACTTTGTGGCCGTGCAGTATCAAGAAAAAATCGTCGCGCAGCAGCTTAATGAAGCAGCCAACAAAGCCAATCTACAAATCGATTCTGAACTCGAAAAATTCAAACAAATTCCTGACTTACTCAGCCACGATCCACGCTTGCTCTCATATTTTAATGATAAAGCTCTATCAAACAAAATCACGACTATGGAACTCAATAGGTTGCTGTTTGATTGGTCGAATCAGAGCCAAGCTGACACCATCTACATTCATGATCAAAGTGGCACAGTCGTCGCCTCGAGTAACTACCAAAAACCGCGTACCTTTGTAGGTGAAAATTTCTCATTTCGTCCCTACTTTGCGTCTGCTATTAAAGGCGATAAAACCCATTATGTCGCCCTTGGTGCGCGTTCAAATGTCAGGGGGTACTTTTTATCGTCACCGCTGTATCTCTCCGACAACATAGTTGGGGTCATTACCGTTAAAGTCAGTTTAGAAAACCTTGAAAATATCCTCACCAGCGATGACTTTGAGATCGTGGTACTCGATTCAAACCAAGTGGTCTTTCTTTCTAGCCAACACGGCTGGCTTTACCAGTCACTGCTGCCTTTAACTCAAGCACAACAACAAGAAATTGCGCGCAACCGCCAATACGGTCAAAGCCAAATATCGATCATTGACGCCTTTCAAGCTTCATCAGTGACTAACAGTAACCGCAGCAACCCGTCGACAAACAATCAAACACAACTGGCAACGAATCAGCTCAACAGGTTAGGCAGCTTTAAGCTTTACCCTGCCTCAACCAGCAATAATCAATACCAAGTGGTTGCCTTAAAAGAAACCAAGGCCGAGTTACGTAAAGTCTTGCAGATAGACGCCACCTTTCTGGTTATCTACAGCTTAGTCGTGCTCATTGCTTGGTCTTGGCGTCAAACTTATCTCGCGAAGGTCGCCTTAACACAATTGAACCAAAACTTAGAGCAAACCGTTGATAAGCGAACTCACTATTTAAAGCAGTCTAACGACCAACTTCAACAGACGATCTACCAATATCAAGAATCTCAGCTGAAGCTTAAGCAGACAGAGCAAGAGCTGACGCAAACTGCCAAGCTAGCCGTGCTTGGGGAGTTATCAGCCAGCATCAACCACGAAATCAATCAACCGCTTGCGGCGCTGAGAACCTACAGTGAAAACAGCCTTAAACTGCTTGAGATGGAACGTTCAGACCTGGTTAAAAGCAACCTTGAGAAAATGATTGGTCTCAACAGCACCATTACCGACATCATCTCGCGGCTCAGAGTCTTTACTCGCAAGGTCACCAAACAAGAACATCACGTCGCCAACCTGCACCAAGCAGTCAATAACTCGACCAGTATTCTGAGCGCAGTCATGATCAAGCAAGGCATCACGCTCCGATTAAGTACCATACCGGATGATCTCAATATCGCGATTCACCCAACCGAGCTCGAACAAGTGTTAGTGAATCTGATTCACAACGCCACTCAAGCGCTTCAACAGCAGGCACTTCAGCAACAAGATCTGCAACAGCAAACGATAGAGCAGCAATCTTTAGATCACCAAGCGAGCCCGCAGATTGGAATCGAATGGCAATTGCAAAACGATACCTGCAAAATTACGGTTTGGGATAACGGGATAGGAATGGCTGACGACAAGCTGAATCAACTGTTCGACCCATTTTTCACCACCAAACCCGAAGGCTTAGGATTAGGGCTGTCGATATCAAAACGCATTATCGAAGCGTATAACGGCACCATTACTGCGAGTCAGCACCAACCATCGGGAATGATGTTCACGCTCGATATTCCGCTTTATCAGAATTAGGGCTAATCCCCTGTTATGAAAATTTTATTTAACTGTAAATGCTAAGGACACCGCTTTTGCAATCTATGCCCAAACTCTATTTTGTTGACGATGAGCCAGCAATTCGAGACTCAGTAGAACAAGCCATGCTTATTGAAGGCATCGATATTGTCTGCTTTCCCAATGCCATTGAGGCACTGAAGAAGATCAACGTTGCTCAAGCCGGAATTGTGATCACCGATATTCACATGCCAGTGATGGATGGTATTCAACTTACGCAACAGTTGCTCAGCCATAATCCCCATTTTCAAGTGATTGTGCTCACCGGACATGGTGATGTGCAGACCGCCGTATCAGCGATGAAATCTGGCGCTTACGACTTCTTAGAGAAGCCATTTGTTGTCGATGCTTTACTCACAGCAGTAAAAAAAGCAGCTGACAAACTGGCCCTAGTTGAAGAGAACAACCTGCTGAGAAAAGAACTGGCGATGCAAAATCAAGTGGGGCCAAAACTGATCGGGCAATCTCCTTCGATGCAAACCCTACGTCGGGAATTAATCACCTTAGATACCAAAGCCAACCCGCTATTGTTGTTTGTTGGGGATTTAGGAACAGGAAAAAGAATCACAGCCCAGTACACGCACGATTTACACAGCCATCAAACTGCTGAGCTTTGTCCTGTCGCAGCATTCAATTTGCCACGCAATGACCAAGCTACGTTTGATCAGTTTGTTCTGCAATTATTCCTAAAACATCAGGGCGGAACACTTTATATCCATGAAACAGAAGCATTAACGTCAGAACAATGGTTATGGTTAGCGGCTCTAAAACCCACTTTACTTCGTGAAAACTCATGCAAGACCAATGCAACTTGTATCATTATCGCAACTACAGTAGTTCCTACTACAATTACAGGTGAACTGCGCCGATTTAATTTACTACCCTTGGCGCAAAGAACGGAAGATATTGGCTCTTTGTTCAAGCATTTTGCTCGTGGTGCAGCCAGTCGATATCAGTTACCGCCGCCCGTTATCACAGAAAAAGAGATTCAGCGGTTGATCGCAACCCATTGGAGCGAAAACATTCGACAGCTGCGCCAACATGCTGAGCTCAGAGTGCTGACTCAAGTAAAGCAACCATCTCTCGACAGTGACGATAATGAGCAAAACGACAAAAACCAGCGTGATATGAGCCTTGAAGAGCAGCAACAATCATTAAGCCAACGTACTGATAGCTTTGAACAAATAATCTTAATCGAGGCGTTACATCGCCATCAAGGGCGATTGAAAGAGGTGCAACAAGAGCTCCAAGTCTCTCGAAAGACGTTGTATGACAAGCTGAGGAAACACCAACTCGATAAGACAGATTTCAAAAACCGATAACTCTTAAAAATTATATAAATTCAAAGATTTAAACGAACAAATTCTTAACATTTCTTAGAACTAAGAATACACTCAATAGGCTTGCACCTTTATTCAGCACACAAGGACTGTTATGAGTCAGAAAAATTTCAGCAAATTGAACGATACCGAACTTGAGTACGTCGATGATAAAACAGCGGCACTGCTACTCAATACGCCAACCAGCGCGCGTATAATGTTGTGGGTAATCATTCTGTTTTTTGTTGCTGCTATTGCATGGGCGAATTGGGCTGAAATAGACAAAGTCACCGTAGGCCAAGGCAAGGTCATCCCTTCCTCTCAAATCCAAGTGGTTCAAAACCTTGAGGGTGGCTTAGTCAAAGAGATATTGGTTAGAGAAGGCCAACGAGTTCAAAAAGGTCAGCAACTACTGTTGATCGATGACACTCGTTTTCGTTCCGACTTCCGAGAACGCGAACAGCAAGTTGCCAACTTAACCGCCAACGTATTGATGCTTTCAGCCTCATTAACCAGTGTTGTTATCGACGAAGAGTTCTCTGTAGCAGAGTGGAAAAAAAGTGTCTTACTCGACTACGGTAAACTGGCCTTCCCTCCAAAATTCTACGAGCTTCAACCAAAATTGGTGAATCGCCAGAAAGCAGAATATCGTCAAGATCTGAATAACCTTAAAAACCAACTTTCTGTTTTTGATCAACAGGTTGAACAGAAACAACAAGACCTAATTGAGATTAAAGCGCGTGTTCGTAACCTAAAACAGAGCTACCAATTTGCACGCCAAGAACTGGACATTACCAAACCGCTTGCGGACGAAGGCGTGGTACCAAGAATTGAATTACTTAAGCTGCAAAGACAAGTTAACGACACTCGCCGAGAAATGACCTCAAGTGAGCTCAAAGTTCCTCTTCTACGTTCTGCCATTAAAGAATCCATGCTCAGCCGTATTGATGCCGCGTTGAACTTCCGCTCAGAGCAACAAGAAAAGCTCAACCAAGCACAAGACAAACTTTCTGCATTAACAGAATCCGCAGTCGGCCTTGAAGACCGAGTAAACCGTACTGTGGTGGTTTCTCCAGTAACCGGCACCGTTAAAACACTTGGTATAAATACCGTCGGTGGTGTTATCCAACCGGGTATGGACATCGTTGAGATTGTACCGACAGAAGACTCTCTATTGGTTGAAGCGAAAATCGCCCCGCAAGATATCGCTTTCCTACGTCCAGAATTGACTGCCATCGTTAAATTTAGTGCCTATGACTTCACTAAATACGGCGGTCTAGAAGGCGTGTTAGAGCACATCAGTGCCGATACCACTCAAGATGAAGAAGGCAACAGCTTCTACATCGTGCGTGTTCGCACCGAAAAGCACAATTTTGGACAAAACGAAGAGTTGCCGATCATTCCAGGTATGACGGCTTCAGTGGATATCATCACAGGTAAGAGAACCGTTCTTGAGTACATGTTGAAACCAATACTTAGCGCTCAGAACAATGCGCTGAAAGAGTAAGGACGCTTGATGCTTAACACTGCGATTCAATGCGCAATCCAACCCCAAGAGCGAAGGCTATGAAATCTCGGCTCTCGCTTTTGCTGTTGGTCCTCACCTCTTTTACTTCTTCGGCACTCAATAAGAGTGACCAACGTTGGATTGATGCTGTATCCGAAACCTATGGAGAGAGAGCCGCTAAGCGAGTCACCACATGGCGCTCAAATATTGCGACCTATGGTGGATTGAGTGAAAGGGAAAAACTCGAATCCATTAATCAATTCTTCAACCAAATGTACTTTGTCGATGACAGCATACTTTGGGGAAAGAACGATTACTGGGCAACACCACTGGAGTTCTTAGGCAGTAACGCGGGTGACTGTGAAGATTTCACCATCGCGAAGTACTTCTCTTTACTCGAACTGGGCGTGCCAGACAAAAAATTAAGATTGGTGTATGTAAAAGCACTCGAGTTAAACCAATTCCATATGGTGTTAGCGTACTACTCGAAACCAAGTGCAGAACCACTAATTTTGGACAACTTAAACCCTGAGATAAAACGCGGTTCCAAGCGCGGCGATCTGCGACCAATTTACAGTTTCAATGGTAAAAACCTTTGGTTAATCAAGTCGGCAGCAGGCAGCGGTAAGCTAGCAGGGAAATCTTCAAGATTGAGCTTATGGAACGACTTACGTTCTCGTGAGCGCTCTCTAAAATTAAACAAACCCATTATCAATTACGATGAGTAGGTACAATGACTTTATATAAACAGCTTGTGGTCGGGATGGTTGCGGTGTTCATACTGCTGATGACGTCAGTTTTTATGATCGAATTCAATACCACCCGTGGATACTTAGAGGAGCAGCAACGCTCTGAGGTAAGTAATACCATTAATACTGTTGGACTGGCTCTCGCCCCTTACCTAGAAGAAAAGGACAAGGTGGCAGTAGAGTCTGTTATCAACGCCCTGTTTGATGGCAGTTCTTACTCCGTCGTTCGATTGATTTTTCTAGACACCGGAGACGATATTCTTCGCTCTTACCCTGTGAAGTCCACGGGAGTGCCGGAATGGTTTACGAGTTTAAATCTATTTGAACCTGTTCATGACCGCCGCGTAATCACCAGTGGCTGGATGCAACTGGCAGAAGTTGAGATCGTGAGTCACCCAGGTCCTGCTTATGACCAACTATGGCAAGCATTTACCCGCTTACTGACCATCTTTGGATCGATCTTCTTATTGGGTTTGATCTCTATCTCATGGATCCTTAAACGTGCACTGCGTCCTCTCTCATTGATCATTACCAAAATGGATCAGATCGCCAAGAATCAGTTTGGTGAACCACTGGTTCGTCCGAAAACAAAAGATTTGATCTTAGTGGTTGATGGTATTAACCACATGTCTACTCAAGTTGAATTGGCGTTTAAAAACCAAGCCAAAGAAGCTCAGAAGCTACGTGAACGCGCTTATATTGATCCGGTATCACAATTGGGTAACCGTGCTTACTACATGTCTCAGTTAACTCAGTGGTTAGAAGAGTCAAGTTTAGGTGGTTTAGCGGTACTAAAAGCCGAATTTATTAGTGAAGAGTACGATGAAAAAGGCTACCAAGAAGGCGATGCCTTAGTTCACCAACTGGCTGAACAGTTACAGGCGTCAATTTCATCACCAGATATCACCATTGCTCGTATTTCGAGTGACGAGTTTGGCTTCATTATGCCAAACATTGATGAGAGCGAACTTAAACTCGTCGCAAGCAGCATTGTAAACTGCATCCAAAACCTAGGTTCAGATCCAACCGGTATGGCGAATCCACACATTGCGCTTGGTGTCACATACAGCAACAAACGTAAAACCAGTACTGAAATCATGTCGCTGGTGGATAACGCTCTCTCAAGTGCCAAAGCGAACCGTGAACTTAATTATGGCTACGTAACAGCCGACGATCATGGCGCTGTGATGGGTAAACAACAATGGCGTATGTTGGTTGAAGAAGCGATCATCAACGACCTAATCACGTTCCGTCTTCAGGCTGCAAACAATGCCTTTGGCAAAACGTATCACCAAGAGGTGTTCTCTGCGATTGAGAAAGACGGTGTTCGTTACGGTGCTAACCAATACCTGTACGCATTAGAGCAGCTTGAAATGAGCCATATTCTCGACCAATACGTTATCGAGAAGATGATTGAAAAACTAAATGCAAAAGAAGTAACGAGCCCTGTTGCTATCAATATCTCACCAAGCAGTATTTCTCAGCCAAGTTTCATCCGTTGGATTGGTAAAACCCTTGAGCAAAATACCTCAATCGCTCACCTACTCCACTTTGAGATTCCAGAAAACTGTTTTATCAATGTTCCGCACTACACCGCGCTGCTGTGTAACACCATTCGCAACGCTGACGCAGTGTTCGGTGTCGACAACTACGGACGTAACTTCCAATCATTGGATTACATCAACGAATACCGCCCGAGCTATGTGAAGCTGGATTATCTGTTTACTCATAACCTTGATGATGAAAAACAAAAATTCACATTAACGTCAATCTCAAGAACGGCTCATAACCTTGGCGTGACTACCATTGCGTCACGAATTGAAACTCAGACTCAGCTTGATATTTTGTCTGATAACTACGTAGAAGTGTTCCAAGGCTTCATTGTTGATAAATAGTTGTAAGGTTATATCGCATGCAAGATCCACTATTGAACTCACTGATCTACGTTAGCCGATATTACGGGTTAGCTAACTCGCCCGAAGCGTTGATCAATGGGCTGCCACTATCCGATGGAAAGCTGACCCCTTTCCTATTCCCTCGCTCTGCTGAGCGTGCGGGATTAGTGGCGAAAGAAAACCGTTCCGACTTAGAAAGCATCCCTCATCTTATTTTACCTGCTGTTTTACTTCTCAAGCAGGGCGAGGCATGTGTTCTTAATAGTATCGATTTAGAAAAACAAGAAGCAGAGATCATCACCGCGGAAAGCGGAATGGTACCGATCGTCATTCCAGTCGATGAACTGAAAGAACAGTTTATTGGCCGCTATTTCTTGGTCAAAAAACAGTTTCGTTACGATGAACGCTCACCTGAGATTCTAAAAACACGTCAAGGTCACTGGTTCTGGAGCACGATTTGGGAATCGAAGAACATCTATCGAGACGTGCTGATCGCATCCATCTTGATCAATATCTTCGCCATCGCGGCACCGATGTTTACTCGATTGGTGTACGACAAAGTAGTACCCAACCTCGCGTTTGAAACCTTATGGGTGTTGGCGAGCGGGATCTTCGTTGTCTTCCTTTTCGATCTGCTTTTGAAATTGATGAGAAGCTACTTTATTGATGTCGCGGGTAAAAAGTCGGACATTCTGATTTCATCCAAACTTTTCAGCAAAGTACTCGGGATTCGTATGGAAGCAAAACCAGCATCAGTAGGTGCTTTTGCGAAAAACCTCCAAGAATTCGAATCGATTCGTGAGTTCTTTACCTCTGCGACGATTGGCTCGTTAATCGATTTACCATTTGCCCTAATGTTCCTGGCTCTAATTTGGTTAATGGCAGGGAATCTGGTGTTTGTTCCTGTGGTCGGTGTTGTCGTTCTGATCATCTATGCATTGTTAATCCAAGGCCCGCTACGTCGAACCATTGAAGAAGGTTCACGCCTCGCTTCTCAGAAATACGCGAACTTAATTGAGAGTCTGGCAGGTTTAGAAACCGTTAAACTTTTCAGCGCTCAAAGCCAATTCCAATTTCGTTGGGAAGAAGCGGTAGCGCATATGGCGAATTGGAACATCAAAAGTCGTCGCATTACTGACAGCATCCAAAACACCGCAGGTTTTGTTCAGCAAAGTACCAACGTCGGTATGATCATTTTTGGCGTGTATTTGATTGCTGAGGGCGAACTTACGATGGGTGGCTTGATTGCTGCAACCATGTTGAGTGGTCGTGCGATTGGACCTCTTGTTCAACTGTCATTGCTTTCGACGCGTTACAATCAGGCAAAATCTTCGATGACCTTAATCGAACAAGTGATGTCGATGCCTGACGAGCAGGAAGAAGGAAAGCGTTATATCCACCGCCCGATCATCCAAGGTCGCATTGCACTGGATAAAGTAACCTTCCATTACCCTGATTCTCCGGTCGCATCAGTCAGAGATTTGAGCCTAACAATTACACCAGGTGAAAAAGTGGCGATTATCGGCCGTATTGGTTCAGGTAAAACGACATTAGAACGCTTGATAATGGGCCTCTACAAGCCCACAGAAGGTCATGTACGTATTGATGACACCGACATGGAGCAACTTCACCATGTCGACGTACGACGCAATATAGGCTGTGTACCGCAAGACAGTAACTTGTTCTACGGTTCAGTGAGAGACAACATCACATTAGGTCGTCCATTGGTCGATGACCGCGATGTTATGGATGCCGCTAACCGCGCAGGCGTTACTGCTTTCACTCAGCAAGATCCAGCGGGCTTAGAGCGCCAAGTCGGTGAAGGGGGTGGTTTACTATCGGGTGGTCAACGTCAGGCGATCGCGATTGCTAGAGCCTTCCTAGGTCGTCCACCAGTGCTATTGATGGATGAACCAACCAGTGCCATGGATAACCGTTCTGAAATGCACATCAAGCATCAGCTTAGCCAACTGTTGCCTAGCGAGACGCTAATTCTGATCACGCACAAGACTTCGATGCTAGACATTGTTGATCGAGTGATTGTGATGGAGAAAGGCAGCATTATTGCCGACGGTCCAAAAGCACAGGTTCTGTCTGATCTTAAGCAAGGTCGAGTAAGAGCAGCAAGCTAGTACAATCCCTTGAAGCTAAGTCGTTAAATCAAAACCGTCAGACCAGAACAGCTAGAACTATAAAAACCGAAAGGGGAGCATCAGCTCCCCTTTTTTATCTTCAAATATTGGTATCTATGCCGTGACATCGCTGGCCTTCAATAAGCTATTGTAATAAGCGACCGGCAGTAAACCGACTTCAACAGGCAGCCTACAAAGCGATATCTTCTTGTTCCATCTTGAACGAACATTGAATCTCATATTGATTGAACGAGAAAACACTGCCGCCATGAGTACGCTTGGTCGTCACTGTCTCATCACCAAACTGAATCGTGACTCGGGTATAAACCTTTTCATGGGCCTCTACCGTGCACTCAGCAAGGTGCGTTTCAAATTCGTTCTCTAACATGTCCAATTGCGATTTGGTGTTCTCGATTGCTAGATTGTTCTTTTCTCTTTGTTGTTCAATCAACAAGGCTTGTTCTTCACTTCTTTGAGCCTTGGGCTGCTTTTTAAATTCTAATTCCTGACGAATGACATCCATCGTCTTTTCTTGAGTTTGTTTATACGTTTCTTTCAGTTCAGCAATCTTTTGTCGGTAACCATCGTAACGCGCAAAACCGTGAACCTTAGTAGCAGTATCTCCTTCAACACCCAAGAAAACACATTCCACTTTGCCACCCACCTTAGCTTCACCGCCACTGAGCGTGCCATGTTTCTTCATTGTGTCCATCACGATAAGGTCATGCCCACAACGAATCTCGTTCCCCATGCTGTGCACACCAAGACGAAGATCGGTTCCCGTTTGTAACTCTGCATTTTGTGCATAGCTCGCAGTAATAGAGCCTTTAGTGAATACCTTGCAACTCTTGGGTTCGCCCTCTTTCGTGGTGTGACCAATAATCCCCTTCGAGACTTTGATATCCCCTTGCGCTTGAACCTCGGCCGACTCAATAAAACCGCCAACCGTAATGCATCCTGTCGCCTTAACAATCATCCCCGGTTCAATGTTTCCAGAGACGAACACATTACCTTTAAATTTAACGTGGCCAGTAGACACATCAACGTTGCTCACACACAAGGCATCATCCACTTCGATACTGCGTTCTTTAATGATCGGTAAGCCGGGGCATGAAGCGAGAAGTAAATTAGGGTCGTCAGGAGAAATGTAGGTGCCCTTGCCAGGCTTGATTAAACTGTCTTGTCCAGGAAGTGGTGGGATGATCCGACCTTGCACGGTAAAACCGGCAATGCCTTTAGTCGCGGGAGTACGCTTCATCAAGTGATCATTTTGACCAACGGTAATAGTTTCACCCAAATCTCGCATATCAATCTTGCCTGCGTCTTTGCTGCGAGGCTTCAATACTTGGCGAGTAATATCTTCAACCAAGGCGGCAAACTTCGCGTCCTTTCCCTTTACGGGCTGTGTACCTTGCGCGACGGGCTGAGTAAACTTTTCACCGGGCTTGAGCTTGCCACTCATCATCAGTACTTTTCTGAGCGCTAACTTATTAATGCCTTTGGTAATGTGGGCTTGAGCCAAACAGTGAATGATGTCGCTACCACGCAGCGGATGTCCATTGTACGGGCCAGTAACAACTAGACTCGCAAGCATCTCATCATCAGACAGTTCGACCGCGACACTCGCATTGCGAACTTCAGCAATCAAGACTCCCTCATAAGCTTCACCCTTACCTTCTTTAGCCAGAGTGACAAAGCGCAGCACCTCTTCTTCAAAAAGAAAATAGTTAGATGCATTTAAAGCTTCCAAGGCTGGTGGCAATGTCTTGTTATCAAAGCTTGCGTCGACCACAAATCCAGATGGCAAACGCGCGACCACCTGCAGCTTATCTTCTGACAATGTAACAATGTTATCCCACATTCGAATCGAGTATCCCTAATGACTCAGTTGTTATTCAGTCTATATAATTCGTTCTGAGCTTAGAATCACCACATTAGAATAATCAGCGTCACATCACTTACTTTCGATTATGCAAACATGACTCAGAAATAAGACACATGCATTTTATGAGCGGGCTCACCTTTACAATCATAATCAGCGATTTTTTGGAGAAATTTTGGAATAGAACTCTAGAAGCGGACAATCGGAAACAGAGCATTACCGCCGTTTAATTTCCCCGTTATGGAAGACTGAGATGAATACACCAGACAATAACTCGACAGAGTGATGATGAAAGTCTTTAATGAAACGCAAATCAGTTGATTGGCATTGAATTCAGTAGGGCTAATTTAAATTCGGTTGGTCTTAATCGAGTAGACCAGCGTTCAAGCCAACTAGCTAAAAACCCTTAGATTAGAGTTTCCAGTTTTGGGATTTGTGGGGCGCTACAAATATTGAGGGAAAACTAAAAAGTTTAAGGATAGTTTGAGAAGAGTGTAACCGAAGAAGAAGACAATCAATAAACATACTTCAGTTTACAGTGTAAATCGACATTTCGGATTTACACTGTAAATTAAACTAGAAACTATCTCTTTCTATTTACACTGTAAATTGGACAGCAAGAACGAGATATCTTGTCGAAGTTGAACTTCTGCTTGCTTACGCCCGACAAGGTTGAACTGTTCAACACAAGTCCCCCACCCTTTTTGCTGCACCACTTTAGCAATCAACAAATCAGATATCGCCGAACAACCAGCATCACGATGTTGTCGTTCAGAACTAACTGACGGCCCAGTAGATGAAGACTCACTCGACAGTTGAATATGGCTCGCTAGAATTAATTTCAACGTAATAAAACCGATACTGTCATAACTGTTTCCGCCCTCTACATAATTACTTAGCAAGTTGATTTCCAAATCACTGACTGACTCAAACTTGGTTGTCTGCCTGTTTGATAATAGACCGTTGGTCAGAAATGAGTTGCTTGGTAACAAGGCACGAACCATATCAACCTCAAGAGAAGTTAAAGAACCAGAAACGAGAAAGCCGAAGCTTTGCTCAAACTGATACTGCACCTGAGCAATCCAATTGTTAGCTCTAACGCCAAGTGGCTTCACCATCAACAACGAATGACAACCACTCGCTTGATCTCTTTGATGCCCAATATGCACGGGAGCAAATTGGTTACGTCGCCAGAAAGAAACCAACTCGCTGGTAGCACCAAAACTCGTTGCCAGATAATCCATATCGGAGACTTGCTTCGATAACTGGTCAAGCATCCAACTTCCTAAGCCTAAACCTTGATGCTCAATTGAAACCGCAATTCTCATCACGCGCATACAACGGTTTGTTGCCGCTTCAATAGAGCCGAGTTGATTCGCTAACAACACTGGAGCAAGATGTCCTTGGGGTCTGCGCATTCCTATTTGAATCTGAGCAATTAAATCTTTATCTAAACCGCCCTCCTCCGTCACCAGCATGCAGCCCAAACAGACACCTTGATGCCAAGCTGCGTACAAATGAATTGCTGAGTTGTTGAGGAACTGCATTAAATCATTGGGCGATGTCTGGTAATGAGCATCAACTAAGAGAGAGAAACATTGCTGAAGCTTTTCAGGGTTCTCTAGACACTCTGTTTTAGATAGCTCGACCAGGTTAAGTTGGCTGATCATCTCGTCAGAAAAATCACCATCCTCATCAACAACAGAACCACTCGATAAAACCTCACCACTCAGAAGGAAGCAATCAAACAACCAACGCTCTAGAGGGTCGTGGTTATTCCAACGGATTGGTTGCTCAAGCTTATAGCCTTTCCATCCAGAGCGATGCTCAGAAAGCCAAGCCTCAAATTTAATTCCAAACCCTCGCCCACTTCCCTCGTATCCGTGAACGGTGGTTGAAAAAACCATACGGTGATAACTGCCGACCATTGATTTAAGCATCGGGATTGGAATGGCAGCTGCTTCATCAACCAATAATAAATCGCAATCAGGCTTAGATTGAAGCAATTCATCCGGTGCGACAAATCTAAGGCTGCCTCCTTGATGGCGGATGTGAGTTGCATTGATAACTTCACAAGGGTCGAGTTGTTGGCTTGCGTGAGCAAATACCGGCTCAACCGCTTTAACAGAAGGTGCGGTGACAATGATATTAAGCCCGTGACGCTCAACCAAAAGCTCCGCTGCCGCGATACCTAATGTCGAACTCTTGCCGCGACCTCTGTCTGCAGTGAGAATTAAGGGACGCTTTCGATGTCCAGAGACGACTCTCTTAACTAACTCTACAGCCGTCTTTTGTTGCTCAAATCTATCGAACGAATTTGGTTGGGTTAATTCTTCAGGCAACGGATTACGAGTATAGAGTTGCGTTAGCTGTTCATCGTCTTGTGAAACAGAAAACAGTTTGGCGAAGTTGGATGCTAACCAACGTTGTCCAAAAGTAGAATTCAAACCCTCTTCAGATTCATCTGATTTGGGCGGGATAACCAACAACAAGCCGCCACCAACTAACGCACCCAGTGCAGCACTAAAACTGTTGGCATCAAACTGCTCTCTAAAATCACAAACAAGAAGTTGGCATTCTCGACCGAGAAGTTGTTGCCCCTTTTTAACCGGAATGTGCGCCACTGAATTAAATGGCGAACCACCAATCTGGAAAGTTGTTTGTGCTGAAGAGGCATCAAGAAAGCGTTGAATCGTAGCGTCTTGCCAATCACTATCACCAGAAAATACAACACCATAACGGTGATGATTATGCTCGGCGGTTTGGGAAAGAGTCTGTAGAAAGGTATTAGTTGGGTTCGTCATAATTAGCGTCCAGATTCATCTAAACACAGTTTATCACAGCCAAATAAAAAGCCGCATAAAGCGGCTTTAGAGTCATTCGATAGTTTGTTAGCTTAATCGAGTTTTGATTGAACGAAGTTTAAGATTTCTTGCATCGTCGCATCATCCACTTTTTTAAGATTCAAAGCTAAGTTTGAACCTTTACGGCTATAAGAAGCACGACCTTTGATAAGCTCAACTTTTGGAGATACTTTCTTCGCTGGCGCAGGAGCCAGTTCAAGAATCCAACCTTCCAATGTTTCGGTCACGTCTTTCGTTAAACGCGTAACACCTTGCGCTTCGCTACGCTGCCATACAAAACCTTCAGAAGCATCACACTTGGTCAGTAATGTTTGTTGCTGCTCACCCGTTAAACCGCCAAATTGTTTGTGCAGTTTAACAATCGTCGGACGACCAAGGTCGCTCACATTTGGGTAAGCTTGAAGTAATTCAAGTGGTAAAGCCGCCGCTTTTAATGCACCACTCACCAAAGCTTCACTGCACTGGAACATTTTCGCGAGTGCTTTTTGGTCTTCAGCTTCGCCTTTATCCAGTTTCGCTTGCATCTCTTTACCCTTCTCGTAAAGAGAAAGCGGCTTATGAGCGTTAGCAACGTCAGATAAGAACTTAGCATGTTCGCCGTTAATGTTTTCCGCTACGTAAATTAGGAACTCTTTGTCCGCTAAAATACATGACATGCGACGACGGCTACCATCAAGAACTTCAATCTTGCCGTCTTTATTCTTGCGACCAACCGCTGGATATTGCTGACCGCGTTCCTTTAACGTAGTCAGAACATCAGAAAGAGCATGTTCGTTTAAGAAAGATTGCTCACGAGCATTCTCTTCAAAAACAACCGTTCGAGTCGCAACATCAGCCGCAGGAATTCGAACCAATTCAAATGAAACCAGCTCTTCGCCCGCAACAGAAAGTTCAATCACTTGAGCCTGTTCTTTTGCTGCTGTTTGCGCTTCTTGTGGCGTTGCTACGCGGCGTTTGTTTGCTTTACCAAATAGCTTTGCATTTAAGTCAGATGTTTTAATTGCCATTTTTGTTATCCCTGATTAAGTGAAGGCCAGTTGCTATGTAATACTCGCTCTAATTCTAGAGCACTTTTTTGTACCGCGTCTTGAGCAACTGCTAGGGTTTTCTTCCCCCCCTCAAAGTCGCTAACCGTCAGGTCGAAAACCGTGCTGTAAGTATCTGCACAAGTTTCAAAGGCACGGCTTCTTGGAATGGTTGCCATCATGACTTGGTCATTCAACAGGTAATTCATCTCAGTTAACACTGATACCTGCTTCTTGTTATCGTCTTCAAACATCGTTGGCATCAGGCGAACAAACTCAAGCCCTTTCCAGTCATCTGGGAACATCTCATACACGGTTGGTAAGTGTTGGAAGAAGTTAACCGTTGAAGCCCAGTCCAAACGCTTTGCAGCACATGGGATAAGAAGTGCATTAGACGCGTACATCGCGTTCCACACTAGCGGGTCAACGTGCGGACCGGTATCGATCATAATCACATCAAAATCATCAGCGATTTTGTCGATAAGCTTCTCTTTAAGAAGACGAACGATATCAAGTGACTGATCTTGAGACAGGCTTTGCCACGCTTCAGCGTTAAACATCGCGTCTTCAGGGAACGCCGAAATCGTCTTGAGATTAGGATATTGTGTTGGTAATAGTACATTCTTGCGAAGGAATTCAAGATCAACATCTTGGCCTTCTGGTACGTTGTCCAACATGATATCGACTGCAGAATAGATGCTGTCGTGCTCTGCACCACTGATTTGTGGGTTTAAGAACAGACGCAAAGAACCTTGTGGATCCAAGTCAATCAAGCAGATACGGTAGCGCTTATCTAAATTCAGAGACAAACAAGCCGCTAGATGAACCGCTGTCATTGATTTACCCGTACCACCCTTTTGGTTCTGTACGTTGATAACCCATGGTTTATTGTCGACATGCTGCTTACGTTGGTGGAACTTTGGCACTTCAGCCGCATCCATCAGCATGTGAGCTTCGGTCAATGAAATCGAGTAATGATTGGCGTTGTTCTTTGTAAATTGATGACCATCTGCTTCAAGCTTGTTGATCGCCTCATCCAATTTTCGACGAGTTAAGCCTGAACGTGTCTCCATCATAGCTTTAGACATTGGAGGGAAATGCTCATCACTTCGCTCTTCCAGAATAATCTCAATTCGGTCAGCCTGAACTTGTTGAGTTTGTTCGGCCAGCTGATAGAGCTTATCAATCGTTTGTTCTCTTTTCATTGCCAGTTTCCGTAATGATTAACTAAGTACAAATTGTACAGCGATTAACAACAAACACAACAAAAACATGAACATACATTTATGAGTAAAATCACATAAAATAGACTGTATTTTTACAGTTTGATGAAATAACGGCCAAGACAAACACAAAAGTGACCTTTTTTATCATGTATAACAGTGCTATTTCTGCCTTACATTTAAAATGTTACAGCATCACTTATTTACAATGTAAATAGAATTTCAAAGAAAAAACTTCGGAACGATTGAAATACAAGCATAGATTACGGTTCGTGTGATTTGCATTCGAAATTGACAGATTTTCAACCGACAAAGAGTAAAACCTAGAAAATCGCTTGTTCAATAAAAAACAAAGCGAAGATGAAACGTCACTAAACAACAGAGAATTGAGCCTCAACCGGAAGAATGATCATGGGACACATAGCTCGTCAGAAAATTGATAAGTCCATATTATGAAGCATGATCAAGGTGTCAACTCATCAATATTGATCCACATGAATGCCCGTTCGAAATGATCAACTTCCGGAAAAATGATCAAGTAAATATCGTTCCGGAAGCATATAAATTTGGAGCTAACTTACGGACAAATGCTTTTACAATGGGGATTCAAGCTCTATAAGGCCTGATTGATTGAAAATTCAATCGACACGGAATGGAAATGCAGAAACATGACAATTTCATGATCATGCTTCCTGATTTATTGTGTTGCGAGTTAAAAGTGCCCAACCATTGGCTGTGTAACCAATCTCGACTAAATTTTGAACATAAAAGGGGAGGAACGATATAAAAGCCCCATTACTTGATCATTGTTCCGATAGAATACCTAACGAAAATATCCACATTGATGATTTAGAACTCGTCGATCAATTCTGGACTGTGGATAAGCTGTATAAGTATAATGATCATGCTTTCGAACCAATAATGATCATGCTTACAATGACTTAATGATCATCGTTCTGATGTTCTGTGATCATGCTTTCTTATCTTTTATGATCATCGTTTCGCTATCTTTATGATCATGCTTTCCAAACGGATTTTTTTTAATACTTTAAATTCAGTGAGTTAAAAGCAAATGATCGCCCGGATCATTAGATCACTTAATCATTTAAGATCATATTAATCAGAAAGATCAGTTATTTAAAAGCCAATAAATTCTCTTTATTTATGATCATTCTTTCTTTATCATTCAGGAACTATAGTGAAATTACGGTTAGTGTGATACGGATCAAAAATGAAACCAGAAGAGAAATTGTTAATTAAGGCACGAAGCCACAAAGATGGTCATTTATTTGAGGTATCTGAAACAGCCGTTGAATGGATAGAACAATATCAACACTTCAAAGGGGTCACGAAAAGCATCGTTGAACTTCTCAACCTAATTTCACTTCGCGGATTTAGCAGCAAAGATGGATACGTTTCAACTACTGAAATTATCGAATCAACCGATGGACAAGTTACACGTGCTGCCTTGCAACAAAGACTCAGAGCTGCTGTAAGTATCGGACTTTTCAAGCAAATCCCAGTTCGCTTTGAAGAAGGCCTTGCGGGTAAAACCATGCTACATCGCTTTGTTAATCCCAATCAGTTGATATCAGTGCTAGGTGCCACCAGCTTAGTGACTGAAAGTGTGAAACAAAACGAAAAGCAAAAGCGTTCTAAAGCCCTCGCTCAAACCAAAGTAAACAAACGTTTATTGAATGAACACGGTCTTAATACTCCACCGACGATGAAAGATGAAGCGGATCAATTCATTGTCTCACCAACCAATTGGGCTGGGATTATCGATCAAGCGTTGGCGCCTCCTAGAACACGTAAGAGCTACCAGAAATCGATGGTTTCGATCTCGGGAACTCGAGCGGTGATCGAAACACGATCTTCAAAAAACATTATGACCGTTGATGATCTGATGACGTTATTCGCGTTATTCACGTTGACAGTTCAATACCACGATCATCATCAAGACGATTACCATCTAGATGCGAAGCACACACCAAACAAAACACCGCTCTACATCACGGATATTCTTTCCTTACGTGGCAAGAAAGACAGCGGCCCGGCTCGTGACTCTATCCGAGACAGCATTGACCGCATTGAGTTTACTGATTTTCAGTTGCATGAGCTTACTGGCCGTTGGCTTAGTGAGAACATGCCAGAAGGCTTTAAGAGCGACCGTTTCCGATTCTTAGCTAGAACCATCACTGCATCGGAAGAAGCGCCTACAGAGGGCTCTGACGGCGAAATTCGCATTAAACCGAACCTATACATCTTGGTATGGGAGCCATCGTTCTATGAAGAGCTGCTCACGCGCGATTATTTCTTCCTGTTCCCACCAGAGATCCTGAAGCAGCATACCTTGGTCTTCCAAATGTATTCTTACTTCAGAAGCCGTATGGCGCGTCGTCACTCTGATTGCATGCTATTGAGCGAATTGAATCAAAAATTGGCGCGTAACATTGATTGGCGTCGTTTTTCGATGGATCTGATCCGCGAACTGAGAAAACTGGGTGAGGTAGGGGAGCAAGAAGATACCTTCCTCGTCAACCTGTGGGGTTACCACCTGACGATCACTGCGTTGATCGAAAAAGGCAAGACCACCGATTATCAGGTCGATATCAAATGTAACGTTGAAGAAGTGCTGCGTTACTCAAGAGCGCGCACCACCAACGCTGGTAAGCGAAATATGGCGCCAACATTGCCGAACCCACTGCGCAATGAAATGGTGTCCAAGCAAAAGCTGGAAGAGTTATCTGAAATCATTGATGGCGAATTTGAACCTATTCAGCGCAAAGCCCCTTCACCAAGAGGCAAGCTAGGGCGCAGAGTAAAACAACGTAAGCACTCTGTTGAGATCAATGCTGACGAAATCATGATAACCCTATCTAAATATACCTCTTCAGAGGCTTTAGAACGCAGTATAACGGCTTTATCAGCAATGACCGGGCACTCGCATGCCTCAATCAAGGAAGAGTGCTCAGAGCTCATTGAGAAGCTTGACTGGTTAAGAGTTGGAGAGGATGTGATTCCTTACGAAACATTGAGTAAGCTGATCGAACTCTACAATGACCGTGATAGTACCAGTAATCGACACCTTTCAATTGAGCGTCTTATTTCTGGCTTGGCCGTGCGTCGCAAGGTATGCAAGCAAGTTCATGAAGGCCACTTGGATGAGAATGTGTTCTTAGCGCTCGATGAAATGGCGATTGGCCACTAACCTTGAGTCCTATAGTCGTCGCTGAATGGATGATCTGAACATCATTAGGTGCTGATAATAACCGCACCTAATGCTGACAATGTGATGACAATATAGAGCACCTAGTTGATTATTATTTATCCCGAATAGACAACCTTTGTCCTTTCTTATGATTAATAGATTGGCTCATATTTTGTTACATCATACTGAATAGATTTTCGCGAGTTCCCAAGGGACTCGCTTTTTTTTTGCCTGAAATCCATCGAATAACATACTCACCCCGTAACGATGATCAAGGCATCGCCCCTTGATCGTCGTTCCGTATTTATTGCTTCTTAAAATATAAAAGGTGCAATTATCAAGTCCATTCTTTTCATGTTTAATTGTAAAAATCAATAATACTCTCCCCTAATTATATTTTTGTAGGGATGTTTAGTAGATGAATAGGAAATTAGCAGTATTAGTGATTGCAACAGCTATTGCTGGATGTGGAGGAGGGGATGAAGGCAGTACTCCATCAGTAACCGGTACTAGCCTAGTAAACTTATCAACGCTATCAAATGTGTCGGTTCAACTGCAGACGGTGCAATGTAATCAACTACAATTGGTTGGCAAGAACTATGTTAAGCCCAAGACGGTTGATAGTTGTTGGCTTCTAGAGGTGCCGGAAGACTACATGCAGCCAGAGGGGAAAAAAATTAAAGTTGCGGTTGCTAAAACTCTTTCGCTGGGACCAAAAAAAGGCGCCTTCTTACACCTTAATGGTGGGCCAGGCGGTATGTCTATTGATTGGGCTCAAGAAATTGAAAATGATCTTTCCGTTTTATCGGCTAATCATGACATCTATTTTGTTGATCAACGTGGTACCGGGTATTCTACTCCCTCTTTGAGCTGTGAATTTGAAGACTCTGGTACTGCTCAGCAGATTAAAGGTTGCAAGGATAAATATGTCAACGACGGCGTGGATTTTAACCAATATGCTAATATAAACAATGCATTAGACTTACTGTTGCTAGAGAAGAAACTCTCTGAAGTTAAAGAAATAGACGGTGGGTGGAAGCTTTATGGTGTGTCATATGGAACCCGTCTAGCTATGACAATGGCTCGTGAAGAGCAAAAACAGATTAAAGCAGGGTATCAGGCATCCAATACAATTCAAATGATGGTACTAGACGGCGTATTCCCCATCGAAATGAATGGCATTAAGGATATGCCTTGGTCAAACTATGAAGCGCTAGATAGGGTCCTAGAAGTGTGCGCGCGTAGTACTGGGTACTGCGATGAAACGAAATTTAAATCTGACTTAAATACAAAATTTGCTCAGATTGATGAGAAGTACCATGATTTTTTTGTTAGCTACTTGACCACAAGAAGCATGCGTCGCGATGACAGTATACCCGCAGCTGGTAAATTCAACCCAGTTGAATTGGTAAAATTAACTAAAGAAGAAATAGAAACAGGGTTAGACGCATTGATTGCTCTTAAGGCCAATGCTTATGACCCCTCTAATCCAAGCCAATTTGCAGCCATGGGGTTAGCAAATATTTGTGCAGAGGAGCCAGTTAAACAGAAGTACTACACAAGCTATCATGAGAGTCGTGCAAAGTGGGGAACGGATGTACAAAATGTAGTAGATAATAGTACTCATTTTGGGTTGACTCTTGAAGCGTGCCAAGCTTTGGATATTGAGCCAGTATCTAGCAGCTCTTATGCTTCTATGGAGAAGGTTGATTATCCCGTACTCGTTCTCAACGGTGCGAATGACGGTATTACTCCACCTAGATTAGCTGATGTTTCTGCTAAGAAATTCTCGAATATGCTTAGCTTGACCTACGATCAAGGTTCTCATGGTATTTTGACGGATGCCCAAGATTGGGTTCCTTGCCTGAAAAATTTGATTCTTAGCTCGATCAATGAGCCCGAGAATATGCTCACCTTAGATACTACATGCCTAAATACTTCTGACTTTAAGTATGTGGCGGATATTGATATCTGATACAAAGCTTAAGTTTGTGCCCTCATATTTCAAACTGGTTTGAGGGCGTATTGGGTGCTTGGGTAGATCTTAATGTGAAGCAATCCAAGCTCCTTGATCATTGTTCCGAGGTTCATTCCAAGCATGCGCAGCCATAAACTGGACATGGGCATTAATTAGTTGATGGGACTGCTCTTGCCAACCGCTATGACTTTGCTGGTTGCAAAACTCCAGGCTTAGTACCGCAAGGTGCTGCATTCGTTTCATACACCAATCTTTAAGTTCCATTTCGCTGGCTGGATTAGACACCACTTGTTGCAGCTTACCGTAGGCAAGCTGTAAGAATTGGTATGCCTTATTTGGTGAATCGTAGCGTGAATGGTCGAAGATTCGCAGGCACCCGTCTAACCAACATGCGATGCCTTTGCTTTGCTCATCCGTGATCAATGGCCCCCAGAGTGCATCTGGAGGCGTTAAGATCAAAGGTTCTAACCGGTCCACTTGATCATGCTTTCGGTCTTTGTACCAATCTCCGATCCGCTCTAACCAAGTGTCTAGTTCATTCATGCAACATTATCCCACTGTTTTACAAAGTGATTATCAGAAACTTGTTTGATTTCATGCTGTATTTCACTGCTCTGCTCTCGTATTCGATCAGCGTTCACTGAATAGTTTGGTTCATTTTTGACAAGTTCGCCAAATGGCAGATCAGGATCCGGTACCGCTGAGATCAACAGTTTCGTATATGGGTGTTGCGGATTGGTTAAGATCGACTGGGTTGATCCCCATTCGACGATCTGGCCTTTGTACATAACAGCCGTCTCTTCGGCGATGTAATGAGCAGTCGCAAGATCATGAGTAATATACAAAAATCCGATGCCAAGTTCTTTCTTCATTCTCTGCATAAGATTAAGCACCCCAAGCCTTATCGATACATCCAACATTGAGGTCGGTTCGTCAGCTAAGATGACTTCTGCGCCAACGGCGAGTGCTCTTGCTAGGTTAACGCGCTGTCTTTGGCCACCACTGAGCTCGTGAGGGTATTTAGAGAGTGTATCTAGGGGTAACTCCACCAGCGCTAATAATTCTTTTAGACGAGCGACTAGCGCCTCTTTATTGGCGACTTGCTTATGGATTTTTAGCGGGCGCGTTAAGTGGTGCTCAATGGTGTGAGTTGGATTAAGTGAGCCAAATGGGTCTTGAAATATCATTTGTACGCGGCTGCGGTAATCCAAGATATCTTTACGGCTGTTGAGCGTCGAGATGTCTTTGCCGTTGAACAGAATCTCCCCTTCGGTAGCAGGGTAGACCTTGGTCATCAATCGAGCACAAGTGCTTTTGCCGCAGCCTGACTCCCCAACCAGAGCCAACGTTTTTCCGGCATAGATATCGAAACTCACGCCATGTAGTGCTCTAAATATGTCTTCTTTACCAAAGCCGCCACCCACGGCGAACTCTTTGACCAGGTTTTTTACTTGGATAATTGGTTGTGTCATGGAGCCTCCTAGCACGCGGTCGCGTGAGCTTGTTGGTGAATATTAGGGAAAGAACTCCAAAGTTTTTGGGTGTAGGAGTGCTGAGGGTTGTTACGGATCTCATGGGCTTGATTAACTTCAACTATTTGGCCGTGACGCATGATGGCAATGCGATCACACAATTGGCTCATTAGGGCGAGGTCGTGGGTGATGAACAATATTGAGAAACCAAACTCTTCTCTGAGCTGGTGTATTTGCTGCAGAATCTCGCGTTGTACAACCACATCCAGCGCCGTTGTCGGCTCGTCCATGATGATCAACTTGGGATTGAGGGCAAGTGCGATGGCTATCACTAAGCGTTGACGCATCCCACCACTGAATTGATGTGGATATTCGGTGAGACGGTTACGAGGGATGTTTACAAGGTCGAGGAGCTTCTCTGCGCGGTCTTTAGCTTGTTCGTCTGTCATCCCTTTGTGATGACGCAAAACATCAGCGAATTGCTCTTGAATAGGAAGGACGGGATTGAGTGAGTTCATCGCACTTTGGAAAACCATGGCGATTTCGCTCCAACGCAAAGTGTTCAAGTGGTCGTCAGACAAACTGAGCAGATCTTGCCCGTTGAATATAATCTTTCCACCCGAGATGAAAGCGGGCGGCTTGTGTAAACGGTTAATGGCAAACGCGATGGTACTTTTTCCGCACCCAGATTCGCCGGCCAAACCGAAAATCTCCCCTTGATTGATGTTAAAGCTTACCGATTTGACGGCATTAAAATCGCCGTTATCGGTAATGTAATCGACACATAAATTCTTCACTTCGAGAAGTGGTGTCTCTGAATGGTCACTAGACATATTAAATACTCAGTTATGATATTGATAACCATTATCATTAGCATGAAGTAAATTAAGTAAAAGCAGTGAGCACAAAAAGAATGAAGTGCCTCGAAATTAATCTAGGGTTATTTCATGAGATTTCAGTGGAAAAGCAAGATTGAGAATGGAGAAAATGAGAGTTAGATCAAACCACATTTCTAGTGGGGAATCTTGTAAATGTAATTGCAGAAATTGGCTTTGGCAAAGTTTAAATGAGGCATTTATTAATTAGCTTTGTGAAGCGTCGGAATCATCACATTTCAGTACAGAATATCTTAACAAGTGATTTAGCTTTTGCTACAGATTAGCTGTCCATTACATGGTGCTTTTCGGAGGAAAACATGTCCATTAATTCTATCAACCATGACGAAATGACAAATATTGCAAACAAGTGGGATGCTGAAGAAGAAGTATCTTTCAAACCAGAAAAGAAAATGAAATCTGCTGAAGCTCGTCGTCGTATCGAGACTCTAAGAGAAATTAGAGAAAGCGGTTTTAGTCTGGAAGAAGCGAGAGATCTCGGCTTGATTCACTAAAATTTCCAACTGTATTTCAAGGGTGGTTACTTACCACCCTTTGATTTATATAGATTTTATTTCGTTAACTGCAATTTAAAAAAACACATACCGTTCTTTTCTTAGTCAATAAAATTTCACTTAACTCCTCAACTCACTTCCCTTTCCTGCTAAAAATGCGCTGATGGCTTACTCTTGAACTAAGTTGTTTGACAGCAATATGCAACGCCACTAATTTTAAAGTTAAAGCAAAAATATGCGATGTCGTTGGTAAGGAGAAGACTATGTCTAATTCTGTGGCTCAAGCCAAAGAAGTGTTGTTTTATGAACCTGAAGATCCAAACGGATACCTTTCAAATTTTGCGGCTTGCCCCATTAAGGTCGATGACCAAGTGTGGGCTACCAGTGAACATTATTATCAAGCGATGAAGTTCGCCTCTCAAGAACTGCGCAATACTATTTTGGAGGCCTGTTCGCCTGCTGAAGCATTTTCGTTGAGTCGTCGTTATGAAGACCAAGTACGTGAAGATTGGTATGACATCCGCGTGGAAGTGATGCGATTCATTGTGACCGAGAAATTTAAACAGAATCCGCAATTTGCCTTCTTTCTCACCAACACCGGAGATTGCGTTATCAAAGAACATTCTCACAAAGATCACTTTTGGGGAGATGGCGGTGATGGGACAGGGGAGAATCGACTGGGTGAGATTCTGATGACGGTGCGACAACAGCTTCGTACTCAGTAGCTGCATTTGATCGCTTCGCACTGATTTATTCGCGTTCGGCTATCTGCATTTAAAAGCCGCATTTAAAAGGCCGCCCTGCCATTTAGTATTAAGCTAAGCAGGGCGGCCTTTGAGGTTTTAGAGAGTTAGGTATCAACAGCTAAAGAGCGTTACCAAGCTATTTAATACCAAACCAAGCTCTACATTACGTTGGTGCTATAAGTAACTCTGTACGATGTCGTCGAGCTGCCCATCGTCTTTCATTTGGTCTAAGCGTTGGTCGATGAAGGTTTGCAGTTTAGGCTCCATCTCAGGGTCAAACGCCAAATGAATAGGGTAGTTATTGATGACTGAACCAAACTCTTGCATCTGGTAGTCATCAATACTCAACTTCTGCTCATTTAGGTTGTATTTGATTCGGGATTCCATTTCCACAAACACGGTGTCGCCGGGCGTACGGTTCAGGACTCGAAACGCAGCCGTGTAATCTTTCACTCGAATCTCGTTAAGCTTGCCTTGTTGGATGTATGGCTCTAGGTTCGGATACTCAAACCCCACCAGCAATACCACGGCTTTTCCGTCTAGATCGTCGATTGTATTGAACTCAAACGGCTTTTTACCGCTGCTGAGTAATACGTGTTTTACATTGTAAATCGGATCTTTAGACAGGTTAACCGACTGGATATTCCCCCAACTTGGGCTGCCGTAAGTTACCCAGTTTGGGTTTTCTCGAGCATCGAGCTTGTCGATCATTCGGTTAAAAGGGTAGGTGTGGTAGTTGATCTCATACTGGCTGTCATCGAATACGGCTTCCACAATATCTGAAACCATGCCTCTGTGAGATGACCCGTCAGTTTCGATCTGAAAAGGTTGCGCTTGGCTCGCAATAATGTAGTAGTGAAGAGGTTCGCTTGCAAAAGCATAACTGCTTGAAAACAAACTGACTATGGATGCAAAGATAAGATGTTTTTTCATAACCTTCCCTAGTTATTTGATGAATGACTACTATTATACTAGTTGAGTAATGGTAGTTTGCTAGGATAACAATAATGGTAATTTGTGTATGGTGACAAAAGGAAAACGCTACATTGGACTCTCCCGACAGTTGATTGGGACGATAATAGCGATCAGTACCTTATTCACAGTTATAGTGACAGGTCTCGGGTTGTATGTAGAGTACCAAAGTCGAGTTTCTTTTATCAGTTCTCAGATCGAACAGGTCAAGGCTGGCTACCTTTCTGGTTTAACGGCCAGTTTGTGGGTTGAAGATAGAGAGCAATTGTTTGTGCAAGCCGAAGGTATCTCCCGCCTTCCCTCGGTCAGTTACCTTCTCATTGAAAGCCCCGATGAAAAAATTCTAGAGTTAGGTCAAAAAACCGAAGGCCAGTCTTATTCTCAGTCTTGGGAAATGGTGCACCAGATGGGCAGCACAGATTTCCAATTGGCGACACTTACAGTGCAATCAGACTTGAGCATGATCCTCAATGACTTTGAAGAACGAGTGCTACTGTTACTCGCCTTCGAAGCCGTGAAAATATTTTTACTCTCTCTGGTGTGTCTAACTATCGTCTATCGTTTAGTCGTTAAACGTTTGATGATTATGTCTTCTCAAATTAACCAGCAACAAGTGGAAGACAACAAGCCACGTTTTCTCACGCCAACTGAATGCACCTATCAAGATGAGATTTCGACGCTAGAGTCGAGCTATAACCAGTCTATTGAACGTATTCGCCAACAATACCAAGAATTGGAAAAAGCCAAAGACACCGCAGAGGTTGCCAACCGCAACAAGAGTGAATTCCTTGCCAACATGAGTCACGAGATCCGGACTCCAATGAATGGCATCATCGGGTTATCGTCTCTACTTTCTGAAATGGACATGCCGAAAGAGCAAAAAGAGTATGTCGACATGCTAAATACCTCTTCGCTTACGCTGCTTGATCTGATCAATGACATTCTCGATTACTCGAAGATTGAAGCGGGCAGGCTTGAGCTTCAGCAAGAACCAATGAAAATGATGGGCATTGCAGCCGATGTTGAGTCGACCTTCAGAGTGAAAGCCGAACAAAAAGGGCTCAGGTTCCAACTGGCCATTGATCCTAAGATTCCAACCATGGTCATCGGTGATGGCACCCAGTTAAGACAGGTTCTGAATAACCTAGTGGGCAACGCCATCAAGTTCACTGAGCATGGCCATGTCACCCTTTCACTTCGCTTGGAAGAAATCACCGAGCCTGAGCAAAAGCTGAGAGTCAGATTCGAGGTGAAAGATAGCGGCATCGGCATTGCGGAAGACAAACAACAATCGGTGTTTGATAAGTTCCAACAAGCCGACGGCAGCACAACTCGTATCTATGGCGGTACAGGGCTTGGTTTAACGATATGCGATAAAATCGTTACCCTAATGGGCAGCAAGCTTGAGCTCACCAGTGTGCAAGGGCAGGGGAGTTCATTCTATTTCACCGCTGACTTTGATCCGTGCTTGGAAGTGGAAGAGAGCCGTATCGACTTCAACAAGATCTCAGTGCTGTTGGTTGATGATAGCCAACTCAACATGCGGATTACTTCGACGCAACTGCAGTCCTTTGGAGTGACATCGGAATGTTGTGAGACCGGCGCTAGAGCATTAGAGTTGGTGGCTGACTCCATTGCTCAATCGACGCCTTATGATTTAGTGCTGATAGACAAAGTGATGCCATCGATCGATGGTTTCCAATTAGCTAGAAGCTTGATTGAACGCTTTGAGAAAGATTGCCCTAAGTTGGTGATGATTTCTGCAGACCCAAGAAAGCAGGATGAAATCCGAGCCAAGCAAGTTGGCTTTGTCGCCTACATTGCTCGTCCATATCAAGATAATCAGCTTAAATGGACCATCAGTGAGGTGTTAGCGAGAGCGGCGGATACTTCGACCTTCACCTACTCAAATCGAGGCGAGGTTGCGTTCAAAGACAATGAGCCTGCACCAGTAACCAAACCTGCAGCTGTTGCTAAACCAGCAGAACCTGAGAAAACTGCTTTAAAAGAAGAACCAAAACCTGCGGTAGTCACCGCCTCTTTTAGCGGCAAAGTGTTGGTGGTTGAAGATTCAAGAGTGAATCAACAAGTAGCTAAGATGATGCTTAAGAAGCTTGGTCTTGAGGTTGATATCGCCGACAACGGAGAAATTGGCGTTGAGAAGTTTAAGGCCAATGACTATGTGATGATCTTTATGGATTGCCAGATGCCTGTTCTCGACGGTTTCGAAGCCACTAAACAGATTAGAGCGTTAGAAGAGGGCTCTTCAAAACATATTCCTATTGTCGCGCTAACGGCCAACGTTGTGCAGAGAGACAAGCATTTGTGTTTTGATGTGGGTATGGATGAGTTTTTACCAAAGCCGGTTAATCAAGGAAAGCTGAGAGAGATAGTTGAGAGTTTTTTATCTAAAGAAACCGACTCGGCCAAAGAAGAAGATGAGCAAAAGATTGTTTAGCTAGTGCCTCATCAAACGTAATTGTTAAAACAAAACTCCGACTGAATCAGTCGGAGTTTTTGTATGTGCTGACTTTCTATTTTCTAAATAGCCTCTTATGTACTAGCCAATACTATCAATATGAATAACCACAGAATCTGGTCGCCAGTATTCCAGTTCGCAATCCATCAACTCGCCATCTTGTTTGTAGTTCACTCGGCAAATTTTCAAAACGGGCTGGCCTTCTGCCAAGTTCAGCGCCTTGGCGACATGCGCAGGGGCGGAGGTGGGAATCACATCAAAACGCGAACGTTTGGTCTCGTAGCCGTATTTTTCACGGTAGATTCCCGTCAGCGACATGGTGAGGTTTTCTGACAACACCTTTTCAAACAGGGGCGCTTTCAAGACGTTTTCAACGAACAGTACCGCTCTGCCATCAATAAAGCGTAATCGCTCAATCACGTGTATCGGGGTTATTTGTTCGATCTCCAGTGCTTTGGCGTAATCGCCTGCGGCCATCTCTGTGCGGGTGCTGAGCAGTCTGGTTTCTGCTATGCGATGTTGTTCGCGGATCATTTGATGAAAGTGAGAACGTGACAATGGGTTATAACGAATACGTTCGGGTGACACATACCAACCTCGACGCTCTTCTCTATATATCAAACCTTCGGTTTCTAATGATACCAACGCATCTTTGAGCGTGATTCGTGTGGTTGAAAACAGCTCGCTGAGCTCTCTTTCGGATGGCAACTTTTGCCCCTCGGTAAAGATGCCAGATTGAAGCTGTTCTCTAATGCTCGCCTTAATTCTGCCTAGCTGTGTCCCTGATTGCCTTGTAGCCAATGTTCTCATTACTGATCTAGTCCATAAGTTCGTGTGCTTAATAAGGTAAACCACGGAGTTAACAGGAATGTGACAGTAAACAAAGGCTTGCTGTCATATAGGTGAAATATAACTGCCACGGAAATGCATCTGAACTGTCAAATAAGTTGCGCGAAAGCGTCATATTCTGGCGATAGCATACAAAACGAACTTACTGACCTAGTCCAGAGGGATAGAGACAATGAAAACTTTGCTTAGCCGTTCAACTGTATCGCCAGCCAAACTGATTGGCGCAACGTTAATAACGGCAACACTTTCAATGCCAGCGATGGCGAAGGATGCTGATCTTGAGTCACTGATTGAAGCCGCTCAAAAAGAGGGGGCGGTTTACAGTGTGGGCATGCCAGACAGTTGGGCAAACTGGAAAGGCACATGGACTGATCTGAAAGCAAACTATGGTTTGAAGCATCAGGATACTGACATGAGCTCGGCACAAGAGATCTCGAAATTTGAAGCAGAGAAAAGAAACGCAACTGCAGATATCGGTGATGTTGGTTTCGCATTTGCACGTGTCGCAGTGAAAAAAGACGTGACACAGCCATATAAACCAAGCACTTGGAATGATATTCCGGACTGGGCGAAAGACAAAGATGGTCACTGGGCTCTGGCTTACACAGGCACTATCTCGTTCATCTCAAACAACAACCTTGTTAAAGACGCACCAAAATCTTGGAGTGACTTACTAGAAGGCGACTACAAAGTAACAGTCGGTGATGTAGGCGTAGCAGCACAAGCAAACAACGCAATTCTAGCGGCTGCATTTGCTAACGGTGGTGACGAGTCGAATCTAAAACCAGCGATTAAATTCTTTGGTGAACTAGCGAAGCAAGGCCGTTTGTCTTACACAGATCCAAGTATCGCGAACCTTGAGAAAGGCGAAGTGGAAGTGGCAATCATGTGGGATTTCAACGCACTGAACTACCGCGACAAGATCGACCGCGAGCGCTTTACCGTTAGTATTCCACAAGACGGTTCAGTGATCTCTGGTTACACCACCATCATCAACAAATACGCGAAAAACCCGAACGCGGCGAAGTTGGCTCGTGAATACATCTTCAGCGACCAAGGCCAAATCAACCTAGCAGAAGGTTACGCACGTCCAATCCGTAGCAGCGTTACGCTACCTCAATCAGTACAAGATAAGCTGCTCTCGAACGAGCAATACAGCAACGTTCACCCAGTGACTGATTTCTCAGCATGGGAAAAATCAGCACGTCGCCTGCCACGCCAATGGCAAGAAAGCGTATTGATTCATCAGCAATAACCTCGCTTAACACGCCACCTTTAATAGGTGGCTTATAGAAACAAGCAATAGAGAATAGACCATGAGCAATAAGGTTATCCTTGTTGTTCTAGATGGACTGAACTATCAGGTAGCCCGTGATTGCATGGGCTACCTGAACGGTCTTCTAGAGCAGAATGATTCGCAAAGCAACCAAGGCGATTTGCATAATAAACAGAGCACTTCGCAGAGCGCGCAAAAAAACAAGCTGCGCGCCACACTTTACCCAATGCAGTGTGAACTGCCGTCCATGTCACGCCCACTGTATGAGTGCATCTTAACCGGTGTTCGCCCTGTTGAGAGCGGTATTGTTAACAACCAAATCGTGCGTTTATCGAATCACGAGTCGATCTTTAGCCTGGCCAAGTCGCAGAACAAGGTGACGGCTGCCGCGGCGTATCATTGGGTGAGTGAGCTCTATAACCGTGCGCCATTTGATGCGGTACGTGACCGTTTTACTAACGATGAAACCATGAACATCCAACACGGTTGTTTCTACCACTGGGACCACTACCCAGATGAAGCCTTGTTCTTGGATGCCGAGCACTTGCGTGTGACTCATCAGCCTGATTTTTTGCTGATTCACCCAATGAACATTGACGACATGGGACACAAGCATGGGTTGGACTCTCGCCAATACCGCAACAGTGCACGTGGCGCAGATATCTACCTGTCGAACTACCTTGAGAGATGGGTAGATGATGGCTATCAGGTGATTATCACCAGTGACCACGGCATGAATAATGACTTGTCTCACGGTGGCATTTTGCCTGAAGAGCGAGAAGTGCCTTTCTTTGTGATTGGCGATAAGTTCACACACCAAGAATGTTCAGTGAAACAGACCGACATCTGCGGCAGCGTCTGTCAGTTACTTAACCTTGAACACGATAAATCTTACACTCAGGAATTGTTGGCCCTATGAGCAGTTCTGTAATCACGCAGAGCGATGGCTCTGCGCTTAAACCTCAAACCAAATCTTGGTTCAAACGCTTCAAGCCTGCTTTGTGGCTTGCGCCTTTCGCCCTATTTTTCTATCTGTTCCAACTTGCACCTATGGTTTGGGTGCTGATCAACAGCTTCTTTTACGACGATGAGCTCTCTCTCGAAAACTATTCTGAAATATTCGATTCTGCTTTCATGATGCAGGCCTTTGGCAACAGTTTATGGTTGTCGATTTGGTCGAGCATTGTTGGCCTAGCGATTGCGACTCTGTTGGTCTCTTCATTGCGCCGTGTTGATTCTAAAATCCGCGATGCAGTGATTGCGTTTACTAATATGAGCAGCAACTTCTCTGGTGTGCCTCTGTCGTTCGCCTTCATCATCATCTTGGGTACCAACGGCGCGATCACCTTATTGCTCAAGCAGTACGGATTGCTGGGGGACTTCGACTTGTACGGCAAGTGGGGCTTGCTGGCGATTTACATCTACTTCCAGATCCCATTAGCGGTGCTGTTGCTGTATCCAGCGTTCGATGCATTGAATGACGACTGGCAAGCTGCTTCGGCATTGCTTGGTGCGAGAACTTGGCAATACTGGACCAAAATAGCGTTGCCTGTGTTATCTCCGGCCTTGTTCGGCACCTTCATCATCTTGATTGCTAATGCAATTGGCGCGTATGCGAGCGTGTATGCGTTGACTTCGGGTAACTACAACGTGATTACGATTCGAATCGCGAGCTTGGTATCGGGCGACTTGTTCCTTGAACCAAACTTAGCCGCAGCAATTTCTGTGATTCTGATGGCGATGCTGGCCTTCATCACCGTGATTAACCAATGGCTGATCAGCAAAAGCTATGCAGGGAAGAGAAAGTAATGAACACCGTAAATACTCGCTTTCATAAAACGGTTGTCTATTCGATTGTCGGCATCATGATGATCCCGATCTTAGCGACCTTTATCTACTCGATCTCTTCTCGATGGGGGGCAACGATCCTGCCTGATGGTTTTACTCTGGATTGGTACATCAACCTGTTGACCGATCCTCGCTTCTTGCAAGCCTTCGGTCGTTCACTGTTCATTTGTGTGGCGGCGCTATCATTGAGTGTGGTGTTGGTTCTGCCTGCGATTTTCGTGGTGTTTTATTATTTCCCGAAACTCGACAAGGTGATGAATATTCTGATCTTATTGCCGTTTGCTGTGCCACCTGTGGTGTCGTCGGTTGGCTTGCTTCAGTTGTATGCAGACAGCGAAATCTCACTGATAGGCACACCATGGATTCTGATTGGTACTTACTTCACCATCGCGCTGCCGTTCATGTATCGCGCGATTGCCAACAGCTTTGAAGCGATCAATCTGCACGACTTGATGGACGCTGCCCACCTGCTCGGCGCAAGCACTACTAAGGCGTTTTTATTGATTATTCTGCCAAACCTCAAGAAAGGCTTAATGGCGTCGTTGTTCTTGTCGTTCTCGTTCCTATTGGGCGAGTTCGTATTTGCCAACATCTTGGTTGGTACACGCTACGAGACACTGCAAATCTACCTATACAACATGCGCCAAACCAGCGGTCACTTCACGTCAGCTCTTGTGATGACGTACTTCCTGTTTATTTTCTTACTGACTTGGTTGGCAAGTCGTTTCAGCCAAGGAACCAAATAATGAGCTATGTAAATGCGAAAAACCTTACCAAGCGTTTTGGTGACAACACAGTGTTTGAAGACATTGAATTCTCCATCGAGAAGGGTGAATTCATCACGCTGCTTGGTCCGAGTGGCTGTGGTAAATCAACTCTGTTACGCAGCTTGGCAGGCTTGAATCCGGTCGATGGTGGCGAGATTTGGGTTAATGGTGAAGAGATAACTCACCAAGTGCCGCAAGAGCGTGGCATCGGCATGGTGTTTCAATCTTATGCGCTGTTCCCGAACATGACGGTTGAAGGCAACATTGCGTTTGGCCTGAAGATGAAAAAGCTTGCTGCTGACGAGATTAATCGCGAAGTGGCGAAAGTGATTGGGCTGGTGGACTTGACTGGTAAAGAGAAATTCTATCCGCATCAGCTATCAGGTGGTCAGCGTCAGCGTGTGGCTTTGGCAAGAGCCTTGGTGGTGAAGCCGCGTATTTTGTTGCTTGATGAACCGCTGTCAGCACTGGATGCGAAGATCCGTAAGCATCTACGCCAACAGATCCGAGATATCCAAAAAGAGATGAACCTGACCACGATCTTTGTGACCCACGATCAAGAAGAGGCGATGATCATGTCTGACCGTATCTTCTTGATGAATAAAGGCGAAATTGTGCAAGCTGGTACACCTGAAGAGATCTACACTCAACCTGCCAATGAATTTGTGGCTGGGTTCATGGGCCACTACAATCTGGTGCAAGCGAACAAAGCCAAGCAGCTGTTCAATATTGAAACCGAGTGGAAAGTGGCGATTCGACCTGAATCTATCTACGTTAAAGAGCAAGGTAGACAATATGGCGAACATATCTCTGCGCCGAAAACGGGCACGATTCGCAACCACCAGCTGCTGGGTAACGTGATTCGCTACCAAGTGGACGTTGATGAATGTGAATTAACCGTCGATCTACTTAACCGTTCCTCTGAACGACTGTTGGCAAACGGCAGCCAACTTGAACTCCTGTTTAACCTTAATGAAATTCAACCTGTGAGAGCCTAAGATGTTCAAACCTTTGTATGTATTTGATATGGACGAAACGCTGATCAATGCCGATGCAGCGATGCTCTGGAATGAGTTTTTGGTTGAAAAAGGCATTGCCACAGCGCCCAACTTTATCGAAGAAGATCAGCGCTTAATGGGTCTGTATTCGGAAGGTAAGCTGAACATGGAAGATTACCTCACGTTTGCTATGCAGCCACTGGCTGATATGCTAACAGAGCAAGTTACCGCTTTGGTAGAAGAGTGTGTTGAACAGTATATTTTGCCTAAACAGTTCAAGCAGTCGAAACCTTTGATTGAGCTGCTTGAGAATGATGATATAGATATGTTGATCATCTCAGCTAGCGTCACTTTTTTAGTAGAAGCGGTCGGTCGCAAGATTGGCATTGAGAACGCACTCGGTATCGACTTGGTCGAAAACCAAGGCCGTTTCACGTCTCAAATATCAGGTGTGCCAAGCTACCGTGAAGGCAAAGTGACGCGTTTAAAAGAGTGGTTAGACAATCAAGAAACCAACTACTCAGACATTCACTTTTATACGGATTCAATCAACGACTTACCTTTGTGTGAACACGCTGATTTTACCTATCTGGTGAATCCATGCCCGCGTTTGAAAGCGTTAGCCGATCAACCGAACTGGTCGATTCTCAACTGGGATTAAAGCGGCGCCCTGATTGGAATAACTTTACTTCAAAACTCATCAAGCCGCTGACTACAGCGGCTTTTTTGCGTCATCAGTCTAATGTTCGATTTATCACCTTAGCTGACAAAAGCACCTCTGTAACAATTCAATAACATCCATTCCTCAGCTGTAAATCAAACCACCACCTTTCAATCCCTTGATAGCACTCACTTTCTTGCCTTAATTATCCTCGTGTAACAATTTTTTTACAAATTGACGGGTTTTTACTGTGATTGTCCATTTTATTTCATGCATTCCATTATCTTCGCTTGTGGGCCAAATTTAATTAAGGATAAAAAACACACAACCACGTAATACAAAACCAATAGGTACAAGGAGAAAGTTCATGGTGGAGTCATACAACCCGCTTGGTACGGATGGATTCGAGTTTGTTGAATACACGGCCGTTGACCACAAGGGAATTGAGCAACTTAAAGCGCTGTTTGTGTCACTTGGTTTTGCTGAGATCGCCAAGCACCGTTCAAAAGAGGCTTGGCTGTATCGACAAGGTGACATTAACTTTATCGTCAATGAACAACCACACAGCCAAGCGGAAGCGTTCGCTAAAGTGCATGGTCCATCGGTGTGTGGCATGGCTTTTCGTGTCAACGAAGCAACCGTTGCTATGGAGCAAGCGTTCAAGGGCGGTGGTGAAGAGTACAAGACAGAAATCGGGCCGATGGAGCTGAGTATTCCTGCTATTTACGGTATCGGTGAAAGCCTGCTCTATTTTGTGGATCGCTATGGCAAGCAGAGCATCTACGACGTCGATTTCCGATTCTACGATGATGCAGAGGAGCGCATGGCTGAAGCCAATGTTGGTTTGTATGAAATTGACCATCTGACGCACAACGTTAAGCAAGGCAACATGGATGTGTGGTCTGGGTTCTATGAGCGTCTTGGTAACTTCCGTGAGATTCGATACTTCGATATTGAAGGTAAGCTGACAGGCCTTGTGAGCCGTGCAATGACCTCCCCATGTGGCAAAATTCGAATTCCTATCAATGAGTCTTCAGATGACAAATCACAAATTGAAGAGTTCATCCGCGAATACAACGGTGAAGGCATTCAACACATCGCGCTTGCAACGGATGACATCTACAAAACCGTCAAAACCCTGCGTGATCGCGGCATGGACTTTATGCCAACTCCTGATACTTATTACGAGAAAGTTGACGATCGTGTGAAAGGTCACGGAGAAGACACTGATCTGCTGCGCGAGCTACGCGTTCTGATTGATGGTGCGCCGACCAAAGACGGCATCTTGCTGCAAATTTTCACGCAGACCGTAATCGGGCCTGTGTTCTTTGAAATCATTCAGCGTAAAGGTAACGAAGGCTTTGGCGAAGGTAACTTCAAGGCGTTGTTCGAATCGATTGAAGAAGACCAGATTCGTCGAGGAGTATTAGACGATGCATAAATGGATCTCGTTTCCTCATCGGGAGGGTGTGTGCTCTAAACAAGCGCATGCCGATTTCCCCAAAGAGGCAATTTATGAGCGCGAAGCGGGTCGGAGTGGTTTCTTCGGCCCTGCGGCTCACTTTCATCATCAACACGCCCCAACGGGTTGGTCTGAGTGGGAGGGCGACTTACGCCCTCGTGCTTTTGATTTTACGCTGGTGGACAAAGCCAGCCAGATAACCCCTTGGGCTGTGCCTCATCTTTTGCACAACGCGGACTGCAAAATTCGTGTGTGGCGTATGGATGAGAAGATGGATTTCTTGGTACGTAATTCCGATGGCGATGAGCTGCTGTTCATTCACCAAGGCAGGGCTGATCTCTATTGCGACTATGGTCATTTCGAAGTGAGTGAAGGGGATTACGTGATGATCCCGCGCTCAACCAATTGGCGCTTGGAGCCAAGCGAACCAATGTTCATCCTGATGATTGAGAACACCGACGCGGCTTATTCCTTACCAGAGAAAGGTATGGTCGGCAATCACGCGGTGTTTGATCCGGCGGTTCTTGAAATCCCATCGATCAACGATCAATTTCGTGCTCAATATTCAGAAGATCAAACTCAAGTTCAGGTGAAACGCCACGACAAAGTCAGCGTGATCACCTATCCGTTCAATCCATTGGATGCGATTGGTTGGCATGGCGACTTAGCGGTAGTGAAAGTGAACTGGCGCGATATTAGGCCGCTGATGTCGCATCGCTACCACTTGCCACCTTCTGCGCACACTACCTTTGTTGGCGCAGGCTTTGTGGTATGCACCTTTGTACCACGCCCGATTGAGAGCGACCCAGGTGCATTGAAAGTGCCGTTCTATCACAACAATGATGACTACGACGAAGTGCTGTTCTATCACGCTGGTGACTTCTTTAGCCGCGACAATATTGAAGCGGGCATGGTGACTTTCCACCCTGCGGGCTTCACTCATGGACCTCACCCGAAAGCCTTTAAGGCTGGGCAAGCGCATAAGAAAAAGTTTACCGATGAAGTCGCCGTGATGATCGATACTCGCCACGCGCTGCAGTTTTCTGACGAACTCGATAGCGTTGAGAACAAAGAATATGTCTACAGTTGGCAAGAGAAGTAAGGGACAAGGATGAAATTAGCAACCAAGAAAAATGGTACTCGTGACGGTCTATTGATGGTCGTGAGTAAAGATCTCAAACAGTGTGTACCTGTCACTGAAATCTTCCACGCGATGCATCTGGCACCTACCATGCAGGTAGCCTTGGATAACTGGGACAGTGTTGCACCTCAGTTAGAGGAGCTATACACCTCGCTCAATACCGGCCATGTGACGGGCAGTGAAGTGTTTGCACCTCAATATTGTGAATCGCCTCTGCCACGCGCTTATCAATGGGCGGATGGAAGCGCCTATGTAAACCACGTTGAACTGGTGCGTAAGGCTCGTGGAGCTGAAATGCCAGAAAGCTTCTGGGTTGATCCTCTCATGTATCAAGGCGGCTCAGATGCCTTTATCGGCCCTCGTGACAATATCGAATTTGCTAGTGACGAATGGGGTATCGATTTCGAGGGCGAAGTCGCCGTTGTCACCGGAGATGTGCCAATGGGAGCCAGCGCCAAGCAAGCGCATGATTCGATTCGTCTGCTGATGTTGGTGAATGATGTGTCGCTGCGTGGTTTGATTCCAGCTGAGCTCGCGAAAGGCTTTGGCTTCTTCCAATCTAAGCCCTCTTCGGCGTTCTCTCCGGTTGCCGTCACGCCCGATGAGCTAGGTGAACAGTGGAAAGGCAACAAGGTGCACCTGCCACTGACTTCAACCTACAACGATACGCCTTTTGGCTGCCCGAATGCCGGTGTGGACATGACCTTCAATTTCGCGGAGCTGATTGTCCATGCTGCGAAGACTCGTCCACTGTCGGCTGGTGCGATCATTGGCTCGGGCACGGTATCGAACAAGCAAGGCACTGACCACGGCACCTCAATTGCGGAAGGTGGTGTAGGCTACTCGTGCATTGCTGAAGTACGCATGATAGAGACGATTCGTGATGGTAAGCCGTCGACTCAATTCATGTCGTTTGGCGATTCGATTCGTCTAGAGATGTTCGATGTCGATGGTGACTCGATCTTTGGCGCTATTGACCAAAAAGTCAGTCAATATCGACCACGCTAGTGATAGCGACAAGAGTAAAGCGACAGAGAGGAATAATATGGACAAGGGCTCTTTATGAACAAGAAGATCACACTCTATGGTTATTGGCGCTCTTCGGCAGCCTATCGAGTCCGTATTGGCTTGAACCTAAAGCAACTTAGCTATGAGTCTAATTCGGTGCATTTGATACGTAATGGCGGCGAGCAGCATGATCCACAATATCGCGAGCTCAATGCCAGTGAATTAGTGCCTGTGCTGGTGGATGGCGATGTTCAACTCAATCAGTCGCTGACGATCTTGCAATACTTGGACGAGACTTATTTGTGTGAGAGCAGCCCAGACATCTTGTTGATCCCTGAGCAATCACCACTGCGCTATCAAGCGTTGGCGATGGCTCAGGATATTGCGATGGAGATTCACCCTCTTAACAATCTGCGTGTGCTGCAGTATTTGGAGAGAGAATTGTCGTGCGAACAAGAGGCGAAAATGGATTGGCTTCATCATTGGATGAGCCAAGGTTTCCATGCTTTAGAAGAGAAGCTAGCGAAGCACAGAAAAGCGCACGGCGACTCGGTGTATAGCCTCACAGATTCGCCATGTATCGTAGATATTTGCTTAGTGCCGCAAGTCTACAATGCGTTGCGCTTTGATGTTGATATGTCACCTTATCCGTTGATTAACTCGATTGTCGAAGCGTGCAATCAGTTACCCGCTTTTATTGATGCGATGCCAGAAAATCAAGCGGATGCGAATGAGCCCATGTAGATTCACTGATGTCAACGCAAATACTCGTCCCTTGCGTTACCAAAACCGTTTCTTGAAAGAAGCGGTTTCCAAAATTAAACATTAGCAACTAGTGAATAAATATAGGTATGGAAAGTTATTCTTTTAGTACTCATAACTGCCAAATATGTAGCACAAAATTCGTTTTTATAATGTTAATTAAATATATGAAATGCAGTAAGTGTATGAATATTTATCCCGTTTAGCACTAATATGGACCTAATAAAAAAGCCTCGTTATTAAATAATAGGCTTTAACCAAAGGTTTTATATTTGAGGTAATTCTCATTCAAGAATATTAATAATAAACAATACCTTCGCCTTTCGTAATCAGAGTACCAGCTTCATTGGTAATTATTTTATCTAAATCAAATAATGAACCAATCGCCGCATTACCTAATCCAGCTTCAACGAATTTACAAACGGCATCAATTTTTGGCCCCATAGAACCAGCAGGGAATGAAAATTCTGCTAAACCAGCAGGTGTTGCTTGCTTCATTTCTGCTTGGTCTTCTTTACCATAGTTACGGAAAATCGAACCATCGGTTAAGATAATAAATAAGTCGGCATGGATTTTTTCAGCCAGTAATTCAGCCGTAAGATCTTTGTCAATTACGCACTCTACGCCAGTGCTCTTACCCTGTTCAATACTCACGGGAACACCGCCGCCGCCACAAGCTATAACGAGGTTTTCTGTATCTAGAAGTGTTTCAATTTGCTGAATTTCAACAATGTTTTTTGGCATAGGAGAAGGCACAACGCGACGGTAGTACTCGCCATCAGCTTTAAACTGCATTGTGCTTTGAGCCATTAACTCTTTAGCTCGTTGTTCTGTATATACAGGGCCAACAAATTTAGTCGGATTGGAAAACGCAGGGTCTTTTTTGCTTACTTCAGTTTGTGTGACTAGCGTCGCTACGTCTAATTCAGGGTCAATGTTTCTTAGCTCTTGCTGTAACATGTAGCCCACCATGCCACAGGTTTGAGAGCCGAGTACATCCATTGGGTACGGGGTCGTCTGTGGCGAATATTCGCTATAAGCTGCGTTTTGTTCCATCAATAAGCCTACTTGCGGGCCATTACCATGAACGATAACAATCTCATGCTCGCGTGCGATTGCGGCAATACTCGCCGCTGATTTTATTATATTTTCACGTTGATTCTCAGCCGTTAATGCTTGGCCTCTTGCTAAAAGAGCGTTACCGCCTAAAGCTAATACTATGCGCATGATAATGTCTCCGATCATTTAATAATGATTTTATTTTACGTAGGGGTTAACCGCTTGTTATTTCTAATTGAATTCAAGATTATTAATAACAATGACTAGGTTTTTAATTACTCTTAGGTAATTAACATGCCGAGATAGTATGGGAAAATAACTGTTCTAAATGTGATAGCTATCAAATTATCATTTCACTAGAAATGGGCCTGTGTAAACGGAAATTATTATAATTCGATTAAATATCCATAAGCTTGAATACAACCCAGTGGTGGACTCTTTTTTTGTATAAATGATTCGTCTTTAGTGAATATTATCTCAGGCTATAAAATGATTAATTTTCTATTTTTGTTTTAAATATGATGAGCAGATCGCATTAAGATCTTTAGAAAAGGCAGGGGGCCATACTGAGGCGAGGATTCACGAGCTTAAATAGTCGTTTAGATTCGGTTTTTATCGGCCAATCAAGGGCTGCTTAAAGTGTTCAGTATTTAATACTTCTCCCGTTGATTGCTTAACTCAGTCATCGGTTTTCAATCGGCTGCCTTTACTACAGATGTTATCTGACAGCCAAGAGAAAATTGGAGATAGTTAGCCGCTTTCTAAGGCTCAACGTTAGAGCGAAACAACGCGTTTTATCTCTTCTAAGATTTCGGCGTTAGCGATTGCTCCGAGGTTTTCTACATCCTTGCCATTTACTATCTGTTTCACCGCTAATTCCACCAGTTTTCCTGAGCGTGTTTTTGGCACATCGCTGATAGTAAAAATTTGGCTCGGCACATGCCTTGGTGAGCAAGATGACTTGAGTTTGTTCTTAATTGTTGTCACCAACTGGTCATCTAACGCTATGCCTTGCTGCAACTGAACAAACAGCCATATCTGCTCATTGCGGTCGACATCTTTACCAACGGCGATGGAATCGATGATGCCCTCAATGGTGTTCACTTGTTGGTAGATCTCGGCAGTACCAATTCGTACGCCACCGGGGTTAAGTGTGGTGTCGCCTCGTCCATAGAATAGATAGCCGCCATGAACGCTCTGCGCGACTTCGTCACCGTGATGCCACACATTATCGAACTTATCCCAATAGGTGCTGTGGTAGCGCTCTCCGGTGTCATTCCAGAAGCCAACAGGGAAGTTGGGTAGGGAATTTGTACACACCAGTTCGCCACGTTCATGATTAACCTTGTGACCAGACGAATTGAACACCTTGATGTCAACTCCGAGCCCGGCCTGTTGGCACTCACCGCGATACACCGGCGAGATTGGGTTACCCAACACAAAGCATCCACAAATATCCGTGCCGCCAGAAATGGACGCTAAATGCAGGTCTTGTTTGATGTGTTTGTAAACGTAATCAAACTGCTCAGGGTAAAGCACTGAACCCGTTGAGCACAGGGTTCTTAAGTGAGGAAGAGAATGGCTTTCGATTGGCGAGAGCTCTGCCTTTTCAATTGCTTCTAGATACTTGGCTGAGGTGCCAAACAGAGATACATCGGCGCGCTGTGCCAAGTCCCACAATACATTGGGTTGCGGGTAAACTGGGCTACCATCAAAGATCACCAAACAAGCTCCGCTTGCGAGCGCAGATACGTGCCAGTTCCACATCATCCAACCACAAGTGGTGTAGTAGAACACGCGATCTCTCGGTTTAATATCGCAATGAAGCTGATGCTCTTTTAGGTGGTTGATGGTAGTGCCACCTACAGAATGGACAATACACTTTGGCTTGCCTGTGGTGCCGGAAGAGTAGAGCATAAACAATGGTTCATTGAAGCCGACACGCACAAATTGCACAGGTTTCGGCTGATAGTGATTAATGATGCTGTGCCAGCTTCGGGTCGACACATCATTTTCAAAGTCATTCTTCTCTAAATCACCTCTTGGTTTTAAATAACCGATCTGACACACCTGTTTTAGCGCGTTTAAGTGCTCGATGATTTCACTATTCTTGTCCGTCATATCGAACGTTTTGCCATTGAAGGTATAGCCATCACAGGTGAACAACACCTTGGGTTTCACTTGGCCAAACCGCTCAATCACGCTCTCTACACCGAAATCAGGCGAGGTTGACGTCCATATCGCGCCTAAGCTGGTGGTTGCCAGCATCGCTATAACGGTTTGCGGTAGATAAGGCGTATAAGCAGCAACCACATCACCTTGTTGAACTCCGCTATCAACAAGCCATTGTTGAGCGCTAGAGACAGCTTCACACAAGGTTTTCCATGTATAACTTTGTTGCTCGCCACGCTCATTCTCAAACCAAATCGCACGCTCATCAGGCATGGTTTGCGCCAAACGCAGTAAGTTCTCGGCGTAGTTTACTTGCGCATTCGGAAACCAAACCGCATCACGATTCGATTTAGGCTGCTGCCAGCGGCTTTCACCTTGCGTTTTGATGTCACTCCCTTGCGAGCCGACCATTCCACAAAACTGCCATACGTTTTGCCAAAACGACTCTGGATGTTCTACAGACCATTGATGGAGATCCGTGTAGTTTTGTAATTCCCGCCCGAGTACGCCCTGCTGATCAAGGCTATTCATGAATTGGGTTAAGTTGGCGTCTGCGTTGCGTTGCTCGCTAGGCTGCCAAACTGGCTTATTGTTTTCGCGCATTCCTTTACCTTTAACAAAAAGTTAACGTTTTCAGTCTGGTATTTAGGTTTTACAAAGTCAAAAGATCAGCAAAATAAGGGAGCGGCTGAACTGTGTAAATAAAATGTTACACGATCGCTTATTTCGAAAAATCGCGCAAATTGGCGGATATAGGGAGTGGAGATAGGCTTAAAGGGAGACATTCGAAAGGAGGTGTGTAATGACTCAATATCATTCTAAGCCCGTGAGCCAAGAGGGATGGGTTGAGTGGAGCCTCGAAGAAGACGCCATTTGGCACGACTTAGTGAAAAGGCAATTGGACGTAATTAATGACCGCGCATGCGATGCTTATTTGCACGGTTTGACCCTGCTGGATCTGCCATTAGACAGAGTTCCCCAGCTTCCAGAGATAAACAAAGTGCTAATGGAAACAACAGGTTGGCAGGTACAGCCTGTGCCTGCATTGATCGATTTCGATCGTTTCTTTGATTTGCTCGCCAACAAGAAATTCCCAGTTGCGACATTTTTGAGAACGCGAGACGAGTTCGATTATTTACAAGAACCTGATTTCTTTCATGAAATTTTCGGCCATTGTGCCATGCTCACCAATGCCGATTTTGCGACATTCACTGAGCACTACGGAAAACTAGGCCAAGCAGCCACACCTAAACAGCGCGCGTATCTTGCCCGTTTGTATTGGTTTACGGTTGAGTTCGGTTTAGTAAAAGAAGGTCATAGACTGAAAATCTATGGCGGTGGCATTCTTTCGTCTCCGGCGGAAACCATGTATGCGTTGGAAGGGGATTTGGCCGTTCGTGAGCGGTTCGATCTGCAAACGGTTTTAAGAACCCCTTATCGCATCGACATCATACAACCGAAATATTACGTGATTGATGAGCTGTCTGAGCTCTTCAAAATCAGTCAGGAAAACCTATTGCAGCAAGCTGATCTCGCGATAGACGAGGGATTACTACCACCACTTTTTGAACCTAAGGAACCAACACATGTTGAATGAACAAAAATGCGAAGCCTGCAGTATCGACGCAATTGCCCTAAGTAAAGATGAGCAACAGTCTTTACTAATGGAATTGTCGGATTGGCAGATCATGGAAAGAGACGGCATCCCGCAGCTTGAGAAGGTGTTCAAGTTTAAGAACTACAAACAAGCATGGGCATTCAGCAACAAAGTGTCAGAGTTGGCAGAAGAAGAATTCCATCACCCTTCGATCTTATTGGAGTGGGGTAAAGTCACCGTCACTTGGTGGAGCCACTCAATCAAAGGCCTCCACAAGAATGACTTCATCTGCGCCTCACGCTGCGATGTGTTGGCGGTGAGTGAATAGTATTTTGGATTAGGGGTTATCCTTGCCACCTTAGTGATGTGATTACCTCATTATTCGGCTCATTAGGTGAGCCGAATACTAGATACTTTCTCATCAAGGTGCACAACTTCTCTCAAAGTTGCTTGACCTGCATCAGCGACTTGCTGCTTTCTCGTCCGACAGCCCTCACTATTGCTCATAGTATTGGTTTTATGAGGCTGCTCTATGATATATTTCTCGGCCAAGCGTATTACAGACGAAGGCTAATAATGTCTATCAACCTTTCACTCCTTCCACCCAGTGAGAAAAATAAAATCGAACTGGATAAGCAAGCATCGTTTCTTGTATGGAAACTGAAGCAAGCGAAATGTGGCCCTGAAGCCATTGTTGAAGAAGCAATGAAGCTAGGTGATCCAGAAGAAAAGGCTTGGTTTGATCAGTCTGTTGAAAAATACAAACGGGTAATGGGTGTCGCATAAACGCAGATAAACCTTACCCAGCAAAGCTGTAGAATTGAAATGACACAGTAATTTGCTAGAATTTGCACCGTTAATTGAATCAGAGAGAAGATCCCGATGGGAAGAAGTTTTGAAGTGCGCAAGGCCTCAATGGCGAAAACTGCAGGCGCAAAAATTAAAGTTTATTCTAAATACGGTAAAGAGATTTACGTACTGGCTAAGAACGGCAGCTCTGACCCAGACATGAACTTACCTCTTAAGCACCTGATTGCTAAAGCGAAGAAAGACCAAGTACCAGCTCACGTTATCGACAAAGCGATCGATAAAGCGAACGGCGGCGGCGGTGAAGACTTCCAACCAGCTCGTTACGAAGGTTTTGGCCCTGGTGGCACAAGCGTAATCGTTGACTGTCTAACTGACAACGGCAACCGTACTTTCCAAGACGTTCGCCAATGTTTCGTTAAAACTGGCGCGAAAATCGGTGTTGAAGGTACTGTTTCTCACATGTTCGCTCACCAAGCTGTATTCCAGTTTGCAGGCGAAGATGACGAGATCATCCTAGAAACGTTAATGATGGAAGACGTAGACGTGACTGACGTTGAGCTAGAAGACGGTGTTATCACTGTATTCGCTCCAACGACTGAGTTCTTCAAAACGAAGACTGCACTACACACTGCGTTCCCTGAGCTAACTCTAGACGTAGAGGAAATCACGTTCGTTCCTCAAACAACTACGCCAGTAGCTGAAGAAGATTCTGAGAAGTTCCAAAAATTCTTAGACATGCTTGACGACTGTGATGATGTTCAGCAGGTTTACCACAACGCTGAGCTGTAATCTTTACAGTAACAACAGTTATTAAAAAACCGAGCCTAGTGCTCGGTTTTTTTATGTCGGTAACAATGATTAAATACCTTGATCATTGTTCCGGTGGTTCTATTAATAACCTTTGAATTCATGCTCTTAATCTTCGCATAAGTTAGCTTTAGTTATCGTTTTTGATCTCGGGCGACATAGCCACTCGGCGACTTTTCTGACTTGTGGTAATAGGGTTAGGCTCAGTGTGAGTGCACACGGCCAAGCAATCAAAAAGCTGTTTAACCAAATTGGTGGCCATGCTTGGCTGAAACCCACCTTATACCCCGATATGATCCCCGACATCATGATAGCCATGACCAGTGAAGACAATATCGCTGTAACCCAATGAAGTTTGTTGTTCATCCGTTCTCCTTAGTGATTTTATTATTGGAATACATTAAGGTTACTCTTATCCATAAATGAGAAAAATAGGCACATATAGAAGTATGAATTCCATATTTGGAAACATTGATGATCTATTCCTGTTTTGCACTGTAGTGGAAGAGGGCTCTTTGTTATCGGCCTCGAAACGGTTACAACTGCCTGTGTCGACCATGTCGCGTCGGTTAACCGCGTTGGAAGAGCGCCTGAGCATCCGCCTTTTAGAAAAGAAAGGACGAGAGCTGGTGGCCACCAAAGACGGTGAGGCGGCCTTTGCGGCGCTAAGTAGTGGCATGGAATCCCTGCATCAAGGTTTTAGCAGCTTGCTTGAAGAGCGCGATGCGATTCAAGGTAAGATAAAGCTCGCGGTGCCTCATAACTTCTATAGTGGTTTTCTTCGCCCGACTGTCGAGCAGTTTCTTGCTGAGTACCCAAAAGTGCAGCTCAATCTCATCCTGAGTCAGCAGCAAGTCGTTCCTGAAACGGATCGTGACTTGTTGATCTCGTTTAAAATTTCCGACATGGACGGCATGATTGCGCGGCCATTGTTTAAGGCCAAGCACGGGTTTTTCGCAAGCCCAGAATATTTAGATTCGCGTGATGAGATTAAAAATCCAGACGATCTCGAGCATCAAGAGTGGATTAGTGTCGATGATGTGTTTGATATGCCGCTCTACAAATCTGACCGCTTAGAGCAGATGATCACGATAAAACCCAAGTTCATCGTTAACGATATTCATGCAGTGGCAGCCGCGGCGCAAAAAGGCTTGGGGCTTGCTTCACTGCCTTTTCGTCATGTATCCCCGGAAATGAATCTGATTCAAGTACTTCCTGAGTATCATCGGGGTGATCGCCAAGCGTATTTAGTGTACAAAGAAAGAAAATATCAGCCAAAGGCTTTGACCCTGCTTATTGATGCATTGATTGAGAGTGTTCGATCTTTTCATAGCGATGACTTGGTCAAATAAAAGGAGTAAGAAATGAAAGTAAGTTTTATCGGGCTAGGCGTAATGGGTTTCCCAATGGCAGGCCACCTAGTCAAAGCCGGTTTTGAAGTGACGGTATTTAACCGCACTCACAGCAAAGCATTAGACTGGGCTGATAAACACCAAGGTAAAGCTGCTGAGAGCGTGGCTGAATGTGTCGCAGAAGCTGACGTAGTATTGGTTTGTGTGGGCAACGATGACGACGTGCGCAGCATGACGACCAGCGAAACAGGCGCTCTGGCCGCAATGAAGCCAAACGCGATTCTTGTTGATCACACCACAACCTCGGCAATTCTGTCTGAAGAGCTTGAAGTTGCAGCGAAGCAAGCGGGTGTTCGCTTTATGGATGCACCAGTATCTGGTGGCCAAGCGGGCGCAGAAAACGGCGTGTTAACCATCATGTGTGGTGGCGAACCAGAGCTGTTTGACGACCTTCAACCTGTATTCGAAGCTTACGGAAAGTCGTCGGTTCTGATGGGTAAAGTAGGCCAAGGTCAACGTGCGAAAATGGTTAATCAGATCTGCATTGCAGGTGTATTGAATGGCCTTTCCGAAGGCTTGGTGCTTGCAGAGAAATCAGGTTTGGATATACAAACTCTGGTTGATTGCCTTAAAAATGGCGCTGCTGGCTCATGGCAGATGGAAAACCGTGCTACCACAATGGCGCAAGATAAATTTGATTTCGGCTTTGCAATTGATTGGATGATCAAAGACTTAGGCTTCTGCTTAGATGAAGCTGAGCGTCAAGGCATCCAACTTCCATTGACGGAAAAGACCAACAACGCATACAAGGCACTGTCTGCTGAAGGACAAGGCCGCATGGATACATCAGTATTGATGAAAGCGGTAGTTGAAGAGACTAAAAAATAGAAGAGACGAAGAAGTAGAAAGATCGAAGTAATAGAAGCTTCGTTTAGATAACTAAAAATAGCCGCTTATTAGCGGCTATTTTTGTTTTGGTTGTATAGAAGTACAGATGAAGCAGGGTTTTGAACATCAAAATTGGACTGTGTTTTACCTCACCCCAATCACACTTAACCGTTCCATCGTTTTCACCTATTGAATCTATCGTTATTTCCCATTAAACAAATGTAAACATTGAAGTTATATTCTTGGTGGGCAGAAAAGAGCTTTTGAATATCCATTAACCACTCGACTGGTTTAATGGTTAGCACGCATTGGAGAGCAACCATGCAGATGTCAAAAAGCTTTTTATTAATTACAGTTGGCTTAGCCAGCATATCTCTACAGGCTCAAACCCTGACAAGAGACAACGGTGCACCTGTAGGTGATAACCAAAACTCCATAACAGCAGGTGAGAATGGCAGTGTATTACTGCAAGATGTACACCTGATCCAAAAATTGCAGCGTTTTGCCAGAGAACGTATTCCTGAGCGTGTTGTTCATGCTCGTGGGACGGGCGCACATGGTGAATTCGTCGCTTCTGGTAATTTTAGTGATTTAACGGTTTCCGACCCTTTTACTAATAAAGGTAAGGTGACTCCTGTTTTCGTTCGTTTTTCGACCGTTATTCACTCTAAAGGATCGCCAGAAACACTTCGCGACCCACGTGGTTTCGCCACTAAATTTTATACTGAACAGGGTAACTGGGACCTGGTTGGGAATAATCTGCCTGTGTTCTTTATTCGTGATTCGATTAAGTTTCCGGATATGGTGCACTCCCTTAAACCGTCTCCAGTAACTAATGTTCAGGATCCAAACCGATTCTTCGACTTTTTCAGCAGTGAGCCGGGTGCGACCAACATGTTGACTTGGGTGTACAGCAATTTAGGTACGCCAGCGAGTTACCGCACTATGGATGGATTTGGGGTTCATGCCTATAAGTGGATCAATAAGCAAGGCGATGTGAACTATGTGAAGTTCCAATGGAAGAGCCAGCAAGGCATTAAAAGCCTTCGCCCTGATCAAGTCACTGAGATGCAAGGTAAAGATTTCAACCATCTGACCAATGACCTTTATGCTGAAATTGGCCGACGTAATTACCCTAAGTGGGATCTTTACGTGAAGGTATTGTCTCCGGAGGCGTTGAGCAAGCTTGATTACAACGGGCTTGATGCAACTAAGGTATGGCTGAATGTGCCGGATAAAAAAGTAGGCACAATGACGTTGAACCGTTTACCTGAAAATTTCTTTTTAGACACGGAACAGTCGGCATTTTCGCCTTCTAACTTGATTCCAGGCATTGAGCCGTCGGAAGACCGTTTGCTACAAGGTCGTTTGTTTGCTTACTCAGATACGCAGCTTTACCGCTTGGGTGCGAACCTGTTCCAACTGCCAGTAAACCGCCCGCTAGCGCCAGTGAGCAACCATAACCAAAATGGTTTGAGTAATAATGCATCGCTAAGCCATGGTGATGTTAACTATGAGCCAAGCCGAAAGCTAGAGTTGGCAGAAGATGCTCAATTCAAAGCCGTAGAAACCAAGCTTGTTGGTACGGTGCAACAAAAAGCGATCAGTAATCCACGAAACTTCTATCAAGCGGGTGTGCAGTACCGCAGCATGAATGAACAAGACAAACGTGATTTGATTGCTAACCTCGCTGGTGACTTGAATAAAGTGACGGACAAAGACATCAAAACGACGATGGTGAGCTACTTCTATCGTGCAGACAAACAATATGGAACGCGTTTGGCTAAAGCAACTGGCACCAGTATGTCACGAGTGGAAAAACTCTCACAAGCGAACAATTAAGCAACAACGTAAGACGTAAAGTTTTGGCCTGCGGGAGATTTATCTGCTCTTTTCTGCCCGAAAATCAGGGCTCCTGTAGGCCATTCTCTAATCTTGTTAGTTAGGGGGAATAAATGAAAATCGTATTTTTACTCAGCTCCGTTATTTTCTCTTTGATCTCCTCGCTCAGCTTATTGGCTGCTGACGACAAACTGGAAGAGGAATACCAATCTCTGGTTGGGTTGTTCTTTGATGCCGCTCGTATTGGTAACAATGAAGTGGTCGATGCATTTGTTTCTCAAGGCTTCCCCGTTGATCAACGCAATAACCAAAGTTATACCGCACTCATGGTGGCCGCTTATCAAGGAAACAGAGAAACCGTGGGGCTTTTACTCGATTCGGGTGCCAATGCATGCCTGCAAGACAAACGTGGAAACACCGCTTTGATGGGGGCATTGATTAAACGCGAAATTAGTATTGCGAAAGACTTGTACCAAGCAGAGTGTTCCCCAGAGTTGCGTAATAAAGCAGGACTTAATTTGAAAGAATTTGCCGAAATCTATGGTCAATCCAATGTGCTGAAATCCCTTCAGTAATAAACGAATTGTGCAAATAACAATAAAAGGACGTAACAAAATGAATAAAACAACATGGCTTGCTGCACTTGCTCTTATTTCTTCTCCGGTTTTTGCTGAAGTAGTGAATGTTGAAATGATCGATCTTGGCTCGGGTCAGTCAACCGGAACTGTAATGATAAGCTCAAGTGAATACGGAGCTGTCTTTACGCCTGAATTGAAAGGTTTACCTGCTGGTACACATGGCTTCCATGTACACGTGAATGGTTCATGCGACAGCATCACCAAAGATGGAAAAATCATTCTCGGTGGAGCTGCAGGCGGACATTATGACCCGGAAAATACGGGCAAGCATGGTTTCCCTTGGACTGATGATAATCATCTTGGTGATTTACCGTCGCTTTACGTTAATGCTCATGGCGTAGCTGACCAGCCAGTAATGGCGCCAAGAGTTACATTAGATGACGTGAAAGGCAGAGCGTTGATGATCCACGCTGGCGGTGACAACCATTCGGACCACCCAGCTAAACTTGGCGGTGGTGGTGCACGCATTGTATGTGGCGTGATTAAGTAATTCCCTTTTTAAAAGTCGTTAAAAGCGCTCCAACTACGCTGGAGCGTTTTTTATAGGTAGGGATGAAACCTGTTCGTTGACGCGGAATGGGTATAAATGGATTAGGCTTCAGTTTGGGCGAAGCAGAAGAGACTAAAAAGTCATCTAATCTTGATTTACTTGTTTCATTGTAAAAATGAGGAACTAACTCACGCACACTCATCCTTCATGACGAGCTTTTTGTTAGTAAAAACATCCATTTTAGTGGTTGTTTTATCACCACTCTTTATTTGGTTGATAAATTTATCGTATTGTTACAATTGCTTACATTTTGATGGTTAGAGGCAATTTAATGCGATATCAATCTTCACCGAGTACCCACACAGAACAAACACAACAATCACCCCAAGAGCGAGCTAATCAACAGCGTTTGGCTCGAAAGGAGGAGCTTACAGTTACTCAAGCCGATAATCAGCGTTGGGCTGAAAATCGAGAAAGAGTCATGGCTGAACGCAATGACGAAAACGCCGACATAACATTAACTCCATTAAAAGAAGACAAGAAAAAGCGTGGATTCAGTTCCTTGTTGTGCGCGAAACCGACCTTTTCTAAACTTCCAACCAAGACCATTGCTTATTGTTGGGTAAACACTAAAGCCGAAAGTGGCGAAGACAATATTATTCCCAGTGTTGAAAAGGAACATGGTCTGTTAAATGTGATTAGTAATGCAAAAATCACCCCGAAGGTAAAACATATCATTTATGTCGATAGACGTACTGAAGGGCGAACATGTTACGACTCACGCGTCGAGATTCCTGAGAATGTTAAGTTCGTTTCCGTTGATGAGTTGCTAACTAAGAAAAATATGTCAACGCCAGAAATTGCTCAGAAGATGACTGAGTTGTATGAGGCGAGTATCAATCACGGTAGTCCAGCTTTTGCAAAGAACATGGTCTCTTTACTGGCTTTAAATAAAGGGGATTACTTCTTCGACATAGGTGTCGGCATAAAGCCCGATGGCAACTTAGCTAAGCACCTCAATGGCGAGAGCAAATATCAGGGAGGTTCAGTAGGAAACGGCAGTTATTTGATGGGGGGACACGAGAAAGAAAGCATTGAGATGATTGTCGAGTTCCTTTATGGGTTGTATACCTGTGAAAGGGCACCGACAGTACATCCCAAGAAAGCAGCGGAGATCTTAAACAACCTTGATGAATCGTTATTGGGAACAGATGTTGTGAACGAGGTTGTAAGCAACGCGAAACTGAACGAGAAAATTACACCTGCTGAATTCGTTACGTATTCTCGAATGATGGAGAAAAAGTTTGCTGATCGCGGCGTTAAGACCACGATGAGTGAATATGCCCGTCATACTGACGCCGTCTTTGGAAATACCATTGCAACAATTACTAATGGTACGAAAACGAAATTTGTGGACGGAAAAGACTTCGTTAACAATCATAAGATGAGCCATCTTCATAAAGTCAAAGTAGAAGAACATCATGTTCCAGTTTGATAAAGAGAACAAAGAAGAGCTATAAAAAGTTAGCGAATATCTCAGATAAATTGAAATAGAAAAGGGGCTCATTGGAGTCTCTTTTTTAATGGCGCATATGTTCCTCTTGTGCTGCAACCTATTGTATTTTTAACCATAATAACAGCCTCAGGTTGGGATGAAGGAAAGTCCGCTACTTTGCTTTGCGTTCCCCACTCACGCCCTAACTCAGCCATTCACTCCTTATTATTACCATTCGTCGCATTGATAAAACGGCGTGACAGTTTGTGGTTAACCTTTCAACGTCAACATTTGAAAGGGATTACACATCATGACTGCTTTAAACACTTCCAACTCACTTACTGCTCTGTTTCGTCGTTCACTTTTAATTGGGTTTACTTCGCTGGCTCCAACGTTGGCGCTAGCTAACCCAAGTTCAGACGTGCTAGATATCTACAACCAAGCGGCGCAAGGCAATGAAGACTTGGTTGAGGTGGCGTATGAACGCCTCAATGACACGCTGCAGCAAGACGGCGCTACGCCGCTAACCTTGGTGTACCTAGGAAGCACTGAAACCCTGATGGGGCGTGACGCGTTCTTACCTTGGAACAAGATGAAGTATGTGGAGAAGGGCTTATCGACCATTGATAAATCACTAGTGCTGCTTAAAGACGAAGATCAACCGATTCATGAGCAACCTCGTGTTCAAGGATTACCAGATTCTTACCTGACTCGCGCAATGGCCGCGGTTACTTACACCTCTCTGCCAGACATGTTTAACCATTTTGATCGTGGTTATGACCTGTTCCTCTCGCTACTGGCTGAAGATGTTTTCCAGCAACAGCATTTCGCTGCGACATCTTGGATTTACCGTTATGCAATTACGGCATCGATTCGTGCTGAAGACTTCGAGCAAGCACAGGTGTGGCTTAAAAAAATGGAAAGTACTGATGCCGGAAACATCGAGACCATGACGGCCAAAGCCCTCCTTGCGAAAGCAAAGTAACAGCAGCAAACGCTAAAGAATGATGGGTAATCAGAGGGCAATGAAATGATTGAATTTAAAGGTATCGGCAAAGCGTATGTTACGGGTGGTCAAAGCGTAGACGCACTCAAGGGAGTCGATGGTCAGATCAAACGCGGTGAAATGGTGGCGCTATGTGGCCCGTCTGGGTCTGGAAAAAGCACACTTTTGAATATCCTTGGTTTGTTGGATATGGACTATCGAGGCGAGATTCATATTGATGGCAAAGCGTATCCAACAGAGCAGATTGCTGCTGCGCGCTTTCGTCGTCAGTCGTTGGGTTTTGTGTTTCAGCGCTTCAATCTGGTTCCTGTGATGACAGCGCTTGAGAACGTCGCTTACCCATTAATGCTGAATCAATGCTCTAAGCAAGAACAGCAGACCAGAGCGCAAGACATGTTAGAGCGTGTTGGGCTAGGGGATTACGTTCATCACCGTCCAGACAACCTTTCAGGCGGTCAGCAGCAACGTGTCGCGATAGCCAGAGCACTGATCCACAACCCAAGCCTAGTGATTGCCGATGAGCCGACTGCCAGCTTAGACAGCCATACCGCCAACCTGGTGATCGACATTATGAAAGAGCTCGGACACGAAATGGGCACCACCTTTATTGTCGCAACGCACGACCCAAGAATGGCGCAGCGTTGTGACCGAGTGATTGAACTTATCGACGGCCAACTGGCACCACAAGCCACAGCAATGGAGGCCATCTCATGGGCAAGTTAACACAAAGAATGAGCACTTTTTTGTTTCCTACCTCGGTGCGTTTGGCGTGGCTTAATTTATTGAGAAACGGTCGACGCAGTTTGTTGTCGGTATTGATTATCGCGATAGCAGTGTTTGCGCTGACGTCGGCAGGAGGCTATGGGCTTTACACCTATGAATCTCTGCGCGAATCAACCGCGCGCGATACTGGTCATCTTACTTTGAGCACGCCGGGTTATTTTGAACAAGACGAAGATATGCCGTTGAGTAATGGTCTGGATAACGTTCAAGCGCTAACCAAGAGCATCATTGGCGATAGTGACGTACGAGGTGTGCAGCCACGAGTCTATTTCAGCGGTTTGGTTTCTAACGGTAGCAAGTCGACCATTTTTATGGGCACGGGTGTGAATGAGCGCGAGTTTGATATGAAAGGGCCTTTCTTAGATGTGCGCAGTGGGCAAACACTCTCGGATGTGAAATCGCCAAGGTACGACAGCCAAGAACCCCAAGTTATGCTCGGAACCGACCTTGCTCGTAACCTCAAGGTTGCTGTTGGTGATTGGGTGACGCTGCTCGCTACCACCAGTGACGGCGCATTGAATGCTTTTGATTTTAAGGTGCAAGGCATTTACTCGACTGGCGTGCCTGAGTTGGATAAGCGTCAGTTGTACGTACACATCACGACAGCTCAAGAGCTTTTAGCTTCAGACAAAGTTAGCACCTTGTCGGTATTCCTTTTTGAAACCAACAAGACATCGACGGTTCAACAACGCATTCGAATGGCTTTGGACAAGCAAGATGCTCAACAAGGTTCTGAAATAGAGATCACCCCATGGCAAGATCGCGCGTTTTTCTACACCAAGGTTAAAGATCTTTACGACCGGATCTTCGGCATTATGGGCGCGGTGATGGCATTGGTAGTGTTCGTGTCGCTGTTTAACACCATGACCATGTCGGTGACTGAGCGCACTCGTGAAATAGGCACTTTATCGGCTCTTGGTAGTTACCCTTCTGAAATCGTCGCAGGCTTCTTAAAAGAGGCGGGCTTACTGGCTGTGATTGGTAGTGCGATAGGCGCGCTAGTGAGTGGCTTAGTGTCGGTATTATTGCTGGTGGTTGATGTGCAAATGCCACCACCTCCCGGCAGAACAGAAGGTTACCCACTCAACATTTATTTCTCATTGGAATTGGTTGGTTACGCCACCTTAGGTGTGCTGACGATCTGTTTACTGGCCGCTTATTTCTCTGCTCGCAAAGGCGTAAATAAGCCAATCACGGAGGCGCTAGTTTATGTATAAATTTACTCGTTCACTCACTATTTTAGGTTCTGTGTTGGCTCTAGCACCGTCGTCAAGCTGGGCTGTCGATTCACAACAAGTTACCGAGATGATCGCCAAGGCAGACAGCTACCGCTTGAACAGCGAACAAGCGTCGAAAGTGGTTTCTCTGGTCGCGCTATATCAAGACGAGCAACTAGACAAAACCCGTGAATACAACGTCTACACAAGACCAAACAGAGAGTCGTTGGTTGTGTTCAAGTCGGCGGTCGAGGCGGGTCAAAAGATGCTGATGATAGAGGACAACTATTGGTTACTGATGCCGAAATCTCGCCGTCCAATTCGTATTACTCCGATGCAAAAGCTGTTGGGTGAAGCTTCGGTAGGGGACATCTCGACTCTGACGTGGAGCGAAGATTACCAAGGCGAATGGGTTTCCGAACAACAGGTTGAGATGCCGAGTGGTGAGCAGCTTGATACCCATCACTTAAAGCTAATGGCGAAAACTAAGGGCGCGAGTTATCAATCGATTGATCTGTGGCTAACAGCAGATCGTGCATTCCCAGTTAAAGCGGATTTGTATCTGCGTTCAGGAAAGTTAGCTAAGAAAGCGTGGTTTACTGAAGGCGTGCGTGATGGCTTGCCAAGTGTGGTGTCGATGACCTTACTCGATAAGATTCAACCAAGTAAGAAAACCGTGATTGAGTACCGCGAGGTAAGCGAACAAGCCTTGGTAGATAAATACTACAACCCCGCTTATTTATCGCGTAACAGTGTTTCTGGGCTTTAGGTGGCTGGAATGAAAGTTCTCAATCGCAAGTTTCACATCAAGTATTCAGCCGTTACTTTGCTTGCTTTGTCTTGTGTGAGCAATACGGTTCAGGCAGATGAATTGAGCTTGGCGTGGGATTGGCAACTGAGTGCCGAAGCCGTTGAATCGCGAGAGTCGCCATTCAGCCCTTTAGCGTCTGATAACCGTCAGTCACTCAATGGCTTGTTGGATCTAGAGGTTGGATATGATAATTGGCTTGGCCTGTTTGCCGTGAAAGCCAATGACATTTTGAGTAATACTCCTCAAGACCAAGACGCGAGCTTTGAATCGGAATTCATTGTGCGCGAGTTGTTTTGGCAAGGTGGTGTTGAGGTGTCGAATTCAGTAATCGGAGATCACTACCTCGATGTGACACTCGGCAAGGTTCGCCTAGATTGGGGCATAGGCTATGGCTATCGACCTTTAGACATCATCAAGCCTTACCGACAAAACCCAGTGGGCATTGTCGCAGAAGAGGGCGCAGGTGTGGCTTCAGCGTCACTGTTCGATATGACGGGCGAATGGACACTGCTTTACAGCGATTCATCATGGACTTCCCAAGATGTGAATCAGTTCGAAAAGCAGAATCAGCAACAAGGGTTTGGCTTACGTCGTTACAACTTAGTAGGCGATCACGAATATCAATGGGTCGCTTATTACGACGATGTACGCCACGGTTTACTAGGAGCGAGCTTGGTGTCGGTATTAAACCTCGCGTGGGAGTTTCACGGTTCGATGGTTTATCAGCGACAAAGTTTGGGTTACAGCCAGCCCAACTCACTGCTCCAACCGGTTTATCTTGAACAGCAGGGCGAGGCATATCAAGCGTTAGCAGGATTAACATGGGCCAATGACACGGGCCACAATGTGGTATTGGAATACTGGTTTGATAGCCGTGCTTGGAGTGATTCTGAGTGGCAAAGCGCGTTGCAGAATGCTGAGTCTTTGTCGAATAATCCGATGACAGCATCACTGGCAGGTTCTTACGCTCAAGGCTATCAGCACGCTAACTTGGTTCAACACAACATCATGTTTCATTGGTCTTTGGATTCGACACATGGCTGGCTTGAAGATATCACGCCAACATTTGATGTCATGCTGTCTCCACAAGACGGTGGCTTTATTGCTACGCAGTGGCTTAATTATCAGGCTTTCGATAATGGTGATTCATCGTTGGATTTGGAACTTGCTGCACGCTTTCTAGGCGGTAAAAGTGATTCTGCTTACGCCAACTTACCCGATAGTCATATGATTCTTTTAAATATCAAAGGACGATTTTAATGAGCACTTCTTCAAACAGTCAGTTTTCATGGATTAAAAGCTTCTCGCTGACCACTTTGTTTTGTTTAGTTATAGCCATTACAACCCAGACTATTTGGGGTGGCGACCTTGTGGCGAATCTCGCGATCAGTTTTGGTTTTGGTTATAGCGCGGTGGGTTCTTCTTTCATCTTGGTTAAGTTGTTCAAGAGAACATCCAGAACGCTTGAAGTAGGCATCTCAATGGTAATCGCGATGACCTTTGGCACCTTGAACGCGCACTATTGGTTGAACGGATATTTCGGGGCAAATATTTCTGACCTTAAATCTGTGGTGTTGTTGGGTGTGATCTTCTGTTCGGTTTGCTATTACTATTTCTATACCCGAGAGCAGCAATTACGTGCCGATAACGAATTGGAAGTGGCCAAGCGTCGTCAGGCTGATCAAGAAAAGGTGGTGGTATTAAGCCAGCTTAAACAGTTGCAAAGCCAAATTGAGCCGCACTTCTTGTTCAACACACTTGCGACCATCAATGTATTGATTGAGAGTGACAGCGCCAAAGCTAAGTTGATGCTTGAAAAATTGACTGATTTGTTGCGTGTTACTTTGAAAAATAGCCGTACCGAGCAGTCGACCATCGCGCAAGAGGTCGACTTGCTAGACGCTTATTTGAACATTCAGAAAATACGATTAGATGATCGTTTGACGTTCTCGATTGAAACGCACGGCATCAGCGACCAGCAAGTGATTCCGCCATTCTTGATTCAACCTCTGGTCGAAAACGCGCTAACACACGGAATCGAACCCAAAGCCGCTGGTGGTGAAGTAAATATCCGAATTGTTCAACAAGACGATCAGATGAAAATTGAAGTATCAGACAGTGGCGTAGGGCTGAAAACACAGTCTAGTGCTGCTGGCCATGGTGTTGGGCTGAGCAACATTCGCCAGCGAATCGATACCCTTTATGGTGACAAGGCGAGCCTGACGATCACAGAGCAAGCTGAGGGCGGGGTTGTGTCGATCATCTTGTTGCCGATGACTGTCTCAGCATCCTAGAACTAAGACCAGCAAGCACAGAGCTGTGACTAAAAATAGACGATTTACAGTGTGAATTTAAAGGAAGAATAATGATCAACTCAGGACTAAAGCCCAGCGTGACGGCAATTATCGCAGACGATGAAGCGCTGTTAAGGCACCACCTAGATAAGAGCCTTGCTGAGGTTTGGCCTGAGCTAGAGATTGTCAGCAAGGCAAAAAATGGGACAGAGGCAATGCAGAGCATTCAGCAGCTTAAGCCTGATGTTGCCTTTCTCGACATTCGTATGCCAGAACTTGATGGTATTTCGTTGGCTAAACAGTTGAACAAACTAGCTTCGCCACCACTTGTCGTATTCATCACGGCTTACGACGAATACGCGGTTAAAGCTTTTGAGCACAATGCGATGGATTACCTACTCAAGCCAATCAATGAAGAGCGCCTGCTTGCTACCTGTCAAAAGATTCAAGCACGCTTATCAAGTAATCAAATACAGTCCGGTCACATGCCAGAACAACCCGACATCGCTGCACTCATGAGTCAACTTCAGCAACTGTCACAATCGGCGTCACAGCAAAACAAGCAACAGTATCTCACGTGGCTCAAAGCCAGCGTTGGCGAAGACATTCACCTGATTGCCGTCGATGATGTGGTGTATTTCAAAGCCGAAGACAAGTACGTATCTATATTTAAAAAGGGTCAAGCCGGTTCATTAGAGGAGTTTATTCTTCGTGTATCTCTAAAAGAGTTACTCGCTCAACTTAATCCGGATGAATTTTGGCAGATCCACCGTTCAGTGGTGGTGAAAGTGTCGGCTATTGATAAGGTGAAGAAAGGGCTCTCAGGTCAGATGTCGGCGTATGTATCCGGGGAGAAGCTACCGATTAGCCGCGCTTCGCAAGCGTTGTTTAAGGGGATGTAGAGAACTAGCTTAAAGGGATGTAATAGGTTCTTATTAAAACGCTAATTCAAATGAATACAGTGATCTTACATATCACTTGGTAATTTATAAAATAAAGATCCAGATCACAAAGGTACTCATCCGGTTCAATATTAAATAATAATCGTTAACTCAATCTGTATATTGTCGATGAATGACATTAAGAGGTTGTTATGAAAACATATTATTTAGCGACGGCTCTATGCCTAACTTTGGTTGGCTGTAGCTCGACATTAAAAACTACCGAAACACCAATCCAGCCGGATCCGGCATGGACTTCAGGCCAGCTAGAAAACGGTCTTACCTATCATGTTTATCCAGATCACGAAGAGTCTGTCTCTGTACGTTTAGTCGTTCACGCGGGTTCGATTCAAGAGACTGATCAGCAAGAAGGCTACGCGCACTTCTTGGAACACATGGCGTTCAATGGCAGTAAGAACTTCTCTGAAAATGATGTGATTCGTCTATTCGAAGATGCAGGCGCTAGCTTTGGTGCAGATATTAATGCCTACACCTCTTATGAAGAGACGGTCTACCAGTTAGATTTGCCAGATAACATCCAATTGCAGTCTGCTCTAACGTGGATGCGTGACATTGGTGATGGTCTGGATCTATCAAGTTCAGAAGTTGAAAAAGAGAAAGGCGTGGTTCTTGGAGAGTTTCGTATGGCTCGCCTCGATGATAAGTCATTTGGAGAGATATTTTATGATCACTTCATTGAAGGAGGTCCGTACGAATCTCAAGATGCATTAGGGACTAAATCGTCGATTGTTAATGCGACTCCTCAAGGTATCACTAACTTTTATCAGACTTGGTACCAACCTCAAATAGTCGAGCTGGTCGTTTCTGGTGATGTGGACATCAAAACCGTGATTCCACTCATTGAAGAGAAGTTTTCGAGCTGGGAGCGTGGCGACACACCGAGACCAGAGAAACAGAAAACGACTTCGTTTAATGAAGATGATTATGTTGAATACGCAGGAAGAGAAGCACCGAGCATCACTCTGACGTTTAATCGCGGTTTATATCGAATCGAAAATCATGACCAACAGCATCAACGTTGGTTAGATGAAACCTCGCAACAACTCATTCGCCAGCGACTCGAAGCAGTATTCAATGATGCAGCGTTGCCGACTCAATGGATAGCGTCTGATAACTATCAGATGGGCTCTCTGAACTATTCGTCAATAAGTGTTGGTTTCCCGGCTGGCGGCCGTGAAGTCATCCAACAAGAGCTGCTTTCTACCTTGGCATCACTGCGTGATTTTGGCGTTTCGGAAACGGATATCGTCGGCGAGCAGCACTACTACCAAGACTTGCTGGATAACATCGAGCATGACTGGGATAAAATGGACAGCGTTGAACACGCGAATTATAAAGCAAGTTCGTTGGTGACTGATCGAATCGTCCAATCACAGAAAGACTATCAAGTCAGTTTGGAAGCTTTCATTGCTAACTTAAGCCTGGAAGCGATCAACGACAACATCACAAATCTGCTCTCTGATGATTACTTTCTTGTAATTGGGGTGGACGATTCTGAAGACAGAGCTGCTGTCATTAACTCACTCGATAGTTTAAAAGCCACGTACGGTGAGACTGGAATACAGTCACTCACGATTGCAACAGCCAGTGCCTTTGCTGTACCGAGCTCGACGGGCGAGGTTGTACTTGCTGAACAAATGTCCATCGATCCATACATCCAAAAGTGGACGTTAAGCAATGGTGTCGACATGTGGTACTTGCGTGATTATGTTGCAGGTGACGATGTTGGCGTGATGTACATGAGCCTCGGTGGAAAAGCTGCGTTGGATCCGAGCTTATACCCCGCCGTTGAGGTTGCGTTACCGACTTTCGCTCGAAGTGGCGTCGGTGAGTTTACGGGTTCTGAACTTCTAGCGTATTTTGACCGTGAAGATATTCGAGCTGACAGTTTCATTGGGAATACTCGTCATGGTATTGAATTTAATATCAAAAAAGATGGGCTTAAAGATACGTTTGCTGCGCTTTATACTTTCATCACTGCGCCTAAAATTGTTCCCGAGCAGTTAGAGGCAGTGAAGCAGGAGTTTGTACAGGGTCAAGAATCTTTCTTGAGCAGCCCTGTTGGACAGTTTGAGCGTGCAATAAACCAGAATATCTACCGTCAGGAGAGTCGTCACCACTTTGTAGATAAAGAGCGTGTTGAAGCGGTTTCTGTGGAAGATATCAGTAATCTTCATCAGCAGCTGTTTGGTCAAATGAGACATAACCAGCTAGTGATCGTGGGTGATATCGACCCAAGCGTATTGAAGCCTTTGGTTCAGCAATATTTGGCTTCGATTCCATTGGAAAAAGCAGTTGTGCCTGACTTTAAGGTGGCTTTCAAACAGCCATCAGAATCACGCATTGATTTGGCCATCAACAATGTTGATAGCGCAGAGTACGTCTTACGAGTCATCTCAGAGCCCGAAACCGAAGAAGGCTTTACGGCAAAAGAGATCTTCATGGAAGGGTTACTGGAACGACTGCTGGCGACTCGTTTAGATACTTATATTCGCGAAGAGTTGAGCTTGGATTACTCGCCTTATACGTATTCAGTATCTGCAGATAGTGAGCTGAGTGGTGAGTGGGTTATCGGTGCGATGGTAGCACCGGAGAACGTTGATAAAGTGGAAGTGGCGATCGATAAGGTGATTTCAGACCTCCTACAAGGTGTTTCTGAAGAGGAAATGCGAGCGGTTGTGAAACAGTTTGAAGCTGACTTCACGCCTCTCGAGATGAGCTCTATCGACCAAGCGTGGTATGTGTCTCGTTATCTGCTCCATGGTTACGATATCGAAGCTTTGTCTCAAGTTGAGCGAGTGGCGAGATCAATCTCTGCAGAAGAGATGAATGAGTTAGTACAACGCATCTTTGGTGAAAATAGCCGTAAGGTTAAGAACATCATGCGACCTGAAGTTTAATCGCTTTGATACTGTGTAATAGCTATAAAACGTCATAACGATAAGCGTTGGACGCATACGTAATTGAAAGCCAAGCTTTGTTGCTTGGCTTTTTCTTTTCTTTAGAACGACGACGCTTAATCGGTTGCATCGAATCATTTTCTAAAAAAATGTTTTAAATCAAGACAGCGTTTCATTTGTATTGTAGATTGACGATCTACGAGAATGTTGTTTGGATATTAGATTGCTTAAACTGGGTACCCGATTAGTCTTAATGTTGTTTTTACTGAGCTTTGGCTTAGTGAATTCTAACGGCTATTCGTTTCCTTCTAAGCCATTTCAAATATACTCGGCTCAAGAGCAATCTTCACAGAATGACCTGTGTAAACAAGCCGCTACGGATAATCCGTCGAGCTACTTAGAGTGCGATAAGGCTCAGTTTGGCACAGTGCCTTCTGGTGACAGTTCTAACTATCACGACACTGAGTCTAGCCTTCAAGCAGCAAACTTCAGACGTATGCTCAGCAATGAACAAGAAAGCGTGGCCGATCTTGAGCCTGCTTATCATCTACTGATCGACTTCTCTCCCCCTTCATTACTGGCCTCTCTGCTTTTCAATACACCGTTGTTGGATTCCAAGCAGCACTGGACCAGTATTGTGAGTTCTCCGTCCTCCCGGCTTTCTGGGTGGAAAGAGGGCAACATTCAATACTCGCATTTTCGAGATCTTCTTAGCTAATCGTTTGACCCTAAATTGGTCGCATCGATGGTCACTTGTGCCCGTTGAGCTCGCCAATTAACAAATATAGCGACACACAATTATTAGCCCCACTATGACTCAATCAGTTTGTTCTGGTTGCGATTAGCCATCGCTCGTGTTCGCAAAACATTAGTTATACCAATCGTAGTAAATAACCGGTCACCCTAGCTGGTTAAAGTGCTCGATCACTGCTTTTTTTCGGTGCTATTTTTGAGCACGTATTTACGGTGATTGGTAAAAAGAAGAGATCTTGACTGTGAAAAAACGCATTCCAAGAAAACAAATTAACCACTACTCAAAGTGGAAATACGTGGTGCTTATCGCCACCATCATCATCATGATTCTGAGTGCTTTGCCTTCTTGGTTTGGCGAGGACGCCTCGGTTCAAATCAGTAACCGCTCTGAGCAGACCATCGACGCCACTCAAGTGACGCAATACCTTGCTAGCGAGGGCATTCAAGCCAAATCAGCCTTTCAAAAAGACAAACGTTTAGTGGTGATCTTAGAAGATGCTGAGCAACAAGCGAAAGCCAAAGAAGTGCTTAACGAGCGCTTCCTCGACAACGCGACCGTTGCTCTTGCTATGGAGCCAGCAGCACCAAAATGGCTGACTGATATGGGCTTCGCGCCGATTCAGTTAGGCCTTGATTTACGTGGTGGTGTGCAGTTCTTACTCGAAGTCGACATGGAGCCGGTTTACCACGCACAAGCTCAATCTGTGGTCGACGAGATTACTAGCGAAGTGCGTTATGCCCGTGGTGAAGTGGTGAACAACCAAGTTAAGTTTAACTTCCGCACAGACGCTGATTTCGAAAAAGCCCAAAAGCTGATTCGTGAAGAGTTCCCACAATGGCTACGTGACCGTTCAGATAAATCACTGACGTTAACTCAGTCTGAAGAAGAACAAAGAACGCTACGTAACCTAACGGTTCAACAAAACCTGCAAATCATGCGTAGCCGTATTGAAGAACTCGGCATCACTGAAGCATCGATTCAACGTCAAGGTGAAAGCCGAATCCGTATCGAATTGCCGGGAGTACAAGACCCTGCAGCGGCGAAAGACGTGATTGGTGCAACGGCATCATTGGCGTTCTACTCTGTTTACGATAATGCGACTCGCAATACTCAAACTCTGAAAGATTCAGACGGCAACCGTGTGGTTGTAGACCGCAAAGCAGTACTGAGTGGAGAGCATATTATCGATGCTCGCAGTGGCATTGGTGAGATGGGCAGCGCAGAAGTAAACATTACCCTAGATTCTTCTGGTGGTAAGAAAATGTCTGAGTTCTCTCGTCATAACATCGGTAAGCCAATGGCAACCGTGTACAGCGAATATAGCCGTGACAGAGCAGGCAACAGCAAGCAAACCAGCGAAGTCATCAGTGTGGCGAACATCCAGTCTCAACTGGGTAGCCGTTTCAGAATTACAGGTGCAGGCAGCATGGCGGAAGCACAAGAGCTTGCTCTACTGCTGCGTGCAGGTTCATTAACAGCGCCTGTTACTATCATTGAAGAGCGTACCATTGGCCCGTCTCTGGGTGCTGAGAACGTAACTAATGGCTTTGCTGCGTTGGCGCTGGGCCTCGGTCTTACTCTCACGTTTATGGCGCTATGGTATCGCCGCCTTGGTTGGGTCGCGAACGGTGCGTTGATCGTTAACATGACCACATTGTTTGGTTTGATTGCGCTGCTACCGGGTGCGGTATTAACTCTGCCAGGTATTGCTGGCTTGGTACTGACTGTCGGTATGGCGGTGGATACCAACGTGCTTATCTTCGAGCGTATTCGAGACAAGATGAAAGAAGGACGAAGTTTTGCTAGCTCTATCGATCGTGGTTTCGATAGCGCCTTCTCGTCAATTTTCGATGCTAACGTCACCACCATGATCGTTGCTGTGGCTCTGTACACCATTGGTAATGGGCCGATTCAGGGCTTCGCTCTGACACTGGGCTTAGGTCTTCTAACCAGTATGTTTACGGGCATTTTTGCTTCACGAGCAATCATCAATTTGGTTTGGGGGCGTGACCAACGCCACGATGTAAGGATTTAAGCATGAGTATTTCAAATATGACTAATTCAAACAGCAATATTTCAGACCGCTATATTTCAGATAAAAACATGACTCGTCTTCGTAAGGTGATGTCTGTGATTTCCATTGTGCTGTTCATGAGCTCTGTGATGCTGGTGGCAGTGAAAGGGTTCAACTGGGGGTTAGACTTTACAGGCGGTGTGGTTGCCGAGGTTCAATTCTCTGATCAAGTCACTAAAGATGTATTAAAAACAAAACTTGATGCCGCTTTCCAACAAGACGTGCAAGTGGTTGGTATGGCAGAACAAGACCGCTGGACACTGCGTTACAGCCAATTGACGGATGCACCTCAGCCTAACCTAGTGGATGTTTTGTCATCGGTGAGCGACCAAGTACAAGTGCTTAACAGCAGCGTGGTTGGCCCTCAAGTGGGTCAAGACATGGTTGACCAAGGTGGCTTGGCGGTATTGGTGTGTTTCTTAATGATCATGCTGTATCTGAGTGTTCGATTTGAATGGCGCTTGGCACTAGGTGCGCTTGCCGCGATAATCTATGACGTAACGCTTATCTTGGGGCTGTTCGCTTTTACTCAGTTTGAGTTCAACCTGACCGTATTGGCAGCGGTGTTGGCGATTTTGGGTTATTCATTGAATGACTCTATCATCATTGCCGACCGTGTACGTGAAATGCTGCGTGGTAATCCAAACGGTGATACAGATAACCTGCTTAACGAATCAGTTAAAGCGACGTTCTCACGCACCATGGTGACTTCAGGTACAACGCTAATCACTGTATCAGCGCTTTGGCTACTTGGTGGCGCGGCACTGCAAGGGTTCGCTATTGCACTGGTTGTCGGTATTGTCAGCGGTACGTGGTCTTCAGTTTCTGTCGGCATCACACTGCCTAAGTTACTTGGCCTACAGCCTTGTCACTACCAAGTTAAGCCAGTAGTCGAAGTTGAGGGCGAATACCCTTAGGTTTATCTTATTCGATAGCACCAAAACTCAGTGATTGAGCTCAATAACGCCCTTCGTTTGTAATAAAACGAGGGGCTTTGTTTTTATATAAGAGTCAATAAGTTAGAGAAAAGAGAGTCTATTTCAAAAAACGATGGATTGAATAGGCAACAGCGTGTGATATGAAGTATGTTTATATGACGTTAGTAGAAATGAGGCAAGGGAATGGAATATCGACATCAATGTCATGTAGGCGATCATGGGGATGCACTCAAGCATCCAGTATTGAGTGCACTTGTTAAATCATTAATGCAGCAACACTCACGCCTCAATGTTATCGACACACACTCAGGCACAGGATGTTACGACCTGACCACTGCACCAAGTAATCACGCGGGCGAGTTTGCCGAAGGGGTTGGGTACTTATGGCGAAATAAGGCTTACTTGCCAGAGTCATTTTCTTCTTTTATGTCGGTGCTGGAATACTACAACCCTAATCAACTTATCACGCTGTATCCTGGCTCGGCTGCCATTACCTATCAACAAGGCCGCAGCCAAGATAGCTTCTATTTTTCAGATATTCAGCAAGATGAAGCCGATTTATTGCAAGCCAATATTGAGAAGTTGCAACGCGATCTTGATGTCTCAAGCAAGCTCACTATTACTGCGGGTGACGGGCTTAAAGCGCTACCAGATGATGTGGCAAAACACGATAATCATCATCTGATTGTTATCGACCCACCCTATGAAACCGATGCTGAATATCTCGCAGTGATTGATGCTTTGGTTAAGGCGTATCAGCAGTCGGAGAAAGTGTCTGCTCTGATTTGGTACCCGCTCTACACGGATGATAAGAGCTCGCTTATTCTCAATCATTGCGTGACAGCAGTGAAAGATGGCTTGCTACCAAGCCCAATTAAGTCGGAGCTTCGACTTCGCGATCCTAAAGGGGATGACCGCTTAATCGGCAGCGGTTTGTTGTTATTCAACCCACCACAAGGCATTGCAGGAACGGTCGCGGATACGCTCGATTACTTACACCGTCAACTCGCAACTAATGGTGAAGGTTATTGGCAAATGAGAAGTCTATAGATCTGATTTATATGGGGATTATGGCGATTTTCTAGACAGTACTCACTAAACCACTGTTATTTATGTGGTTTAAATTGACAAAACGTTAACTTTTATCGATTGATTAATTGCAGTGAATCATTTAAAAATAGAATATCAATGCGCACAAGTGCATACTGGCTCATAAGTTAAATAATTAGTCCCAAATTAATATCAGATTGTGGTTTACCCCCTAAACTGCATAAGGCTCGCACTAGTCACGCGAGCCTTTCTTTTGCCTGTAGGAAATGTTTATAGCAGGTTCTCTTCAATCTTTAGCGCTTTCTCGATGAGTTGTGAGTTGAAATCGACGGAATTCACAGAGTAGTGCGCTTTACGATGGCAAGTCGGACAGAGTGCGATTACATTTTCAGGACAATCAGCCCCACCATCAGCTAACCGTGTAAGGTGATGAACTTCGAGGTAGGGACCTGACTTAGCCTCAAAAGGCGAGGGTACTCCACAACCTTCACAAATCCCATTTGCTCGTTTCTTTGCGTAGAGCTTAATTGCTTCACTGCGGTACTTCACATGCGTAAGTTGTTCTTTTGTATCTGCTTGGTGTGGCGTTGAAGCTAAAGCAATGTCTCGTAATTGCTTCAGAGACTTACTTTTAGTCGGCTTAGTAAGATATGAAGCTTTTGGAGTTTGAATGATGTTTCCGATACTTTGCGGGACGATATCTAGATGGAAAACTATTGCATCACGGAGTTGGTCATTCTTGTCTGGGCGTTGCTCGATGTGATGACAGATGTAGTTGCATACACCGACGAATCTTACAAAACCAGTTGAGACAGATTCAAATAAGAGTATCTCTTTGAGGTTTTTTTTGTGTTCAAAGATGGCCAAGTTTCCTTTAACCATTTTCATATCACCTTCTTGTCCTTCTCCTGTATATCGGAAAGTGCCGTCTGCACTAAAACCATCAGCGTAGCCAAATTCTTCTCCTGCATCGCTAGTGAAGATAAATACATATGGGTGAGCAGTCGGCGTAGCAATACCACCATATTGCTGACCTTTGTAATGACCGTGTATATCTGCGCGTCGATTGTAAACCTGTCCTACGTTGAACAATGGAGAGTCCTCATTTATCCGTTTAAATCGGAACTGTTATTGATGTTTTTGTAATTTATTTTTCATGTAAAGTTCAAATATAACAGTGGTTTAAATGAAAATGTGCAAGTGGATTTTTGAGTGTGAAAAGGTATCGGTTCGATCACGTTTCTAGACATTAAAGCCTGCAGAACTCATGCAGGCTTTAATGTTTGTTTAGTGCTTGGTAACTACAACGCTGGATAATCGATATAACCTTTTTCGTTGCCGCCGAATAGGGTCGCGCCATCGAGTTCTGATAGTTCGCTGCCGTTTTGTAGGCGTGATACGAGATCTGGATTGGCCACAAATGGGCGACCAAATGCGACGAGATCGGCGTAGCCTTTGCTTAGCACTTCTTCGGCACGTTCTGGTGTGTAGCTACCTGCGACGATGATGGTGTTAGAGAATAACTCTCTTAGTTCGATGCGGAAGCTTTCTGGGATAACAGGTGCGTCATCCCAATCGGCTTCTGATAGGTGCAGATAAGCAACGTCTCGCTCTTGCAGTGCTTTTGAAGCTTCTAAAATTGTTGGCACGATATCTGGGCAGTTCATGTCTTTGAAGGTGATGAATGGAGCCAGACGCACGCCCACCTTATCTGCACCAATTGCATCAATGACTGCATCTACCACTTCAATCAGAAAGCGAAGTCGATTCTCACGACTGCCACCGTAGTTATCGGTGCGTTTGTTTGAGTTGGTTCTTAAGAATTGATCGATAAGGTAGCCATTGCCGCCGTGGATCTCGACACCATTAAACCCTGCTTTGATAGCTTTCTTCGCTGAGTCCGCAAAATCTTGAACCACACGATCGATGTCAGCTTGAGTCATTTCTCTTGGCTGAATGCAGTCCACCATATTGCCGTTTCCGTTCTCGTCAGAAATCCAAACCTGAGTTTCTATTGGTGCCAAAGCTGACGGTGCAATCGGCAGTTCGCCCTTTTGAAAGGTAGGGTGAGACACTCGACCTACGTGCCACAGTTGGCAGAATATCGCGGCGCCTTGTTCTTTAGCGGCTGTTGTTACCCCTTTCCAACCTTCGATTTGTGCATCGGTATAAACGCCGGGTGTGAATGAGTAGCCTTGAGAGTCGTCTGATATCTGCGTTGCTTCGGTGATGATTAGCCCTGCACTGGCGCGTTGCTGGTAGTAGGTCGCCATCATATCGTTTGGCACATTGCCAGGTTGGCTAGTACGAGCGCGTGTCATAGGAGCCATCACGACACGGTTTTGCAGTTCTAGGCCTTTGAGTTCTAATGTTTCGAATAATTTGTTCATGGTATCTACCTTGTCTTAATGTAGTGGTTTTTAGTTTTGTATTCGGGCTATAAGTCGCGTTACTTGCTTTCCGCTGGGCTGAAGATCGAGTTGCTCTGTGGTTTTTCAGCTTTGTTGGCTTTCGCAATAAGCAGCAAGCCAATAACAGGGACAACAACGGCTGCGAATGGAATCATCCCTGCGCCTAGTTGGCTGTCGAGTACCATGCCGCCAAGGAATCCACCGAAGGCATTGGCTAAGTTAAACGCTGAAATATTGGCTGTTGCTGCGAGTTCTTGCCCTTCGCCACCGTGATTCATCACTCGAAGCTGCATGGCAGGTACGTTCGCAAATGATGCAATACCAAAGACAAATGCAGCTGCAACGAAGAGGATTTTGTTGTCTATTACAAGGCCAACCACAACTAATGAAGCGATCATCGCGACAGCCCAAAACATTGAAGCTTTGCCTAGGTTTTTATCTGAAGAGCGTCCGCCCAAAGTGTTACCGATGATTAAGCCCACACCCACAATCACTAAGATCCAAGTCACTGATTCTTGACTGTAACCTGTGATGTGCATGGCGATTGGCGCAAGGTAGCCGTAAAGCGTCATGAAGCCAGACCAAGCAAAAGCGGTGATCGCTAAGCTAATCAGTAGCATTGGATTTTTGAATGCTAGAAGCTGAGTTTTGATGTCTTTCGCTTCACTGTGACCCGTAGATTTAATTGATGTCAGGATAGAAATCATTGCGATGGTGCCAAGCGCTGCCACGGTAAAGAAGGTGGTGTGCCAACCGAATTGCAAGCTAACCCAAGTACCCGCGGGAACGCCAAGAACGTTAGCGAGTGTTAAGCCTGCGAACATCTGACCAACGGCACGACCTGCCATTTTTTCAGACACTAAGTTGGTTGCAACAACCGCACCGATACCATAGAAAGGACCTTGGACTAAGCCTGCAATAACACGACTTGCCAGTAGTAATGGGTAGCTTGGCGCTAAGGCCGACAACACGTTACCGATGATGAACAATGCCATTAAGCCAATCAGCACCATCTTCTTGTTAAAGCGAGCAAGGTAGATGGTTAAGATCGGCCCACCGATAACGATAGCCAACGCGTAGGCACTGATTAGGTATCCGGCTTGACCTTCGGTGATCGAAAGGGAGGTCGCAATTTGCGGAAGGATGCCTGCGATAACAAATTCAGCGGTGCCAATGGCAAAAGCTGCGAGTGTCAGTATCCAAACTTGGAATGGAATCTTTTCTTGATGGATAGTTTCTTGGTGGACGGTTTCTTGTTTCATAATGAGCTACCTATGTTAATTCTTGTTTGTTAGGGCGTTTCGATATACGCCCTAACGATTGTTCTTTGTGTCTCTGCGGGGTTTCTAACCGAGTAGAGCACCGCCATCGATGTCGATAATTGACCCAGTTACGTATGAGTTATTAATCGCAAACAGGTAACCCATAGCGATCTCTGAAGGCTCGCCCACTTTGCCTGCAGGTAGGTTGTTTTTGGCGTTGTCGTACATGGTTGTGCGAGCTGACTCGTCCATGTTTTTGTATGCCTCTGTCATGGTTAAGCCGGGGCTGACAGCATTAACTCGAATCGGTGATAGCTCTTTCGCAAGCACTTTAGTCACGCTTTCTAGCGCGGCGTTGATGGCGGTTTTAACGTAAGTGCCTGCAACGACTTTGCGTGACAACATGCCCGTGGTGAGCGTGATAGAACCGTTTGGTGTCATGTAGCGTGCGGCATGTTTGGCGACGTTTAGGCTGCCCCAAAACTTGGTATCAAATGCTGTTTTTGCATCTTCGATAGCAACGTCTGTCACTTTTCCTGCCGGAGCGTATGAGCCTGCAGTCATGATTAAATGATCAAAAGCACCAATCGATTCGAAGTAATCACAGAGCGACTTCTCGTTAGTGATATCGACACCGGTATGTCGACTGGCGATGTGTACCGTGTTGCTCTCGTTTCTTAGTTGCATCGCCAATGCCTTACCGATACCAGACGTGCCACCAATGATGACGAAAGTGTTCTTTTCTTGGTTTGTTAGTTCGTTGTTCATGTGCTGAATTCCTGCGTGTTCTGCTGATGGTTGTCATTATATTTATTCGACTAATTTTGATAATTGGCTAAAATATGAATTCATTATTCGGTTTAAATGAACAATAGAGTGAGAGCACGAATAGCATGGATAAGTTTTCAGACATGGCGATGTTCGTCAGTATCGTCAAGCATCACGGCTTAGCGGCGGCAGGGCGAGAGTTGGGGCTTTCTCCCGCGACCATGACAGCAAGACTTCAGGCGCTTGAAGAACGATATGGTGTGAAGTTGTTGAATCGAAGTACTCGACATGTGTCTTTGACTGACTCAGGCGAGCTGTATCACAAGGCGTGTCTGGAGATATTGGATAACGTCAGCGAAGCTGAAAACCTGATTCAAAATGGTGTCAAAGAGGTCAAAGGCTCATTAAAAATCGCTGCACCGAAGGACATCGGCAAGCAATACATCCTGCCAATCTTGTCTGAGTTTTGTCAGCAGTACCCAGACGTTATCCCTTACCTGTATTTGAACGATAATCTCTCGAATATTGCAGAATCCGGTATGGATATCGTGGTCCGTTATGGCGAGTTGGTCGACAGTAGTTTGATATCCAGACGCTTATCACCAAGCCGCCGCGTGTTGTGTGCCTCGCCTGAATACCTCGCCAAACACGGGACGCCGTTGACGCCACAAGACTTGGTTGAGCATGATTGTTTGGCAATGCTGCGCAGCAATGAAGAACTCAAGACATGGCACTTCCAAGATCATGACATGAAGAAGTCTATCACCGTTGTGCCAAAGCGATTTTCAGATGACGGTGAAGTGATTCGCTACTGGGCTCTGAAAGGCGAGGGTATTGCGCTTAAATCGGTGTTGGATGTGCAGGACGACATCAATAACCAACGCCTTGTGACTCTGCTTAATGGCTACATGAAGAACTTCAATACTTCTATGAGTGTGTCGAGTGCTGATTTGAATGTGGTGTACATCAGCAAGAAGTACCAGCCGAAGCGTATTCGCTTGTTCTTAGATTTTCTGTTTGAGCGGTTTGATACGATGACGGAGAGGTAAGTTGGTTTGAGCAATGTGTTCGGTATTGAGCGTAGATAAGCCTCTACTCCCATGTTGAGGAGCTTTTGATCTGCCAGAGATTAATTATTGTTAATAAAACGAAAATGAAATATCAATGCCAATACACACATACTAAAGCTGAAGCTCTATCGTGAGCACCTAACATTACTACCGAATTGCGATTTACCCCCTAAATCGCATCTGGCTCGCATTAGTCATGCGAGCCTTTCTTTTTTCTGACGATCAGATTTTCGTTTACGGTAAAATTTAGCGTCGATAAAGAGGGATATCAGTGAAAATACTTATCATCGAAGATGACATCACCACGAGAGAATTTGTTGCTAAAGGTCTTGAAGAGCATGGCTATGCGGTTGATCAAGCCGAAGATGGCAAAAAGGGCTTAATGATGGCTTTGAGCTCAGAGTATCAACTGGTGATTCTGGATCGTATGTTGCCGTATCTAGACGGCATGAAAGTTCTATCTGCTATTAAAGCGACAGAAGAGCATTTACCCGTGCTGATACTCAGCGCCATGGACAGCGTAGAAGACCGTGTGAATGGTTTACAGGCTGGTAGCGATGACTACTTGATTAAACCTTTCGCACTTGCCGAGCTTATCGCCCGCGTCGACATTATTATTAATCGCACTCAAAGGCAGCCTTCTAACGATAATACCTTGGCTTATGATTGCTTAGAAATTGATTTACGAGCGCATCGAGTAACATGCAAAAACCAAGAGCTTTTGCTGCAACCTAAAGAGTTTAAACTGATTCAATATTTTGTTGAGCATAGCGAGCAAGTGGTATCGAGAATGCGCTTGTTTGAGGCTATTTGGAGTTATCACTTTGATCCTAAGACCAATGTGATTGACGTTCATGTCGCTAATCTTAGGCGCAAATTAGAAGACGCCGGTTGTCCTGATTTACTTCACACCGTGAGAGGGGCAGGTTATGTCCTTCGTCGATGATTACTCCCTTACTCGCTCTTCCGTATTTAAAACTCTAGTTGGATTGTTTGTTCTGGTTACAGTGATTAACGTTGTTGTGATCAGACAGGTTTATAAGAACTCGGATGCTTTCCACCGCGAGCAATTGGTCAAGCAGTTGCAAGATGAGTCTTCGGAATTTAGCTATGTCGCCCAACAGAGCAAAGCTGACGTTGAAAAACTGCTCGCGGCTAAGCGAACCTCTAATACGCAATTTTATTACCACCTGACAGAGCGCGCTGCTCCTTCTACTGCAACATCTACTTATCCAGTAGCAAAATATGCATTGTCAGAGACCACCGATATTCTTGTTGGTGACTCGCATCGTCTTGTCATTGGTATCGACCCCAAAGTGGTTGAAGAGTATCGAAATACCCTTATTCCCATTGTTTTTTCGGGCATCGTCTTGCCTATCGCGGTGATGTTGATTGCGGCGCTGTTTTTTACAGTGCTGATATCAAAACGCTTGGAGCGGGTAAACCAAGCGATGAATCGTGTTCTATGTGGCGAAAGAGAGGTCAAAATAGCGGTCTCTAAGCAAGATGACGAATTCGATATTCTCGCCATCCACCTTAATTTCATGATTGAGCAGATGGCTAAAAATGAAGAGTCATTGAAGTCGCTGACTGTTGGGATGGCTCATGACATGCGCACTCCCATGGCTCGTTTGAAGTTGCGATTAGAGGAAGTCTTATCTGATTCCAACTTAACGGCCGAACATCAGGAGCAGTTTTCCGCTTGTCATGATGAACTTGAACTCATTTTGTCGCTATTTAATAGCATGCTTGAGATCGCCAAGTTAAATAGCGGACAGATGGCGATAGCGACCGAGCGGGTGGATCTTGGAAAAATCGCCCAAGATGCGATTGAATTTGTCAGCCCATTGGCAGAAATGAAGCAACAAAAACTGACTTTTAGGCAAGACCAAGCGTGTGAAGTTGTGGGAGATAAAAGTTTGCTGTTCAGGGCGGTATTCAACTTAGTTGAAAATGCGGTGAAGTACACCCCTGATAAGGGGGAAATTGACGTGGTGATTGATCTGTTTGGCGTGTCGGTATCAGACAATGGAATTGGTATTTCTGACAGCGATAAAGTGAATGTATGCCGTCCTATGTATCGTGCAGATAAGAGTCGGACCGAGTTTGGTAATGGGTTGGGATTATCCTTAGTGGATGCTGTAGTGAAGCGCCACCATGCGCACCTTATCATGAGAGACAATAACCCTGGGTTACGAACTCGCCTTTACTTTTCCCGTTAAGCCAAACTTGGCTTTCACTGTCTAGTTATAGAATTAAATCGCCCTAGTTGCGGTTCCGCAGAATGATGAAAATCAACGAACCCTTTATCGAAAAAGGCCAAAGCATCGTGCTTTGGCCTTCCTATTTTCTGCTTTCCAAAACTTACCATTAACTGGATAGTTTATGGCAGAGTTTAGCTTGGTAGAGCTATCTCATTTAAGTCTTGGTTCGCAGGAATTTGCTTCATTGCGTGAGCAACTTCTTCGGCTTCTGTGCCAATAATCACTTGAAGGTTGTTCGCTCCAATTTTCACGATGCCCATAGCGCCGATGGCTTTGAGTGCTGCTTCATCGACAATGCTTACGTCCTCAAGTGATAGGCGCAGTCGAGTGATGCATGAATCGATGCTGGTTAGGTTGGCGTGTCCACCGAGTGCCTTAAGATACAGAGCTGCTTTTTCGTTAGAGGTTACGTTGCTTACTTCAGCAACTTCTGCGTCTTCACGCCCCGGTGTTTTCAAGTCAAACTTTAGAATCGCAAAACGGAAAACTGAGTAGTAAATCGCTGAGAAGCACAGGCCTTGTAGTACTAGCATGTATGGTTTCATGGCGAGTGGAAGGTTGTACGACAATACAAAATCAATTAAACCGCCACTGAAGGTAAAGCCGGCAATCCACTGCATACTTGCTGCGATGTAAAGTGAAAGTGCAGCCAAGAGCGCGTGGATAACGTAAAGCACGGGAGCCACAAACATGAAGGCAAATTCAATCGGTTCAGTTACACCGGTTAAAATAGCAGTCAGTGCCGATGCACCCAAGATTCCGCCTACTTTCTTTTTGTTTTCTGGTTTCGCACAGTGGTACATAGCCAGACAAGCGGCTGGTAAGCCATAACCCATAATAGGGAAGAAGCCACCTTGGTAGATGCCCGTTACACCGAGTTCACCCGTACCCGACCAGAATTTAGAAATATCGTTGATGCCAACTAGGTCGAAAATGAACACTTGGTTTAAAGCGTGATGAAGACCAACAGGAATCAGCAATCGGTTAAAGAAGCCGTATAGACCAGCGCCGGCTGCCCCCATTTCAGAGATAGCGATACCAAAGTCGACAAGTGCGCCATAAACGGCTGGCCACACGTACACCATGACTAAGCTGATTGAGATAGCGGCAAGAGACGTGACAATTGGAACAAAGCGCTTTCCGCCAAAGAAGCCAAGCACTGCAGGCAGCTTGATTGTGTGGAATCGGTTATATAATGCAGCAGCCACCAAGCCCATGATAATACCTGTGAATGCACTTACCGAGGCTTCTGAAGCAATGATCTCCGAGCTTGTCATTTGCTCGACAGGGACCCCAGTAATCTGTGAAATTACCGCGACATTGCCCACAATCATTTCGATAATCAGTAGTCCGAGAAGCCCAGAAAGCGCCGCTGCACCGTTGTTATCTTTCGCTAAACCATAAGCCACACCCACTGCAAATAACCAAGCTTGGTTATCCATGATGCCTTTGCCTCCATACACCAGTATGGTGGCAAGTGCGCTATTGGCTCCCCAACCTGTTGGGTCTATTGCATACCCTAGCCCTAGCATCAAACCGCCTGCAGGGAGAACGGCAATCGGCACCATGAGTGCTTTACCTATTTTTTGTAAATATCCCAGTATGTTCACTTTAAATCCTCTTCCGATTTTAATTAATGGAACGAGCTTACTGACATAAGGATTAAGGGCGGGTTGTGCTTAGATTAAGGATTATTAATGTACGGGTATGGTGGCACTTAGGCATTGGATTTCATTGATATTAGGTGCTTTCTTTGGCTCTCGTTCTTTTCCCGATCGAGTAAATGTTGTTAGCTTATTGATGCATTTCAAGCAATTGTTCATTCTAAAAGCTAGGTTACGGACACGTTCCTTGAACCTCGCTATGCTAGTTCTAAAACAAGGACGTGATTGGAGAGAACAATGAAAGTAGTCGGTAACACGGTTATCCAACCTTTGCACAAGGCAACTTGTCACTGCGGTGCGGTGGAACTAGAGCTCAGTTTACCTAACGGAATAGAAAAACCGCGCCGTTGCGATTGCTCCATTTGTCGTCGTAAAGGCGCGATAGTCGGCTCTGTTGCGCTTGATGGGATCAAGATCGTGAAAGGTGAAGAGCATCTCAAGCTTTATCAATTCAACACCAATACTGCGAAGCATTACTTCTGTTCGAACTGCGGTATTTATACACATCATCAGCGCCGTTCAAGTCCAAATGAATATGGATTTAACATTGGTTGTTTGGAAGGGGTAAACCCTTTTTATATTGGCGGTGTGGTCACCAACGACGGTGTTAATCACCCTGCTGACCGTTAATTTATTGAGCATTAAAAAGGAAATGTTTATGTCTGAATATGGTGCGGTCATTCGCTGGCAGAAAGCGGAAGATGAAGCCTTTAGCGATAATCAATACAGCCGCGGCCACACATGGGAATTCGATGGTGGTGTTACTGTACCTGCTTCGTCTTCTCCTCATGTTGTGCCACTACCGCTGTCGGTGGCTGAGAATGTTGATCCAGAAGAAGCCTTTATTGCGGCACTTTCTAGCTGCCATATGCTGACTTTTTTGGGCATTGCGGCTAAGCAGAAGTACGTGATCGACTCTTATGTGGATGATGCGATTGGTGTGCTTGAGGAAGATGAGTCAGGCCGTTCATCCGTAACTACAGTGACACTGCGCCCTAAGATTGTGTTTATTGGTAGCAAGGTTCCAACCAGTGCTCAACTCGACAAGCTTCATCACTTAGCGCACAAGAATTGCTTTATCGCTAATTCGGTCAAGACGGAGATAAAGGTAGAGATATGAGACTAATTTGTATTGTTCAGATTATTTTCTAAAAGCTTCGTCTTTTTGATTTCTCTATCGTCTAAAGGGTATTCATGCAGTCTAGTTGATTGCAAAAAAGACCGAACAACCTATTGAGGGCTCCTCCATGACAGCGTTTAAGAGTACATCTAACTACGGTGAAAATGCGTTTATAAAAAGCAAACCGCAGATGCTCCAGAACATTTATAACACCACCGATGTATTCCCATACTGGGTTGCCGATATGGATTTTCAGGTCGCGGAACCGATCACTCAAGAGTTGAATCGTTTGGTTGAGCGAGGTGTGTACTCTTATGAGTTTCATGAGCAAGCGGTGTTTGAAGCGCTGTCGCAATGGTATTCAAAGCGTCATGGTTTAAACCTTTCTGCGGACAAGTTTGTTCAGGTGCTGGGTGTGCTTTCTGGTATCGCGTTGTTACTGCGTCAGTTTACTAATGAAGGTGATGGTGTGCTTATCCATACGCCGGCGTATCACCAGTTTTCTAACTTAGTGAATAAAGCAAATCGTCAGGTCGTGAAGAGCCCCCTTATTAATGATGAGCAAGGTTACCGTATTGATTTCGACGGTATGGAACAACAGATCATCGAACAAAAAGTGAAGACGATGATTTTCTGTAACCCGCACAACCCAACAGGTCGCGTGTGGACACATCAAGAAATTGAGCAGGTTATCGAGATCGCTAAGCGCCATGATGTGCTAATCATCAGTGATGAGATCCACTCAGACATTATCTTTGAAGGTCACGCTTTCACGAGTTTGGCCAGCTTTGATTACGACAAGGTCATCACCTTGATTGGTTCTCCGGCAAAAACCTTCGGTATGCACAGCATCTCAAACGGCTATGTGTACACCAACAACAGTGATCTATTTGAAACGTTCAAAGCCAACGTGGCGGCGATGTATCTTGACCATGGTAATGCTTTAACGACGTTTGCGACGATTGCCGCCTTTGAAAAGGGGGAAGAGTGGCTAGACGGCATGTTGGTGTATCTGCAAGATACGGTTCAGTGGATCACTCAATTTGCCGAGCAACGTATCCCTCAATTGAAAGTGATCCAACCGCAAGGCACTTACCAAGTATGGTTTGATTTTTCGGAGTTAGGCATATCGGAAGAAGCGCTAAAGAACGTGGTGTTTGAGCAGGCTAAAATGGGGTTAACGCCGGGCGGTTGGTTTGGCGCTGAGAGTTATCATTTTATGCGAATGAACATCGCCACTTCGCGAGACAATATAGAGCAGTCATTTACTGCTTTAGCGGACGCAATTGATGGCTTTGAGCGAAGAAACCAAGTTAGTTCAACTTGTTGTGATAGCAGCGCGTCAAAAAGCGGCTGCTGATATCGAACGTTAGGCTCTACAGAACAAAAAACCGCGAGGCTGCTTAGTGCATCACTGGCGGTTTTTTTGTGTCTGTGTAATCCTACTCATGGATTTATTGAGCTGTGATTGAAGTGCTGAGTACCTAGCGCTTCAATGATTGATAGAGATTGGTTGGCAGAGAGTTATGTTTAGCGTCCCACTGAATAGTTTTGTACATCGTGTGAGTGATAAAAGCCAAGTGATGGCGAATGCGACTGAGTGTGGATGCCAGTTGAAGCGTGTTCGTCGTTCACGTAACTGGTTGTTGGTGGCTCAAGATCATCAACTCATTGAATTTAAAACCATGCTAACCGATGAAAAAGACGATTGGATAGCAACCGCAATAGACAAAGTACTGCCTAAGCCAGTGGTGTGTTTGACATCGCTGTTAGCCGCTACGCCCTCGATGACGGTCGCGCAGTTAGTGATGGAATCAGGATGTTCAATGGCAGAAGCAAGGCGCGCTATTGATGAGCATGAAGGGTTGTAAGCGCAAACTATAAGTGAATAGGTTAGTTGTGAAAAGAAAATCGCGAGCAGCAAAAAGCCCGTAACGATATTATGCTTTTTCAGCGGAATATCGTTACGGGCTTTATTATCTGAGCTTACGGTGAAGCTAGATAAAGAGACCAGTTATTTGACGATTGCTATTAACTACCAATCTGCTGTTAACAATCAATCTTAAGCTAACAACCAGCCTTTGCTAAGTGCTTGCTCTAATTAAGAGTTAGCTACTTTTACACGAATCGTGTTGCTGCCAAGCTTTGACATGTTCAGCTTGTTTAGTGCCGCTTTAGCTTCTTCGTGCTCTGGCATTTCAACAAAAGCAAAGCCTTTAGATTCGCCAGTTTCTTGGTCTAAAACTAGGCTGCACTCTTTTACTGAGCCGAACTCAGAAAATAGAACACGGATGTCTTGCTCAGCAGTAGAGCGCGATAGGTTACGAACTAGAAGTTTCATAATAAACCTTGAATATGAATTTACGCCGAGCATTGTCGCACACTTTCATGCTCACCCTCACAAATAATTAGCTGAATAGTTCTGTTTACCTGTTCGCAGCTCTCTTTAACCGTTAACCGCGGTTTATCGTGATATCTGACACATATCCATGCTCAGTGCTGGTTAACGCTTGTTGCAGCATCTGAGCCGCCTCTGGAGCTGTCATAAAGCTTGAGGTATCCATGTCTTTGCCGCTTGTATTCCAAAACTCGGTCGCCATTCCTCCGGGATAAACCGCCACGATTTTCATCGGGTGACCTTTGAGCTCCAACCTTACCGATTCGATAAATCCTTTTACCGCCCATTTTGCTGCGCAGTAGGTGGACTCTTCCGCTTTAGCACCTTGGGCTGCAGTCGACATCACGACTGCTATGGTGACCGGTTGATCTTTGTAACGCTGAACAAGCTCACGAATCAGAAATATCGAGGACTCGATATTGTTTTTTAGCATGTCGCTGATCGCCGCTGGGTCTTGCTGTTCTATCTTACCGAAGTATCCACTGCCTGCACTGTGAATCACCAGCTTGGGTGTTTCTGGCAACGCATCAAGCATTTCGCTCACTGAGCGCGGGTCACATAGGTCACAGGCTTGGCTCACGGTATTCGCTGGCAGGCCTTTCGCCAATTCAGCTAAACGCTGTGAGTTACGGCCAGTGATCATTAAACGTTGACGATTGTTCGGTGTGTTCGCATATTGCTTGGCTAAAGCTGCGCCTAAACCGCTGCTTGATCCGGTAATTAAAATCATACTGTCTTAAATTTGTAGAGTGGATCCGAGATAGTAAGGGGCTAGGCTGAGTTTTTCTGAGATCTATGGTCAAAGTTGATGGATAACTTGAGAGATAAATTGAACGATGATTAGAGTGTCGTGAAACGGGGGAGGAGAATGGTGAAGCTGGGGGGAACAAAGGAGCGGCACGGTAGACTAAAAGTAACAGCGACCAAAAATAATGAGTTAAAAAGTAAAAACGCCGGCATAGAGCCAGCGCTTTTGAAGTCAGATTACTCTTCGTCGAACTGTTTAGTTGTGAACGAGTCTTCGATTCTGTTGAGCTCTTCTTGATCTTTCACTCGCTGCTCTTCTTGGCGAATTACTTTCGCTTCATTGAAGCGTTTCTTTTCCGACTTAGTCAGGAATTTTACAGCTTTCTTGTTGGTCAGTGCGTAAGCAACTACGTCTTCGCCCTTTTCTCTGCGGTCGTTTACACGTTGTGAGAAACGTTCATTGTCGCGAGCTTTACGCTCCGCTGAGGTTAACTTGCTCATGCTTTAAAGCCTTTTCAATTATTCATGGTAGGGAATCTACACTTAGCGAAACAAATAGGGACTGTTGAGTATGAGTCTAGCCCATTTGTATGCTGGTGGCGCATCTTAGCACAGAGGGGTGAGCTTGCAGATACGCTATTCGAGGGATTAAACAAAACAGCCCACAATTTTACGTTGTGGGCTGTTTTGTTGCGAACTGCGTTTGTTTTGTGAACTTAGAGCCGGTTGCAGGATGAAAAGAAGCGCTAATAAGACAAGGTCAAACTAAGACTCTCTCAATCAGATTTTCTCGATGTATAAGATGACTTCACCGACTTTAAAACCGAACTTCGACATCTCGGTTTTGTTGAACAAGCGTTTTTCGTCCATCAAGAACATCCAGTCGTCTAACACCACTTCATAGGTGCTGCCATCTACTTCAACTTCTAGGTCGTATTTCCAATACAGAGCCGAACCTTGAGTTTCACCATAAGCCGTTCCAATCACATCATTAGCGGTGCCTGAATAGGTGTTGTCACCGGTTTTTATCAGGTTCCAAACGCGAGTTGAGCGCTCACCGTCTGCAAACGTAAACCACTCTTTTATCTCTCCGTTGTCACCATCCCAAGACGCGATAAGTTTGGCATCAAAGCGGCGCAGTAGGTTTCCTGAACGGTCGAGCACCATGCCGTAAGCCATTAGCTCACCATCAAAGAAGGTTTCGAGCTTGAGTTCTGGCGTAGTGTCTACGTGGTTCTCTAAATTTGCAGAGCCACAACCGACTAACCAAGTGAGAGAAAGTATCGACAGAACGAACTTTAACAGTGTTGTTTTTGGATTCATTTGTTCAAACCTAAAAGTTGTTTGCGTAGGCCCGGTTCGGAGGTGTTTTCAGACAGCCAGATAGCAAGGAAGGCATCGCCGAATTGTTTGTCTTGGATGACACCAATAGGTTGCTCATCAAAGTAAAAACGGCTGACATTATCTTCAGCGACACGGATGGTGAGCGTGCTTCCTACTTCTACATTTGGCCACATTGAGTAGAGCGGCTCTAACCAACGTTTAATATTGCTATTAGGGTAGCCAAGCTTATTCCATTGATCTTCAGTAGCTTCGACCAAATCTTTACTCTCTATCGCTCGGTAGTACTCTATTTTCAAAGCACGTTCTGAAGTAGAGGGTGCGGTATAGAACTCGGCAGAGTAGAGAGTCCAAAACAGGTAACTCATTTCACCCTGACCACGCTTGTGTAAATCATCGACAGCTGAAGCTCTGGTGTTTCCGGAAAATAACAGAGCAGCAAACACTAACGAGAGAGTGACAAAGCCTAAAAGTGTGTTTTTTGCTTGCTGGTGAGCGCTAACAATACCGCTCTCAGGTTTGAACGTTTGTGTCGGATTGCGTGAATAAGCCATAAGTCACCTCGTTGTCCTTGCCATTTCAGGTTGTACTAAGTTGGAGTAGGCGGCCACCAGTAAGGGCAACAAGATCCCCCAACTCATTGCAAGGGCAGCAACTACCGATGCATCTGGCCAAGTAGTAAGAAGGGCACCTGCTTTGATGCCTCCCCAATAACTACTAGTACCTGCTACGAACCCTATGGCAAACAAGATCACTTTCGAGCATTTTAAAAGCCAATTCAGGCTGTGATTGAAACTGATTAAGAACATGATCCACAGGCAAATGAGCCACACTGGAAACCAAGATTGATTAGCAATTGCAGAGTCGACGGCAAAAATACCGAAGTGGAGCATGAGGCTATCAAGCAATAGCCCCAATGGTAATAAGACGAGTATTTTCAAGTCGCTACTGCGAGTTGGAGATAGAAGGAAGTGAACCACCACGATCAATGGCGTTACGAACGGGGCTTGCGCGGTAAAGAAGGCGCTGCAAACCCAGGTCGCTTGAAACAGAACGAGATTAATAATCCAAAACCGTTTCATCTTTTGCTCCAAAGTAACGAGGTTTTCTTGCGACTAAATGGTGAGTACTGATCACTCGCTCTTTGAATGCACCTTCACAGTAGCAGAAGTAGAAGGTCCAAAGGCGTTTGAACTCTTCTGAATAACCCAGTGATTCCAAATCTTCCCAGCTGTTTTCAAAGGCAACGTTCCAGTCGTTGAGTGTGCGAGCATAGTGCAGGCCAATATCATCAATTTCTTGAACCACAAGGTCTGTGCTGGTCGCAAGATGTTGGGTCATCACTGACACTGAAGGTAAACAGCCCCCCGGGAAGATGTACTTCTGGATAAAGTCGATACCTTTGCGGTACTTCTCATAACGGCTGTCAGCAATGGTGATCGCTTGAATCAGCATCTTGCCTGAAGGTTTGAGTAGCGAAGAGCACTTCTCAAAGAAGGTTTGCAGATATTCGTGTCCAACTGCTTCGATCATCTCGATAGACACCAACTTGTCGTATTGGCCTGACAGGTTTCGGTAATCTTGTTTAAGCAAAGTGATCTTGTCGGTTAAGCCGAGCGCTTTAACACGCTGTTCTGCCAGCTCGTGCTGGGCATCTGAAATGGTCGTGGTGGTGACGTGGCAGCCATAATGTTGGGCCATAAATATCGCTAAACCGCCCCAGCCAGTGCCGATTTCAACCACGCTGTCCGATTCTGAAAGCTCTAAGCGTTCACAGATGGTTTTCATTTTGTTCTGTTGTGCTTTCGACAGGGTTAACGCATCTTCGCTGTAGATCGCAGATGAGTACTGCATTGAGCAATCAAGAAAGCGTTCATACAACTCGTTACCGATGTCGTAGTGGGCAAGAATGTTTCTTTTAGAGCCTTGTTCGGTGTTGGAATTCTTACGACGAAGAAGTAGATTTTTGAATTTAGAAATCCATTGTGTTTTGTCGTCCAATTCATCCAGTTGAGCTTGGTTACGCGCCATGATTTGGATAACACGAGTCAGGTTTGGACTAGTCCATTTACCATCAATGTAAGCTTCGGATGCCCCAATACTGCCGTTGATAACAACATCTCTAAAAAAGGTCGCATCATGAATCACGATTCGACCTTTCAAGTCTGCTTCTCGATCACCAAATACTGAATGTTGGTCTCGCTCGATAATTTCCAACGTCGCAAATTGCAGGCGCTCTAGGACCTTAAAGATTAAAGCTCGATATTTACAGTTGCTTGAAACAGCAACGGCTTTAGCTTGTTGTTCAATGTTGTTTTGTTTGGCAAGCTGTTCCATGTAAACCTCGCTGGTAACTCATTCTAATATTTTGTGCCAATTAAGTTGGGTTCTGCTCCTGGGTTGGAGTGAATCCAAGCTTCAATTGAGTTCTCTTCATTAATTGTTGTGAAGGCGCTTAAGGTGTTGAATCTGGGTGCGCCACAAACGGTACTTTTTTCAGGAATAATTTGAGAGCCTGATAATAAATCCCCATCACGACTTTTATCGTCATCGCCGGAATCTTACATACCGTTTGTCTAATATTTTTCTTTGTTACTGACTGCTTTGTCAAAGCCAATGTCGCATCGAAAAGCTTGTCGTCTCGGCGGCTTTCGATGTGGACTAACGTGCGTTTCGCTGGCGGCTTAATTTTCCAAAAGTAGGTCATGTTTAAGTCCATAAACGGCGAAACGTGAAACGCTTTCTTTACCTTCAGTTCTTGGTGCATGTCGATGAGGTAGTAGTGTCTTTCTCGCCAAGGCGTATTACTCACTTCAGCCAACATGTATTTGCAATCGCCTGTTTCGTCATAACAGAAGAAACAGTTTATCGGGCTGAAATAAATACCTAAACAACGGCACTGTGCCAGCATCGTCACACGGTTTGAATCAGACCAAACACCACCAAGCTGTTGCACTTTGGAAGCTATACGTTGCTTAAGTGACTTTGGTTCATTAATACTGGGGTTTTCTTTTTTTTCAGTAAGATAATCCGACTCTACAAAGCGAATCGGGTTGTACCATCGAGTTCCGAATAGCGCACTACGCGATGTGGTTTGGGGCAGTTCATCAAGATCCAGCCCCATCATGTAAAGCTGATAACTAAACTCATGGGTGATGTCGCCAAAACGGCGATGTCTGACGTTACCCCAATAGATACCGCTGAGTTCTTCACTCTTTTCGGATGCGATCCCCATTTCGGATGTCAGAGTTTGGCTGTTCACAGTTCTGAACTCGTACTCAAATCTAAACCGAAGCGTTTGGTCACATCGAGTGCACTGTGGACGCCGTCTTCATGGAATCCGTTGTACCAGTAAGCGCCTGCAAAGTGAGTCTTATTTTGGCCGCAGATTTTTTCACGTTGTTGCTGTGCGTTCACCGTGTTCGAATTCAGAACAGGGTGGTGATACACAAAGCTTCGAATGATTTTTTCCGGATCGATGGCGTCGTTCTGATTCAAGGTGACGCAGAAGGTGTCTTGGCTTTCGATGCCTTGCAGAATGTTCATGTTGTACGTCACACAAGCTGGTCGTTGGCTGTTGCCGTCGAGCATGTAGTTCCAGCTCGCCCAAGCCAGCTTTCTATCTGGGAGCAATCGAGTATCGGTATGAAGAACCACTTCATTGCGGCTATAAGGTATTTCGCCCAGTACCTGTTTCTCCTCTGCTGTTGCATCGCCTAGCAGATGTAACGCTTGGTCTGAATGACAGGCAAATATCACCTCGTCGAAACCCTGTGTGCCGCCATCTTCAAATTCAATCGTGACCCCTGATTCTTGGCGAGTGACTTGTTGAATCGATGTGTTGAGTGCAACAGACTTACTTAAGCGTGAAAGGATGATTTCAATGTAAGAACGAGAGCCTTTAGGAATTACATACCACTGCGGGCGGTTGGCAATGTCTAGCAGGCCGTGGTTGTAGAAAAACTGAATAAAGAATTTAAGCTCAAACTCTTCCATCTCTTCTAAGCTTGTCGACCAAATAGCGGCCCCCATCGGCAGAATGTAGTGCTGGCTGAAAAAATCGGAAAACTGGTTGTCACGCAAGAAACTTCCAAGGGTAACGTCTGGAGTGAACACATTGCTTTCGAATTGCGCCTTACACAACTTGTTGAACTTCAGAATGTCAGACACCAAAGACCAGAACTGCGGCTTGAAGATGTTACTCCTCTGCGCGAATAACGAATTAATGCTGTGGCCGTTGTATTCAAACTTGGTGGTGGTGTTGTGGACGCTAAAGCTCATCTCGGTGGGTTGTCTTTCAACACCCAGTTGTTCGAGCAGCTGATTGAAGTTTGGGTAGGTTCGATCGTTGAATACGATGAAACCTGTATCTATCGAAAAAGCCGAGCCCTGATGTTCAATATCAACGGTCGCGGTGTGTCCCCCAACATAATCATTCTTTTCGAATACCGTTACGTCGTGGTGCTTATCTAATATGTGCGCGCAAGTGAGTCCAGAGATACCTGAACCAATAATGGCGATTTTCTTCATTGTTATACCATCCTTGAAGCGAGTTTTTGCCAAACTGGAGTTGGAAGCATTCTTAATAGCTTCATCAACATGATGAATCGTCTTGGGAAATCGATCTCACTCTTTCCTTGAGCAATACCGTTTACGATTCGCTGAATTGCGGCCTCACTACTAATAATCATAGGCATAGCGAACGTGTTTCTCTCGGTTAAAGGAGTTTCAACAAAGCCAGGGTGCACAATGGAGACATGAATATTGTGCTTGGCAAGGTCAACCGAAAGCGTTCTTCCTAAGTAAGTGAGACCTGCCTTTGAAGCGCCATAAGCTTCGGCTCTAGGCAAAGGCAAAAAGCTGGCGCTGGAGCTTACTAAAACCAAGCGTCCGCCGGGCTTGATGTTTTTTAGCCAAGCTTTAAGGGCGTAACCAATTGAAATTAGATTGATGTTGATGACGCGCTCGAACAACTCTGCATCGAAATTGACAGGATCATCGATGTATTCACAGTCACCCGCGTTCAAGATCAGCAGGTCGAGTGGATTATTTTGGTCAAGTTCGGGGAAATTGTGGTAATCGGTTAAGTCAAAACAGAGTGGCTCGATTGACGAGTGCGATAAGTCCGTCTCATGAGAATCGACTAAAGCTTTCAGTTTGTCTTGATTGCGGCCGCAAGCAATCACCTGATGCCCTTGTTGAGTATAATCTATAGCGAGTGATTGGCCGATACCTGAGGTCGCGCCTGTGATCATAATACGCATTATCGGCTCGCTCTTTTTTTGATGGATTTGATCGCGCAACCTAATACTGGAATGTGCTCGTACAACATCGAACCCACATCCAGATAATCGCGATGATAAACCACTTGGTTGTCCAACATTTTAATATGACTGTGCCCTTGAACTTCAATCGGCTTTTGTCCGTTGAGTTGTTTGTGAGCGAATTGCATTGTCCAATAAACGGATGCTTCATCTTTCACTTCAAAGGTGTGTTCGATGTGGAAGTAACAACTAGTGACTTGTGTATAGAGGTTCTCGAAGTAATGCGTTAACGCGACAATCCCACTGACATGATGCAGTGGGTCTTGGAATTCGATGTCCGGGTGATAAACCGTTTTTAATACGTCGCAGTTGTCGGTTCCGAGTTCTCGGTACATGTTGAGAAAGTTATCAAGCCATAGTGAGTTGTCCATAATAATCACTCTAATTATTTGAAAAAGGCTAAGGCTCTCAATCGTGCTTCTTTATGTTCAACGATGGGTTGCCAGTATTCACTGTCTATTCCATTTTTAGCGATAAAATCATGTGGGAAGTGCACATGTTTATCTGGGATATTTTGCAGCTCTGGAATGTACTTACGAATGAAAATTCCTTTTGGATCAAACTTTTCACTCTGGGTAATTGGATTGAAAATTCGGAAATAAGGTTGAGCGTCGCAGCCGGTACTTGAAGCCCACTGCCAACCACCATTATTCGCGCTGAAATCACCATCGATAAGGTGTGACATAAAGAATCGTTCGCCCCAGCGCCAGTCAATCAGCAGGTGTTTGGTCAGGAAGCTCGCAACCACCATCCTTAGCCGATTGTGCATCCAACCTGTCTCAACCAATTGACGCATAGCTGCATCAACTAATGGGTAGCCTGTTTTTCCTTCGCACCACGCCTTGAAGCTAGGGTTGTCGTAATACCAATCTAAGCCGTTGTATTTCTGTTGAAAGTTCGCACCTTTAACCAGTTTAGGATGATGGAACATCAAATGCTTATAAAAATCTCGCCAAATCAATTCATTAAGCCAAGAAAAGGCTGGCAACTGAGTATCAAATAACAAGTCAGGCTGTTGCTGAATCAATTGAATCGCTAACCAACGAGGGCTGACTGCACCAATAGCCAAGTATGGCGAAAGACCAGAAGTCCCCTTCACCGAGGGAATATCCCTAAGGCGAGAATAATCGTTAACTTTATTGGCTAAGAAATTGGGAATCACGCTCTCAAGGACGTCTTGGCTTAGTGGCCAACGCTCTGAATCGGTACGCGGAAAGTCGAAATCGTACTCGCCAGAAAAACCACTTAACGATTGTTTCAGTTGTGATGAATTCTGTAGCGAATCCGTTTCAGATGAACCTGTTTGCGCTGATCCTGTTGAATGCACTGGAGCGTGGCTGCAAATGATGCCTTTCGCTTGTACTTCTTTTAACCATGCGTTTTTGAAAGGTGTGAAAACCTTGAACATCTCGCCTTGTTTATTCAGCACGCTACCCAATGGAAGAATCGTATCGCAGTCGGTTATTTTTAGCTTTATACCAGTAGCGATTAAGCGTTTGTCTCTTAACTGCTCATCCACTTCTGGCTCTGAATTGGCATACACACATGTCGCATCGACCTGTTTGCACAAGTTGATGAGCTGAGTGGCTTGATCGTTAAAGTCTGTGGCTTTGAGGTGCAGCAGAGTGATACCGAATTCAGCGAGTTGTGATTCGAACTGTTTCAGGTGGCGATAAATGAAGTCCGCTTTTATCGGTGCAAGGTGATGTTGTTGCCATTGCTGCGGGGTTGAAATAAAAACGGCGATAGAGACGCCGTTTTCAACTGCAGAGACGAGAGCTGGGTTATCGTGAATCCTCAGGTCTCGTCTTATCCATAGAATGTCGCTCAATATCCGTATCTCAGCTTAAGTTCTTGTGGGTGCGGGTTTAGGTAAACCTGTGATTCTAGGTACTCGTTTGGATATTCCATCAGATAGTGGTTGATCAGCGTTAGTGGAACTAACAGAGGAACTAGCCCTTCTCTAAATGATGAAATCTGATTGGTGAGCTCTTGTTTGTGAGCGCTACTCAGCTGTTTCTTAAAGTAACCTTGCAAGTGATGCAGAGTATTGGCATGACTGCCACGATTTGCATGGTGCATTAGCGCCGTCATCAGACCTTCGATGTACTTTTCAGCCAGCTCATCGATCTCTAAATCGCTACTCGCTAAAAGTTTGCCCAGGCTCTTGTAACCTTCAATGTGGTGGCACATCACTAAATACTTGTGAGCGCTGTGGAATTGAATCAATTTGTGTTTGGTTACGCCTTCATCAACAAGGTCGAGCCACTTTTGGTAAGTGAAAACTCGAGTCATAAAGTTTTCACGTAGAATTGGATCGTTGAGGCGACCATTCTCCTCCATAGGAAGTAGGGGATTGCCTTGCATTACTTGTTGAGTGAACAAGCCAACGCCTGTCGATTCAGAACCACGCCCGTGGTGGTGATAAACCTTTACTCGCTCCATGCCACAGGTTGGGCTCTTTTGACACACGATGAACCCTGCGATGTGTTGGTTGTTCTTTGAATAGTTTTGCCCAAACTCGATCAGTTCATCGGTAACATCGCCAGAACCATCAGGTCGAGAAACATGAATGATGTCGTCTAACATTCTGGTTTGACGGATCGTAGGACGCGGCGTTGGAAGTCCAACCCCCATCTCTGGACAAACTGGCTCAAGTTCTACGTAGTCTGCAAGATCGTCTGTGCAAAAACGAGAACGCTTATGGCCAGTATCGAACCGAACTTTATGACCGGCGACACATGCACTAATGCCTATTTTTATTTTTTTATCCATTGGTCAATTCCTTACGCTCATTGCTCATTGCTATTCTTATATTGTGTGTTTTATTGCTTATTAAACATTACTTTAGTTCGGTTTTTACTTTTCTTACTAGCCAACTCTATGAGCCTTGTGACGTACCCGAGAAATCTTTTCTAACTAATAAATGTATTTACCCAGTGGGTTGAACAGTTGGCTAACCCCTTTGGTGAAATACAAGGCATCACTTGAAACGGTTAAGCACACACAACCTTCTTTAGTCGCAGGCTGATGGGTGTGTTCTCCATCTAACCAGATGAAGTCACCTTTGTTGTAAACGCCCATTTCATCTTCGAAGCTGCCTTCTAGAAGAAGCGTAATCTCGAAGCCTTTATGAGTATGACAAGGCACCTGCCCGTCTTTGTCTATATGCAGCAAGCTGGTGTGGTGTGATTCATCATCGAAATCGAGTCTTGCGCGAGAAATCTTGCCCAAGTTCATCCAATCTTTTCTTACCACTGAGTGGAGCGCGCGAGGAATCGTGAAAGTCGTGTTAGACACGGTTTCTTGTTGTGCTTCAATAACGACTTCGACAGCCTGTGATAAATCTGCCGTGATCTGATTAATCACGTCAAAATCAAACTCTCCGTCGTCAGCTAGGAATGCGTCCATTTCGCTGTCAGACAGTTTTAGCCCTGCTGTGTCGCTTGCAAAGGCTGAGTCAGCAGCTTGTGCTGTCAGCATGCTCACTTGTTTTTGACAGTGTTCGCAAAGCTCAACATGGCTAGAAACAATCAAAGAAACCGAATCCGCTAGATTCCCATCGACAAAATCTTTCAAGATTGCTGCATTTGGGTGATGTTTAATCATGGTCTTGTTCCCCCATGTGAACTTTTAATTTGGCGAGTGCGAGTCTTAGACGTGATTTAACAGTTCCAAGCGGGACATCGAGTTGTTGGGCGAGCTGTTCTTGCGATAACTCTTGGAAATAGACACCTTTCACAATGGTTTTCTGAGCGAGAGGCAACTTCTCTATTTGAGTCATGACGTGACGGCTCATTAGATGATCGCCGAACGGAAGCTGCTCACTTTGTGATTCGGCTACCATGGCGTCAATCGGCCAAATGTCGTCAGCGATGGTTTGCTCTGCTTTGGCTTTCACCTTTCTCAGCATGTCGAAAGCAGCGTTTCGCATTACGGTGTATATCCAAGTCGTCGCTGCGCCTTTCTCTTCATTGTAGAGATGCGCTTTCTTCCAAACGTTGGTCATCGTGTCTTGGATTAGCTCGTTGGCAGCGGCTTCACTGCCCAACTTACTGATGCCAAAACGCTTGATTTTGGGAGCAAAGAATTTAAATAGATAAGTAAATGCCTGCTTATCTCTGTCTGAACCAACCAAAATTAGCCAGCTTGAGAGCTCTGTAGGAACCTTACTTTCGGTAGGTAGTTTATTGTCGGGGATAATGACATGCTCCTTGCCGTTCCCGGTTCTTCTGCTTTCCATTTGCATAGTAATTAACCATCATGCGAATTTGATAGACACTACGTGGAGAGTGAAGGTGGGGATCACTTTATTTTAAATTAATTTCTACTATACAAAATTATAGTGAATAAAAGTGCTTATTGCCCTGTAATGATTTGATTCAAAAAGGGAACTAAAGACGGAAAACTAGCGGGTTCTGTGAATTTGGTTTTCTTTTCCAATGGGATAGGCATCATTTCGAGTAGTCGAGCACAGATCCATTGTGGGCTTTCGAAGTCAGGAGCGGGGTAGAGTGCCCTGATCGAATCGTGCTCTCTAAACAACTCGACAAGAAACGCAGTAACTACGTTTGGCACCGTATAGCTGTATTGTGGCCAGTGAGGTAACAAACTGAATTTGCTTTTAATCAGGTCATCATCGTCTCGAAACGACTCATGAAGTTGCACTAATTTTTCACCTTCGACATCAATTTCCAAAATCAGGTCATCCGACATATTGAAATCAACGATGGACACCTTTGTCCCCCATGAGCTGAGGTGTTCAGAATTGTCTTGAGTAGCAATGATGAAACCATCGCCTTTCGCCGCGTGAGCAACCATCGCGAGATACTTTGGTTCAAAAATACGCAGTCTCTGCCGGCCTCCGGGCAAAAGAAAGATGGGGAGAGGGAACACAGCAAGCTCTAGAGAAGACTCTACGGGTTTGTCTGGTTTGGCTTCTGTCCGCGTGATCTTCCCAGTTGAATTCGGCACATAGCACTCCTTAGTTTAAATGTGATTTGAGAAGATATACGTGGTGATGATGGTGTTCGATCAATTCGCTTCGACTTATGTTTGCAAAGGGATAGGTATTTTGTTGCACCTGTTCATAAATTCATTGTTTTTAACTTTTCTCATACGAATCATTAGGTACTATATGTACAAATAGTAAGCGAACAGATGGTCGCCAAACGATGCTTCCATCTGACGTTCTTCTATACCTAACATCGCATCAAAGGAATGGTCATGATCGTTATTTATGGTATCAAAGAGTGCTTAAATCCGATTAAGTTACAGCTTTCTAATGTCTTACAACAATGTTTGAACAGTGAGATGGGCTTACCGGATGATAAGCGAGCACATCGATTTGTCCCTTTGGAAAGAGATGACTTCTTTTATCCCGAAGGGCGAACAGAAGCCTATACCGTCATTGAAATCAATATGATGGAAGGTCGAGCGGTAAACACTAAGAAGCGTCTAATTAAAAAGATATTTTCTGAGATAGAAAAGCAATTAGGCATCTCTCCTATTGATATCGAAATCACCATTAAGGAACAACCTTCTCACTGTTGGGGATTTCGAGGTCTGACGGGCGATGAAGCCCAAGATTTGAAGTATAAAGTGAAGGTCTAGGGCTCGACCTCTCAACTATTAGCACGTGAGACACAAGACTTAAGCCCGTCTTTCTAGTCGCGGCTTTGGAATGTGATGCCAAAGCCGCTTGTTTCTAGTTATCGATACTCCCCTTTAAGTATCATCACTTTCTTTTAAATACTGATGCCAATTTTCAGTCATCACATCAAAGTGCTCGACGCAGAACTCTTTCCTATCTTTCAAATAGTCATTTTCCACTTCATCGAGCAAGTTCTTATAAGCATCGGGATCGCTGCCATACACCAAACATAAAGTGGAGAAGTAACGTTGTAGGTCGAAACTGTGTTCATCGATGTATTCCCCTAAGTCATAATATTCTGGGCGATCTTCTGACTCGAAAGCGAACATGTCTGCTGCGCTGATTGCTGCATCACCACCATGTTCGACATAATTCAGTAATAACACCGTCGCTAGGTTATCAACGGCATCTTCTTCTTTACCCAATATGGCAATGTTCTGGTCTTCGATATAAGCATGCCCGGCTTCGTGCAGCAGGGTATGAAGCAAGGTATCGATAGCGCCGGTTTGCGCGGATTTTCCATACTCTTTTTCGTATTGGTTCTTTTCAAAGTAATTGAATGATTCAGAGTAAAAGCTATATGGGATCAGCACTTGATGCGTTTGTGGATCGTAGAGCGGACCTTCGTCTCCGCCGTATTGAATGGTTAATGGCTTTTCAAACATCAAGAGTTGGTTTGATAGGTCAACGACAGTGTCATTGATGCCACTGTTTTGGATCTCTCGCTTGATCTGCTCTTCTTCGGTATTTTGTGGTGTAGAGAACTCAACGATTAGGTTACTTTGGTTTTCTTGTTCACTAGATGCATAAGTTGCGGCAAACATTGAGCTAAGGGCTAGGCTGTAGGTCAGTGTTCGTTTCAATAATGTCATCGGCTATCCTTGTGATTATGCTACGAATTAGAGTCGGCACTAGGGTGAGTACACCAAGTAATGTATCCCAAGTTATTTACCACGCTAGAGTACAAGTTTAGACGGAATTTTGAAGTGTCGAGAACACTAACTTTTGAAGTTGGCGCTATCCTATCAATGAATGACCAGCTTTGAGGCTAGGTAATTATCAATTGGCGAGCTGAATGAACGGTGTTGATGTGATTCGTTTCTATTGGTAATTAACAGATAAATTTCGGTTCAAGTAAACCCTTGTGCTATACTCCGCGCCCCAATCCGAATTGGCTTGCTTAATCTTAGGAAATTATTATGAGTGTTAAAAACGAACTTCAACAAATTAACAACCGTCTAGACAAGTGTCGCAACAAGTTAGCGGCTGCTAAAACTCGTAATGATCGTCCTGTTGTTCGTCAATTTGAAGATGAGATTAAGAAGCTAACTAAGAAGATTGCCCAGCTTAAACACAAAGAAAGCTTTGATGTGAATCAAGAGCGTAAATCGCTGATTGATATGCCATTTAGCCGCGAAATCACAAAAGCTGAGCAAGCGGATATGGGTAAACTGAAAAAGTCTGTAAAAGGATTAGTGATTGTTCACCCAATGACGAAGATTGGTAAAGAGCTTCGCATTGAGGTTATGACTGGTTACGCACCGAAAAAATTCTAATTACCAGCGATGGTGATAAAAGAGGAGCTAGCAATAGCTCCTTTTTGCTTTTTTAGGTATTAAAAAAGCAGAGTAAGCGGCAAGAATACTTACGCCGTTTTCAACTTTTGGGAGGTGATTGTTGTCACAAATCCTTTTTTCTCCTATAAAAGTTAACGTGCTACTAACATAGCACCAAGTGATCGCAGTAATGTGTTCGCTTTTCGAATCTACAATTTCTCTCCAGTTTGTATAAATATAGGTAGAGCAGCACAAATAATCACAGATAAAACTAGACTCATTAGGGAAGATGAGAACGTAAAAAAATAGAGGTTATATGAATCAATTAATTTCAATTGGACCACTAGAATCCTTCCTAATCGCGATTAGTGTTTTGTTTCTAGGTCATTTCGTCAATGCAAAGCTTCCGGTTCTCAAAAAGTACAATATACCAGAGCCCATCGTCGGCGGCTTGATCGTCGCTTTTGCTATTACAGCCTTGCACTTTAACGGCCTTGATCTTGAGTTTTCCTTGCCCTTGCAGAACACCTTCATGTTGATGTTCTTTGCAACGGTTGGCCTTGCGGCTAACTACACGCAGCTGATTAAAGGTGGTGCCAAGGTGTTCCTATTTTTAGGGGTAGCTTCGGTTTACATCATTATCCAAAACGGTGTAGGTGTAACACTCGCAACAGCCCTTGGCCTTGAGCCTCTAATGGGGTTGATTGCAGGTTCTATCACGCTATCCGGTGGTCACGGTACTGGTGCGGCTTGGTCGCAAACTTTTGCAGACACGTTTGGCATTGCTAATACCCTAGAAATCGCGATGGCTTCTGCCACGTTCGGTTTGATTATTGGCGGTATCATCGGTAGCCCTGTGGCACAAAAGCTGATTGATAAGAATAAGCTCGAATCTGAATACGGTACTGGCACGCAAACGCACGAACGTTTTCCTGAACTTGTTACTTATAACGAGTACGAAGAAGATAAAGTGACGGCGAAGAAGGTGATTGAAGTCTTGTTCATTCTTCTTATCTGTATCACGGGTGCGAGATACTTAGAGCAATGGGTCGCGACTTTTGAAATTTCTTGGTTAATGATTCCTGACTTCGTTTACGCGCTGTTTATTGGCGTGTTCATCACCAACGTTTTTGAAGTGACTAAGCTGCATAAAACCGATAGCGAAACGGTCGATATTCTCGGTACTGTGTCGTTATCACTGTTCTTGGCAATGGCGCTAATGAGCCTGAAACTTTGGAATATCTTTGACCTTGCGATTCCGTTCTTGGTTATCCTTGGTGTTCAGGCGGTGGTGTTAGGTATTTTCTCTTACTTTGTGACTTTCAAAGTAATGGGTTCTAACTACGATGCAGCAGTAATGGCTGGCGGTCACTGTGGTTTCGGCTTAGGTGCAACACCAACAGCGGTAATGAACATGGGATCTTTGGTGAACCGATACGGTCCATCGCCACAAGCCTTCATGGTTGTACCAATCGTCGGTGCTTTCTTTATCGATATTGTTAACCTGATTATCCTACAAGGGTATATCTCGTTTATCGGTTAATGTGAACGCCACGTTTTGCTTACAAGAAAGCCAGTCTATTGACTGGCTTTTTTGTTGCTTATATTAGAGTTGTTCTAATTGAAAGCATCAAATTTTCCCGAATTTGATGTGCATTTTCGTGTTGAATACAGTCGACCTATATAATGAGTCGACTGCTTTTCACCTTTGTACTTATGATGGTGAACTTATCTGCAACTCCTTCAGTAGAGGAAATGCGGCTTTGATGTGCTCTCCCGTGACAATGAAACCAACCATTTGATTCTCTTCATTGAAGCCCTTTGCGATAATGCCCTTGGGATCGAATCGTGTTTCCCAGCTCTGAGCGGTTTGGATATCACGCCCTGCAAGTTGAATTGGGTAACTCGGTGTTTTCACCTTAGTGATGATATGAGGCAAGCTGAGTTTTGCTTCTCTCAATAATGGCTCCCCTTCTCCCGTTGTGAGTTGCTTAGCCAACACGTTTGCAGACAAGATTGCTGGCTGCAAATAGGCCATTACGCGACCCTCTATTTCAGCGCAGTCACCAATCGCATACACATTCTCAGCACTGGTTCTCATGGTTTCATCGACCACAATCCCTCTGCTTACGTTGATGCCAGCTTGTGTCGCTAACAGCGTGTTTGGTCTTAGCCCTGCTGCTGCAATCACGATATCAGTTCGTATCAAACGAGAAGAGGTGGTTTGCAGTCTGACGCCATCAGGCAGATAAGTCGCTCTACACACTGCAGAATCGGTTTCAACGGTGACTCCTGCTTTTGTAAGCTCTCTTTCCAGTTCGAGAGAAACGAAAGGCGGCACAAGACTGTTTAGCAAGTAACTCGCAGGCTCGATGATGGTGACATTTTTGCCTGCGGTTTGAAGGTCGAAGGCGAGTTCGACCCCGATCAAGCCTCCACCAATCACAGTGACTCGTTGGGCATCGTCAACTTGAGCCTTGTGTTTCTCGAACTCCTCCAAACTATTAAGAGTAATGGTCGCGTTACGTTTTAACCCTTCCGCTGGTGGAATAAAGGGAGTCGCGCCCGTCGCTAATACCAACTTTGAATAGTGGATAGATTGCCCATCAACATAAACACACTGCTGCTCAGTATCTATCTCGCTAACTAGAGCTTTGGTTTTGATGACCACGTTGTACTGCTCTGCCAACTGTTGAGCATTATGTTGCGTTAGATCTTCTGGTGCTTGCGCCTGACTGAACACGTGCGAAAGGTTCGGCTTACTGTACTCAACTCCAGCATCGGCGGTGATCATGGTAATTGCGATATCTTGGTCAATTTTACGTACCATCTTGATGGTTTGTAGGGCAGCGAAACCGCCACCCACAATGACAATGTTCGACATGCTACTTCTCCACAAACACTTCTTTGCCTAAATGGCATTCAGGGCAAAGGAAATCATCAGGTACTTGCGCCCAAGGAGTTCCTGGTTCGACGCCTTGGTAAGGTTCACCCAATTGTGGGTCGTACACCCATTCGCATACTGTACAACGCCAGCAAGTGCAGTCTGCCGTGTGTACTGAGTTATCTTGAGCTACTTCTGTTTCCTGCTCTGTCGTGTCTTTGAGAGCGGCAGTGTTTTCTGCAGGGGCAGGTGTGGTTTCAAGCGGTTGTACATTGCGTGATACTTGTTTCGGTGCGCTCACTTCATCTGCTTCTGTACGCCACACCTCAGCAAGCGTCATGCCGTAATCGATACATTGGCGAAGGGCATCTGTGTCTGGTTTCCAGTGGATGTGTTGTGGTGCGCTGACTTCGAAATTGGCTTCACGTAGGCGAGCATCGATGCGTTTAACTGCACCACCGGTCCAACCTGAAGAACCGAATGCAGCGGCTCTTTTTTCTGCGAAACGTAGGCCGTGTATCTCTTCAAGTAGCGCAGCGATCTGCGGCATCATCACATTGTTCATGGTCGATGAACCAACAAGTACGCCCTTTGAGCGGAAGATGTTGGCAAGGATGTCATTCTTGTCGTGCTTAGAGATATTGAAGACCTTGATTGCCGTTTCTGGGCTGCCTTTACGGATCCCTTTAGCGATAGCATCGGCCATCATGCGAGTGTTGTTCGACATGGTGTCGTAGACAATGGTGATACGATCTTCTTTGTAGGCTTTCGACCACTCGTAGTATTGCTCAACGATCTGAGTCGCGTTGTCACGCCAAATACAACCGTGAGAAGTCGCAATCACATCGATCGGCACACCTAAACTTAACACTTCTTCTATCTTCGCTTTTACTAGAGGCGCAAACGGCGTCAGGATGTTAGAGAAATAACGCAGACATTGATCATGAAGTTCTACTTGGTCTAGCTGGTCGTTGAATAGGTTTTCGTCACAGTAGTGTTGGCCGAATGCATCATTACTGAACAGGATTTCATCGCCAGTTAAGTAGGTCGCCATTGAGTCTGGCCAGTGCAACATCTTCATCTCAACAAAGATAAGTTGCTTGCCGTTACCGACATCGAGCGTGTCGCCGGTTTTTACGGTTCTGAAGTTCCAGTCAGGCTGATGGTGATGGCCAACAATCGAGTTAACACCAGCTTCTGTGCAGTAAACAGGTGTGTTTGGAATTTTAGCTAGTAGTGCGGAAAGGGCACCTGAGTGGTCTTCCTCTGCATGCTGGCAAATGATGTAATCGATGTCATTTATATCGATTTCCATCTCAAGGTTTGCAAGGAATTGTTCAGTAAAGCGATGATCGACAGTATCGACAAGCACTGTCTTCTCTTCACGGATCAGGTACGAGTTATAGCTGGTACCTTTGTTCATGTGGTATTCCTTACCATGGAAGTGTTCTGTTTCCCAATCGTGGACGCCGACCCAGTGAACATTTGATTTAACGTGAATAGTCATAATGATAATACCTTATTTAAATATCTAAGGCTCCCATTGCACTAGTTGTGCCATGTTTTTAAGTGTTTGTTTTATTGTTGTTTGTTTGGTTTTTGAACACCGCGATGTGTCTTTATGACATTGTCGTATTTGTAATCAAAATAAATCCAATGTGTCTTTATGACTAAGTGGTTGGTAGTTGCTTGGATGAATAACAGATACAAAAAAGGCCAGACGAGAGTCTGGCCAAATAAAGCAGTGCGATTTGTTTGTTTTAGCTATTACAGCGTTGTGCCGATTACAGCGTAGTAACTGTTATAACGTAGTAACGACTTCATCAAGCGCTAGACGCGCTTTTGGTTTGCCGTGGTTGTAGTCTTCGCCGTCTTTGTGGTAGCCGATAGCCAGTGCTACATCAACAACGTGACCTTCTAGTTCGTCAGCAAATTCTTCGCCGATCAGAGCTGCGTCTACGCCTTCCATAGGTGTTGAAGCGATGCCAAGACGAGCTAATGTGTGCAGTGTGTTACCCAGTGCAATGTACACTTGAGACTTAGTCCAGTTACCGTTGAAACCGGCTTCGTCTGTGTTCATTTCTGCGAATGCGTAAGCACCTAAGAATTGCTCGTACATTTCAGCAGGTAGGTGACCAGAGCTTACTTCCGTATCTGCACGCTTCGCGAATTTCTCTTTAGTGTATTTAGGATCATGAGCAAACAGGATCGTGTGTGACGCTTCTTTCGCATGTGGTTGGTTAAACTGGAACATGTTCTCGAAAGTATTGTGGAAACGTTGTTTTGCTGCGTCGCTCTCAATGATGATGAATTTCCAAGGCTGAGAGTTGATAGAAGAAGCTGATAAACGAAGTGCTTCTTTGATTACTTCCATGTCTTCCGCAGAGATGCGTTTTTCGGCATCGTATTTTTTAGCTGTGTAACGAGTGTTTAGATCAGTAATGATTGGATGAGTCATGTTGAATCCTAATATCTATCAATAATAAATGTTGTAGGGTTTTATGTTCGGTAACGTCAACAATAAACGGATAACGCATTTAGGCAGTATCTCTATCGAAATCGTTGCTCGAACCGTCAATTTCTAAAAGACTTAACGCTTAAATGGCTATCGAACATGTCCCCATAAATCGAGTATCTGCGGTAGCTCAAGTCGATGGGTGTAAGATAATAGAAGAATGGCTGGGGAAAAATAGCGAACACATCAAATCACTATGGTTAATAATGTCCACAATGATTCAATAAATGTGAACTTAATTGGTTTGGAGTGCCGTGATTCAGTGGGTTAGTACGCTTTTATTCCATATTGGCGTAATAATGGGGGGAGCACGCTATCTAGATTAGGGATATCCTCAGGAGTGATTTCGATTAAGCTAAAGCCGTGCTCTTGGTATATTTTTCTTGTCTCTATACGCTTGTCTTCGGTTATTGGCGCAGAATCGGTTCCCCAAAACTGGATATACACCTTACCACTTGGTAGATAAAAATCGCAGATCACTTCTTTTGAGATCGGCAGCGGACGCTCGTACGCATGAACCACTCCTGCCATATAAAGCCAGTTATCGATGATCAGCTCTCCCTTTGAACGAACATAATGTCCATCTAAGCTTCGGTGCTTCGCTTCGAATTTCTGACGAAAACTGGAAAATGACACATCAGTAGAGTGGCTTTCAGCATCGTGCCCTAGGAATTCAACAACGGACTGCTTTAAACGTTTATTACGTACCAATGAGTCGTGCCATACGACGAATAAGTTTTGTGTGGCTTTATCTTCTCTTTGTTCACCACCGGCTTTTAAGCCTGTAGAGGTGACATGCCAGCCGTCGTCTTCTTTTGTTATCCAGCCAAGCTCATTGAGCAATAAGTTGATTTTCTTTGCGCTGAGTTGAAAGGCATTGCCGAGCTGAGTTGCGGTTAGTGTTTTTCCAGAGAAGGAGTCTAAGTCGATGAGCAGTTTTTCTGGCCATACGATAAATACACCAAACTTTTTGTGTTCTACATATTCCCCACCAAAGCTTTCCCCTCGCTCGGTCAGCACCCAGCGGTCTTCTGAACGTACGATATAGCCAGCCGTTTTTAGGTCACTAAATAGAGTTTTAGCTTCTATGCCTTTTTGTTTAGCGAGTGCCGATGTGGAGATCTTGTCTGACATAGTCTTCTCTTAAGTCGTCATTTGACTACTGGATAATGTGGGGTCGGAATTACACAGGAACTGATTACTAGAATAACACATCTACTTTACGCAATTCCGCTTCCTCATTGTTCATGTATTTTGAGTTTTTGGGGGAAGGGTTCTCTAAAAAAGCATCAAGAAAGACCTTTATTATATTCTGTAATTAAATTACATAATGATAGATTTAATTCATCTGAGTGCATAGAAAACACACTAGGAATGGTGTTCCTTCATACATGGTTTATAGTTTTTAAGATGCACCTTTTATTAAATGCGATCTTGATCTCTAATTATTTTTTACTGCTGGGTTTGTAAGTGTGATCTACATCTCGTGTGAATTAGAATTATTCTCATCAATTTCACTTTGTAATTTAGATTCATGACATTTTTGTGATCTAAAGCGTTGCTGTTAACCCCAAAATGTTTTTTATGCGTGATGTTTGTCACGAAAGTTGGGCTAGGGTGCATTTTGGAAATGTTGTGATACATTTTAATCAACTTTTGAGCACACACTTTCGGTCATTTGACCAACCAATACACTACGGGGTTCTACCTATGTTATCACCAGAAGCGAAGATCAAGGTTCAAAACTTTGGTCGTTTCTTATCCAATATGGTAATGCCAAACATCGGCGCATTTATTGCGTGGGGTTTCATTACTGCACTATTTATCCCAACAGGTTGGTGGCCTAACGAAACGTTAGCATCAATGGTTGGTCCTATGATTACATACCTACTGCCACTATTGATTGGTTACACCGGTGGTAAAATGGTTGGTGGTGACCGCGGTGCGGTAGTCGGCGCTATCACAACAATGGGTGTTATCGTTGGTACTGATATCCCAATGTTCATGGGTGCAATGATTGTAGGTCCACTGGGTGGTATCGCAATTAAGAAATTCGATGAAGCTGTTCACGGTAAAGTGAAGAGTGGTTTCGAAATGCTAGTGAACAACTTCTCGGCTGGTATCATCGGCATGATCTGCGCGATCATTGCGTTCATCGTGATTGGTCCTGCAGTTAAAGTTCTATCTTCTGGCTTGGCGGCTGGCGTTAACGTGATGGTTGAAGCGGGTGCATTACCTCTTGCTTCTATCTTTGTTGAACCTGCGAAAATCCTATTCCTAAACAACGCAATCAACCACGGTATCTTCTCTCCACTAGGTATCCAGCAATCTGAAGAGATTGGTCGCTCAATCTTCTTCCTAATCGAAGCTAACCCAGGTCCGGGTCTTGGTCTTCTACTTGCTTACATGGTGTTTGGTAAAGGTAGCGCGAAGCAGTCTGCTGCAGGTGCATCTATCATCCACTTCCTAGGTGGTATCCACGAAATTTACTTCCCTTACGTTCTAATGAACCCACGTCTAATCCTTGCTGTAATCGCAGGTGGTATGGCGGGTGTATTCACTAACGTAGTGTTCGATTCTGGCCTTATCTCTCCAGCATCACCAGGTTCTATCTTCGCTATCTTGTTGATGACACCTAAAGGGTCTTACATCGGTGTTGTACTTTCTGTAATCGCTGCAACGGCTGTGTCTTTCATCGTAGCTTCAATCCTACTTAAGACTTCAGCTCAAGGTGACGACGAAGATTCACTAGAAAAAGCCTCAGCTCAAATGAAAGACATGAAAGCGTCTTCTAAAGGTGCAGCATCAGGAGCTGATGTAAACCTAGCGGATGTTAAAGCTGTTTATGTAGCGTGTGATGCGGGTATGGGGTCAAGTGCAATGGGTGCCGGTCTACTTCGTAAAAAGGTAGCAGCAGCAGGCCTAGACATCGAGGTAACGAACTACGCAATCAACAACCTACCAGCTGATTCGCAGATTGTTATTACGCATAAAGACTTAACAGACCGTGCACGTAACACCATTCCAGGTGCAATGCACATGTCTCTAAGTAACTTCTTAGACGGGGCTGTATACGACAACCTAGTAGCAGAGCTGGTTGAAGCACAAAGTGGTGAGGCGAAGGTAGAAGTTCCAGCTCCTGCAGAAGCGCCTGCTCAAGAAAGCAACAAGCTTGCCCTAACTAATGACAGCATCTTCCTTGGCCTTAAAGCGACTCAAAAAGAAGACGCAATCAAATTTGCTGGTGACCAATTAGTAAAACTTGGCAACGTATCACCGGAATACGTAGACGGCATGTTTGCTCGTGAAGAGCTTGTGTCTACTTACCTAGGTGAGTCTATCGCTGTACCACACGGCACAATCGAAGCGAAACAATATGTACAAAAAACCGGCATCGTTTTCTGTCAGTACCCTGAAGGTATTCAGTGGGGCGAAGACGAAGATGATATCGCGAAGATGGTTATCGGTATTGCCGCACAAGGCGATGAGCACAACATGGTGCTGATGGCTATTACCAATTCACTCGATGATGAAGAAGCTGTGGAATGCCTACAGAACACAACAAACCCTGCTGATGTTCTACGTATTCTCAACGGAAACTAAAAAGCTCTAGTCAAGCTCCTGAGTGAAGGAGGCCGGTATCCCCCTACTGGCCTCATTTTCGGTCTTAATCTCTTTAAGAAGATTCAGTCTGAATAGCTTACTGCTTAATGCCTAGGGCACATCGTCAGGCATGTTGTTGAGTGGTTAGCTATCTAGATTTAATATTTATAAGGTCAAAATTATGAAAGCGTTACATTTTGGTGCAGGTAATATCGGTCGTGGCTTCATTGGTAAACTTCTTTCTGACGCTGGTATGAAGGTTACGTTTGCTGACGTAAATGAAACGGTTGTAAATGCGTTAATTGAACGCAAAGAATACCCAGTTAAGATTGTTGGTGAAGAGTGTGTTGTTGAAGTTGTTAAGAACGTGACAGCAGTAAACTCAGCGACAAGCGCCGTGGTAGATTGCATTGCTGAGTCTGATATTGTGACCACAGCGGTAGGCCCGACTGTTCTTAAAATTATCTCTAAGTCGATTGCTCAAGGCATTGAAAAGCGTGCTGCAGCAAACAATACCGCACCAATGAACATCATCGCGGCAGAGAACATGGTTCGCGGTACTAGCCAATTAAAAGCAGCAGTGTTAGAGCACCTTTCTGATGAAATGAAAGCCTTCATTGAAGAGCACATTGGCTTTGTTGATTCAGCGGTCGACCGTATTGTTCCACCGGCAGAAGCGGGCGAAACAGACCCTCTAGCTGTAACCGTTGAAACGTTCAGCGAGTGGATCGTAGATCAAACACAATTTAAGGGTGAGATTCCAAACATCCCAGGTATGGAATGCACTGACAACCTAATGGCTTTCGTTGAGCGTAAACTGTTTACGCTAAATACGGGTCACTTGGTAACCGCATACCTTGGTGTGCTTGCTGGTCACGAAACCATTAAAGACTCGATCGAAGATGACGTAATCCGAGCTGAAGTAACAGCAACGATGGAAGAAAGCGGTGCGGTTTTGATTAAGCGTTACGGTTTTGATCCAGAAGCTCACGCGGCTTACATCCAAAAGATTCTTGGTCGTTTTGCTAACCCGTTCCTACGTGATGAAGTAGACCGTGTTGGTCGTCAGCCAATTCGTAAACTGAGCCCGCAAGACCGCCTAGTTAAGCCTCTGAACGGTACATTAGAGTATGGCCTACCGAATGTTCACCTAGTAAAAGCAATTGCAGCAGCGTTCCATTATAAGAATGAAGACGACCCACAAGCGGTTGAACTTCAAGCAATGTTCGCAGAAAAAGGGTTTGCTGAGACATTAGCGCATTATTCTGAGCTGAATAGTGACTCAGAAGTTGTTAAACTAGCGGAAGAAGCTTATCTAGCATTAAAATGATAAACCATCAAAGTGCCACACCAGTGGCACTTTCTTATTGTCGAGCCGTTATGCCAATACAAACTAGCCACGAAACTGAATTACTCGAAGCCCTATCTGAAGCTGAGAGCGCTAGCGCCTGTCTAATGGCGGCTTATGATGCATTGGATGACACGGTAGATGCCGTATTAAAAAACATTTTCAAGAAAGACGACACGGCAATTAAATTTGTTGTTGAACCACTTCTCAACAGTGGCGGGCCGTTAGGCGAGATTATGATCCGCGCTAAGCTGCTATTAGGGCTTGGTGTGATCAGTAAAGAGCTCTACGATGATTTAGAGATTTTCGTTACCTTGAAAGAGTGGGCGAAAATACAGGGTGAAGACACCAGCTTCACAGAAGTCGACGTTATATTTGAGCTCAACAAGGTGAAGGCGATTCAACGCATAATGCCAATCGAATATGACTCGGAGATGGTGGAGACCATGTCTGGTCCAATGCTTGAAATGTTCTTGGGGCGACATAATCAAAAAGTGAAGTCGACGATCGTTTTGGCTATCACTGACATTATCACTACCTTGTGCCGAGATAACGCGCTGAGTTCTTAGTTTTCCATTCTTCGTTCACTATGTCGAGCCTTCACATACGTATCTTGCATTTGCTCGTTTGTTTCATTCCAAAACTTAAATTGATGGCGGTTTCTCTAGCTTGAGAAATCGCTTTTTTGTATTCACTCCAGCCCTCCTATTTCTTCCGAGCTAAGCATGACATGAATTGACGATTCTTATGTCGATTGCTATCTGCACCTTTTGTTTTAATCGTTGGGTAGTTTTGTACCTTGACCGCGAATTTCAGGTACAAAAAAAGCCACATTATGTGGCTTTTTGTTTCAACAAAACCTGAGATTATAGGTCTTGGATGTTCTCTGCTTCTAGCTCTTGGAAGTAGCGTAGAGTCTTAACTTTTAGCTCTTGTTGAGCTGGCTCATCAGCAACGATGATAGCTTTACGGTGCATCTGTAGAGCAGTAACAGTCCACATATGGTTTACAGAACCTTCGATAGCCATTTGAAGCGCTTGAGCTTTGTTGTGGCCTAGAGAAAGGATCATTACTTCTTCAGAATCTAGAAGAGTAGCAACACCGATAGTTAGTGCGTATTTAGGAACTTGGTTGATGTCGCCATCGAAGAAACGAGAGTTCGCGATACGAGTGTCTTCAGTCAACGTTTTGATACGAGTGCGTGAAGATAGAGAAGAACCTGGCTCATTGAATGCGATGTGACCGTCGATGCCTACGCCGCCCATGAACAGGTTGATTTTGCCGTATGAACGGATTTTCTCTTCGTATGCTGCACAGTGAGCATCGATGTCTTCAGCTTTGCCGTCTAGCAGGTTGATGTTTTCTGCTTGAATATCAACGTGGTTGAAGAAGTTCTCGTGCATGAATGTGCGGTAAGACTCTGGGTGGTTCGGGTCGATACCAACGTACTCATCCATGTTGAATGTTACAACGTGCTTGAAGCTTACTTCGCCCGCTTTGTAAAGTTCAATTAGCTCAGCATAAGTAGTTAGAGGTGTGCTACCAGTAGGAAGACCTAGAACAAATGGACGCTCAGCAGTTGGAGCGAATTTTTTGATAGAATCTGCGATGTGACGAGCAGCCCATTTACCTACTTTTGCTTTGTTGCTTAAAGGAATAAGTCTCATTGATTTTGCCCCTAGAAATTAAATTTTATAGTGTTCTGAAACATTAATTCGCATTATAAAATAAGTTATCCACTTCCGCTATTGTTTTAGGTCAAGTTTTTACTTTTTTAATGATATCTGTGACTAGAACTCTCAAGATTGCACATTTTTTGTATGGATATTTGGTGTCGTTAAACAAGATTAATACGTTTGTCATATACCCTAAGGTCAATCTAATACAGTCGCTGAAAACATCAATCCAACCCGCAAGATGACGTTAGCTTATACGTGTCGAGAACAGGAGTTATAACGAGATGTTTATCGAAAGGGCGTTATGCTTAGGTGGTTCTGGTTCGACTATGTCTTTAGAGTTAGATAAATATAGCTGAAGGGAAAGACGATTGAAGTGGCTTAAGCTTTTTAATGATAGGTGAAACGGTGTCAGCGAGTCGATGCAGAGCAAGGCAGTCGCGTTTTAGAGATGACCGTATATTCTATCGTTATGAATTTTATATATATATTGGTAAATAAGTGTACTTTAGCTAGACTTATAACTGGCGAAGTAAAGTATGTTTGAAGCAAAAAAAAGCCCAAAGCGATGATGTATCACTTTGAGCGATTTTACTAATCTTCTAACACTAACTCACTTTCGTATTCTTCCCTTGGCACTTCACCGCGTTTGCAGCCGTTTAGGGTATGAAAGCGACGGCGTCCACGAGCTAGTTGAATGTACTTCAACCAAACACGGTCTAACTTGGACTTTGCCTTATGAGGATGAGACAACACTTTGATGAAGTGTCTTTCTTCTGCATTGATTGGTGTTAGTTCACCAGTCTCAAGTGCAAGCATAGTGTCACCAAACAAGGTTAGGATTTCCTCTTCTGACAGAGTAAAATCACCTGACTTAGCGAACCCTCGTGGGAATTTAATGGTGTCATAAAAACGTTTTTTTCCGTGTCGGAATTCGGTCTCAGACATATCAGCCTCAGTAATGTGGTTAGATAGAAATTAGTGTTTATTGCTCACGCGAAAATATTGTTAAAAGGCTAAAATAGGAAACAAAACGTTTTTGCCTTTACGATAAACAATCCTAGATCGGCTAGTTAGCAGATTTATTACAGAGATGTATTTGATGGATGTGAAAGTATTTAGAACCTTTCTTGAGGTTGCAAGGGTGCGCCATTTTGGGCGTGCAGCTGAAAACTTGTATTTAACGCAAGCGGCGGTGAGTGCGCGGATCAAACAGCTTGAAGGCTATTTTGATACTCAGCTCTTCATTCGTGACCGTAATAACATCAAGCTCACCTCTTCCGGTGAACGTTTGATTGGTTATGCGGAAGTGATGGTGTCTACCTTACAACAGGCTAAATTTGAGCTGTCGTTAGAGAGTGGCAAAGCCTTGCAGTTAACATTGGGTGGCACACCGAATATTTGGGATGCGTATTTGCAAAACTGTTTAAGCGTAGTGACCGATTCTTTCGGCGGCTACGGCTTCATGGCTGAGGTGATGGGGCGCGAGCAACTTAACCGTAATTTGCTAGAACGAACCTTAGATATGGCTTTCGCTTTTGATCAGATCAAAGCGGAAGAGTTGAACTGTAAAAAAGTCGCTGACTTGGTTTTGGTGTTGGTATCAACGCAACAAGATGATCTGGAATCTGTATTCCAACATAAATATGTTTATGTCGACTGGGGAACGCGTTTTGGTTCTGAACATGCAGAGCGTCACCCAAAAGTGCCTGCGCCGTATCTACGCACCTCAACAGCTCGTATTGCTTTAGACTTTATCTTAGAGAAAGGGGGCAGTGCCTATTTACCTGTTTCTATGGTTGAGCCTTTTATCGACTCTGGTCAGCTGCATAAGGTGAAAGGGGTTGAAGATTGGTATCGTCCTATCTACCTAAGCTATCGTAAAAGCAGCACATCTGTTGACGCTATCATGCAGGTTGAGACGTTGGTTAACGAGATTGACCCATCGACGGCTTACACGTTGCAACAAGCCGCTGAGCAAGGCCCTGAGTAGCGGTATTCGTTGTCAGTATGTTGATGAAATAAAAAGTTGATTCGATAAAAATGGCTCCCAAGGGAGCCATTTTTGTTTTTAAACCAGTTTAAGCCTGGTATCCGTAAGCTATTTCAAGGCGCTTAGTTTTTGAGGAGCTAAGTTTTCAAAAGCGCCAAATTTTCAAAAGCACTAAATTTCAGAGCTCCATGTTTTCAGAGCGTTATGTTTTGAAAGAGCTATAGGTTCATTAAGTTCTCAATGGACTCTTCAAGAGAGTGAGATAGATATGAATGGATCTGATGTCCATCGGTTGCGTCTATTTCAATCTTAGAAATCCCGTTGCTCGCTTTATCTTCAAGAAAGCTGAGAGACTGTTCGACTGATTGACTGGTGAGAACTTGTTGATTTGATAAAACAATACGACACGTGTGTAAAACCATAGCCTTTTTCCTTATTATTCAATAGGTCTCTGCATCTTGGCGTGCTAAGTACCTATCGTTGACGTTGTGAGAAGAATACCTTCTCTAGGTTAAATCTAGTCGAATTGAATAAAATTAAAACCTTTTTTGTGATTTATCTGACCTTCGCTTCCGAAAATGGCTAGCGACAATGGAAGTTCACGGTAAACTTTTAGTTATCAGAGTGAAGCTTATGAGCGAAGGGAAGAGCACAGCATGTCGAAAAATATTCATCACAACAGCTCATTAACGAGTGAACAGTGCCATTTAGCTCGTTATGCGCGAGATGCTCGTTTTGATGGGATGTTTTTTACTGCGGTGAAAACTACGGGCATTTTTTGTCGACCTATTTGCCCGGCAAGCCCGCCCAAAGAAGAAAATGTCGAATACTTTTCTCATCAAGCTCAGGCTTTGAAAGCGGGATACCGTCCTTGCTTACGTTGTCGCCCAGACAGCGCGCCTTTCTCTCCAGCATGGAAAGGGGTTGAAACCACCTTTCTGCGAGCTATGCATTTAATCGATAATGGCGCACTGAATTCAGGATCGATTGTCGATCTTGCTACTCGATTAGGTATTTCAGATCGTTATCTACGAACCCTATTCGACAATTACATCGGGGTGTCACCTAAGCAATATAGCCTTTATAGCCAATTGATGTTTGCCAAGCAGTTACTCCACACCAGCAGCATGAGCATTACAGATGTGGGCTTTGCGAGTGGCTTTAATAGCACGCGCCGCTTCAATGATGCTTTCCTAAAAGAATTGCAGCTGTCGCCAAGCCAAATCCGAAGAGCCAAGCCAAATAAAAACCTAAGTAATCATATCCAGTTAAGTTTTCACGGCCCGCTGGACTGGAGTCATTTGTTGGGTTTCTATCGCCGACGAATGATTGAAGGCTTAGAAGAGGTGGGTGAAGACTATTACCAGCGGACGGTGAACGTGAATGGTTCAAAGGGCTGGTTCAAGGCGACTTTAGCCAAAGAGAACTGCCTAGATATTGAGTTTGAGTTGGATGATATGAGCCAATTAAGAAGCTTGATCGCCAATATTCGACGCATGTTCGACCTCGATGTCGACATCAGCAAGGTTGAAGCTTTCTTTACTACTATCGACCCTAATTTAGTCGCTAAGAGTGGCATCCGCATTCCAGGTGTATGGAGTGCTTGGGAAGCTGGAGTCAGAGCGGTTCTGGGCCAACAAGTCTCGGTAACGGCGGCGATTGGCCAGCTTAATTTGTTGGTGCGTGAGCTTTCTGGTTCACATCAGGCTTCTGCTTTACATCACTCTTCTGATTTACAAGAGCCGGCTAATTCACAAGAGTGCTCTGACTTACAACAAATTGCTGATGCATTTGAGAAAGCGTATTTCCCAACACCAAAACAAATAGCCGATGCAGATGTGAGCTTTTTAAGAATGCCGGGAAGCCGTAAGGAAACCTTAAAGCGTTTTGCTGAATACATGGTCGACAACGAATCAGAGCATCCTTCTAAATGGATTGACCTAAAAGGTATTGGACCTTGGACGATTCAATATGCGCTGCTTCGTGGGTTAAGCGAACCAAACCACTTACTGGTTGGTGATTTGGTGGTGAAGAAGTTCATTGAGCATCGCCCTGCTATTAATGCAGAGAGCGTTTCACCTTGGGGAAGCTACGCTACGTTCCATTGTTGGAATCAATCTTAATCGGAATACTAAGCTAGGAGATATCATGGCTAACCGCTTTACTTATTATGAGAGCCCATTGGGCACCGTGACTTTACAGGCGAACGATGAAGGGTTGTTAGGTCTCTGGTTTGAAATATACACCACCAAGCCTGAAGAGTTAGGTGTTCGAGATGATGGCTTTCCGATCTTTGAATTGGTCGCCGACCAGCTCAATCGCTATTTTGCTGGTGAGGTTATCCAGTTTTCTGTGCCGATCGCCGCAAAGGGCACGCCATTTCAGCAATCGGTTTGGCAAGCGCTCATGACTATTCCTTATGGGGAAACATGGAGCTATGCACAACTGGCTGATGCGATTGGTAACCCAAAGGCAGTTCGTGCCGTTGGTTTAGCCAATGGTAAAAATCCGGTATCAGTGATTGTGCCGTGCCATCGAGTTATTGGTAAAAATGGCAAACTGACAGGGTATGCGGGCGGCGTAGAACGTAAACAACGCTTGTTGGTTATTGAGGGAAGAGAGGAAGATTAAAGAGTCTTTGGTCTGAATACTTGTTGAAGAATGCGTGTCAATTATTGGTGAACGTTAAGGGGTCTCAAAGTGTGACTTTGCAATAAAATTGCCGCTTTCTGGAAAATACTTATTTGGTTGCATATCCTTTAACCATGCTCTCTAGGCAAGGATGCCCAAATGAATAGCCATCATTCTCTGATAATCGGTTGCAGTAGCGCACTATTGTTGACGGGTTGCTTAACCGATACCACTCGTCCCTTCGAAGTCCCTCGGCTTGTTTTATTTAGTGGCATGTACGAGAACGCAGACAATGAAAGTTATCTCGAATTTGAATCGGGACAAGTCATTTATCAATCGGTAAACAGCAGTGTTACTCGCAGTTATCATGTCGAAGATGACCTGATCAACATTGAGCTTAATTCAGGCAACAGTCGCAAGGGGCCAGGATTGGTAATGCGAATCCATCAAGAAGGTGCGATGCTAACGTGTAATCAGTGTCCAGCCATGCAGTTAAGCAATATCTGGACACGAGTTGAGAAGCCGCTGGATGATTCGGCCTTTTAAATACTCCCCCTTAAACAGACTCTTATTAAAAAAGATCTCCGTTCAACCAAAGGTGCGCCGCAATACTCACAACGTAACCAATCATGATCACTGGCATCCATTTCAGGTGACCAAAGAAGGTGTATTTGCCGTGTGCCGCCCCCATTAATGCCACTCCTGCTGCGCTACCTATCGACAGTAAGCTACCGCCTACACCTGCCGTTAAGGTAATCAACAACCAGTTACCTATCGACATTTGAGGCTCCATTGATAACACCGCAAACATAACCGGAATGTTATCGACAATCGCAGACAAGATCCCCACCATGATGTTGGCCCAAATTGGGTCCCATTGGCTGTACATCACCCCAGAAGCAAGTTCCAAATACCCAAGCAGACTTAAACCACCTACACACATTACAACACCGTAGAAGAACAATAATGTGTCCCACTCGGCATGTGACACTCTTCGAAATACATCAAATGGCACCACTGAGCCTAATCGCTTAAGTGCGCCTTCGTCGTTGTTGGCAATCGCCACCGCTTTTTTCTTAGCGAGTGAGTTGGGTAAGGTCTTACGCAAGTAGTATCCAAAGAACTGCAGATAGGCGAGCCCCATCATCATGCCCATCACGGGAGGGAAGTGAATCACGGCGTGGAAAGCGACAGCTGTGGCAATCGTCATGATGAACAAGAATACGATCCTTCTCGCTCCACGTTTTAGCTCGATATGTTGGTGAACCGTATCGGGTTGAGTTGTCGGAACAAAGTAAGACATGATCAGGGCTGGAACAACGTAGTTCATGACTGAAGGAATAAATAGGGGAAGAAACTCGCTAAAACTGACGTAGCCTGCCTGCCATACCATCAGCGTTGTGATGTCCCCGAATGGACTGAATGCGCCGCCAGCATTGGCCGCAATCACGATATTCACACAAGCAAGGTTTACGAATTTTGGATTTGAGCCTGCCACCTTGAGGACCACAGCACACATTAATAAAGCGGTGGTGAGGTTGTCAGCAATCGGCGAGATAAAGAAAGCCAGAATACCGGTTAACCAGAATAGAGATCGAAAGTTAAAGCCTTTACCCACCATCCACGCCTGAAGCGCATCAAACAGTCTTCTTTCTTCCATGGCGCTGATGTACGTCATCGCGACCAATAGGAAAAGCAGTAATTCGGCGTATTCGAGTAGGTTGTGTTCGAGTGCTTGTTTCGCTACCTCAGTGAGGTTGTACTCTTGGTAGGTGAAGCCAATGATGATCCAGATGAGACCAGCAGCAAGTAAAACCGGCTTGGATTTTCGGAGCTTCAGGTATTCTTCCATCATCACGACTATGTAGGCGACAACGAAAATGGTTAGGGATAGATATCCAACAAATGAATTGGTGAGCTTGAGAGGTTCTCCCAACTGAGCAGTAGCAGCGCCCGCCACAGTAGAAAAAAACAAAAAAGAGAGAACAACTGAAAGTTGGATACCTAGCATGGATTACGCTCCGAAGTTAATAAGTCATTAACACGGATAAAAGCGTAGACCTAAATAACCATATGGAGCGTGATAGATATCTTAATAATTCAATAGATTATATTGAAAACAAGAAACTATGATGGAAAGCTTAGATCATAGTGAAATGCGTAGATTATAGTGACAAGCGTAAATCATGGCGAAAGCCGTAAACCACAGTCAAAACCGTTGATCATTGGAAAATAGAGATTAGGTGAAAAAGCCCTATCGAAAGCTATGTCGATAGAGCCTCTTCTAAATCGACAACACTATGCTGCATTTTGAGCAAATGTCATTGTTTGCTCTACAGCACATACCTCAACAGGCCAGCCGTAGGATTGATATTCCATCGCAAGTTGGTCCGCAACTGCGCGAGAAACCGTTGCTGTGATCCACATACCTTTACCCATTACTTGATACTTAAGTGTTCTCATTTCCATATTAACCACTGCTCTCCTTCAATATTGGCAGCGCGAAGTCTATAGCACCTCTATTTGCTGGAATTTCGAATTAAGCTCAATTCCTTTATAAAATGGCTCATCGTTTCCGCTCGGCTCAAAACCTAATCAACGAGAAGCAAACGGTTGCATTTTGGAAGCGAAATCACCTTTTAAGTGTTTGTATTACAATAGAATTAAAATTAGGCGCATAAATCACTGTGTGAGATCTCTTACGTTATTATCAGAGATCGGCTTGCATGAGCAATTCTCTCCTGAAGCTTGATTTGTGTGGCGATTCTGTATGTTTTCGGTTGCGCTGTTGAAGTGAATTTGGATCAGTTTTGTATGTGAAATATGCGGATTTTGTCAGTGGATATTTCTATATCTCAACCAAAGTCACAGTTTTATATGTTGTTGATGTTCTTCTATTTAAACTTATACGCTATTTGATTTTGGTCAGTAACATTTTGCTCATTAGTTTGCACTATCTATACGTGTTCTGTTCCACATAAACGAGATGTATAGAGGTCCTTATGACTAATCCAACCCAAACCGATCGTAAAGTCACGATCGGTAGCTATATCGCACTCGCGTTCGCGATTGTGTTCTTTTCAGGCTTAATGCAGTCCAACGAATGGTATGGCGTATTTGATTTTACGACGCTCAATGGTTCGTTCGGTCAAGTCGCTTACGATGTCAGTGAGACGGCCGATGGTGTTCAAGCTGCAACCACTTCGTTACGTGGTAAAGGTGGTAGTGGTGCTCGTGACGGTTTTATTTTTGCTTTGACACTTATTCCGACCGTGATGTTTGCACTAGGCATGATCAACGTTCTTGAGCATTACGGTGCGCTGGACGCCGCTCGTAAACTTCTGACTCCTCTACTTCGTCCTTTGATGGGTATTCCGGGTAACTCAGGCTTGGCACTGATCGCTTCTCTGCAAAGTACCGATGCTGGCGCGGCGATGACAAGGCAGCTCAAAGATGAAGGGCATCTGACTAAGCGTGAAACCGATGTCTTCACTATGTTCCAGTTCACTGCGGGCGCGGCGATCGTGAACTTTTTCTCTTCGGGTGCAGTGTTGTTCACGCTGACTGCGATGGACGGTTCTCTTGCTGTGACTTCGTCTATTGGTTTAGCGGTTGCTGTAATGTTTGTTTTCAAATTTGTTGGTGCGAACCTATTCCGCATCTACCTCAATATTACTGAAGGCAAAGAAGACAAACCAAAAGCAGATAAAGAACAAAAACTGGAAGAGGAAGTAGCATAATGAGCGAAGTTAAAGCAAAGAAACCAATGGTTACTGATATTTTCGTTGAAGGTGCTAAGAAAGGCTGGGTCATTGCGACAACTTCTACAGTACCTAATGTTCTAATGGCGTTTGTCATCATCAAAGCATTGCAAATCACGGGTGCGCTTGACCTGATGGGCAGTGTGTTTGCACCTATCATGGCAGTATTTGGTTTACCGGGCGAAGCGGCAGCAGTATTGATTGGCGCGTGGATGTCTATGGGTGGTGCAGTTGGTGTAGTTATTACATTGTTTGACCAAGGTATCTTAAACGGAACTCATATCGCTATCTTGGCGCCTGCTATCTACTTGATGGGCTCTCAGGTGCAATACATGGGTCGTATCATGGGTCCAATCGGTACTGAAGGTCGTTACATCCCAGTGATGATCGCTATTTCGGTATTGAATGCCTTTGGTGCGATGTTCCTGATGAACATTATTTTGTAACGTTAATCGGCTTGATTTCAAACGTCACAAAAAAGGAAACCCCGTTTGGCTTTCACCAAACGGGGTCTATTCTTTTTGTAGCCATCCTGCTACTGACGTTGTTACTTATTCTTTTAAATAAGGTAACGTATGCTCCCTGCATCGTTCCTTGATTTGGCTAAATCCTTTAACCTATCCAATTCATCGCCTTCCTAGCGGTGTCCTTGCTAACTCATCATCCTGACAAGCGACTCTATCCTAGAGCATAACTTCCTTGCTGATAACTCATCCTAAGCCATCAAATCTTCATCCTGAAGATACCTAATCCGTTAGGCTTTTTCCTGTTCCTGCCAACTCCCTGTCGACATGTGTATTAAACACTTTGGAGGCTTTTCTCGCAATTGACCTTGGGAAATAAATATTCTCTTTCACTAAAATAAATATGCGTGGATTCATATAAAACAAGGGGTTGGGTTTGTATTTTAGGAATTTTCTGCGAAGCTTGATTGTGATCTCTTACGTTCGATGTGAGAGATCTCTTACAAATTTTCGGGCGCGAATATCCTTCTGTGTTGACCTCATCCGTTAATAGGCAGGTGAAACACACCCAACAAACTCCGACTAATAGGGAAATATGATGGTAACAGCACTTTACGCAGCCTTGCTGACGGTCGTAATGATTTGGTTGGCGATTGAAGTTATTAAGCAGAGGCGAATCAATCTTGTTGCTCATGCCGATGGTGGTGTTGAGTCGTTGCAGATAGCTCGAACGGCACAAAGTAACGCAATGGATTACATCCCAATCACGGTTATCTTGATGGGATTGTTAGAGATGAATGGTGCTAATGTTTGGCTTATTCATGTGCTTGGCGTGGCGTTTATTCTGGGGCGAGTGATTCATGCAAAAGGCATTTTAGCGAAGAACTTCAAAGGTCGAAAAGTCGGTATGGTATTAACGCTTATCTGCATGAGCTCTTTGATTGTCCTAAACTTAGCTTACCTACCTTTTGATCAAATGTTCTAGGGAGCATTATGGCATTGCGCCTTCCTCCTGCTTGGGCGATTGTCCTCGCAGGTCTAATACTGAACGTGATGGCGATTGTCATGTCGAGTTTGGTGTTAGACAAAATTGAAGCGGAGAAAGCAGAATACAACGATCGTAAATACGGCAATGTGTACTCAATACAGCTGGCCTGGAACACGATCGAAACCTTAGAGCGCAAGCGTGAAGCAATTCTGATTCATCTAGATAAATCATCAGCAGAAAGGGCTCAACCCTCTACTGCTTTAGATGAAGCGTTGCGAGGCCAGCTAAGGCGCTGGGTAGATGATGAAGTCCCCACCATCTCGTTGGCTAATTTATCTAAGCTTATGATGCTGATAAACAGTGCCCAAGAATCACAGCGAACTCGAATCGATAATTACTATTTGGATAACCTGACTTTGGTTGAGTTAATCCAAAGGCTCGACGAGAAAATGGCTTTCTATAAGAACATCGCATTGTTTCTTCAGGTATTTGGCTTGGCACTTATTTTAGCCCGAGACCTAGCCAGAAGACCCTAGCCAGAAGACCCTAACAAGAAAACCTTAGAAGTTGAGCTTTCTATTGCTGGTACCTGTAACGCTAGCGAGACTCGCTTGGCAGGTTAGGGTGCTGTTGGCCTTGGTACTTTGGTAGCTGTTCTTTCAATCCCTTAAACGTGCTCAGTGCGCTGCCAATCGATAACTTATTCATTAGCCAATTTGGCAGTATGCCTCCCGCGTTCGCATAAGCGGTGTAGGTGATGTAACTGTTGCCATTGGTGAGCGGTTGCAGCGTCCATAGCGCATCCACATCATAAATTCGAATGTACCCCGACTCTTTCGCCAAATAGTTAGACGCATCCTTAATCGACAAGGAAAACTGTCCATCTTCGATGCTGTATTTTGAGTAGGTCACCATATCTCGATCTCTGGCAGGCCATGGCGCCTTGAATTGGGTATAGACAATATTTTCCGACTCAGATATCTGCATCAAGACACGACTTTTCGACACATTATCTATCCAGTTTGGCACGTTTTCGCTGTCTTCCAATAGCAGCAAAAAACCAGAATAAGTAGTGGGTGTTTGCATTTGGGCTCGTATTTCTACCAAGCCTTCGCTATGAGGTCTCTTATCGATGATGATGCCATCTTCACTTTTCACAAACTGCCATGGGGTGGCGTAGGTGAGTGTTGAGAAAGCGCAGAGCCCGAGTACCAAAATCCTAGGTAATATCATTATTCTTCCATGAAAAGAAAAGCTTATCTTTTAGGAGTATAGAATAAAAATGGATTTGATTTGTACTGAGGGATTATTGCTTTTTCTCAAGTTTGAACGCCACATCGACGTTTATCGCGATGTTACCAATGGTTAGCGGTTTATCTATATTTTGGCCGGTCAAAATGAAAACGGAAGCGTTCGGTCGCTTCCGTTTTTGTTAGTGGGCAATGGATAAACGTTGAATGCTAGAACTTAGAACTTAGAACTTAGAGCTTATAGGCTTCGACTGTTTTTATAGTGGTCCAATTGCTGTTGGCGTCTTGGATGAATTCTTGCGTATTCTCCAGCCAACGCTTTTGAACTGACTTATCTAAGTTCAAGTACAGCTTCCCATCCTCTACTTTCCAAGCTAATGGGTCTGTTTCAAATTTCTTACCCATTGCAACACCAAAGGCACAATAGCCGCCATATTGGGGTGCATAAGCTTGTGGGTTGGTTCGGAATTCATCTCGGTTTTCACTGCTTACAAAGTTATAAATCGCATTCTTATAAGTCGCTGTGAATTCAGATGTGCCCTTAACTGGCCCTTCATTGGCAAAGTAAGCGACAGGGTCATAACCTTTAATGGCGAGGTCATTGCTGTCGACGCTCATATCAAGATCTGCTGCCATTAAAGAAAAGCTGGTTCCAAGTAGCGCGGCCAATAGCGTGATTTTTTGACTGGTCGATTTCATGTGTGACATATCAAGTTCCTTGTCAGTGTTAGTTATCTTGTTTGAAGTAATTTAGCCCACTCGTCCGGTCTATAAAGGGACAAAAGAACTAAAAAGTAAGCGAATCGTTCGGAGGATGCATGGATCTGCTGTCACAATTAATGGAACACTTCTCGATACGCACAGGCGTTTTCTATTCTGGGAACCTGTGTGGGGTATCGTCATTTAACGCGCAACAAGGCAAAGAAGGGCACCTTCATGTATTAAGTGCCGGTGAGTTGACCTTGTCTAGTGCTCATACGGAATACAGGCAGCTTTCACAGCCCTGTATTATTTATCTGCCGAATAGCACACCACATGCAATTGAAGGTGTTGGAGATGGCGCTGAAATCGTGTGTGCGAGTGTGGAATATCGAGCCGGGCAGATGAATCCTTTGTTGTCTGCACTTCCTGATGTGATAGTGATTCCGTTTGAGGACGCACCCAATTTAATGCCTGTAATAGAGGTGCTGTTTCGAGAGTCGGGGCAAGCATCTTCAGGACAACAATCGTCAGGGCAGCAATACTTAATGGATAAGTTGAGTGACGCGTTAATGGCTTTGATTTTCCGACATCTCATTGAACAACAGCAAATCGATCAAGGCGTATTTTCTGCACTGGCTCATCCGCGGCTTGCTCCGGTCGTTACTGCGATTCACCTAATGCCTGCTCGCCACTTTTCGATAGAGCAAATGGCTTCATTGGCCGCGATGTCTCGAACTCAGTTTATAGAAGCGTTCAAGCGTGAAGTAGGGGAAACCCCAGGTGATTATGTACAAAAATGGCGGGTGTCTGTGGCTCAGTCGTTGCTGCTACAGAATAAGCCCATCAATTGGGTGGCGGATGAAGTGGGCTACAACAGCTATTCTGGCTTCTCTCGAGCTTTTCAGCATGTTGCGGGAATGTCGCCGCGTCTATGGCTAAAGCAAAATGTGTCGTGAATCGCTGGGAAACCCTAGCTGAAACGTGGCTATTAGCATGAGGCTAGTCTATGTTTTAGCGGAAATTGAGCGTAGTTTGTTCATTTCTCGAATGACGGTGTAAAAAGGTGGACTTTATAAGCTCGTTGTAACATTCTGCCCGTCCTATTTTATCAGACATCAATGAGACGAAGTGCCTGCTGAACATTATTCAGCCTCCCGTATCTCATTAAAGCACTAAGGAGTTCAACTTGAACCTATTTGTAAGAGACCTTACCGTTATCGATTCTTCATACATCTGTGAACACAGAGGGGTCGTAGGAGATAGTTGGATTTTAGATGTCACCATGTCTGGTGAACTGAATGAGATGAGCATGGTGTTGGATTTTAGCAAGGTCAAAAAACAGATCAAACACCTTGTTGATCAACACGTTGACCACCGCTTACTGCTGCCAATGCAAAACGCTGCAATCGTGTATCAAGCAAGTAAAGCGGGTTACTCTAAGGTTGATGTATTGCGCGGTGACAAGAGCCTGCACCTGCACTGTCCTGATGAAGCATACTGTCTGATTGATGCAGAGGCGATCACTATCGAAAGTGTGACCGCGCATGTTTATCATATTCTTCGCGATCACCTACCAAGTAACGTCACAGGGTTAGAGATCACCCTTCGTCATGAAAACATTAATGGCGCGTTTTACCACTATACCCATGGCTTGAAAAAGCATGATGGCAACTGTCAGCGTATCGCTCATGGCCACCGTTCTCCAGTCGAAATTTTGGTTGATGGTCAGCGTGACGAACAACGTGAACAGGCGTTTGCTCAGCGCTGGGAAGACATTTACTTAGGTTCGAAAGAAGACCAAATTTCAGTTTCATCACTTAACCTGAGTGAACACGCGAAAAGCGTTAATGATGAAAGCCACTATGGTTTCCGCTACACGGCGCCTCAAGGCGAATTTGAGCTAGCGATTGCTAAGAGTGAAACAGAAATCTTGCCGACGGATACCACGGTAGAGCTACTGGCTGGCTATATTGCAGATGAAGTTGCCCCAAGCTTGGCAGACAACCAGTCATTACAGATTGTCGCTTATGAAGGGGTCGGTAAGGGCGCGATGGCGTTCCGATAACACCTCTCGAGTAACATAATCTCGGTTCCAATATGATGAAATAAAGGCAAGATAATCCGTTATCTTGCCTTTATTTTTTTGTGGCTGTTTAAAGTTGATCTAGTCCAGAAGATACTAGGGCTAGACAAATAGCACTAGCGAAGCAACCAGTGTCGCAGTGGCGTTTTTTCGATACCAGCAACCAACATAAAACTCAGGATAAAGGTGCCAAAGAAGACGGTGATATCTTTACCGAGTTCCGTGATACCCAATACTCCGCAAACATTGAACAGCACGATAATGATCAGCAAATGGCAAACGTAGATACCTAACATGCGATTCGAGATAGCACGAACCCACGCGTAATCACCGATGTTTGGATTAGCCAGAAGCCACATAAACACCCCCATTCCCCATAGCGCCGTACCAAGCAAGAAATCATTCATGTTGAACGCGATATCAAAGGTGGTTAGCCATGCTGCTTCGGCAAAGTGGATGAGCATGCCTAGCGCTAATAGCCCCAATGCCTTGGTTGATGACACTTTCCATTGATGCTGACGAATCAGGAAACCTAAGGTCACCATTAACGTGCTAGAGAACGGACCGTTACGAGTGAAGAACGGTGAGCTGAGGTCGGTTAAGCTCGCATAGCTGCCCGCCAACACACCATAGACGTAAAGCATAATAGCCGCTGGCAGTAGAAGCTTGTCGAGTTTCATCTCGACCATTAAGGCGATGATCAAAACCGCGCACACAAGGGCAGGAATAAACCACAAGTGAACCAGCCCACCCTCTAAGAAAGAGTTGAGCGGAGTGTTCATTAAAAAGCCCCAGTAACCTTGGCGTTCGCCTAGGTAACCCAATTCTTCCACCTTCGCGAGATTGAATGGCATGATTAGGCAGATGATGCTCCATACCAACCAAACTTTGAGTAGTGGTTTGGAGTAGTTGATGAAGGTTGTCCAAGGCGACGCTGTGAGCTTAGGTTGGATCAGATAGCCGGAAATAAGGAAGAACAGAGGAACAGCGAAGCGAGCAGCTTGGTTAAGCACATAACCAATCCATGGCACTTCATCTATTTGCCAATAAGTAAGTGCCATCTGGCCGTGTAAGCCAATGATCGCCAAGATAGCAATCACTCGACCTAACTCGATACTGGCGATGCGTTGTGAAGGCGTATGTTGAACGGAAGACATATCAGATCTCTAAGAAAAATTTCGTAAAATCTAACAGTCTTTATGCGGAATCAGTTAGCACTAAATCAAAGCTGGAGGCCTTTGATTTAAGGCTTGTATTGATTTTTTGAAGCCTGTCGCAGCTATATTAAATCCATTGCAGTCAATGCAAAGATACCAAGCGTACAAGTGATAAGTGAAACGACAGTGGTTAGCGCGATAATATTGGCGGCCAATGTGGAGTTTCCACCCATCGCGCGGGCCATAACATAGCTTGCTGCTGCGGTTGGTGCGGCGCTCATCAAGAAAATAAGACCGAGATCTAATCCTCTAAAGCCGAAGAACAGAGCAGCCAGAGTGATCAGTAGCGGAGCTAAAACCAGTTTGTATCCCGTAGAGAACCAAGTTGGGCCTTTATCTTTTTTTAGAGAGCGTATATCAAGTGATCCTCCAGTACATAGCAGGGCTAATGGTAACGTCATATTGGCAAAATATTGCCCTGCGTCTGTCACCATTTTCGGTACTGGAATGGATAGTAAGTAGAACAAGACACCCATAGCGATCGAGATAATAAGAGGGTTTTTGGTGAGCGTTTTAACAATCACTTGAATGGCTTTGTCACCCGACTCTTGACCTTTCGGTGTGAGCGCGATAACCGCCTGAATATTATAGAGAACCGTCAGTGAGGCGACATAAAGGGCAGCGAGTGCAACGCCGTCGTTACCGTATATATTGGCAACATAAGCGAGACCAATAATGGCGGTGTTGGCACGAAAGCCACCTTGTACTATGACGCCTTGGTCTTGAGGCTTTTTAAAGGCTATTTTGGTGCTTATTGTGGTGAACACGAAGAAGGTAAGGTTGGCGACTAGGCCAAAAATGACGAGCTTTCCACTTGCGGCAAAGTCGTGGTTAGACTGAACAATGCTCAAAAATAACATTGCGGGCAGGGTGACTTGAAACACTACCTTAGAGGCGACATCAATGAAATTGTCATTGATTAAGCCGATTCGTTTGAGTATCACTCCAAGAAACAGCATTAAACAGATAGGGCCTGTTACCGACGCCGAAAACGCAAACTGTTCCCAAAGTGTGTTCATTCTCTTTCCTTTGTTAGTCGATTTCAATTTCCTTTGAATACTGTCGCATTTTTCCACAATTCTTGGGTAAGAGAAATTAAATCCCAGTGGTTAAGCAAAAAACTTGAAAAAAAGTACGAACGTGCTAAAAATAAACCATCAGATTTATCATTGGTGAATAATGAGCAAAGGAAAGATAACCAAAGAGTATATTTTGAGCCATGCATTCGCACTTGCGAGCGAAAATGGTCTTGAGAGTTTAACGATTGGCGAATTAGCCAAGCAGTGTGGTATGTCTAAGAGTGGTTTGTTCGCGCACTTCAACTCTAAAGAGAACCTGCAACTTTCTGTACTCGAGTATTCCAACGCCATATTCACTGAAAGAGTCATCATTCCTGCGAGAGAGTTGGGTGATGGTGATATTGAAGCGAAATTGAAACAGCTGCTCGATAATTGGCTGGGCTGGAATCATTCATTCCAAGGTAGTTGCATGTTTATTGATGCTTGGAAAGATGCAGGCAGCGAAACGTCTGTGATTCAGAAGGCACTGCAGAAAACCATTTCAGTGTGGATTGATTACTTGACGATTCAGGTCGCAAAAGCGGTTGAGAGTAAACAGTTCAGGGCCGATTTAAAGCCAAAACAGGCAACTTTCGAGTTATATGGTCTCTACTTGAGTGCAAATTTGTTCTATTCATTGCGAGGGCAGCAAGCGAGCCACACTCATTTTTGGAGCGGTGTTGAGCGCTTGGTCGCTAGCTGGAAAGCGGTTTAACTCGTAAACCAATTAGTTCGCAAGGCATTGTATTTGTAAAGTATGTGAACTTTGCTTTAGGCTGGCTGATACAAATTTTAGAGAAGTGGCGATAAGTTGCGATAAACTTTTATAAGCAGCAGTAGCGCCATTTTTTACATCAATAAATAGCACGGTCGTTCGTTTTTTAGGGCCGAGCTCGAACCGCCAATCAAGATGGCGATACAAGGAACGGTCATGAGTGACAAAATTTATTTTAATACATCGAACAAGTTCAGCTTCAAGCGCAGCCTAATTGGCGCTACGACGAATCTGCATTACATCCTAGCACCGAGCCACGCAAAGAAAACGGCACGTAAACTGCTGCTGACTCCGATGCGTACCGAGCAAAAAAACGCGGATCCACAAGGGCTCATCAAGAGTGAAATCGAAGGTCGTGATGGCGTTATAAAAACGTATTCTTTGGGTACTGGTCCAGTTTGGGTGCTTACCCACGGTTGGTCGGGCACCGCGAGTCAGTTCTTTCCTCTGATGGAGCATATCGCTGCTAAAGACTTTACTGCAATGGCTTATGATCACCCAGCACATGGTGGCAGTGATGGCGTGCATGGTCACATCCCTGCGTTTGTGAATGGCTTAGAAGCGATTCTAGATTCAGTTGGTGAAGTGGCTGGCTTGGTTGGTCACAGCATGGGTACTGCTTCAGCGTTGGAATGTAAGCACGTTAAATTGGAAAACAAACCGCTGTTGCTGATTGCTCCAGTACTGGATTATCTCGAAAACCTATTTGGCAGTGTTGCGCGTTCAGGTTACTCAATGAAACTGTTCGAGGCGGTAGTTGGTGAAGTGGAAGAGCAGTTCAACTACCCTATTCAGTCTGTCGATCCTTATGGAAAGCTAGCGCTTCGTGAGGCTCAAACAATCATCGTTCATGATGAGCAAGACAAGTTTACTAAGTTTGATGTGTCTCAGCGTGCAGCTAATGAAATGGGTCGCGTTACCTTGATTGCCACTCAAGGCCAAGGCCATGGTCGAGTGATGAAGTGCCCGCAAGTATTCGAGAGCTTTGATAACTTAATTGATTAAGCCTAACGAGCGTACTTAAAAAGCCCGTCAGTAAAACGATCGCAAGTTAAAAGAGCAGAAAATATAAGTAAAAGGCCAACCAGATATTCTCTGGTTGGCCTTTGTTTTAGGGATTTAGTTGATGCTTAGCTTGTATTTAACTAAGCACTATTTTTAGTTAGCAGCTTGCAGGACCGATCTCTTTCCACACACCCCATTGGCCTGTCGTTGTTGGATCTTCACCTGTTGTCCACCACTTCGCTTCCCAAACCTTACCACCTTGAGTCACTTGGTCGCCGCCAGTGTAGACTGCACTTGAATCCCAAGCGTTAGTACACGTACCGCCGCCTGTTGTTTTCTTGAGGACTTTTACTGATGCAGCCGCGACTGATGTATCTGTACCATCACTCACTGTCACAGAGAAGTTCAGTACCGTGTCTTGCGTGTATTCCGCCGCGACAAAGCTTACCGAAGCGCCTTGTACTGTTGCGTTGATACCTGCTGGTACATCCCACGTGAAGGTCAATGTATCTTGGTCAGCATCGCTCGAAGCCGAAGCATCAACCACGACTACATCACCCGCATTCACTTCAGAAGGAGCTGTAACTACTGCTACTGGAGCGGTATTGACTGGGCCTGTATCTTTAGGGTTTACCGTTACAACAACGGTGTCGGCGGATGTAGCCCCTTCGTTGTCTGTCACAGTTAGGCTAAAGGTCAGTGTTTCTTGCTGTGCGACTTCAACAACATCGAAACTCGCAACAGCCGCATTCGCGTTAGCCAGAGTTACTGCTGTTCCGCTTATTTGTGACCAAGCATAGCTAGCAATTGTGCCGTCGCTGTCTTTTGAAGCGCTACCGTCTAGAGATACAGAAGCCGGGCCTTCAACCGATTGATCTGCACCCGCAGCAGCGGTTGGTTTACGATTTACAGGATCTGTGGTGCCACCTGCTAGACCTTCATGCATCGCATTCAGGATATCGCCGTTATCCGCATCAATTTCCCAAGAGAATAGACCCGCAAGACCAAGGCTACGAACGTACGCGCCTTTTGCTTTCACTGAACGGTCATCATCAAATGTGATCAACTTGCCTGAAGTGCGGTTCCAAACGTAAGGCGCTTCTGCCATCTCGTCGTAACCATATTCAAAGCCGTTGATGCCTTGGTTGTTTGCACCAAGCATGTTCGCTTTAATGCCTTTGTAATCGATAACGCCATCTTCCCATACACCTTGTGCAGAGCTGCCGGTTAGTTTGCCATTACCCACGCCTGTCATTGGGTCGCTTGGATCTGAAAGTGATGATGGTAATACACCTTCCCAACCACGACCGTACATCGCAGTACCAACAACAAGTTTGTTCGCTGGAACACCTTGCTCAAGCAGCAATTGGATGCCGTTGTCAGTGGTGTAAGCTGGGCCAGTGTACTGTTCGCCATTTTCATCGAGTCCTGTGCCATCACATTGACCAGGGCGCATGAAGTTACCGCAGTTCAGTGCTGTTTGGTGACCTAACACGTTATTCCAACCGCCGTAGAAGTCGTAAGTCATTGCGAAGATGTAATCCATGTATTGGATAGCATCGCCGTAGTTCACGTCTTCAATCTTATCGTGACCCACACCGATCGCTGATGTTAGCTCGTAAGTACGGCCGTTCTCAGCTTCTAGCTCATCCAACATAACGCGCAGCTCTGCCATCAATGCAATGTAAGCAGGGCCGTCATTTACAGGGTCACCAAGATCGGGAGCAGCACCGCCTCCACCAGGGAATTCCCAATCGATATCTACACCGTCGTAGAATTTCCATGTGTTGAGAAATTTCTTAACCGATGCAACGAACGTGTCGCGGTTCGCTTTTGTAGTGAAATCGAAGAACGGGTCAGACAGTGTCCAACCACCAATAGATGGGATGATTTTTAAGTCTGGATTGCGCTGTTTTAGCGCCATCATCATTGCGTAGTTACCCTTGATAGGTGAGCTGTATTCGTGACCAGCTTGAGGGAAACTCTTCTGGAAAGCCGCCCAAGGGTCATGAATCACCACTTCGTAATCGTTAACACCCTGACAGGCTGTCATGAGTGCGTTGTAGCTATTACCGCCCACTGATTTTACTGATTCATTAGGACCACAAATTGGAATGAAGCCATAAAGGATATGGGTCAAGTTGTCAGCAGGTAGGTTATCAACTGTGTAATCACGACCGTAAATACCCCACTCAACAAAGTAAGTACCTACTACCGTATTTGGGTCTGTGTTGTATGACTTATTGTTTGGATCTACGTTCATCGCAAGTGGTGCTAAGTGTGAGCCATCGGTATCGGCGATGGTGATCTGAGCGGGTGCACTCTTGCTACAGCCTGTTTCATCACACGCTTCGATTTCCATTTCGAACAAGCCACCTTGACCGTATTCGAATGAAGCCGTGGTTTGGCTACCAGTAATAGGGCCTGTGGCCACTTTAACGCCATCAAAGTAGATGTTGTAAGTGTTTCCTGACGTTCCGCTCCATTGGTTGAATTTAACGTCGACCTTTGCTTTGTCGTGATATTTAACCATCTGGTTGTAGCCAGAAGTAGTTTCCATCGCGAGTTCAATTTTAGAAAACTGCAGGTTGTTGGAACCGTACATGTCGATGCTAGGTGCTGTTGGTGCAGCTAATGCTGTACCTGATAGCGCTAGAGCAATGCTTGCCGCACAGGTATTAATACGAATCATACTATTTCTCTCATTCCTTGAAGGTTACGAGAACCAAATGGCCCCATAAGCAGCTCCAATCAGTTTTGAAGGAGCTTCCCTGTCAGTATTCGAGAGAGTTTTAATTTCATAACTGAAAATAAATACGTTTTCGATGGACAACTAAAAAATTGTATCTTGTTACAATTCTGTTGCTTAATGAATGAGAGGCCGAGTCCATGTTTTATAAAATAAATCAGTCTTCAGAATGAAAATCTCATAAGTGAAAATACGCGACATGAAGTTATGAAAAGATGCGACAAACGATAAGAAAATATCGCCATTTGAAGGAGAGTCACAGAGTTGGGTGTATCGACTTGGGATAGGTTTTACGTGAAAGACAGTGCTTGTTCTAAAAATGAAGGGGTTTATCGTTTGAATTGTTCCGCTAATGAAGCGCGTCGTTGCTGCATAACACTGTGGGTATCACCCGCGGCTGTGTCTTCATAGCCCTCTTTAATGAACTGTTGTGAAGGGACGCTTGGAACGAGTCGTTTTAAACGAGGGGAGTCGTAGGTACCACTTATCGTATAAACCGTTTCCCCAGATCCTGTATTGATCGTGACAACTTTGCCATCAAAATCAAATGAAGTACTGATGAAGCGATGGTTCATCATCACGCCATTGTCGGAAAGGGTCAGGATATCGGTTTTGTAGGGGGGAGCACCAATCTCTATCCATGTGCCGTGAACATTACTTGGGCTGACGGATTGTTGGTGAGTTTGATAGGCTAAATACCCTGCAGTGAGAGCAATGATAGCGGCAACCAATAGAAAAAGGTAACGTAACGAGTTGGCAAATAGATCTGCTATTTTAGTGCTCTTTTTCGCCATGTTCTCGTCATTTCCTTACTCATACTGCCTTAAAGATTATAAATTAAAACCTTAGTTTGCAAAGATAGTTGCGAGAGTTAGAAGCAGGATCGAATGTTCTAGATAAATGGGTTGCTTTGGCTAATTTTAAGTTTTCCTGATGGTATTCGTTCAGTCAATGCATCTTTATTATAGAAAAGACTTAAGCTATGCGTATTTATTTCTTGTAGGAATGTCGTGAATTGGTTAAAACAATTATCACGTGAATTTACGCATAGGCTGATTCATTGAAGCCCAATAATTGCAATTTGAATATAACAAGGAAGTACAATGATTAAAGAGAATACATACTTTGATGGTGGCGTTAAGTCGTTAGCGTTTAACCAGTCTGGCGCAGATGTAAGTGTTGGTGTGATGGCTGCTGGCGAATACACATTCGGTACCGCAGCTCCGGAAAAAATGACCGTTGTAAAAGGCGCTCTGATTGTAAAGCGTGTTGGTGATGAAGATTGGACAACATACCAATCTGGCGACTCTTTTGACGTTGCGGGCGATTCTTCTTTTGATCTACAGGTAAAAGAAGCAACGGCTTATTTATGTGAGTACTTATAAAAAGCTGTATTTTAGTCTCTGACTAATAAGAAAAAACCACGCTCTAGGAGCGTGGTTAAATAAGTGATAGGTAATCCGGCAGTGGATAGTGTCACTTGTTTTTACAGTCATCAAATGGACGACCAAAATTCGTTGTTTGTTGCAAAATCTCTTGAATATCCTGCTCAAAGCTCAAAGCTCAAAGCTCAAAGCTCAAAGCTCAAAGCTCAAAACTGAAAACCAAGACATCGTAAATCAATAGGTCTCAAAAACGCCGTTGTTGTAATCCTGAATAGTCTGTTCAATCTCTTCCATCGAGTTCATGACAAACGGACCATAGTGTACAACCGGCTCATTAATCGGTTGACCAGAAAAAATCAGCACACCTGAATCTTCTAGGCTTTCTAAAGACAACCATTCAGCTTTTGTTAGCAGGGCCAGTTGACCTTGGTTGATGACTTTGTCGCCGATTTTGACGCTGCCTCGGTAAGCATAAGCCATGGCATTATGATCAACTAGAGTCCCTAACGTCACTTTTTGCCCTGAATTCGCTCGCCAATCCGCAACGCTTAATGGTACACCGGTCGTTTGTAATGGACCTTGTGTTTGTATGGTGTCTGCGTCAGCTTGGTCATGCAGTTCAAACCCACCGGAAATCATTCTCAGTAAACCGATTTGTTCATTTTGATGTTCTGCAATGCTTTCACTTTGGAAGTCATGGTATCGCGCTGGCTGCATTTTGTGTGTTGCTGGCTGGTTTATCCAAATCTGAAAACCGTGCAACGCGCCTTCTTCCATCATCGGCATTTCACTGTGAATCACACCACGACCTGCGGCCATCCATTGTGCGCCACCGCTACGAAGTTCACCGACATTACCCATGTGGTCCTTGTGTTGGAAGTGACCTTTAAGCATGTAAGTGAGCGTTTCTATCCCACGGTGAGGATGAGGAGGAAAGCCACCAACGTAGTCTTTGCTTTCATCCGATTTAAGTTCGTCGACCATCAAAAATGGAGAGAAACGCGTGTTATTGAAACCAGCGAGTCTTTGGATTTTGACGCCATCACCATCGGAGGTGGCATGTGCTGCAATCACATGATCTACTGTTCTTACATTCGTCATTTTGAAACCCTCATAAACTTGAATAGCTGTAGTTTATGTAATTTGATTTCAAAAGAAGATGGCATAGCATTGAGTGACTTATTCGAAAATCTTGAACAGGTAAGAATATGAAATTATGTCTATACTTGAATGTAGAGTAGACCGCCAAGGAGGCCGCTATGGCAGTTCAGCAAAAACATGGCGAAAGGCATGGTCGGATGGGCTTTGATAACGACTTTACAACGGAGCAAAGCCAACGTTTTACCGAGGTTGCGAATAGCGCTGTTAAACGTCGCGTGAAAAAACGTGAGATTGAAGCCCCGTTTCTTCAATCGGCTAAGCAAGCCGCTTTTAAAACGGTAGTAAGACCTAGAGGCAATAACCCAAACCGAACACGACAAGTCGTATGGATCATTGTGATCGGGTTAGTGAGCCTTTGGCTTATGTATATGGCTGGTTAGTATGCTTAGTTGTAAGCGCTATTAATGGCTAGCGTTGACGCGTTTTTAACAGTGTGACATTGTTCCCGTCCACCTTCGCTTCAAGACAATCTTCAAGTTCAGAGGCATCAGATTCTGAGCAGGTGAGGTTCGTTGGTAATTCTTCTATCAAGGTTGAGACTGGGTTGTCGTGATAATAAGCGTATCGGTTTTTTCCTGAATGTTTCGCCACATACATCGCCTTATCAGCGCATCTTGTTAACTCATGTAATTCTTGTGCATCTTGCGGATACAAAGAAACTCCAACACTGAGCGTCAGCTCTTTGATTCTTTCATTAGTCTGACAGCCGCTCTCAAACAACCCACATATTCTATCGAGAATACCGTCGAGGTCTTTTCGAGTGGGAATGTCGTAGAGCATCAGAACGAACTCATCCCCAGCAAAGCGCGCGATGGAATAATCGTATTCATGATTCTTTCGATCTCGGGTTCGAATATTGTTGCTCAAGCGATTGGCAAAATGTTGTAAGACGCTGTCACCCACATCGTGGCCATAGCTGTCGTTGATACTTTTGAAATCATCGATATCCAGAAACACCAATGCGGTGAGGGATCGTTTGCTATCAACTGTTGCGAGCTTCTCGACTGCCCAACGTTCAAAGCTCCAGCGATTGGCTAAGCCTGTGAGTTGGTCTCGGTAGGCTAGATCTTCAATGCCTTCTTTATAGAGGCGTTGGATGTAACTGACGGCTTTTGTGTAGTAATAGGCCGATGTGTGACACACCAAACTCATGGTAAACAGGCTAAGAATAAATCGGTGTGTACTGTTAAATGGCAAAGAAAAGTTATTGGGCATTGCTGTGATCAAGGTACTGATAAACAAACAAAATGAGGTGCTTAAGATAATTCCAATTCTGAAATCATTGATAAAAATGACTGCAGCTAAAATAGGGTATAGCCAAAGAACTCGGTCGGGAATGGCGTAGCTGTACAAGAATAGGATGACTCCTTGCACGAGTAACACGCAGCTAAGTATTAATTCTGAATATTCCGGATTGGTGACTTTTCTTACGTATAGGGCATTCGAGATAGCAATAATAGCAAAACACAGTTCGAAAATTGACAGCGTGTAGTGCTGGCCTTGGAAGTAAGCCCAAGTATAAAAGATGAATAGCGCAGCGGCAGTCAGTGAAAAGGAGTGAACAATTTTTTGCTTGCGTGTGGAACGTATGTCCGCCATTTCTTCTAGGTGCCTGCCGACGAGCCTTTTCATGTGATTTGTGCCAAAGATTTTGATAATGGTGTTAATAGTAGATTAAATAATAGCCATCACGGAGTGTTGGTGGCCTTTTTAGTGTGACTACTATCAAGATTTCATATTAAAAAATAAGTGACTCATAACAAACAGTGATGTGTATCACGAACGGTGTAGAGCCGCCCTATAACTAGCCATTTAAGGAGTAGGTTGGGAGAAGCGATTTGGCTATTATGTACTTGCTTTCCAGTGAGTTACTCAACATAGTTTGCAGACAACCAAAATTAAGAGAGGCTCATAATGTTAATTACTTTTAGTTGCAAGGCTCATGCTAGCGTCACGATGTTTGGTGAAATTGGTCTTCAGTTCATCAAGATGCTTGGGCATAGTGGCACCATCCCCGGAGCGATTGATGCTTCTGAGGTACCTGATGCACTGAACAACTTGCGTACTGCGATTGAAGCAGAGAAAAGCCAACCTGTTGAGCAGAACGATGTGGTTGATGACAACGATAGCGAAGAAGATGTTGTGGAAGCTCCTGTAAATCTGGGGAGTCGAGCGTTCCCTCTGGTTGAGTTGCTAAAAGCAGCCATCAAAGAAGAGTGTGAAGTCATGTGGGAAGACGGAAGCGGTAAGCGTTTATAGGCTGATTTAATTACTTAAGTTCCGTTATCTAAGCTCAATTGTCTAAGCTCAATTGTCTAAGTTCAATTACCTAAGTTCCATTATTTAAGATGAATAATTCAGGTTCTGTTTGATGGGGCCTGTTTGTCAAAGCCAGTATCGGTCATGCTGATCAAATGTGATAGTAATGGTTCGAGACTGGCTTTGTTGTTTCTATTTTCTAGCTGGTTTTGTTAAAGCGGATTGATTGCAGCTTCTTCTCCGAGCCATCAATGTACGCATAACTGTCTAGAATCCATAACTTGTCACTCACCATCGCCAGTTCTAAGCGGACATCAGCACTGTTCACGTCTTGGTAAATGATGTCTTGAATGTTGGTTGGGTAGAAGTTGTAACGATTCGCTTGTGGCTGATGCTCACCTGCGAAATTAACCGTCACGTCTGTTGCATCGTTCATCACATCCAGTTGATAACCTTGTTCAACGGTATAAGAAAACTGTGCAGAGAGCTCAATGCCTTGTTGGTTTTCAATATTGATGTTGGCTTGGCTGATACTCGCTAGATTGCCCGTTGCTTGAAGGCTATCGATATTGCTGTTGGTATCAACATGGTTGCGAATAGTCACGTTCCATTCGCCAATGAAGTTATTAAGTTCTTGCCAGTTTTGCTGAGTTGTTTCAGTGCTCGCTGGGCTTACTGCTTGCGTACTACCGGTTTGTGCAATGGCATCGTTACGGCTGTCATGACGGATGTTTTCACGGTTATTCTGAATGTCATTACTCGCCCCTGCTACGCCCCCTGCTAATCCGCCTACCATCGCTCCTTGAACCGCTAAATCCGCTTCACCTGTCAGTGCGCCAAGTGTTAAACCAAGTAACGCGCCACCCACAGCGCCTTGCTTAGTACTTGCGTTGGGATCGTCCTCACCAGGTGTTACACACCCTGCAAGTAATGGAAGACTGATAGCTGCGGTCAGCGAAGCTTTAGTAAACGAGTTCATAAGTTTGGCCTTAAATGTGTGCAAATAAAGAGCAGGAGACTTTATCAAGACAATGTCAGGAGATAATTATGAACAGTGTTTTATTTGTTGCGAGGTGTTTCAAATGTTACGAGCAGAATCATATCGTGCGATGAAATATCCAATGTTTTTATAAGCACAAGTACACATATTTTTGATAATTAAAGTAAACTGGAACAATAAGTTATATTTATAAAAATACATAGAACTAAAGGGTATTTGATGAGCTTCTATTTCCGATCACGTAGCTACACTAGTTTAGTTGGCTCTCTTTCGTTGGCGGTTATTTCAGCGCCGAGCATTGCCGATATTTCGACTACGCCTGTCATTGGTGGCGTATTCAGTTCGAGCGAGGTGTTGAAAAATCAGGTGCTTTCAAGTTTAACTTACTCGGCCACGCTTACTCGCGACGCGGCACTTTTCACGATCGGTGGCGTAACATTAGATGCGTATATTCTCGCGCTGCCTTTGGACGCTAAAACGAAGGCGCGAGTGATCGCTCAGCTATCAAACCCGACATATTCAATTCCTTTGGGCTACTTCCTCTATAGTTACTACGACCGCTATTCCGGTTTGGGTAGTGAAGATGTATTTAAAGGGTATCTGTCGACAGTCTATGATGATGAGGCGTTAAAAGGTTTTGAACATAGTCTCTATCATGTCGGTGATGAGCCGGTCTCAGAGTACAAAGAGCCAGATACATCGACTGAAGCTACAGGCCACCATGAAGGGATTCGCATTGATGAACATTTCATTGCCAACATGGTTGTTATCTACGATGCGCTATTTGAAATTGGTGTTTGGCAAGACATGGATATCCTCCCTGATAGTTACACCTATTTAACGAACAGCCCAGAAGATTTGGCGATAATCGCTCAGATTCAACCGATCATTGTCGAGTTAATCGATAAAACGGCATCTGGGATGGATGAAGGTGATATGAAGTCAGCAATGCTTGCGATCGCGGAAGATGGTAAGCCAGAAAACGCCGACAAGCCGAACAATAAAGCGCAAGCCCTGACCATCACGCTCATCGATTTTGTGCGCTTAAATTTACTTAAAGCCTACCGCCAATTTGTGTTTAAAGAAGAACGTGAAGAAGCGCTTGATGAGTGGATGCAACAAGCGTTCAGTGAGCAGCCTGATGCGCTCATTCAGTTCTTGGAATCCCAACAGAACAAGCGCTTTGCGGTTCAAGTGACGGTCGATGGTTTACAGCAAGGCTTAATTGAAGGTTTGGTCGATGAGAATGCACCTTTCATCTCGGTGGCTTACCAAAATCATAAAAACCAAGTGCAATACAAACCTCAGCTAGAAAAAGTGATCGAGCCTCAACATCAACAACAGGTGCGGTTCATGGAGGTTCTATCTGAACAAACCTACCGTGACCCACACTATTTACCTTTTTTCAAAAACCTCTATCAAGAGCATCGAGACAATATTAGCCGAGTCGGCATCTCTTCAACTCCAACAATCAGCGTACGTAACCTACCAATAATTAAGACTGGCGCAAAAGTGTCGGGTCAAGGTGGTACTGGTATTCCTAATTTTCACTTTGTTGATCGAGAGATCGATCGTGCGTATTACTTCTTTGGTAATGATGCGCTTCAGTTGGATGTGTTGATGGCAGACAACAAGGTTCAAACCATGTTTGATCGCCTTGATTACCTCAAAACTCTGAACTGCAACGCCCAGTACGATTGGAATGCGCATACGACTTACGACGGCCTCGTGAACTTAGGCTTGGGAGAGTCGTTACGTGATTATGGTGAGAAACGCTGCGTTAAAGAGCTTCAAGAACGTTCTGAAGTCGAAGTGACTCTACGAGAAAAGCGTGCAGCCTTGATTGAAGATATTGAGGCGTATCAGACTATTTCTGGTTTTGATTTTTTCACCAAGTATTCCAAAAAGGTTCAGGTGAAGCAGGCAATCACACAGTTCGCCGAACTCGATGGAAAAGGGATGCCGGATTATACCTTGGTTTACAACCCATGGCCGGATCACTTTGCGCACTTCACAGGGCCTTTTAGTGACGAAATCTTAATGCCTACCGGAGAGCTAAACCGATTGGATTACTGGATTCGTCAAATTGAAACGACCTACCGCAGCGCTGGTGTTTACGATAAAACCCTGTGGGGAATGGCGGGCGATCACGGGTTAACGCCGGTGTTCTACGCGCTTAACCCTGAAAAGCAAGTATTTGAAGGCTTGCAGGCAGAGTTGGATTACCCAATAGTCGTTAAGAAAATATCATCAGACGAAGGTGAGGGACCTAAAATCACCAATGCCCTAAGCTACCCAAGCTCGAAAGACATTGATGTGGTTGTTGCCTCGACTGCTGGCGGTAATTTTATGATGGACTTCTTTAACTCAAGCCAAGGTTGGCAGGTGCAACCTATCTATCAAGAGCTCAAACAATGGACACCACTTGCTGCGCCTGAAGGTGAGAGGATTGATGCGATTGCTCAGATCGTGCAACGCTTACCTGAAAGCCTAGATTACATGGTGGTAAGAGAGAGTGCTTGTGACCAACACAGTTGCGCGGTTCGCGTAATCGGTAATCGTGATTTAAAGCGCGTCGATGAATTGATTACACGCGAGGGCGACAAGCTTTTCTATGAATCTTTGGATGCCAATCGACCTCCCATTTTACTGAACACACAAACGCTCAATCCGTATTTGGCAGCACCAAGCAAGGCTGATTTTTTACATTATTCCAAGCTAGTGGAAAAGTGCATAAACCGTGCGATTAAGGAAGATGTTACAACCTGGTGTAGCAGTTCGCAGTGGACAGAGTTAACCCAACCTACTCCTCGACCAGACTCAGTCAATCAGCTAGCCAATATCTACCTTGAAGATAGGGCAGGTACGATTAATCTGTTTCCGAAAGTTGGTATTGGTTACAACACCAAGGTTCCTGGTCGTCACGCTGGTGAAGACTATTTAGAGAAAGATGCATTTCTAGGGTTCTGGGGAACGCCAATTGGCGAAAACTCTCAACCCCTGAAAATCGAAGCCAACGGTTCTTTAGCGCCGACGCTGTTTGAATACTTAACCGGAGAGCCTGTGGTCGCAGGTGAGAACGGTTGGGGTTTTCCGTCGTTGCTGAATAAATTGGATATACCTAAAAACAACTAGACTCAATTCTTTATCTTTTAGATTTTTACACCGTAAAGTGAATCTAATGTGGCTTTTATTAGCCACTTTAGATTTCAATAAATTGTCCAATACAACGGATGTTTAGTTTACTTGGGTCGCCTATTAAATACCTTAAGCAACGACTTCTCTCCAATACCTCCTAACGACATAACACATTTTAAACAAAGTGATGATCTTCACGCTTTCATGACGCCTGATTCCTAACTAAGAATTTTTCCTAGTTATTCTAAGACCCTCTCTCATGCGGTCGCTTTTTAGACTCCTTATTATTTCATCATCAAATTGCAAACAGTGCATGGTCAGTAATGTTCCGTGCAGACCTCATCAATAACAAGAGAGTTCACAATGTTAAAGTTCCTAGATCAGGTTAGAAAACCGACGCTGGATCTTCCGGTCGAAACTAGAAGAAAAATGTGGTTTAAACCATTTCTGCAATCGTACCTAGTCGTATTCATTGGTTATCTGACCATGTATTTAATCCGTAAGAACTTCAATGTCGCGCAAAACGACATGATTTCTACTTATGGGTTATCAATGACCGATCTAGGTCTTATCGGTCTTGGTTTCTCAATTACTTATGGTATTGGTAAAACCGTCGTTTCCTATTACGCCGATGGTAAAAACACCAAGCAGTTCCTGCCATTCATGCTTGTCCTTTCTGGTATTGCCATGTTGGGCTTCAGCTTCAGTATGGGCGGCGGTAGTGCTAGCTTATTCATGATGGTTGCCTTCTACGCACTGAGTGGTTTTTTCCAAAGTACGGGGGGCCCTTCAAGTTACTCAACGATCACTAAATGGACGCCTCGCAATAAGCGTGGTTCTTATTTAGGCCTTTGGAATATGTCACACAACGTGGGTGGCGCAGGTGCTGCTGGTGTAGCTCTGTTCGGTGCTAACTACCTATTTGATGGCAACGTGATCGGTATGTTCGTGTTCCCATCGATCATCGCGATTGTCGTTGGTTTCATTGGTATGCGCTTTGGTAACGACTCTCCAGAAGCATACGGCTTAGGTACAGTCGAAGAGTTGTTTGATGAAGAAATCAGCGAAGAAGATACAGCTGCTGAAGAGAATCAAATGACCAAAAAAGAGATCTTTGTTGAGTACATTCTTAAAAACAAAGTGATCTGGTTGCTCTGCTTCGCGAATATCTTTTTATACATTGTTCGTATCGGTATCGATCAATGGTCTACCGTTTACGCGTATCAAGAGCTAGGCCTATCGAAAGAAACGGCGATTTCAGGCTTTACTCTGTTTGAAGTCGGTGCTCTGGTTGGCACATTGATGTGGGGTTATTTATCAGACCTTGCGAACGGACGTCGTGCTTTAGTTGCCTGTGTATCGCTTGGACTGATTATTGTCTCTCTAGAGTTCTACCAAAATGCAACGAGCGAGTTCATGTACCTAGCGTCACTATTCGTACTTGGCTTCCTAGTGTTCGGTCCTCAGCTGTTGATTGGTGTTGCTGCGGTAGGTTTTGTACCTAAGAAAGCAATCAGTGTTGCGGATGGCGTGAAAGGCACATTTGCTTACCTAATTGGTGACAGCTTTGCCAAACTTGGCCTCGGTATGATTGCGGACGGAACGCCTATTTTCGGCTTAACGGGTTGGAAAGGGACATTCGCAGCATTGGATACTTCAGCTGCCATTTGTATCGTGTTACTGCTATTCGTTGCGGTCGCGGAAGAGAAGAAGATTCGTCACGCGAAGAAGATGCACCTAGCGGCTCAAAATGCGTAGTTAGTCTGATGTGCTTGTTCTCGCGTACTTGTTTTCGCAATCACAGTTTCTGACACATAGCCTCGCGTGTTTTATCTGGTTAAAGCATGCGAGATCATACCAATCGTTAGTTCGATTCAGTATCATATCTATCAATAAACTTAATTTTATATAGCTCCTGTTGGGGCTATTTTTCTTTCTTACTCTTAATTTTGGTTAATATCATGATTAATGTTGCGCTTGTTGATGACCACGTCATTGTTCGATCTGGCTTTGCTCAATTACTCAGTCTTGAAACTGATATTACGGTCGTGGGTGAATTCAGCTCTGCGGCAGAAGCGCGCCTCGGACTACCAAGTTGTCACCCTGATGTCGTTATCTTGGATATTTCAATGCAAGATGAAAGTGGCCTGAGTTTGTTGGAAGAGATTCCATCAGGCATTGCCAGCATCATGTTGAGCGTACATGACTCTCCGGCGATGGTTGAAAAGTCATTAGAGTTAGGAGCTAAAGGTTATCTCAGTAAACGCTGTAGCCCTGATGAGTTAATTCAGGCCGTACATACGAGCGCAAATGGCGGTTGCTACCTTACGCCAGATATCGCAATAAAGCTCGCGACACCACTAAAGAATAAAGCCTCTTTAAATCAGCTAACCCGCAGAGAAAGCGAAGTGTGCCAATTATTGGCGACAGGGCTCGATGTAAAATCTATTGCTGTCGAGTTAGGGGTTAGCCATAAAACGGTACATGTGCACCGTGCTAATGCCATGGACAAACTTAATGTTAAAAACAACGTTGAGTTAGCCAAACTATTCGCTCAAGAACAGTACTAATGCGTTCTTACCTAGCCACCTCCCTGTGCGGGGTTTTTATGGCGGGTTGTGCATGGTTTTGTTTGTGGGTTATCGCTTTCTATTTTATTAATGACCCTGAGTTAGCCATTCTGCTTTTCCCATTCTCGCTTCGATTGGGGATGACGCTGCACACTCGTACACAATATTGGCCTGCCATTTACGTTGCAGAGTGGGGGCTCGCGATCGCTTTGGCTCTATTACTTGATGAGCCCCAATGGTTAACCATTTTAATTGCTAGCGGATTAAGCATTCCAGCTACTCTATTTGCCAAACGGTATTATTACGGTGACCAAAATCGGCACTTGTTGGTCATGGCTAGCATTATAATGGTGACTTCACTGATCAATGTCGCTGTCGTCGGTTCTCATGTGCCTGCAACTTATATGGTGTGGTTGGTGAGCATCACGGGTGGGTTAATGCTTGTCCCTATGTGCTATCTAGTTTGGAACTATCTATTTCAAAATAAGTGGGCACCGTTGAGCTCTTACTTAATTCACAATGCTGTAGAGTTTAAAATTCGTCATATTGCCTTATACAGTGTATTGCTGGTGGCCAGTATTTTGATACAGACTAGCCTGCCAGATGAACTCAGACGCTTTGCCCCATTTTGTATGGCGATTCCTATTATCTTGTTGGCCGTTCGTTACGGGTGGCAAGGCGCTTTGCTCGCGACCTTATTAAACAGTGTTGCGCTGATTGCTGCCCACAGTGGTACATCCAAGCTCGAAATTACCGATTTACTCTTGTCTCTGTCTGCTCAAACTATTACAGGTATATTGCTGGGCCTTGCGGTTCAAAAGCAAAAAGATCTCAATTCAAAATTGCGCAGTGAGCTCTCTAGGAATCAAAACCTTTCACGCCAGCTAATCACGGCTGAAGAATCGGTTCGTCGTGACATTGCTCGTGAGCTACACGATGAAATCGGTCAGAACATCACGGCAATTCGCACTCAAGCAAGCATTATTAAGCGTGTCGATGCCGCCGAAATGAGTGTTCGTTGTGCGGGCACGATTGAGTCATTGTCTTTGAATGTTTATGACACCACCAAACGCCTACTCACAAAACTCAGGCCTAAAATGTTAGACGACCTTGACCTAAAGGACTCCGTTGAACAGCTCATACGGGAAATGGAGTTTTCAGATCACGGCGTTGATATTCAGCTAAATTGGCGAGGTGATTACTCATGTTTGAGTGACACGCTCAAGGTCACTCTCTTCAGACTTTGCCAAGAATCCCTAAACAACGCCCATAAATACGCCAGTGCGAGCGAGATTAAAATTGAACTGATTTTAGATGATCAGGCTTATCTTCAGATATCAGATAATGGCGTTGGTTTTACAGCGCAAGATCTTCTCAAAGGAATGGGTGTTCGTGGTATGCAAGAGCGTGTTCAGGCTCTCGGTGGCAAGATGATAATCAACGCTAATGGTCCCTCTTCGGGCACCAATATCAGCGTTACATTACCTAAAGTGTGAGAACGAGTATGTTTGGATTTCTGCGCTCAACAACGTCAAATCGTCATACTCTAAGTGATGATGAGGTCAATCAGAGTTACCGCTACTGGCGCCTTCACATCATGATAGGAATGTATGTTGGTTATGCCGGTTTTTACTTCACTCGTAAAACCTTCAATTATGCTGCGCCCGCAATGATCACCGATCTTGGCTTGGACAAAGGCGATATTGGCCTAATTGGCACGCTCTTTTACCTTTCTTACGGCTTATCGAAATTTATATCAGGTACGATATCGGATCGTTCAAACCCGCGCTATTTTATGGGACTTGGCCTGATCGCGACAGGCTTGATCAATATCGCGTTTGGCTTTTCTAGTTCGTTGGCGGCTTTCATCTCACTTTGGGTACTGAATGCATGGTTCCAAGGTTGGGGTTGGCCATCATGTTCTAAGTTATTGACGACTTGGTACTCTCGGTCCGAAAGAGGCTTTCGCTGGGCAATCTGGAATACAGCACACAACGTTGGTGGAGCCCTTATCCCTATTCTTGTGGGCTATCTTACTTTGCAGTTTAGTTGGCGAGCTGGGTTTATCTGGCCGGGTGTGATTGGTGTTTTTATCGGCCTTATCGTCTGTTGGCGCTTACGTGATAAGCCCACTACCATGGGACTCCCGACTGTAGGGAAGTGGCGCAATGATCATCTAGAGTTGGCGCAAGAGAGTCATGGACAAGGATTAAGCTATCGAGAAATCTTGAAAACTTACGTGTTCAGTAATAAGTATATTTGGTTGCTCGCCTTTAGTTATGTGTTGGTTTACATCGTAAGAACAGCGGTTAATGACTGGGGCAACTTATACCTCACCGAAGAACACAATTACAGTTTGATAAACGCTAACGCTGCTTTGTCTATGTTTGAGATTGGCGGTTTCGTTGGTTCACTTGTTGCTGGGTGGGGATCGGATCGATTGTTCGGTGGCAACCGCGGCCCGATGAATATTCTGTTTGCGATTGGTATCTTCCTCTCGGTATCCGCTTTATGGCTTATGCCTTTAACCAACTTTGTGTTTCAAGCTGCAGGCCTATTTTGCGTTGGATTTTTTGTTTTTGGCCCTCAAATGCTTATTGGTATGGCAGCCGCGGAATGCTCGCATAAAGACTCTGCTGGGGCGGCGACAGGCTTTGTTGGACTGTTTGCTTACATGGGTGCGGCACTTTCTGGTTACCCATTAGCGCTCGTTCTCGAAACTTATGGCTGGAGTGGATTCTTCATTACCATCTCTACGTGTGCTGCGGTCATCGGGTTACTGCTACTGCCTTTCCTACAAGCTCAATCACCTCAGAAAAGTGCAGAGGCTCGCTCTGGCTTTTAAGCTCCTTTTCGCGAATAAGATAGTTGCTCAGTTGGTTGAGCTACTATCTTATTTTTAGTGCTTTCTCTATATAATATTCAAATGTGACTCTTTTCACGCTTTTCGACCATATCATCTGTTTCTAAGAATTTTTCCTATTGCGTCTAAGACCCCATCTCATGTGGGTTCTAGCTGCTCTCTGTAGTCTTTCTAATTATTTACGTTATTAGAAATCAGCTCTCTGAATTGTGTTCAAAGGGCTCACTATGGGAAAAATTATGTCACTTAGCCACTTCTCAGAACACTCATTTTTCCCAATGGAAAACACCATCCAGAACTATGCATGGGGAAGTATTTCTTCGATACGTGAACTGTTTGGCTTCAAAAATGAGTCACAAGAACCACAAGCAGAAGTTTGGATGGGAGCACATCCGAAGGGCTGCTCAATGGTCAAGCTGGACCAACATTTGGTGCCTCTATCTGACCTGATTAACAAGAATAAACCAGCCTATCTATCAAGCGAGATTGCTCAGGAGTTTGGTGAACTGCCGTTCTTGTTTAAGATTTTGGCGGCAGAAAAGGCGCTATCTGTTCAAGTTCACCCAAACAAGCATCAAGCTGAAATTGGTTTTGCGAGAGAGGAGCAAGCAGGCATTCCTCTAACTGCAGGGCACCGCAATTACAAAGACTCTAACCACAAACCTGAATTGGTTTACGCGATTACCGAATACCAAGCAATGAATGGCTTTCGAGAATATAACGAAATATTCGACTTGTTCAAGGTGTTAGATTCTAGCGAGCTTGCAGGCTTGGTTGAAGAGTTTGGTAACAATCTTGATTCTCTAGGTTTAGAAGCGTTTTTCCGTGATCTGCTAACGCTAAATGACCAGCGTAAATATCAAGCATTAGAGCAACTCCTGACTTACGCGGCTGCTCATCAAGACCAAGCGGAGTTTGCTTTGGTTATTGAGCTTAGTCATCAGTATCCAAACGATATTGGTCTGTTTTGTGTTCTGCTGCTGAACTTGATTACATTGAAGCCGGGTGAAGCGATGTATTTGAATGCGAATACTCCGCATGCTTACATTAAGGGAACTGGGCTAGAGATTATGGCTAATTCAGACAATGTACTGCGAGCGGGTTTAACGCCAAAGCACATTGATGTCGCTGAGTTAGTTGCCTGTACAGAGTTCAAACCGATCCCGTTTGAACGCTTGTTATTAGCGCCCTCAAAATTAGGTAAATGTGATAGCTATAAGATCCCGGTCAGTGATTTCAATTTCAATATTTCCCATTGTCCTCATCAAGAAGAAGTCATCACAAGCGGTGCTGAAATTTTGATGGCAATAGATGATGATTTAACGCTAGTGAGCCAAAGAGGTGAGCACTTAACTCTTACGAAAGGGCAATCGGTATTTATCCCTGCTTATATTGGTCATTACGAACTGAGCAGTAATGGCCGTGTTGCTAGAGCGTTTAATTAGGGGAGTGCTCAGCTGGAATTGCTATCAAGTTTTGCGAATGAAGATGTTGGCTTAAAGGGCTAATGGAAGAATGAACAAGCCAAATTCATATTGGCTTGTTCATGTTGCCTATCGATTACTTAATAGTCGGCAAGCTTGTTGCTTCCATATTAATCGACATACTCCAAGATTGTTCCTCTCGAATGGACTTAATAGATCCTCGGTTTGTAAGCCAAGCAGTTTGAGTGTCACGAGGTCCGTCATTTTCAAATTGTGTTTCACTTTCTACCTTACATGCATCAAAGGTACCAGCAGGTACAGTGACTTCTTCTTTACCTAAGTATGTTTCTTGGTAGTTGAAGGTGGGTAGAAAGTAAGGTCGTCCGTTGATAATTTCATCTAATGACGTTTCTACAGATACAGTCCTTAATCCAGGAGACTTAATCCCAATGAATTCACCACTGACTTCGTCATACTCATAGTCATATTGTGATGTTAGCGGTGCATTGGTTGAGGTACCGAAATCTACCACTTGATTGATAATCTTTTGATTATCAGCAATTGCCAGTGGCAACACAGCCTTAGCCGAACCCCAGCCTAGTGAGTCATCAGAGTTAAAGCCCTCTTGACCTAGATAGTGATCTTCAGAGCTATATGAATACTCATACCCCATTAAAACACCTTGCGAATCTTTTATATCGATACGCGTCTTTTCTAGGCTACCTGCTAAGTCAGAAATCCAACTTGGAAGTCCGGTGACTAACGTAACATCATTCAGCCAAGAGAAAGTGTCACCCAAGTAGGTAAACTCATAAGTTAGGTTCTGTGTTACTGCTTCCGGCTCCCACATAGGTGTGCGTTGCACATCGTAAACCGTGACGTCATTAGCTGTAGCGATGAACTGAGCATCCGGCAGTGAGTCGAGACAGGCTTGTAGGTTCAGAGGATGCAGAGGCTGTGGCGTTAATGCGTTATCCAAAATGAACTGTTTAGTTGCTTCGTCAAAGATATAAGCCTCACTACTAGCTTCTTCGATCTCCTTGAAGGTAATACGTACAAAGCCTTCGACTACAGACAAATAAGCGGAGTTATCTTCTTTTTGGTAGTTAGACCAAGTAGCTTGTGAGTGGATAGATTCAGGAATCGTCACTTGACGTAATAGCTCGTCATTTATAGACACATCTTTCCATGAACCGAGTTCTGAAAGTTTGGAGAAAGGAGCCTCCCAATCCCATGCTCTCATGTAGTAAATCACGGTACTGTTAGGCAATAGTTGAGCGAATATATCGCCATTTTCCGTGCCTGCCATCGGAATTAAATCCGCATGATTGTTAGACGCTGTGTCATGACGATCTGATTCATCTTCTGCGATAGTCGATGCCAAGGTGGCAAGCCATGTATCGCTACCATTCTTAAAGGCGCTAATGCCATTACACATGTTATTGAGTGCGGCATATCGTTCTGGATCGTATTCTGCACACCAATCACCCTTGTAAAAGGTATAAATGTCGTCGTGGATATCTACCACAGACAATTTGTATGCGGTTGTGTTGTCAGGGAACTTTAGACCTGCTGGTATAATGTTAGACCATACATTCTCATCGTCCGTTTGATCCATGATGGAGCGGACATTGAGGCCACTTATATCTAACTGCTTCGCACTAGCGACTTCGTTAAAAATAGAGGTTTTGGATTCTAGGGTTAAGCTTCCATCTTTATTGGGTTTGATACTGGTTAAGGTATCATCGCTCGCTTCCCAACCGTTTTGACCCAATACCATGCTATTTGTATCAGGTGTGTTTTCAAACTCAACAAATTGCTCTGCAAAGTAATCATAAATATAACTGGCTTCGGTCACTGAGTTATCTGAATCAGACTTCAATGTTCCATAGGTAACCACTAAATCTTTGCCAATGTCATTGTCGCCACCAAACCAATTGATACCATCAGTTTTAATGAGCTTAGCGAGATCGGCTTTCTTAGAACCTTTATTTGCTTCGTTTTCTTTAATTTTATCTTCAAGATTAGAGTCATCAATGGCGATGTGATCGCGATTAATGCTGCCAGCAATGTCACTTGGGTTGAAGTTTTCTCCGGCGGCTTCAATATTTTTAACAACTTCGTCGAGAACTCGCGTTACTTCTTCAGCAATCAGTGCTGTCAGTGCTTCGACTGAAATGCCTGCTCCCGCAGCTGCCTCTGATAGTGCGTCAGTATTCTCTGCCATGACTGAAGCGGTAACTTGAGCAACGCGGTGTAGGTTTTCAAAAGCCGCTTTTTGTGAGTCGGCTAAGTCATTATTGTTTTTGGCTTCGATATAATCTTGCGTTAAGTCGAGTGTTGTTCCCAACTTTTCTTGAATAGCTGTTTTAGCTTCTTCTAGCGAAGAACCACTCTCGATTTCATTTTGAATCAGAGTAGTTAATGGACTAATAAATGCGGATTTTGGTGGGGCAGTTAAGCGATAGCTCTTGCTTAAAACGACGCCGGGATTATCGGTATCTATGGTTTGTCCGGCAACCACTTCGATCAACAAAGTACTTTGTTCAAGTTGTTCTTGAGTTAGATTATCAATCGTAAATGAACCATCGTCACCCGTTACGGCACTTGGTTCATCCTTATCACAAACTTTATTACTGTTTAGATCTAAACACGCATTGGCTCCTACCAAATAGCCATCAGCGGCCTTTGCTGTTAAAGACGCTGAAGTTGCTGTTGAACCGCCAGTATCAGTTGTGGAGCTATCCGAACTATCGCTACCACATCCTGCTATCCCTAGGGCTATTGCCACTGCTAACAGTGAACGTTGACCATTCATGTTAGTTCTCCTATTAAGTTATTGATAAAAATTATTACTCTGGAATCAATTGGCAGAATGTCATTGATAAATATGACTATTTATAAATTGAATGCCATTGATGAGAAATGTATCAAAACGGTATGTAGCAGAAATAGCAGGGGTGTTTATTCTAGAGACATATCTAATTAGCTGAATAATATATGCGAGTGATATCTGTGATGAATGTTTGGTGTCTGTAATTTATATACTTATCAATTGCTTTTATTATATATCTAGTTGTATTTTATAAACTTTCAGGACTAAGGCGATCAAGTTATCATCACTGTCATCTACAATTTGATAGCCAAGTGCCTGATAAAATCCAATGGCACGAGTGTTACTTCTAAAGCTAGATAGGGTTATTTGCTCTCGTTGTTCTTGAAGGGCTTTATCGTGAATGAGTGTCATGACTTGTTTACCAAGGCTTAACCTTTGATATTGAGGGAATATGATCAATAGGTGAACATGATATGCGTTGTCATAGGGCTTAAAGCAGGTAAGCCCAACTCTTTGAGTATCGTTATATACCCAATGAAACCAAGAGCGGTGGTAGTCGTTTAAGAGTCGCTTACGTTGGAAGCTGTCATTCCAACCAAATACATTATCGACGTGTTTGAAGATACCCTGCTTAACGTAATAAAACAGGTCTTCAAATTCTGAACTTGAAATGATTTTGAATTGTATATCACCATCCTTGGTTGTCATTGTGTTCATTCCTAGTTCTACATTTGTTATGAGCAAACAATAACATAATCGATACCGTACTTATTAAATGAATAAGCCACGCAGTGTGCGTGGCTTTTAAGAAAACAGTAACGACATTATATCTTAGTCGTTGTCTTCGGCTTCGATTTCGCTCGCGATGTATTGGTTATTAACTTTGTACGCTTCCGTTTCAACACGCTGACCTGGTAAGGTATTGAAAGTTAAACCATCTTCATAGCGAGTATTTTGGTTAACGTAGACAGTTTGATTGCCAGAGAACGTCTGAACAATAAAGCTTAATGCTGACTCGTCAATGCTCTTAACAATCCCTTCGAGATCTATATCGTTGTCATTCCAGTCTTGTGAATCATCGTCGTGTTCAAATTCGATTTCGGTAGCAATATTTTCGCCGTTAGCTTTTTTTGTTGTTACTTCAACTTCTGCACCAACGGTTAAGTTCGACTTGTTGCCATCCTCGTAACGAGTATTGTCATTGACAAGAAAGCGACCTTTGTAGCTTAAATCAAATGACGACTGGTCGTTCGCTACCCAAGTAATGATGCCTTCGATTTCTGTGTCATTACTGACTTCGTCAAAGTCTTCGACTTCCACTTCGTCTGCTTTCAATACAGAGCCAGCCATTGAGCCAGTTACTTCAACCCAAAGACCGTTAGATAATTCAGTGTTGTCGTCGTTATCGATTTGAGCATTTGAATAATCAACGCTTAGGTTTGCGCCGAGTTTGAATGTTTTAGCGTGGCTATCTAATTCGCTAATCAACCCTTCGACTTCAACGGATTCTGTCAAATTAGAGTGTTCAAACTTCACCACAGACAGCACTTTATAACCTGCATTAGCCGTCGGCAAAGAAGAGACCATTACCCAATCGCCATCTTCAATTTCACGTGACAGATCTGTAAAGGTCAATGTGATGCCATTGACTTTAAATGTGCCATTATTGTGGTTGGTGTCTGATATAAGGCCCACGATGGTAGGTTCAAGGCCAACTTGAGTCCCATCAGTGTAATCTGAAGCGCTACGAGCATTAGATGAAATAGAGACCATCATGTTCTTTTCAAGGTCAGCAATCGCGACCTCTTCACCTGCATAGTATGCACTGTCGACATGGTAGGTGTAGCCATTTACAACAATGGTGTCGCCTGAAACAGAGTCGATAGTGCCTTGAATAGATGATGGTGTGTGTGCTTCGTTTGTGTTGCTGTTATCACTACTGCCACCGCCACAACCTGCTAGGATTAAACTCACCGCTGTAATTAACGCTAACTTTCTCATTTTTATACTCTTTAATAGAATTTATTTAAGTTTATTTGTTTTAATTGGCCGCTATCTTATAAACTCGAACGTGAAGCACTCGTGAAGAAAGGTGAAATAAATCGATGAAAGTTCTGATTGTTGACGATAACCATAGCGTCTCTGAAACCATTGCTGATTATCTCGAGTTCGAAGGCGTTGTTATCGACTGTGCATATCATGGTGAAGCGGCATTAAAGCTGGTCGCTGAAAACCATTACGATGTCATTATTATGGATATCATGATGCCAAAGCTGGATGGTATTTCGACGGTTAGAAAGTTGAGACAAGAGCAATCATGCCGTGCGCCTATTCTGTTTCTGACAGCAAAAGAGCAGTTGGACGATAAAATTGCAGCGTTCCAAGCGGGAGGTGATGACTACTTGTTGAAGCCTTTTGCCATGCAGGAGCTGAGTTTAAGGCTGCACGCATTGGCAAGTCGCGGCCCTCGGTTAGACGTAGGTAAGATACGTTTTGCGGATATCACGATTGATTCCCAAACCGATGAAGTTTTTCGTGGGGACGAGCCCATTAAGCTAAGTCGTATTCAACTGAAAATATTGAAAGTACTTATTCGGCATGCTCCCGCAATAGTATCTCGAAGAGAGGTTATCGACTCTGTTTGGGGGGACGAATCACCATCCAGTGATGCATTAAGAAGCCATATTTATGGTCTGCGCAATGCGCTTGATAAGGGCTTTGAGCATTCAAGATTAGAGACTATTCATGGACAAGGTTACCGACTCAAAGCGTAAAAGCTCAGTCAGCGAAAGTTCGTACCCAAGCATCTATAAAAAAATTCGTAGGAGCTTTGGGATCATGACATTTGTTATGTTTAGCATGTTTTGGACAGCCATTTATTTGGCCGAAAACCAAATGGAAGTCATTAGCTTACACCATTGGTTAGATACCGAAGCGAACCGTTATACCGCAGAATATGAGTTATATGGTGAAGATACCTTATTGCCCAACCCGAGCGAGTTCTCGACCTATTGGAGCGAGAACGAACTGCCCCGCTGGCTAAGTTATTACAAAACGCCAGGCTTCTATGAATACCTTCTGGGGGCTGAAGACAAACATTTTATTGTTTTGAAGCACCCCTCGGGGAAGGGAGTGATGTACATCGTCTTTCAAGATGATGCAGATGATTACCTAGATAACTATGAGTGGAGCCTCCACTATTACACTATGCTGCTAGGTGGTTTTATTTCCTTAGCCATGGTCTTTTACAGTGTTTATGTAGTGCGTTCATTGTCACGTCCACTCAACCAGATCGAGCAAAAAATCAGTTTGATGCAGCCTGATCAACCCTCTTTCGAGGTAACGACTGGATACGCTGAGACCCGTCATATAGAGCAAACGCTACTGGATTCTAAAAATGATATATCGGGCTACTTTCAGCGAGAAGAAGAGTTTAGCCGCTTTGCCTCGCATGAACTTCGTACGCCAATCATGGTGATTCAAGGGTCTGCAGATTTATTGGCAAAAGTTGATAATCAGCCCCCCGTGGCGTTGAAAGCCATTAATCGGGTTCAAGAAGCCAGTGAACAAATGCGCGTTCTCACTGAGATGTTTTTGTTGCTTGGGAAAGAAAGTATCGATGAACACCGCTTCTCTGAGCATGATTTAGAAACCATGGTTCGGCAGCAATTGAAAGAGCTGGCGGTTTTGTTTGCTAAACAGGATGCGAGCTACCGCCTTAATGTTACGAGATCAGCTACCGTGTATGCACCTGAAAGCTTCATCACCGTAGTCATGAACAACTTAATAAAGAATGCGTTTAGCTACAGCATTGGGGATATTGAGATTAAGTTGACGGAGAGAGAGTTGGTGATCGTCAATCGACATGATGGGAATGAAACGTATAACGCTGGATATGGCTGTGGGCTTGTGATTGTTCAACGAATTTGCGAGCGAATGGGTTGGCGTTTTGAAACTCAAGACGATGGGTTTCATTTTAGTACTTATTTAGATTTCTCGGCGAACAAACAAGCGGAGTAATCAGTAAATTACAAACGAAAGAACTTATAAAGAAAGACAGCAGTGTGGCTAAGTCAGCCACACTAGCGTAATGAGTGATTAAACGATCTTGAGCGCGTGGTGGCGAGTGAGCTGCTTGTGTAGCGAGTCTTTTAGCTCCATGCGTTCTACTTTGAGGTTGTGCATGCTGTCGTCATCGATAGGGCTGCCAGAGATTTCTAGCTGGCGGATGTCGTAGTCAAGTTGGTGGTATTTCTGCATGTCTGCTTTGAATTTTTCGTCGTCGTGGTTGAGCTGAACAATGTCTAATTTAAGATCTGGGAAATCTAAGATAAAGGCATGGTTTTCATTGAGCATTGGCACTTCCTCTTTCATCAAATTAACTTCAGTATAGAAGTAATTTTTCGAAAGAAATGTGGTTCAAAACACAAAGCCGTAAAGCGATCAAAAAAGGGCACAAACTCGTAGGATAGTCCTCGAACTTGCGCCCTTTATAATGTTCATAGCGATATATTTAGAGCTGTAGGCTTATACAGCAGTTAGCTTACTTTGCTTTCTTGCCTGAGCGCTGCTGCTCTTTGTGTGCAAGCTTCTCTTTTTTGCGTTGCTCGATCAGGTGAGCAGCTTCGCCACCTACGTGTGTTTCGCCACGCGCATTTGATAGCTGAACTTGCTTTTCACGTTCACGGAAACGCGCTTTTTGCTCGTCGCTGTGCTTATCAACACATTTAGGGCAGCTTACGCCTTTCTCGAAGTGCTCAGAAGCTTTGTCTTCGTTAGTGATTGGTAGACGACAAGCGTTACACACATCGTAGCCGCTCTTTTCTAGCTGGTGGTTTACCGCAACACGACCGTCAAATACGTAGCAATCGCCTTCCCACATGCTCTCTTCTTCAGGGACTTCTTCTAGGTACTTAAGAATGCCGCCTTCAAGGTGGTAAACCTCATCAAAGCCTTGTTCTTTCATGTAGGCAGTTGATTTTTCGCAACGAATACCACCAGTACAGAACATCGCAACTTTCTTGTGCTTCTTAGGATCAAGATTGTCTTCAACGTATTGAGGGAATTCACGGAAGGTTTCCGTATTTGGGTTTACGGCATTTTTGAATGTGCCGATGTCCACTTCGTAGTCGTTGCGAGTATCAACCAGAATCACATCTGGATCAGAAATCAATGCGTTCCACTCGTTTGGCTTCACGTAAGTGCCGACAACGTGGCGTGGGTCGATACCCTCAACGCCCATGGTTACGATCTCTTTCTTAAGCTTAACCTTGGTGCGATTGAACGGTTGTTCTTCGTTGAACGACTCTTTGTAAACCACATCAGCTAAGCGAAGGTCTTGTTTGAACCATTTAAGAAGGGCGTCGATAGATTCACGCTTACCCGCAACGGTACCGTTGATGCCTTCACTCGCAAGTAACAAAGTACCGCGGATTTGGTTGGCTTCTAACACGTCAGTTAGTGGTTGGCGAATTTCTTGGTAATCATCAAGTGCTACGAATTTATACAGAGCACATACAACATATTGAGACATGGTTTTTCCTTTCTGCGAGCTGGAACGTAAATCCAGAGCGGTTGCCTGTTTTGATCAAAACTTAGTATTTCGACTAAGTTCTGTCTTGTTGGCTTATTAAAATCAGGCGCAGTATAACCAAGGTGGTGCGGGACAAAAACCAACCAAACGTAGGGCTATTTATCACTTCAATGAGTATGGTTTAAGGTTTTAAGAACGTCGATTTTATCTCTGAGCTTGAATATCAATGGAGAGATTACAAATGAGTCGACAAGGTTAATTCTTGATGTTTTGTCGCTTCGTTCAACTGAGCTTTGTTTAAACGCATAGGTGTAACAGGCATACCATAGAAGTCGAACTTGTTACCAACAATTTCGCCACCAAGCTCTTTTACGATATTGACGGTTGTATCTCGAGCTTCAATATACACTTCGTTGGTGCTCAACAGAGTTTGAACCAGCGAGTAACGAGCCTGCCCCTTACCGATGCCAAGCCCGCGGAATCGGTTATCGACGGCAAAGCGTCCCCAGTGCCATTCCCCATCTTGCTCCCAAGCCGCAACTGCACCCAAAACATATTCTCCCGAGCGCGCTAACCACCACTTTTGGTCGATGTTGGTAGATAGAGGAATGAGGTGCAGCGGGATATTTTGCTCATCTGTAAAGGTATCTTGGATCAGTGAATCAATCTCTGCGCGATACACGGATATGCACTCTTCGATCTGTATTCTGGCTTTATTGTGAGTCGCGTTTTATGAAAGGCGCTCAGCCTCAGTGCTCGTAGCCCATTAATCACGTTTTTCGTATCTTCTGAGTTCATCAAGTTCAACAGTGGAGCCAACTCATTATTGGCAGTGTTTTCATGTTTCTTTTTTCGTGAAGGTTTATTTAGCGCTAAAAAAAACGGCTCCTGTTGGAGCCGCTTGTCTATCGACAATAATGGTTAATGTGGCGGTTAATTAGGTAAAACCAGGTTGATGTCATTCGCTTTGTTATGGTCAAACAAGCTGAAGAACGTATCTACAGATTTACTGTCGCCTTTGATGGTTGCGTCACTTACGTCACCTGAATTGAAGTAACCCAGCACTTCTAATTTTTTACCGCTCAACGTTGCATCTGCGTTCGGATCTTGCTGTAGAGAGAAGACGGCAATTTGGTTACGTACCGTGTAGTTAGCGACTTCTCCGGTATCAGATACGTTGATGTTGATAGATATGTCTTTTCCTTTTGCACGTTCTGCATTGAGGTTTACACGTTCTGTTTCTAGAATTTTGGTTGTTGGTAGAACCTTAACGATGGCTGGATTTGCAAAGTCCCAAGCGACAGAGCGATCTAATGTGCCGTCAAGTTCTGCTGCGTTAGAAATTGCATAACCTCTCCAGTAGATGTTGGTTTGAGCGTAACCCCACTCACGAAGTGCTTGTGCTTTTAAGTCACGTGCTTCCATGTTGTCAGGATCGGCATTATTTACATGTGTAAGCACTTCAGCTGCCCAGCCGTAGTTTTTCTCCGCATAGGCATCGCGAGCAATCTCCACAACCTTATCTTCGCCACCCATAGCATCAATGTAGTCTTGAGCCATTTCTTTTACGCCGGGACGAGCGAGTTTCGTTGCATCACCATCCCACCAACCGAGGTAGCCGTTGTAAATGTTGCGAACTGAATGCGCAACGGTTCCATAATATTCGCCTAACCATGGGTCGTTGGCGAGATTCTCTGGCAGTATTACTTTTTCTGCGAGTTCATCACGTTTAATACCGCGGTTGATATTGTAGATTGCTTGGTCGTGAACAAATTGAATAGCATCACGATAGTTTGTTATGCGTTGGTTGATAAAGTCGTGGCCAACCCACGCTCTCATGTGAGATCCACTGTAGGTATTCGATTTTTCTGCGTATTCCGATAACTTGTCGATGCCTTGATACCATTGCTGAACGTCACGATATTTGGTGCCACGAAGCGTGTACAAGTTCGGGAAAGTTTCACCTTGAATCGTTTCGCTGCCGTGTACGTGTTTAAATTGCGGGAAGTAGATATCGATCTCGTCATCTCCAGCATCGCCGTAAGCACCAAAGATCTCCATATCGATACCCGACACGTTGATTTTCAATGGTTCGTCATTGCTGACTAATACATTTGGCATGAAGAAAGATACGGGGCCGGCTGTGAATGTTGGACCTAATCCAAAATGAGCTGGGCGACCTTTTTCTCCTCCTGGCAGGTAAACACTCGCGTAAGCCGTTCGTTGAGTCAGGATTTTTCCTGTCACGCCAACATCGTTTACTAAGTTAGGGATAAAGTGATCGGATGCGATGATTTTTACTTCGCCTGATTTTACTTGCTCTTCTGTTACGCCCCAACCGGCGGCACCAAAGGCATGGTCTGGGTGGCGGTGAGTATAAATCACGGCTTTTACCGGAAGGTTTGAGAACTGGCTGAATGCCTCCATTGACTCTTTAGCTGCGGTATCATTTTCGCCTGGGTCAACAATAATAAGTCCATCGTCTCCCACAGCGACAAGAGTCGAGGCCAGTTGAAAACCTGAAATCGAGTACAGTTTCCCTGGAGAGATTTCTTGAATTTTTGGCGCCATCTGCTTGGCAAACTCAGTCATTGCGACTGGCATGTATTCTGAGCTTTCGGTAAACGCTTTGTTGTGTTCAGCGTCTTCCCACACCACTTTTGCCAAGTGGCTTTGTACAGAGTCATTAGTAAAGAACGTTGGGTCTGAACTGCGGACTAAATTTTGGTCCATCGCGAATGCTGAACTAGCCGTGGTAGTTAGGAGCGCAATGCATATAGATTGGGTTAAAAAACTAGAAGTTTTCATGTTTGAATCTCTCTAAATTTGCGGACTCGACCATTCGGCCCGTCGATGAGAGAGATATTAAGAGTTTGCTGTTAACCAATCGATAGGGTAAAACTTAAACATCAATTAACTTTTGCTTAATTGACGGCATTCGATTGAAGCTTGTAACGCATCTCTCAGCCATTTATGGCCTGTGTCATTGTTCTGAGAGTGGTGCCAAGTCATGTAAATAGGAACGGACTCAGCCTGAAAGGGCAATTCGAAAATCTGATATTTACCGGTCTTGGATACTTTGCCTGCTAACGAACGAGCATTAACGCACAGCCAGTCAGTACTTTGAGCAAGTATTAAACCTGTTAGTCCAGAGCCCGTTTTGTAGGCCACTTTTCTTGGTGGAAGTCGCTCACAAGCAACGGAGTTGAGCGTGTAGTTATCCATTCTTTGCGTTTCCCACAAAATATGATGCTCAAAGAAAAATTGCTCAACGGAGATACTGCCTTGTATACGTGGGTGATCGATGCTCAGTGCGACGATAAGTTCTTCTTCAAACAGCTTCAGGTTGTGATAGCCATGCTCTTCCAGAGGAACAGTTGATAAGATCACGTCTACCTTTCTTTGCCTTAAATCAGCTTGTCGAGCTTGTTCGTCGATATGTTCGATATCGGCTTGTATGGTTGTGTTTGGTGCGTGCTGCTCTCGGTATTTGGTTAGGCAAGGGAACACTAAGATATCAATGTCTTTGTGGCTAGAGATTCTGAAAGTACGTCGACTTGTTTGAGCATTAAAATGCTGTCGTGATTTAGCGCCGTTAATTAACAGGCTTAAAGGCTCTTGAACTTCCGCATGGAGTTCGACTGCAAAATTGGTTGGAGAGATACCTCTACCTTCTCGCACGAACAAGGGATCTTTGTACTGATCTCTTAATCGGTTGAGTGACTGACTAACGGCTGGTGCTGAAATTCCCAATGCTTCTGCTGCAATATTGACGCTACGGGCTTTCATCACAGCATCGAATGTTTTTAATAGGTTTAGATCCATGTCTTTCGATCTCTAAAAGCTAACTGTTAAGTAACACTTAGCAGTTTAATTAATAAACCGAAAGTAAATCTTATCAAAAGTAATGATGGGATATTTGATATTCGGCTGCCATGACTTTGAGCAACGCGAATAGAGGCGCTTAAATTATTTGAACAATAATACTCAAACCAATACTTTTGAATAGCTCGCTCGATCTATATCAATGATCTCGACGGTGAGTGAAGCACTCGACAATGACAGGGTAAGCAATTGATTTAAAATGGACTCTGACAGCCTAACTTTATCACTCTCCTGACGACCTGATAAAATACGTACTGAGACATGAACGAAGTCCTCTTTTTCCTCGCCTGTTTGATAGTGCTGGTAAGCAAGGCTGCGCACCTTGATGTCTTCTCCCGTTGGCGAAAATAATTGAGACTCCATCGCACCGAGAAACACTTTTTGATTGAGTTGATGGCCATTAATAGTCGATGAGTGTTCGATAATGCAATGAGGCAAAGTGGCTTCCTTGTGAGAATGTTGGAGGCGGTTTGTAATTAATAAAGGCCAGAGCTGAGTAACAACACTGGCCTTAAGATAACAATTGTAAGTAAGCGGAGCTTACTGTGATTAACGTTCGTTAAGCACAGTCGCTAAGCGTTTCACCGCTTCGGTTAGTTCTTCTGGGTTGGCGTTGGTGAAGTTTAAGCGCAGGGCGGCTTTGGCTTCGTCGGCCTTTGGATAGAAAACGGGGCTTGGCACAACCGCTACACCATTCGAAAGTAGAGTTTTAGCCAGTTCGAAGGTGTCGCACTCTGGAATTTCAACCCAAATGAACATCCCGCCATCTACGGATTTTAATACACAGTCAGTAGGCAGTTGTTTTTCTAGTTCTGAAAACAGCACTTCATAACGAGACTTGTACAGTGTGCGAATGTTTTCCATATGCAGGTTGAAATCTTCATGTTTTAGAAGACCGACAAGCATCGCTTGCATTGGTACACTTGAGTGTAAATCCGCGCCTTGCTTCACTTTGATCAGTGGCTCAAGGTAGCTGCGTTTACCTGTTACCGCGCCAATACGTAGACCTGGCGATGCAATCTTAGAGAATGAACGAAGAACGATAGAGTTATCAGGGCAGAACGAAGAAACCAACGGCAGTTCAGTACCAGTGAAACGTAGCTCACGGTAAGGCGCATCTTCAATGAAGGCCACGTTGTATTTGATACACAGCTCAGCCACTTTTTGACGAGTTTCTGTTGCCCAGCATACACCTGTTGGGTTGTGGAAATCAGGCACGGCATAGAACATTTTTGGCGCTTGCTCTGCAAAGCATGCTTCTAGCTCATCTAGGTTCGGGCCAAATTCAGTTTGAGACACGGTTGCAATGTTTGCTTGAACTAAGCCAAACACCTGCATCGCACCTAGATAGCTTGGTGCTTCCATCACAACCACATCACCCGGGTCAACGTAGGCACGAGCAATCAAATCCAAACCTTGCTGAGAACCTGTACAGATCATGGCCGTGTGAGATTCTGGCAATTGGTAGCTTTGTGTTAGGTGATCAAGCAACGGGCCATAACCTGCGGTCGAACCGTATTGGAAAACTTCAGGCATGTTCGCTAGGTTTTCTAGCGTAGGCTTCATTAAATCGATAGGGAATGTTTTCGCATCGGGTAAACCACCGGCCAATGAAATAACATTTGGATCGCTTGCGGCCGCGAGGATCTCTCGAATGTATGAAGATTGAATCTGTTGTAATGACTGTGCGATTTCCATGTGTTGTGTCTCGTCGTTTATCGTTTTTATTCTATCGCTTGATATTACACGGCAATTGTAAAAACTGGCGTGTCCGTTTATGCTCTTAAACATGTCCATTTATGCTATTTAAACGATGTCGCGTCAACATATATCCCGAATCAATGATGTTTTGTTCCATATTCACCAAGACATCAGCCAGCCTTTGTCGGCAAAAGCGCTCTCTGAGATCGCTGCGTATTCTGAGCAACACTTTCATCGCACTTTTAAGAGTGTGGTTGGGGAGTCATTGCATCAGTACATTCGACGCACTCGAATGGAGTATGCAGCTAATCAATTGATGTTCGATACCAGCTCGTCGGTGGTAGAGATTGCCAGTAAGTGTGGTTTTAGTTCTGTGTCTTCGTTTAGCCGAGCGTTCAAGGCAACCTTTAACATGTCACCCGGAGAGTGGCGCAAGCATGATTTACAGGTTGCAGAAAAACCTTACCTGAAAGATCCCGAAGTGGCGGCGGGCTATCAAAACGTCGCGCAGCGGGAATTGCCGGAACCTAAAATTGTTGAAGTGTCAGACCGAATGGCAGCCTATGTTCGACATACTGGCTATAACCGATCTATTCGTAATGCGTGGTTGATATTGAAAGCGTGGGCGAACTCTGAACAGCGTGATTTTTCGAGTCAGTTTGGCTTGCATCACTCCAATCCCGCTTGGGTCGAAATGGATCAGTGTCGCTATGTAGCGTGCATCGCGATTGATGAACCGATTAAGTATCGAAGTGTCGTCAATCAGATGGTGATTCCCGGCGGTTTGCATGCTGTGTTTCGACTTAATGGCCGCTACGGTGAGTTGCTACCACAGATCAGTATGGTATTAGAAAAATGGTTACCGGCCTCTGGTTTCAAACAGCGCTCGACTCCTGCTTATGTGCATTATCATCGGAACCATTTTCTCAATAGTGATGAAGTGTTTGAGCTTGATTTCTATCTACCAGTGAGTTTTTATTAATAACCCCGTTTTTGAGGAATAATTATGTATCTCGTTTTGTATTGTCACAATATCGGTATGACCGATTTCTCTTTTTTTGAAACAGAAGATTTTGACAAAGAAGATGGCTATATCGTGCGAGGTAAGTGGCCGAACGAGAAAGCGTTTCGTGATTACTTAGTTAAAGAGTTCGGTGATATGAGTGAGTTTCAAGTGATCGACTTAATCGTCAAAGGCGCAGAAGCAGAGCACTACTCGCCAGAAGAGTTGATGCGCTTAGCTGTCTAGCCGTTAGCTCTGTAACCACTAGCTTCGTAATATATAGCTCAGTAACATCCGTCAAATAACCGAATAAAGAAATGGCAGCCTGATTGGGCTGCCATTTTTCGTTTTAGGTTTAAGCTAATTGCTCGACACCTTAAGTAGTGAGATTGGGGCTATTGCGCCACTTCGTCAACCAAATACAAGATTGACTGATATGGAATGCCGCTGTGGTGCGATAAACCGATCTCACAGGTTCGGCTGTTGCTGAATCCGCGAGTACAGTTGCTCGGTACTTGCTCCTTGAGTGGATGCACTGCAGCTTCATTCAGCTCTGGTGTGGTAAAGCCTTTATCACCCGCCCAGCCACAACATTGAATATGCTCTGGAACGATGACCTCCTCGGTACACGCTTTAGCAAGGCTCAACATCGCGCCCTCTAAACCCATACGACGAGAACTACAGGTGACATGCAACATCACGGTTTCTTGCAGTGGCTTAAGTTTCAGGTGTTCAAGCAAGTATTGATTCACAAACCCTGTCGGCTCTAGCACCTCTAATGGCTTGGTGAACTGCTCAATACTGCGTTTGGCGCACGGACTGGTGTCCATCAGTACCGGGTATTCACCCTGACGACTGGCTTGCCATAAGACTTCTTCGAGTTGTTGTGCTTTCGATTGAGCTAAGTCGGTCATCCCTTTGCTGTCGTAAGGCATGCCACAACATTGGTCATCTAGCTTCTTCGGCAGGATTACCTCGAATCCAGCTTTGTTGAGCAAAGACATGGTCACTTCGGTCAGTGGGCGTTGGTCGCCCGCATCACTTTGCTGTCCCATGGTTCGACTAGCACACGAAGGCAGGTAAACCACCTTTTTATGATTGCTTGAGTTTTCTGCGGTCATTGGGGAGGAGGTCAGTGTATGGCTGTTGGATTGAGGCATCTCTGGCATCCAAACGGGTGTCGCGCCTTTGGTCATTGAGCGTAAGCCATTGGTAAGCTTACCGACCGTGTTTGCGCCTAGTACTTTGCTCGCGATTTGGTTGGTTTTGAGGCCTGCTTTGGTCAGCTTAGTGGTGGTCGAGAAATGATCCGCTGTCCACTTAGCGATTGGCGTGAATTTCTGATACTTGGCGATACGAAGCTTCTTCACCAAGTCGCCAGTATTAATACCAACCGGGCAACGCTCAGCACACAAGCCCGTCGCTGCACAGGTATCAATGCCTTGGTATTCGAAGGTTTTCTCTAGTTCACTGGCTTCGATCTCTTCACCCGCAGCGCGGCGGCGTTGTAGCTCGCGGTACAGCACAATACGCTGGCGTGGCGAAAGGGTTAACGTGCGAGATGGGCAGACAGGTTCACAGAAGCCACATTCAATACAGCGGTCGACAAGATCATCCGCGGCAGGCATTGGTTTTAGGTTAGTAATATGCGAATTCGGATTGTCGTTGATGATAACGCCGGGATTGAGCAGTCTTTCAGGGTCAAACAGTGCTTTAATCTGCTGCATTAAGGCATAACCATCTTTACCCCATTCTAACTCTACGTAAGGTGCCATGTTACGGCCAGTACCGTGTTCCGCTTTCAGAGAGCCTTGGTACTTCACCGCGACGAGTTCGGCAACGTCATCCATGAAACCGCCGTAACGGTCGATCTCTTCTTGGCTATCGAAGCCTTGGGTAAACACAAAATGCAAGTTGCCTTCTAGGGCGTGGCCGAAAATGATCGCTTCACTGTAGTCGTATCTATCGAACAGCTCTTGCAGCTCTCGAATGCCATTTGCAAGGTTCTCTACTGGGAAAGCCACATCTTCAATGATGACGGTAGTACCGACTTCACGCACTGCACCAACCGCAGGGAACATGCCTTTTCGGATACCCCACAGGGTAGCAACTGTCTTCGGTTCGGAAGTGAAAGGCACCGATTCTACAATCATGTAATCAGCCAAGGCATCCAAAATTGATTTACATTGTAAATCTAAGTCCTGCTGGGAGCTGGCGTGTGATTCCACCAAAATAGCTGCAGCTTCTAGATCTAGGCTCGGCATAAATGCAGGCATGCCCGGCTTATCCGCGACAGAACGCAGCGCTCTGCCATCCATCAATTCAACGGCTGCAACCGGCGTTTTGGATAGAGTAGTCACGGCTTTACTAGCTTGCTCGATGTCGGCAAACACAAGCAGTGCAGAAGCTTTATTTGGGTGTTCAATCACCGTGTTGTAAGTGATCTCGGCGATGAAGCCTAGCGTGCCCTCTGAGCCAATCATCAGGTGTTTAATGATTTCGATTGGGTCGTGGTAATCGACCAGTGCATTGAGTGCGTAGCCGGTGGTGTTTTTTAGGCGGTACTTGTGGCGGATTCTGTCTGCGAGTTCTTGGTTTGAAGCTGTCTGTTGATGTAATTCGACAATGCCTTCAAACAGTTCTTTGTGTGATTGCTTGAAAGCTTCAACACTTGTGTTGTCAGCCGTATCAAGTAGGGAACCATCGCTCAATACGATTTTCATGCTCTCGACGGTGCGATACGAGTTTTGCGCAGTACCGCAACACATGCCACTGGCGTTATTGGCTGCGATACCACCGATTTTACAGGTATTGATAGAGGCTGGGTCTGGGCCGATTTTACGTTGGAAAGGGGCTAGGTATTTGTTTGCATCAGCGCCAATTACACCCGGTTGAAGGATGATCTGATTACCGTTGTCTACGATCTCGTGGCCACGCCAGTCATCGGTCAGTGTGATGAGTACCGAGTCTGAAACGGCTTGCCCGGAAAGGCTGGTACCTGCGGCGCGAAAGGTAAAGTGAATGCCGAGTTCGCGACAGTTTTGAATGGTGAATATCACTTCGTCTAAGTTCTTAAGCCTTAGAACCATTTTCGGCACCAAGCGATAAAAACTCGCATCGGTGCCGTAAGCCAAGCGCTTTGCCTCTTGAGTGACAATGCGTTCCGTTTCTATTTTTTGAGCCAGTATCGATTCAAGCTGCTGATAAGCTTGTGCGTCTACTACTCGCTCATGGGATGTGGTTGTCTCCATTTTTGCTTCCTTGTGCTTCTTATTTGGCACTGGTTAGGGCGTGTTGACCTTTCGTGGTTAAATTTTGTTCGAGATAAAAGCGTTTTAATCGCGGCGAGGGGGAAGTAGCCTAGTCACTCTAAGCAAATCCCCCTCAACAAAGAGTAAAACGCTTTTAGCCGAACCCTTCGGGCAGCGTTTGCTGGCCATTTCTACTACGTTATCGGCTTCTCATGTAGGCTAGCTACACATCGATGCCTCTGCCTTGTATAAATACCCAGCAACTCGCTGCAAAAATCAGCTCGAAAGATCAACACGCCCTAGTTTTTTATTTTATTTTCCAGTGCTTAAACGGTGTCACAACGGCTGTGGAATTGCTGTGACACCGATTGAACTTCGGTCTAAGTAGACCAAAGCATTAGTCCGAATCTGAATCTAAAGCGGTGAGGCTTAATCTAGCCCTACCAGAGAATCACGAGTTAAGTCTTTGATTGTCTTGGCGCCAGTTAGAGTCATCGCCACGCGCATCTCTTTGTCGTAAAGATCAAGTAGGTTTTCAACGCCTGCTTGTCCTTGTGCCGCTAACGCGTAGACGAATGAGCGACCAAGCAAAGTACAGTCCGCACCCATCGCCATCATGCGTACTACATCTAAACCAGTGCGGATACCAGAGTCGACCAGAATCTTGGTGTCACCTTTAACTGCGTCAGCGATCGCAGGCAATGCTTTGGCACTTGATAAAACACCATCAAGCTGACGACCACCGTGGTTTGAAACTACGATACCGTCTGCGCCAAATCTCACGGCATCTTTCGCATCTTCTTCGTCGAGAATGCCTTTGATGACCATTGGGCCATCCCAGAAATCACGGATCCACTCTAGGTCTTTCCATGAAATCGACGGGTCGAAATTGTCTCCCAACCAACCGATGTAGTCTTCCAGTTTGGTTGGAGAACCTCGGTAAGTAGAGATATTGCCAAGATCGTGTGGCTTGCCCAGTAGGCCAACATCAACCGCCCAACTAGGATGACGCATCGATTGGAATACACGACGCATTGCTGCGTTTGGACCACTCATTCCGGAATGCATATCACGGTAACGTGCTCCGGGTACTGGCATATCAACGGTGAAGACCAGTGTTGTCACACCTGCGGCTTTTGCTCGCTCAAGCACGTTCTTCATGAAGCCACGATCTTTTAATACGTAAAGTTGGAACCACATTGGGCGTTCAATTTTAGGTGCGACTTCTTCAATCGGGCATACCGATACAGTCGACATCGTAAAAGGAATGCCTTTGTTGTCCGCTGCTTTTGCGGCTTGTACTTCGCCACGTCGTGCGTACATACCCGTTAAACCAACCGGAGCCAATGCAATCGGCATCGCCAGCTTTTCGCCGAACAACTCGGTTTCTAAATTTAGGTCCGACATGTCATTGAGGACACGCTGCTTGAGCGCGATCTCTGCAAGATCGGCGGTGTTGCGGCGTAGGGTATGTTCTCCATAAGAACCGCCGTCAATGTAGTGAAAAAGAAACGGTGGTAATTTCGCTTTTGCTGCGGCGCGGTAATCAGTCGATGCGGATATGATCATAATTTCAGTCCTAAATTCTTGGGATGTTGCTCTTCTATGAGAGCTTGGCTTGGGCTGCTTTAATTCTTGAAAAGTAAGTGTTTGTTCTTTCTTAAACGGTGAAGCTATTAATCAGCGAAGTAATTAACCAGTTAGGTAATTAATCGGTGGAGCAACTAATCTATGAAGCAAATAATCTATGAAACAAATAAGCAGTGAAGTAACTAAACGGTGAAACAGAGAATCAATAAAATGGCGTTAATACCCGAGGGTGTTGATGTGTTTTAGTATCCATTCCGAAACTCATCAACTGTCTTATTAGACGGTGTTGCAGTCGGGGAATTGGGTATTAACGCCAAGTGCTTTTGTCGCGCTTATGTCATTACATCAGTGCGTCTGTCATTTTGAAGCCGTAGATAACCACTAGGCCGATGATTCCGGTCATTACCAAGTAGTAGAACGTTGGGATAATCGTTTTACGTAAGGTTGCACCTTCGCGTCCTAGTAAGCCTACGGTTGCTGATGCGGCTACCACGTTGTGAATCGCAATCATGTTACCGGCAGCTGCGCCAACCGCTTGTAGAGCAACAACTACCGCACTAGAGATAGTCAGAGTTTGTGCAACTTCGAATTGGAATTGGCTGAACATCATATTTGATACTGTGTTCGAACCTGCAATGAAGGCACCTAATGCACCAACCGTTGCGCTCAACGCTGGGAAAGCGCTGCCCACTAGGTCAGCTGCAAAGTTTGCGGTGGTTACTGGCATACTTGCTAAATCAGCGGCGTTCACACCAGAGTTAATGAAGATACGTACCATCGGGATGGTGAACACCAACACAAAGCCAGCACCAATCAGTGTCTTACTCGATTCACCAAAAGCTTTAGCCAGTGGAGCAGCGCTGCGAGATTGCATTAGAACCGCAACCAGCGCGACGAAGACCAAGATGCCGCCAGGTAGATACAAAGGTTGAATCGCAGTGCTTACGCCTGTCTCACCAAGGATGTTGCTGAACGATAAGCTAACGCTCTTAAGCAGGCCTTTGAACTCAGGGCTCACACGGCTCGCAACCAGAGTCACAGCTAGCAGCACATAAGGTGCCCATGCCATCGCCATGCTCATCTTTTTGTGGCTTTGCTTACCGTTTGAATTGTTGTCATCAAGGTCGATTTTCAAAGAACCTAGCCATTCTGCAGGCCACTTCTCTTCAGATTCAAAGTCCCATTTTGATTTTGGAACTAGGAAGCCACGTTTCGCTGCTGTTACGACAACTGCAAGGCCAACTAAACCACCGATCAGTGATGGAAACTCAGGGCCTAGGAATACACCGGTTAGTGCGTAAGGGATGGTGAAAGCTGCACCTGCGAATAGAGCGAAAGGTAGGATATCTAAACCTTCAGTCCAGCTTTTGTTCTTACCAAAGAAACGAGTCAACATCATTGCCATCAGAACCGGCATCATCACACCGACACTGGCATGAATTAGCGCAACGCTAGAAGTAATTTGTTGTAGGTAAGCGTCCCAAGTTGAACCGTGTGCGACAAGGCTTTCACCGATCTTGTGTGTGTCCAAACCTTTGTTCACACCAACGATAATTGGTGTGCCAACTGCGCCGAATGATACCGGCGTTGATTGAATCATCATGCCCATTAACACTGCTGCCATAGCAGGGAAGCCGATTGCAACCAGTAAAGGAGCGGCGATTGCAGCGGGTGTACCGAAGCCGGATGCACCTTCAATAAATGAACCAAAACACCAAGCGATGATGATTGCTTGCACACGACGGTCTGCTGATATGTCAGTAAATCCGTTGCGGATGGTGGTGATAGCTCCGGTGTGTTTCAAAGTGTTTAATAAAAAGATGGCGCCAAACACAATCCAGAGAACCGACACTGTAATGCCGAAGCCTTGGAATACGGAAGCCAGCACGCGAGTGCTAGACATATCCCATGCGAATAGGGCGATAGCAACGGTTAATGCAAATGCCACTGGCATCGCTTTTTTTGCAGGCCAGTTAAGGCCAACCAGCAGAATCGCTGCAACAACTATTGGCGAAAAGGCCAATAAAGCTAGTAGAGTTTCACTCATGGGTACTTCCTCGTACTTGTTTTCAAACGTTCATGTTTGAAGTGAATAACACGTCATTAGTTTTGTAGGTGTAATCTGAATCTCATGGATTCAATTGTTGTAATTAGAGTCGCTTTATTTGTAACCGATGTGATTGCAAAAGCTGTTTTTGTAATTGTTTTGTTAATTTGGCGTGAATTTACCCCTTTATTTTTTATTGATATAGGGAAATAATGAAAATAATTAATTCCAAAATTGGCATAATCAAATGCGAGCAGACGATTTGATCCTGTTTTCACAGGTAGTAGAGCTGGGTAGTTTTAGTAAGGTGGCAGAACAAAATAACCTTACAAATTCAGTAGTTAGTAAGAGGATTGCGCGTTTGGAAGAAGAGATTGGCGTGCAGCTATTATATCGAACGACGCGTAAATTGACCCTTACCGAGGCGGGCAAGGCAATGTTACACGGAGCCAAAAATGTGAAGCAGGCGGCTCAAGAGGCTATGGACGCAGTTTCAGGCTTTGGTGAAAATGTCAGTGGTCATATCAAAATGTCAGTGCCGACTATCTCCGGAGATCTGATTCTCGCAGACGCTGTTGCCGAGTTTTGTAATATGCACCCAGGTTTAACGGTCGATATGTCTCTTAACAATCGATTTGTTGATTTGGTTGAAGATGGTTTGGACTTGGTGATTCGTACCGGTTACTTAGAAGACTCAAGCCTTATTGCTCGTCATATATTGGATTCGCAATGGGTGGTGTGTGCCTCGCCGTCTTATATCGCCAAAAATGGTAAGCCGATGCTGCCTAAAGATTTAGTGAAGCACAACTGCTTGCAATACGCCTATCAAACTACGGGTGCCAGCGAGTGGCAATTTCTGCATAGTAAAGATGGTTGTACCGACAACGATAAGTACATCGTGCGTGTTTCGGGCTCTTTTTCTACCGATAACGCCACGGCATTGCGCAAAGCTGCTTTGGGCGGGCATGGTGTTGCGTACGTACCACGTTGTCTTGTTTACCACGATATTCGCAATGGCCAGCTGGTGGACATCTTCCCTGACTTAGTCGGTAAAAAGCTTGGTATTTATGCTGTCTACCCCTTTACTCGCCAGCCGCCAAACAAGATAAAGTTATTGATTGAACACATCAGAACGCGTTACCTGACGATTTCACACTATTTTTAATAAGGATCACGATGAGCTATTTAAAAGAGTATCAATATCCAATCACCAACAAACAGATCGTCAGCGATGACTATTTTGGCCAAATAATCGAAGACCCTTATCGCTGGTTAGAAGATGATCGAAGTGATGAAACAGCGCAGTGGGTGGCGAGTCAAAATGAAGTCACATTCGATTACCTTGCTCAGATCCCATATCGCACAGAACTGCGAGAAAGACTGGCTAAAGCGCAAGACTACAAAAAGAGCTCACAGCCATTTGTGCGAGGTGATTACACCTACTTCTATAAGAATGATGGCCTGCAGAACCACAGTATTCTCTATCGTCAGAAAGAGGGTGAGCAAGTTGAAGTCTTCTTAGATCCAAATACCTTCTCGGAAGATGGCACGACATCACTCGGGTCTGTGTCGTTTTCGAAAGACTACAGCTTGGTGGCCTACAGTATTTCTGAGGGCGGCAGTGACTGGCGCAAGATCTTCGTGATTGATACCGAGACTAAACAGCAGCTTGAAGCCGAAATCACCGACGCTAAGTTTACCGGCATTTCTTGGTTAGGTAATCGTGGCTTTTATTACTCAAGTTACGACAAGCCAGACGGCAGTGAGCTCTCTGCTCGTACTGAGCAACACAAGTTGTACTTCCATGAACTGGGTACAGAGCAAGTGAGTGACAAGGTGATTTTCGGTGAAGTCAATGCCGAGCAACACCGTTACGTGTCCGGCTACACCACTGAAGACGATCGATACTTGATTATTCTTGGGAAAGAATCGACATCGGGTAACCGACTGTTCTATATCGATTTAAGCTCACAGGAACATTCACTGAACACACTGATTGATCATGTAGATAGCGATACTTACCTCATCGATAACCAAGATGAAGTCTTCATCTTATATACCAACCTTGATGCGCCGAACGGCAAGGTCGTGAGCTTTGATACACGCACTAAACAGTGGCGAGATATCATCTCAGAAAAGCCACAGCCGTTAGACATCAGTACTGGTGGTGGTTACTTGTTTGCGCACTACATGGTGGATGTGGTGTCTAAAATTGATCAGCTTGATTACCAAGGTAACCTAGTTCGAGAACTTCACATGCCTGGGCTGGGAACGGTCAGTGGCTTGGGTGGTAAAAAAGAGCAAACCCAGCTTCATTACACCTTTACCAACTATGTAACGCCGCCAACGATTTTCTCTTTTGATGTTGAATCTGGAAGCTCTGAAATCTACCAACGCTCTGAGTCTCCGTTTGAGTCGGATCAATTTGAGTCTAAACAAGTCTTCTATACCTCGAAGGATGGCACCAAGGTTCCGATGCTTATCTCTTACAAGAAGGGATTAGTGTTAGACGGCAATAATCCAACCATGTTGTACGCCTATGGTGGCTTTAACGTTAGCCTAACGCCTTCTTTCTCGGGGACTGTGGGCAGTTGGTTGGAGCTTGGCGGTGTGTATGCAGTTCCCAACCTGAGAGGCGGGGGTGAGTATGGTAAGGAGTGGCACAAAGCGGGTACTCAGCAGCAGAAACAGAATGTTTTTGATGATTTCGTCGCCGCTGCAGAGTTCTTAATCGCAGAAAACTACACCAGCAGCGACAAGTTAGCGATTCGTGGTGGCTCTAATGGTGGTCTGCTGGTGGGTGCCTGTATGACTCAAAGGCCAGAGCTATTCCAAGTGGCCTTGCCTGCTGTTGGGGTGCTAGACATGCTGCGTTACCATACCTTCACGTCTGGTGAGGGTTGGGCGTACGATTACGGAACATCTGCGCAAAACAAAGAGATGTTCGAATACCTGCTTGGTTATTCGCCAGTTCACAATGTGGTGCGTGGCGTTGATTACCCAGCAACTCTGGTCACGACGGCAGATCACGATGACCGCGTGGTGCCTGCTCACTCTTATAAGTTCATCGCTGAGCTGCAAGACAAGCATGAAGGTGGTGTGCCTGTGATGATTCG